>CAVTIB010000002.1:0-453140 GCA_963734715.1 uncultured Solirubrobacterales bacterium
ATTCCGCGTAGGTCTCCCTGCCACGATTCCACATTTCAGGATTCGCGCCGAGCGCGACGGGCCCTCCAACGGCCGCCCCCCAGCCTTCCGGCGACCCGCGTCCGCCAGGGCTAAGGGATCGGACGATCGCTGCCGATGATGGGCTCGTGTCCAACTTTACTAGCTCGTTCTCCCAGCTGGCCGATCTTCGATCTGCCGCCACGCGCCGACTGGCGCTCGCCCTTGTCTCCACGGCGGCCCTGTCGGCCGCGCTTCTGCTCCCAGCCGCGCCGGCGGGAGCTCTCGTCAAGTCGGTCCCAATAGCCGGGGGAGGAACGGTCTCGGTCGGCTTGCAGCCGCGCGAGGCAGCCACAGTATTTTATGGCCCCCTGCAGGAGGATTCTCTCGGCGAAGGTGTGTTCGAAGCCAAGCCCGAACCCGAGTCCTTTCAAAATGCCACTGGGGGCCCGGTGCTGCCAGCGAGCAACACGTATGCGATCTACTGGGATCCCACCGATCACTACCACGGCGACTGGCAGCATGTGATCGACACGTTCTTTCAGAGTATGGGCGCCGCCAGTGGCTCGCTCGCCAGCGTCTTCGCGGTGGATGCCCAGTACACCGACGCCGCCAACCAACATGCCCTTTACAAATCGACCTTCCAGGGCGCCTACACCGACACCGACCCATATCCGACGGTCGGCACCTGCAGCGACCCCGCGCCGCTGAAAGGCGAAAGTCAGCCGGACAAAGAACCCGACGCGATAACGTGCCTCACCGACAAGCAGATTCGAAGCGAGCTGGAAACCTTTATCTCCGATCACGGTCTCCAAAAAGGGATGAGTACGATCTTCTACCTGTTGACGCCTCCCGGTGTCACGGTGTGCCTCGACGCTGGTGCTAGCACTGGCCACTGTTCCGATTACCACAAGGCCATCTTTGTGGGAGGTGAAACAAAAACGGAAAAAGAAGCAAAGGAAAAAGAAGAAAAGGAAAGCTACGAACACAGCTTCTGCAGCTATCACTCCGACATCAGCCCGACCAACGAAGTGGTCGGTGACGAACGCACGATCCTCTACGGGGTGATTCCGTGGATCGCCGGGGGACTCGCAGACGGCCACCTCGCTCCAGTTGATCAGACGGCTACGGAAGCGTACAAGTGCCAGGACGGAGGCTTTAACCCCAACAGCGAACCGTTTGAGAAAAAGGAGACAGTGACAGAAAAGAGCGCGGAAGCGCTACTCAAGGAAGATGAAGAACTTATCAAGAAAGAAGAAGCAAAGGAAAAGCTGGAGGAAGAAGGAAACGCAGAAGCGGTAAAAGCGCTCGAAAGGGCCGAAAAAAAGGAAGATGAAGAAAAGGAAAAGGCCGAAATCCTGACTGGCCCTCATCAGCAAGAGCCTAACCAACAAACTTGTCCGCCCCGCACGCCCGACGGCTACTGCGACACAGGTCTCGCCGACCTGATCATCAACCAGATCGCCGTCGAGCAGCAGAACATCGTTACCGATCCCTTGCTGAATGGTTGGAAAGATCAAATTGATAACGAGGCCACCGATGAGTGCCGCAATTACTTTGCTCCAGTGCTTGGTGGCAGCTTCTCAGCGAGTCCGGAAACTTCTGCTGGAACGCTGTTCAACCAGTCGCTGCACGGAGGTAGCTACTATCTCAATGATGCCTTTAACTTGGCTGCGCAGAAGCTGCCTTATCCCGGGATCAGCTGCCTCCCCGGGATTCGCCTCGAACCGCAGTTCACTGCTCCTAACCCGGTTAACGCCAATGAACTCGTCAGCTTCAACGGCATGGAGTCGGATATCACACTCAACTGGGGCACCGCGTACTCGGGGAGTTATCTCAGCCCCTCCCCCAAACCGACGTACGCCACTTACAAATGGAATTTCGGCGACGGCTCTCCCGAAGTCACCGGCTTTGCCCCCGGCGCCCCTTCATTGAACTCACCTGAAACCTCTCCCTGCGCTGCTCCGTGGCTGACCCCTTGCGCCGCGAGCACGTTTCACTCTTACCAATATGGCGGCACATACAACGTCACCCTGACCGTCACCGACACGGGTGGCAACACGGCCACATTCACCGAGCCGATCACCGTCAACGGCCCGTCCGCGCCGTCGTCTGCCGGCGGTGGTTCGCCAGCCGGCGGCTCCCCAGCTACCGCGAGCACCTCTTCCTCCAGCTCATCGACTCCTGGCTCCTCAGGCTCCGGCACCCCCGCCAAGCCTCCGGTCCCCGGCCCGGTTGCCTCGCAGGCGGCCCTCTCGCACTCGCTCTCGAGCGCACTGAGCAAGGGTCTAGTGGTTAGCTACTCGGTCAACGAGCAGGTCGCCGGCCAGTTCCAGGTGCTGCTCGCCGATAGCGTGGCCCGCCGGATCGGCCTCCACGGGGCCCCGGCCACCGGATTGGCTCCGGGCTCGCCCCCGTCGATCGTGATCGCGAAAGCGATTCTGATTACGACCAAGGGCGGGCGCAACACGGTGAAGATCCTGTTCGGCAAGAAGACCGCCGCGAAACTGCGCAAACTGCGCAAGGTCTCGCTGACGATCAGGCTCGTCGTCCGCAACGCCTCCTCGCACAATCCCATCAGCACGACGGTGATCAGCACCGTCAACCTGTACCGCTGACGCTCACTTCTCGCGGAACACGAAGTACCACAGCGCGCCCAGCAGCAGGAAGCCGCCGACGATCGAGATCAGCGAGACGACCGCGATCGGCGTGTTGTTGTTGGTGACCGATTCGCCGTCCAAGGCGAGTGGCGCCAAAAGGATCAGCCCCATGCCGGTCCCGAACATGCGCCCTACAGCCCCTGCGGGTGGCGTACGGCGTAGCCTTCCAGCGGCGGCGTCGCCACCAGCCAGCGGGACGCGTAAGGGCCGCTGCGCCCAGCCGTGTCAAACCACATGCCGTCGACGTCCATGAACGTGTGCCCGGCGTTTGCGTAGATCGTGATCCAGCGTCCCGGGCCCGGTTCGCCCCAGGTGGCCAGGTCGCCCGAGACGAGCGGCGCGCTGAGCAGTCCGCCCGCGGCCAGCGCGTAGCTGACCGAGCCCGAGCAGTCATAGCCGTTGGCGACGAACGACGCGTGCCCGCCACCCCAGATATAGGGGAAGTCGGCGATCGCATTGCCACCGGCGATCACTCGCCGCACAGCTTCCGGCACACCGGACGGGATCGGGATAGTGCCGTTTCCGCCGACCGACTCGCCCCCGGCCACGGGGGTCAACTCCTGACGTTGCGTCCGCGCCGCCGCGCGTTCGACCGCGTGCATCTCGTTCAGCTCCCGCTTGACTTCGGCGTCGGAAGGCGCGCCCGGCGCCACCGCGGCTTCAGCCGCCACGCTCGGTTTGCCGGCAGATCGGTGGTGCGCCACCGACGACGCCGGCAGCGGAAAGCTCTTGGCTTCTTCCGGATCGCGGACCTCGGCCACCTCGACCCGCCCGTGGGGCGTCTGCACAGTCGCCGTCTTGACGGCCTGCGTGCTCTCCTTTGCCTCCGGCGTGCCCGTCTTCGCCGTCGTCGGATCGGACTTCGCCGTCGTCGTGTTTGTCTTGGCGGCCGCCGTGGACGCGTGTCCGCCGGCGCCACTCCCAGCCCCAGTACCGCCGCCCGCTCCACCGCAACCGGCGAGGACCACCACGACCAGCAGGAAACCCCAACCCGCGGTGCTCTGGTGGGCAAATCTCACCCACATAAGGCTAGCGAGAGCATCTGCGTAGGAGTGCCGCTACCCTGGTCCGATGCGCGACGAGGCGACCGCCGTGGATATCCGCCCGCGTGCGCACCGGCCGCACGTGCGCTTGCTGCACGGCATGCGCCGACCGGCCAACTGGTTGCAGCTCGTCCGCTTCGGCTTGGTCGGGGGCCTCGGCTTCGCGGTCAACCTGATCGTCTATGCCGTGTTCGTGCACCCGCTCGGGGTCGAGTACCACATAGCCGCCGCCGCCGCGTGGCTGGTCGCGGTGCTCAACAACTTCGTGCTGAACCGCCATTGGACGTTCGACGCCAAGGGTGGCCGCACGCATCAGCAGGCGGTTCGTTTCTTCGTCGTGAGCCTGGTCGCATTCGGCTTCAGCCAGCTGCTGCTGACGCTGCTCGTGGAGAGCGCCGGCGTGGGCAAGGTGCCGGCCCAGGCGCTGGCTGTGTTGGCCTCGATGCCGCTGAACTTCCTCGGCAACAAGCTGTGGAGCTTTCGCGCACACAGCTGAGCGGCCCCCAGCGGTACCTATACTCTGGCCTTTCCCCTCCCGGAGGATTTTTGTGCAGGAGATGGTCATCTACGGCGTCAGCTTCGACATGGTTGGCAAGCAGCCGATCGTGCTCCTGAAGACGGCTGAGGGCAACAAGTTCCTGCCGATCTGGATCGGCCACCCCGAGGCCGCCTCGATTCTGATGAAGCTCCAGGGCGCAGCGACCCCGAGACCGATGACCCATGACCTGCTGTGCGAGATTCTCGGCGAGCTGGACGTCAAGTGCACCCAGGTCGCGGTCACCGAGCTGCGCGAGAACACCTTCTTCGCCTCGATCACGCTCAACGTCGCCGGCCGCGAGCTGGAGATCGACTCCCGACCGAGTGACGCGATCGCCCTGGCGGTCCGCTCCGGCGCGCCGATCTATGCCGCGGACGAGGTGATCGAGGAGTCGGCGATCGAGTTCGAGCACAACGTCGACGAGTCAGAGGACGTCGTGGAGAAGTTCAAGGAGTTCCTCGACCACGTCTCCCCGGAGGATTTTGCCGCAGGCGATTCTTGAGCTGGGGATCCCGAGAAAGAGACTCCTCAGATAGGGATTGACGGAGGATAGGCGGGGTTTTTCGGAGGGATAGACGGGGTTTTTGAGATCGTCCGCGCGCCTATTGGCACGGACCGAGGTAATGGGGGTGGGGCCTCCGTGCCCCACCACGGGGCACTCCGCCTAGCGAGTAAACGCGCTGTGCAGGATCCGCGCCACCAGATCGTCGAAGCCGATACGCGCGGCGTCGGCCGCCAGCGGCAACAGGCTCGTTTCGGTCAGGCCCGGGCCGACGTTCGTCTCCAGCACCGTGAGCTCGCCGCTCGCCTCGTCGAGCAGCAAATCGACGCGCGCGACACCGTGGCAGCCAAGCAACTCGTACGTCTCGAGGGCGAGCTGTTGGGCCCGCTCGGTGATTTCTGCCGGTAGCTCGGCGGGGCAGACGAACGTGGTCATGCCGATCTCATAGCGCGACTCGTAGTTGTAGAACTCCTCTTCCCGCGGGATCGCCTCGACGACCGGCAGCGCCACGGGCGATGGGGCGGGCGAGGATTCCGCCTCCCCAGACCCTGCCCTTCCAGACTCAGCCCACCCGGACCGTGGCCCCCCGTCGAGCATCGACACCGCCAGGTCGCGTCCCTTCACGTAGCGCTCGATCACGACCTTCCGGTCGTAGGACAGCGCTCCGACGATCGCGCCGGGCAACTCGTCGCTGGTGCGCGCAAACTTCACGCCCAGCGCCGAGCCCTGACTCGACGGCTTGACGACCAGCGGAAACCCGAGCCTTGACTCGACGTCTGGAAGCGCCGCCGCCACGCCCAGGTCCTTGATCGCGCTCTCCTTGAAGGCGCTGAAGTCCGGTGTGGGAATCCCCGCCTCGCGCATCAGATACTTCGCCAGCGCCTTGTCGGTGGCGCGCATGCAGGCCGAGGGCCCGGAGCCGGTGTACGGGATGCCGATCGCCTCCAGCAACCCCTGCACGGTCCCGTCCTCCCCGTCACGGCCGTGTAGGGCGATGAACGCGACGTCGGGCCGGCAATCGTGCAGCTGGGCCACGAGCTCGGGCCCGGCGTCGATCGCCACCACCTCGTGGCCCAACCTGCCCAGCGCACTCTGTGCCCGCGCGCCCGAGCGCAGCGACACCGTGCGCTCCAGCGAGCCTCCGCCCTTGAGCACGGCGACCTTCTTCCCGGCGACCTGCTCTACGCCACTCATCGACCCTGCTCGCGTGCTTGGCCCCGATCGGGCCGGCGCGGCAACTCGAGCACATCCGCCAACTCTGGGCTCGGCGCCGGCGCTGCATCCCCGCCCGCCGTGCCTGCGCCGCCCGTCTCGTCTGTGCCGTCCGCCGTGCGCGTGCCGCCGGTCGTTCCGGTGAGCGTCCCGAGCAGGCCGGTGTCCGGACCCAGCGTCCTGCCGATCCGCCGGATGCCTTCGCGGATCTCCTCGTCGGGCACACCGGCGAAGTTCAAGCGCATCGAGGAGCCCCCATTGATTCCGTCCATGTATGCGGCGCGCCCAGGCACGAACGCGACGCCCTCGCTGCGCGCCAGCAGATCGGTGGTGTCAACGCCGCCGAGCGTCGCCCAGATGAACAGCCCGCCCTCGGGATGAGTCCAGCTCCCGCGACCGCCGAAGTGCTCCTGAAGCGCTTGGAGCATCACGTCGCGGCGGCGGCGGTACAGGTCCTTCAGACGCTCCACGTAGTCGATCCAAGCCGGGCTGCCGGAGGAGGCTCGCTCGGCGAAGTAGGCGGCGACGAACAGCTGGGTCATCGGCGAGCTGCACAGGTCGGTGCCCTGTTTGCCGAGGTTCAGCTTTTCCAGCACCGGACGCGGCGCGACCGCCCAGCCGAGGCGTAACCCCGGCGAAAGGATCTTCGAGAACGTACCCAGGTAGATCACCAGGTCTGAGGTGCCGTTCTCCTCCGCATTCGCGGCGTCCAGCGAGTACAACGTCGGCAGCGGCTCGCCCTCGTAGCGGAGCAGCCCGTACGGATTGTCCTCGAGGATCAACAGCTCACGCTCGCGTGCGACCTCTACCAGTCTTCGCCGCCGCGCCAGCGACATCGTCACCCCGCCCGGGTTCTGGAAGTTGGGGATCGTGTAGATGAACTTGGGATGGCGACCTTCGTTGTGTAGGCGATCCAAGGTGCTCTCGAGCTCATCGATCGGCATCCCGTCGCCGTCCATCTCGATTTGCACGACGTCGGCCTGATAGGCGCTGAATGTCGGCACCGCTCCGGGGTAGGTGGGAGCCTCGGCGACGATCACGTCGCCCGGGTCGATCAGCGCCTTGCACACGAGGTCGATCACCTGCTGGCCGCCGGTCGTGACGATCACATCGCTCGGGTCGACCGATGTGCCCTCGGTGGCCATCACCTCGACGATGCAATCGACCGTGACCGCCATTCCCTCGGTCGGGCCATACTGGAGTGCTCGCGCGGTCGACTCCGCCGCCACCTGGCTCATCAGCTTCGCGTAGAGCTCGGGCGCGAACGTGCTCGTATCGGGCAGGCCGCCGGCCAGCGAGATCACGTCGGCGCGCTCGGTCAGCGCCATCATCTCGCGCATCGCCGAGCTTTTCATCCCGCGCGTGCGCGTGGCGAACAGAGCCTCATAACGCGCTAGCTCGTGCGCGGTTTCGCGGCTGCGCCGCCCACGGCCTGATCCACCGATCGATCGATCCATTTCCTTGCCTCTATTCGGCGCCGCGCCTGCGGAACCTTGCGCCCCGACCGGTCGAGCAGCCGGGTGTGTGGGCTATCGTCATGGCGCCTCGCACGGTAGCGCACCACATTGCCCCCGCAACAGAACCCATGAACGGTCTTTTCTTCTACATCGGCCTCGGCATCGGTCTCGCCGCCGTCTGCGGCCTGCGCCCGTTCCTGCCGGTGCTGCTCGCGGGCATCCTGGCCTCCTCCTCCGCGCTGGGCCTCAGCTTCGCCGACGCTCCGTTTCGTTTCTTGATGGCGGACTGGTGGCTGGTGATTGTCGCCGTGGCACTTGTACTCGCTTATGTGTTGCAGCTGGCCCTCCACCTCGCGCCGATGATCGACTCAAACGATCGCGCTGCTCGCAACGACCCGCTGGCCGCTTCGATCACCGGCCTGGCGTTTGGCGCGGGTGCCCTGCTGTTCGGGGGGACGCTCGCCGCGCATGGGGACAGCCCCTGGCCAGGGATACTCGGCGGCCTGCTCGTTGTCGGTCTCGCGCTGCGCGCGTCTGGCCCTGTGATACTCGGAGCCCGTGCCCGCTTGCCCGACCGCGCGGCGCGTGAAGCGCTCACGGTCTACCTGGACAGCGCCGCATTGCTCCTCGCGGCGCTTGTCTGTCTCTTGCACCCGCTCGGCTATGTGCTCCTGGCGCTGCTCGTCCTGCTCTTCGTGCGTACCCGCCAGCGTGCCGGGGAGAAGTACGCCGGTCTACGCATCCTGGGTCGGTGACCACTCCCGAGGGCCCTACCTTCGCAGGACCTACCTCCGAGGGCCCTAATCCCGAGGGTCCGTCGAAGCTCGTTCTCTGCGTGATCGACGCGATGGCGCCCGCGATGCTCGAGCGCGCGGTCGCCCAGGGGGTCGCGCCGATGCTCGCGACGCTGATGCAGCGCGGGCGCTACATCCCTGACTGCGTGGCCGCGTTCCCCTCCGTTACCCCCGTATGCGCCGCCTCGATCGTCACCGGCGTCGCGCAGGACGAGCATCTGATCCCCGGGATGAACTGGTTTCATCGCGGGGAGCATCGCTACGTCGAGTACGGCTCGAGCTTTCGCGCCGCTCAGCGCTTCGGGATCGTGCGCCAGCTGACGGACACGGTCTACAACATGAATCGCGCACACCTCTCCCCGGACACGCTGACTGTATTCGAGTCCCTCGACGACGCCAACCTGCGCACGGCCGGCACCACCTACCTGATGTACCGCGGCCGCCACCGTCACGAGCCCCAGCGCGACACCGCCCTCACCCGCTTTGCCACGCGCCTGATGCGCCATCCCGTGATGGGCCCGCGCGAGCTGTTCTACGCGGACATCTTCGCCTCGCGCTCCACGGGCTGTCGCTCCGGCCTGGGAATGCCGGGGGTGCGCGACCGCCACACTGGCTGTGTCTCGGCCTACATGGTCGAGCACGATCTGTTCGACTTCCTGCTGCTCTCGCTCCCCGACAACGACTGGTACTCGCACAAGCACGGTCCTGAGGGGCAACTGCATTCGATCGCTCAGGCCGACCTGCAGCTCGCTCGCGTGTTCAATGCCGGCGGTGGGATCGATCAGTTCCTGGCGGAGCACGCGGTGATCGCGATGGCCGACCATTCCCAGGCGCCGGTACAGAGCACGATCTCGCTCCAGCGCGAGCTCGCCGATCTGGGCGTGCTCGCTCCCAGGGGCGGCGTGCAGGGCGGCGAGGGTGTGGACGTGGCGGAGCCGCAAATCGCGGTATGCCCTTCGCAGCGCGCGGCCATGGTGTACGCGCTGAACGAGGCCGAGCGCGACGCGATGCGCGCGTCCGTCGTCACACGCGCGCTGGCGCTCGACGGCGTCGATTTGGTCATCTGGCTGGAGCGTGACGCGCACGACGCTCCCCGTGAGGCGGTGATCGCCAGTCCCGACCGCGGTGAGCTGCGCTTCGCGCCCAGCGACCTGGCTACACCCAGCGGGCCGCCGGCCACACCCAATGGCTCGGCCATCGATACGCGCGGACGCGCGTGGAGCGTCGAGGGCGAGCTCGCGGTGCTGCGGGCGCGCATCGAGGATGGCCATCTGATCGCCCCCGAGTACCCCGACGCGCTGGTCCGTGTGTGGTCTTCGCTGATCTGTCCCACCTCGGGCGAGGTTCTTTTGAGTGCCGCTCCCGGCTATGAGTTCCTCGATTGGGGCGGTGCCGCCCACGTCGGTGGGGGCAGCCACGGTTCGCTGCACGCCTCGGATTCGCTCGGTGCGCTCGTCCTCTGCGGTGTCGCCCCGGCCGAGGAGCCCGCCCAGTGGGCGATCCGCGACATCGCATTGATGGTGCGGCAGCATTTCGGCCTCGCCTCCGTCTGAGCAACCAAACCGCCGTTACCCTCGGCAGATGCGTCTTCGGGTCCTCCTCACGGTTGCCGCCTCGCTTGCACTTCTCGCCCTCGTTGCGTCCTCGACAGCCGTGGCCAAGACGGTGAGGACTGCCTCTGCCCCCCAGGCAACGATCGCTGAAGCGCCCGTTCCCGTCCCGGCCTCCGAGATCCCTCCGACCGGGCGCCACCTGTCGGCCGATCGCGTTCTGGAAATCGCCGAAGCGTTGCCGAAGATGCACGCGGTGCGCAGGAAATACCCCGCCTCCTACGCGGGCGCCTACTTGAAGGGCCCCGTCCGCTGGCAGGTCAGCTTCTTCTCCAAGAAAGGTGCCAAGGAGATCGGCCAGGTCATCATCGCCGACAGCACCGGCCGCGTGCTCGAACAGTGGACCGGCTTTCAGGTCGCCTGGACAATGGCGCGCGGCTATCGCGGCGCGTTTGGCGAGCATGTCAACGCACTGTATGTCTGGTTGCCGCTCTGCCTGGCGTTCCTACTTCCGTTTATCGACTGGCGCAGGCCGCTAGCGCTGCTGCACCTCGACCTGCTCGTGCTGCTGTCGTTCTCGGTTTCGCTCGCGTTCTTCAACCACGCGCACATCTACGCTTCGGTGCCGCTCAGCTACCCGCCGTTGCTCTACCTGCTCGCGCGGATGCTCGCGCTCCTGCGCCGCCGCTCGCGACCGGCGCGGCCTCTGCGCTTGCTGATACCGGCGCCCTGGCTGGCACTTGGCATCGTCTCGCTGCTCGGCTTTCGGGTCGCGCTCAACGTGACCGACGCCAACGTGATCGACGTCGGTTATGCGGGTGTGATCGGTGCGCAGCGGATCGTCCACGACAAATCCCTCTACGGCGGCTATCCGGCTGACAACGAACACGGTGACACCTACGGCCCCGTCAACTACGAGGCCTACGTTCCGTTTGAGCAGATCTTCGGCTGGAGCGGCACCTGGAACGACCTGCCGGCCGCGCACGCCGCCGCGGTCGTCTTCGACCTGCTCGCGGTCGCGTTGCTGTTCCTGATCGGCCGGCGCATGCGCGGCCCGACGCTCGGCATCGTGCTTGCCTACGCCTGGGTCTCTTTTCCCTTCACGCTGTTCGCGCTGGAGAGCGACTCCAATGACACGCTCGTCGCAGTGATGATCCTCGCGGCGCTCTACTTCGCCGGCTCGCCGCCGGTCCGGGGGGCGTTTGCGGCGCTCGCGGGGCTGACCAAGTTCGCGCCGCTTGCCCTCGCGCCGCTGCTGGCGACACACGGCCTGCGCGAGCGCGATGGGTGTCTGAGCATCTCGGCACTTCGCTCGCGTGCGTTCGCGCTGTTCCTGCTGGCCTTTGCCGCGGTCGCCGCGCTTGTGTCGATCCCGGCATTCAGCAACGACTCGCTGCACACCATCTACGAGCGGACGATCCTCTACCAATCAAACCGCGGCTCGCCGTTCTCTGTGTGGGGCCTTTACGGCGGCCTGCACGGTCTCCAGCTGGCGGTGCAGCTCGCCGCCGTGGCCCTCGCCCTCGCCCTCGCCGCGGCCCCCCGTCGCGATGACCTGGTTGGCCTCGCTGCCGCCTGCGCTGCAGTGATCATCGCCGTGCAGCTGGGGATCGACCACTGGTTCTACCTCTACATCCCCTGGTTCTTTGGACTCGTGATGATCGCTCTATTAGGTGCCCACCCGCCCAGTGCCCACCCACCCGCGCGCTTCGGCGAGCCAACTAACGAGGGTCTAAACCCTAGGTGGGCCGAGCCTACGCGGGCCGGGGCATCAACACCTGCTCGATGGAGTCCGCCCTCAGCGGCGCTGAGCAGCGGATCAGCACTCCCATGAGCCACGGGTCATCCTCTGAGGTCTCAAAGCGCACGGGCATCTGCGTGAGCAGCGACTCGATCGCCTGCTCGCGCTTGACGCCGATCACGCCGCCACGCGCACCGGTCATGCCTACGTCGGTGATGTAGGCGGTTCCCCCGGCAGCACGCGCGCATCCGCGGTGGGCACGTGCGTGTGGGTGCCCAGCACCGCGGTGACGCGTCCGTCCAGCAGCCAGCCCATGGCGACCTTCTCGCTCGTCGCCTCGGCGTGCATGTCGACGAGGATGTGATCGACGTTTCCGCCCAGCTGGCCGAGCGCGGCCTCGATCTCGGTAAAGGCCGGACGGCCCGCGCGCAGGTACAGGTTCCCGCTGAGGTTGATGACGCCCAGGCGCACTCCGTCGCGCTCGATCACGCACGTGCCGTGGCCGGGCTGGATGCCCAGAAAGTTCGCCGGCCGCACGATCCGCGGCTCGGAGTCCAGATACGGATAGATCTCGCGGCGATGGTAGGTGTGGTTGCCGAGCGTGATCGCATCGACTCCTCCCGCGAACAGCTGCTCAGCGGCCTTCGGCGTGATTCCCAGGCCGCCCGCGACGTTCTCACCGTTGACCACCACGAAGGTAGGGTCAAAGCGCTCTCGCAATATCGGCAGGCAGTCGAGCAACGTACGCCGGCCGATGCCCCCGACGAGATCGCCGACGAACAGAATGCTCGCCCGCTCGCTCACCCCCACACCGGCCTGCGCCTCAGCCATACTCTGGCGATGGTGGGAGGTAGATGATCGGCCGCTCTAAACCTGCTCCCGAGGCGACTTCGCCGCAGGAGCAGGAGCACGCGCCGGTGAATGGGGGCTCCCCGCCGCAGGCGGCCCCGCCCAAGTCACAGGAGCGCGAGCTCGTCGACGACGCGGCTCCCGCGCCCGTGGGGCCGCCGCGCGTGCTCGTTCCGCGCTGGATCCAATTGGTGCTGCTGCCGGTGGCGCTGCTTGCGACATGGGCTTTGGCGAAAGCGGCGGGGAAGGTGCTGTTGATCTTCATCGTGGCGGGGATCATCGCATTGATTCTCAATCCGGCCGTCGCCTTTCTGCAGCGCTCGCGCCTTCCCCGCGGGTTGGCGGTGCTCAGCGTGTACCTCGCATTCTTCCTCGCGCTGGCCGGGATCGGCGTACTGCTGGCCAACCCGATCTCCCATCAGGTGAAGTCGTTCACGCACAGCCTGCCGCACCTCGTCGACGAAGCCAACCGGACGATCATCAGCTTCGAAGGAGACCTACACCGCTTGGGCATTCACGTGCGGCTGGCCGAGCAGGGCAAGACGGCGCTGCAAACCGTGTCGGACAAGCTCTCCAAGAGCGGCAGCTCGGTCGTCTCGTTCGGGGGCGGCCTGTTGACCGAAGCCGCGGGTGCGATCTTCGACATCGTGCTCGTCTTTGTCCTCTCCATTTACATGCTCGTCTATGGCGAGCGGATCGGCAAGCTCGTGCGCCGCGCGATGCCCGATGGCGATGGCACGCGCGCAGATGACTATCCAACGCTCGTCCAGCGGGCGGTCTCCCATTACGTGCAGGGTCAGCTGGCGTTCAGCGTGATCATGGGCGCCACCGCCGGCATTGCGCTGTACCTGTTCGGCGTGATCGGCATCTTCCCCGACGGCGGCAAGTACGCGGTTGTGTTCGCGATCATCTTCGGGCTGATGGAGCTGGTCCCCTACCTCGGGCCGTTCCTCGGCGCCCTGCCCCCGATCCTCGTAGCGCTGCTGACCGACCCAATCATCGCGCTCTGGGTCGCGCTGCTGTTCGTCGGCATCCAGCAGCTCGAGGGACACATCGTGGCGCCGCAGATCTTTGGCCACTCGCTGCGGATCAATCCCCTGCTCGTGATCTTCGCGCTGCTGTTCGGCCAGCACCTCTACGGGCTGGTCGGGGCGCTGCTCGCGCTGCCGATCCTGTCGATCCTGCGCGAGAGCGCCCTCTACCTCAGTCGCCATCTGACGCTCGAGTCCTGGCAGCACCCGCGAGACGGAGTGCTGTGAGCGATACTCCAGCCGGGACGCTTACGGCTGGGGGCGGGCTTGGTGGACCTGTTCTTAGGGCTCGAGACCTGGCGATGCGCTATGGCGAGCGCAAGGCGCTTAGAGGTGTCAGCTTCGATGCCGCGGCGGGTGAGCTGGTCGCGGTGGTTGGACCCAATGGCGCGGGCAAGACGACGCTGCTGTCGATCCTCGCTGGCATCCAGCGACCCACCGCGGGCAGCGTGAATCGTGCTCCCAGCGAAGTTGGATGGGTGCCCCAGCAGCCGGCGCTCTACTCCAAGCTCTCAGTCGCAGAGAACCTGGAGCTGTTCGCGCGCCTGGCGCACGTCTCTGACCCGCTGGGCGCGGTGGAGCGGATGCTCGAGCAGACCGGCCTGCGCGAGCGCGCCGCCGAGCAGATCGGGCGGCTCTCGGGCGGCAACCGCCAGCGCGTCAACGTCGCGATCGGCCTGCTCTCCCGCCCCCCTGTACTCGCGCTCGACGAGCCTTCCACCGCGCTCGACCCGGGCCAGCGCGAGCGGCTCTGGAGCTTCATCCGCGGCCTGGCGGCGGAGGGCACCAGCGTTGTGTTCTCAACGCACGACGTCAACGAGGTGCAGCGTTATGCCGCGCGCGCGCTCGTACTCGCCGACGGCCGGCTGCTGTTCGACGGCTCTCCCGAGGCGTTCCTCGCGGTGGCCGGGGAGCAGCCGGGCGCAGAGCAGATCGTGGACTTCGAGGACGCATTCGTCTCGTTCCTGCGACGGCGGGGTCACCAATGAGGTGGCTTTTGCGCAAGGACCTCCTGATCCTCCGCCGCTCGCGCCTGACGGTCGCTCTGCTCGTTGTCTATCCCGTCGCGATCGCGCTGCTGATCGGGCTGGCCCTCTCGCGCGGTCCCACCAAGCCACGCGTAGCAATCGTCAACGAAACCACGCCGGGCGCGAGAGTCCAAGTCGGCGGGCGCAGCGTCGATGTCAGTGAGTACGCCTCGCAGCTCTTTGACCAGGTCGAAGCGGTGCCGAGTGCCACGCGCGCGCAGGCCGTCGCGAAGATCCAGTCGGGCGATGTGCTCGCCGCTGTGGTGATCCCGCACGACATCGCCGCACGCCTGTCCTCCGACATCTCTCAAGCCCACCTGGAAGTGCTCTACAACGGCGACGCGCTCGAGCAGTCACTCGTGCAGTCCTCGTTGAACTCCGCGCTTGCCCAGGCGAACCTCGGCTTCTCCGAACAGATCCAGCAGGCCGCCGCCCAGGCGATCGGCCTACTGCTCAAAGGCGGCAACCTCGGCGTGCTCGGAGCCCCGCCTAACCTGATCGGGCTCAGCCAGATCCCGCCGCTGCTGCGTGGCGTGATCGCTCGTCAGCCGCCTGGCCCCGACCGCGCGGCGCTACAGCGAACCCTCGTCTTCGCCACCTTCGCCGCCCAGAACCTCACGCTCTCGAAGACCGTGCTATCGACCATCAGCCAGCCGATCGCCGTCCACAGCACGCTGCTCCACGGTCGCCGTACACCGCTGAACACGTTCGCCGTCGTGGTCGCCGTCAGCGTGTCGCTGATGTTCGTCTGTGTACTACTCGCCGCCGGCGGTGTCGCACTCGAGCGCGAAGAGCATGCGCTTGCTCGTCTGCTCCGCGGGTTGGTCTCCCGTGAGGGGCTGCTTGCCGAGAAGGCGCTGCTCGCCGCCGCCTGCTCGCTTCCGCTCGCCTTCGTGATGCTCGCCGGCATCGGCGCGTTTGTCAGCCTCGACTGGTCGCGCCTGCCGTTGTGGTTGGCGGCACTCGGCCTCGGAGCGCTCTCCTTTGGCGCGCTCGGCGTAGCGATCGGCGCTCTCGCGCGAGAGGTGCGCGCCGCCTCGCTGCTCGCCTTCCTGCTCTCACTTCCGCTCGCCTTTCTCGCGTTGGTCCCCGCTGGGTCGGTGGCCGGCGCTCTCTACGACGCGATCTCCGCGATCTCGTTCGTCTTCCCCTTCAAGGCAACGCTTCAGGCACTCGACGCCGCTGTTAACCAGGCCTCCCCGGGTCTGCCGACCTCGCTTGCGCACCTCCTTGGCCTCACCGTGCTGTTCGGCGCGCTCGCGCGCGTGGGCCTGCGGCGCGTGGAGTGACCCTCGCCGCCGCGCGCTCGAGGCTCTAACCTGGGAGGAGCGATGGCCTTTCCTCAGACGCGTATGCGCAGGCTGCGGGCAAACGCCGGCCTGCGGGGGCTCGTGCGTGAGACCGAGCTGCGCGCCGGCCAGCTGGTGATGCCGCTGTTCGTTTCCGAGGGGCTCCCAGGTGGGAATGGAAACCCACCCACCCGTGAGCCGATCGCGACGCTGCCCGGAGTGCAGCGTCTGTCGATCTCCGCCGCGCTGCAGGAGGCCCACGAACTCGCCGCGCTGGGCATCGGTGCCGTGATGCTGTTCGGGATCCCGGCCACCAAGGATTCTGAAGGCTCCTGCGCATGGGACGAGGAGGGCGTGATCCAGACTGCCGTCCGCGCGATCAAGGGAGCGTTGCCGGAGCTACTCGTCCTCACCGATGTGTGCCTCTGCGAGTACACCGACCACGGCCATTGTGGCGTCTTGCGGGAAAGTCACCCGCCGCTGCACGCACCCGTCGTCGACAACGACGCGTCGGTGGAGCTGCTCGCGCGCGTCGCGGTCAGCCACGCCCGTGCTGGCGCCGACCTGATCGCCCCCTCGGACATGATGGATGGGCGCGTCGGCGCGATCCGCGCCGCGCTGGATGAGGAGGACTTCGCCGACACTCCGATCCTCGCCTACTCCGCCAAGTTCGCTTCGGCCTTCTACGGTCCCTTTCGCGAGGCCGCCGGCTCGACCCCCGCGTTTGGCGACCGCCGTGGCTATCAGATGGATCCCGCCAACGGCAGCGAAGCCGTGCGCGAGGCGCTGCTCGACGTTCAGGAGGGCGCCGATATGGTGATGGTCAAGCCCGCGCTCGCCTACGGCGATCTGATCGCAGCGGTCAAGCGCGCCACCCGCCTGCCGGTCGCGGCCTACAACGTCAGCGGCGAGTATGCGATGGTCAAGGCCGCCGCCGCCGCCGGTTACCTCGACGAGCGTGCCGCGGTACTGGAGATTCTCACCTCCCTACGCCGCGCCGGCGCCGACACGATCATCTCCTACCACTCCAAGGATGCCGCCCAATGGCTAGCCGAGTAGAGCTGACAGAGCAAAAAACCAGTGATCGCGCGAGCGCTCAGGCTCGCGACCGCGCGAGCGCCGCGATCCCCAAGACCCGCTCGCGCAAGGACGGCGCTGCCGTGGCGCTCGACGATCTCGACCGCAAGCTGCTCAATCTGATGCAGGGCTCCTTCCCGCTGCAGCCACATCCCTACGCGGCCGTCGCGGAGGCCGCCGAGCTGCCCGAGCTCGAGGTGCTCACCCGCGTCCAGCGCCTGCTCGACGAGCGCATCATCCGTCAGGTCACACCGATCTACGACACCCGCGCTCTGGGCTATGGCTCGATGCTCGTGGCCGCCAAGGTCGACTCGGAGAACCCCTGGCAGGCCGCCAAGATCGTCAACTCACACCCCGGTGTCTCGCACAACTACCTGCGCAACCACGACTTCAACATGTGGTTCACGCTCGCCGTCGAGCCCGATTCGCTGCTCGGCCTGGACGGCACGCTGGACGTGCTCCAGAGGCTCACCGGCGCCGAGTCGATTCGCCAACTGCCCACGCTCAAACTGTTCAAGATCCGCATGGACCTCGAAATGGAGGGCGGCACGAAGGCGCTCACCAGCGAGGGCGTCGCGGTTGAGCCCGTCGACCTCGAGCCCGTTGCTTACGACGAGCTCGACAAGGACGTGATCCGCGCCACCCAGGGGGACATGCCGGTGATCGCCGAGCCCTACGCCCCCGCCGCCGCGCGCCTGGGCATGGATACCGATGCACTGCTGGAGCACATGCAGGGGATGCGCGAGCGCGGGCTCTTGCGCCGAGTGGCGGCGATCCTCTACCACCGCCGTGCCGGTTTCTCGGCGAACGGGATGGGCGTCTGGAAGGTCTCTCCCGAGCAGATCTCAGAGCTCGGACCGCGGATGGCGTCTTTCCGCGGCATCTCCCACTGCTACGAGCGCCCCACCTACGAGGATTGGCCCTACTCAGTCTTCACGATGGCTCACGGTCGCTCCAAGGAGGAGTGTGACGCAGTCCTCGACGCGATCGCCGAGCAGACGGGCATCCACGAGCGCGCAACGCTCTACTCCTCGACCGAGTTCAAGAAGATCCGCCTCCTCTACTTCACCGAGGACTTCAAGAGCTGGGAGAGCCAGCACGCGTGATGCGCCCGGCTCGGCTGCCACGCAAGACGCCGGCCCGCACCCCGGAGCTCCCTACCGCCATCCGTGAGCGCCTCCCTCGCTGATACCCGTTCGGCTGAGTGCTACCGGCGGGCACTCGATGTGCTCCCCGGTGGCGTCAACTCGCCCGTGCGCGCGATGCGCGCGATCGGCCGCTCTCCGATCTTCATCGACCGCGGCGAGGGCGCTGAGCTGATCGACGTCGACGGCAACCGCTACGTCGACTATGTCTGCTCCTGGGGGCCGCTGATCCACGGGCACGCTCACCCGGTCGTACTGGATGCGCTGTCCGCGGCAGCGGCCAAGGGCACCAGCTTCGGCGCTCCGACGCCCGCAGAGGTGGAGCTGGCGGTGGAGGTGACGCGCCGGATCGATGGGGTCGACATGCTGCGCATGACCTCCTCCGGGACCGAGGCGACGATGACCGCCGTCCGTCTTGCGCGCGCGCACACCGGCCGCGAGCGGCTGCTCAAGTTCGCCGGTGCTTATCACGGGCATCTCGACCCCCTGCTCGCACAGGGGGGCTCCGGCTTGGCCACCCAGGGGCTCCCGTCGAGCCCTGGCGTGCCCCTCAGCACAGCAGCCGCCACTGTCGTCGTGCCCTGGAACGATCCCGAGGCGCTGCTCGCCGCCACCGACGGATCGGATGGTCTACCTGAGCTTGCCGCGATCATTGCCGAGCCGATCCCAGCCAACATGGGCCTCGTCCCGGCCCAGGCGGGCTTCCTCGAGCTGCTGCGCGAACGCGCCGATGCATGTGGCGCGCTGCTGATACTCGACGAGGTGATCAGCGGCTTTCGCGTATCACGCGGCGGCGCGCAGGAGCTCACGGGTGTGCATGGCGATCTCACGATCATGGGCAAGATTCTCGGTGGCGGCCTGCCCGCGGCCGCGGTCGGTGGTCGAGTCGAGCTGATGCGCCAACTCGCGCCGGCCGGCGAGGTCTACCAAGCCGGCACGCTCTCCGGTAACCCGCTCGCGCTCGCCGCCGGTCTCGCAACGCTCTCCCTGCTCGACGAGCCCGCCTACCTACGACTCGCCTCGTTCACAGACCGGCTCGCCGCCGGCTTGCGAGAGGCGGCGGCGATGGCGGGGGGCAGGGCCGGCGGGTATCCGGTTCAAGTCGTCAGCGTCCCCGGCCTCGTGACGGTCTTCTTCAGCGGCCGCTCGATCACCAACTTCGATGATGCCCGCGCCTGCGACCTGTCCGCCTATGCCACTTGGTGTCGCGAGCTGCTCTCGCGAGGCGTCTACGCCCCCCCTTCGCAGTTCGAGGCGTGGTTTCCGTCCCTCGCGCACACTCCCGAGCACCTCGAGCGGACGCTGGCCGCCGCCGCCGCGGCCTTTGCGGAGCTTCCGTGAGCTCGCCGCCGGCGAGGAGCCCCTCTCTGGAGCGGCTGCGGGCGCTCCTGCTCGGCGAGGGCGGTCTGATGGCGAGCCTCGTGGCGCCTACAGGAAATGGCGATGGCCTCATGGACACGAGGGCCGACTCCGTTCCTGCCACCGACACTGCTTCTGCCCCCGACTCTGTTCCTGCCACCGACACCGCTTCCGCCCCCGCTCCTGTCCTCTCTCCAAACGCCCCCGACTCCGTTCCCGGCCCAGCGCAGATCGCCGCCTCCGGTCCGCGCGCCGAGGGACACCGTGAGGACTACGAGCTGCTGATCGAGGCGATCTACGAGGGGTACCTGCTGCACTATGGGACCCCTCGTGTGGCTTTTACCGAGGAGGCTGACCTCGGCCTGCTCGCGGGCGACCGGCTGTACGCCCTGGGGCTGGCCCACCTGGTCGCGCTCGGGGACACCGAGGCCGTGGTGGAGCTGGCTGACACGATCACGCTCAGCGCGCTCGCGCAGGGGGCGGGTGTCCCCGAGCTGGCCGGTGCTGTATGGGCGGCCGGCGCCCGCGCCCTGGGCTGGGGATCGAGCGACGCTCACAGGCACGCCAAGGACCTTACGCTCGCAGGCGACGCAGAGGCGATCGAGGCGATGCGCACAAGCGCCACGGGCCCCTTCGCGTCGCCCTGAATCGCGCCTCGATATTGTTCTACGCGGTGCCAGACAAGCACACCCAGCACAAGTCCAAGTACACCGCCGACCGGATGATCCCCGGCGCCTTCGAGGGCGAGACGGTTACGCGGCGGCGGTTCATGACCGGGACCGCCCACACGGCGGGCGCGATCGCGGCCGCCTCCTTTGCGCTGCCCGCGCTCGGCTTTGCGATCGGGCCGATCTTCAAACAGCCCCCGCACTTCTGGGAGGACATCGGTTCCACCGAAGACTTCACCAACAACAACTACGTGCCGGTGGTCATCACGATTACTCAAGGGATCGGCGAGGCCGGCAAGTCAACCGCCTATGTGCGCCAACACAACGATGCGATCGACACGGACCCCTACGATCGCACCACCCCATACATCGCGATCTCCACACGCTGCGCGCACCTGGGCTGCCCGGTGCGTTGGGTGGACGCCGCGGAGCGCTTCATCTGTCCCTGTCACGGTGGCGTATACGACCTGCTGGGGCGAAGGGTTGGTGGACCCCCGGTCAGGCCGCTCGATCGCTTCCCCACGCGCCTAAAAGGCGACCGCGTCGAACTGTACAGCGGGCGCTTCAGCGTCAACAGCGAGCTAAAACGCTTCTCCCCGCGCGACCCCGGCGAGCCGATCGATGGCATCGGCCAGTATCTCTACCCCTCGCGCCCGTCCGCGCGCAAGCTCTAGCCCGTGCCCAAGCTGCCAAAGCTACCCGCCCCGCCGCTTCCCGCCGCACTGCAGGAGCCGCCTCCGCGCCCTGGGGAGGACAGCGGCAAGGGTGGACCGGTCGAGGACGCGAAGGCGGCTGGGATCAACGTCGTCGGTTGGGTCGACGAGCGCACCTCGCTGAGCGGCGCCGCCCGCTGGATGATGTTCCGCAAGGTGCCCAAGGGCACCAACTGGTTCTACACGCTTGGCTCGGCGACGATGTTCGCCTTCCTCTCACAAGCGGTCACGGGAGTCTTCCTCGCGATGTACTACCGGCCCGATCCAGCGGGTGGGGCGTATGAATCGATTCGCTATGTGACCAACGACGTGTTCCTCGGCCAATTCGTGCGCGGCATGCACAAGTGGGGCTCGAGCGTGATGGTGATCCTGGTGTTCCTACACATGGGCCGCACGTTTTTCTTCGGGGCCTACAAGTACCCACGTGAGCTGAATTGGGTGATCGGCGTCGTGCTGCTGATCCTGACGATGGTGATGTCCTTCACCGGCTATCTGCTGCCGTTTGACCAGCGCGCTTATTGGGCGACGATCGTGGGCGTCAACATCAACGGCACCGGTCCGCTGATCGGTCCCTACCTGAGCGACTTCCTGCGCGCCGGCCCCGAATTCGGGGCTACCACGCTGTCGCGCTTCTATGCCATCCACATGCTGCTCGTGCCCGGCGCGCTGGTCGCGCTGATCAGCGCCCACCTGTACCTAGTCGCGAAGCTCGGCACGACCGCGCCGCCGTGGATCAAAGCTGAGCAGAATCCCGAGCTGCGCAAGGCGGACGCGTGAACCAGCGCGAGAAGGAGGAGTATCTCAGGGAGTACGGGATCCTGAAGTCACAGGGCAAGCCTTTCTTCCCCTATGCCGTGGCGAAGGACTCGGCGATGGCCGTCGTGGTGATGGCGTGCATCATCGGGATGTCGCTGGTGCTCGGCGCGGAGCTCGGCTCCAAGGCGAACCCGACGACCACGACCTACGTGCCACGTCCGGAGTGGTACTTCTTCTTCCTGTTCGAGGTCCTGCGCGTGATCAAGCCGCCCGGGCTGGTGGGGTTGGCGACGATCGGCGTGCCCACGTTGGGCATGATCTTCCTGTTCCTGCTGCCGTTCTACGATCGCGGTCCCGAGCGTCGTCCCGAGAAGCGCCCGATCGCCACCATCACCGGCATCCTGGTGATCGGCGCGATGGCGTTCCTCACCTACTCTGGTGCCAGCGCCGGTTCGCCGACGGCGATCGAAATGTCCACGCCCGCGGCCGTCCAGCAGGCAGGTGGTAAACGACTTGCCGAATACAACGCGGGCAAGGCGGTGGTCGCCCAGTCGGGCTGCGAGGCCTGCCACAAGATCGGGGACAACGGCAACAACGGACCTGGGCCGGAACTGACGCACATCGGCTCGCGATTGCCCGCCCAGGCGATCGCGCGCACGCTGGTGAACCCCACGGCGCCGATGCCGTCGTTCAAGAATCTGCCGCCGCAGAAGTTCAATGCGGTCGTCGCCTTCCTGTCGCAGCTGAAGTAGCTGGGGGGGCAGGCCATGCCAGCTGAGGCGAGTACCGGTGCTGGCCGCTCTCCGATCGGTGGCGCGAACGGGTCCTCGCCGGAGGGGGAGCCCCACCTCGACCCTTCTGGGGGAACGCTCGAGGCAGGTCAGGTTCAGGCGATGTTCGACGGTATCGCGGGGTTCTACGACCTGCTGAACAGCGTGATGACGGCCGGCCTGCACCATCGTTGGCGAGAGCGGGCGGTGGACCTCGCCCGCGTGGGTCCGGGCAGTCGTGTGCTCGATGTCGCGACCGGCACGGGCGACCTGGCGATCGAGCTGGCGCGGCGTGTCTCTCCGGGAGGGGAGGTGGTGGGCAGCGACTTCTCGGAGGCGATGCTCGAGCGCGCTCGAGCAAAGTCCAAGCCCGCCGCCGCCGAGCTGCGTTTTGAGTGGGGCGATGCGCTCGACTTGCCTTTCGCGGATGGAGCCTTCGACGCGGCCACGGTCGGTTTTGGCGCTCGCAACTTCTCAGATCTCGCCCGCGGTCTCGCCGAGATGGTTCGTGTCGTGCGCCCGGGGGGGCGCGTGGTGGTGCTCGAGTTCACCTCCCCAACACGTGCCCCGCTGTCGCTTTTCTACCGCCTGTGGTTCGATCGCGTCGTGCCGCTGCTGGGCGCTTTGGCGGGAGACTCCGATGCCTATACCTACCTCCCCAACTCGGTCAAGCGCTTCCCTGCGCCCGCGGAGCTGGCAGCGGAGCTGGAACGGGCTGGCCTGCGGGAGATCAGGTATCTGCTCACAGCTGGCGGCATCGTCGTGATTCACGTTGGCACGGTGCCCGGAGAGGGGGCGTGGGCAGCGCGGTGAGCCGTCCCGCTGCCGAGCGCTCCGCCGACTCCGCCGAGCCCCCCGCTGAGCCCGCAACCGAGGACATAGATGCGCTCGAGGCGATCATGCGTCTCGGCGGCGAGCAACTACGTGGACGGATGGCTCGCGCCGAGCTCTATCTGGAGCGTGTGACCGCGGGTGCGGGCACCCCGCTCGCGCTTCACGCGAACGCGACGATCGCGGCTGGCGGCAAGCGGCTGCGCCCGCTGCTCGTTCTGCTTGCCGCACAAGCCGCGAGCGATCCAGACGCGGATGGGCCGCTCAGCACCACCGAGGGCGATGAATGCCTCCTGCGGGCGGCGGTCGCGGTCGAGCTCGTGCATTCCGCCACGCTCGTGCACGACGATGTGGTCGATGGCGCTCGACTGCGGCGAGGGCGCCCGACGGTCGCGGCTAGCGCTGGACGCCAGGTTGCGATCGCCACCGGCGACCTGCTGTTCTCGCGTGCGTTTGCCGAGCTAGCGCGCAACGGCGACCCAGCCCAGCTGAGCGCGCTGTCAGATGCCAGCTCCGCGCTCGCCGCGGGCGAGCTGCTCCAGCGCGAGGATGCCTACGCCTCGCAGGTCACGATCGAGCGTTACTTCAGACGCTGCGAGCTGAAGACGGCCGCGCTGTTCGAGGCCGCCTGCCGTCTCGGAGCGCTTGTGGCCCTCCCGGAGTCGATGAGGGCCTTGGCGGGATCGACGACCCTCGCGGACGCGCTCGGCGCCTTTGCTCGGAAGATCGGTCTCGCCTTTCAGATTCTGGACGATGTGCTCGACATATCCGGGCCGGTGCAGCGCACCGGCAAGTCACGCGGCACCGACCTGCTCGACGGAACCATCACGCTGCCGTTGATCCTCGCGCGTGAGCGTGACGGCGACCTGCTCGGCGTCGACCTCGCGGCGCTGGAGGGCCCGCGCCAGGCAGAGCAGCTCTGCGATCGGATCATCGCCACGGGCGCGCTGGTGGCGGCCAGAGAGCAGGCGCTTGCACTCGTCGCCGCGGCCAAGGTCGCGCTCACCGCGAGCCTGCCGTCCAGCCGTGCCGCGCTGCTGGAGCTGGTGGCGGACGCGGTGGTCGCGCGCTACAGGTAAAACGCGCTTAGGACGCGCTACAGGTAAAAGTCTGAGGGCACGATCAGATCCGCATCCAATGCGCGGATAAAGAACTCGACCTCGTCCTCCATATTCGCCTGGGTGAGCGCCTTCAGGTCACTCAGCAGCGCGCCGGCCGCACGATCGAGCTCCTCGTCGAGCTGCTCGACGCACGCCTGCTCGAACACGCCCTCACGGCGCGCCTCGCACTCGGGGCAGCGCAGGACGATCCGCCAGTGCCGCGGGCCTTCCTCGACCCAGTCCAGCGGATATGCCAGCTCACTGGCGCAGTGGAAGCAGATGTGCAGCGGATCGGGCTCGCGGACGCTGTCCGGAACCGGAGGAGTCGCCGCGGCTGAGGCCTCGGCCTGTTGGTCTCGATAGACGACCTCGATCTGCTTGCCGCTGGGTAGCTGCACGTGATGACGGGTGTGGTGGCTTCGGTCGGGTTGCATGGCCTATTCCCGACCGTCATCGACTCGCATGGGGATCGCCTTTAGCGCGTTGCTCGTAGTTCGGAGGTTTGCGTAGAGCTGGTGCATCAAACGCGTAGAGGAGTCGCCCAGGGCATGCCTGTTGCCAGGAGCCCGGGCCGTTTGCGGTGATAGGTTCATGCGAGTTATGGCCACTACGATCCGCGCGATCGGCCACGAGGACCGGCTGAGCCTCGTGGACCATCTCGACGAGCTGCGCACCCGCCTGATCGTCAGCGTGGTGGCGCTGGCGATCGCGTTCGGCTTCTGCCTGTGGCAGAACCACGCGTTGCTCCACCTGATCAATGCTCCGCTGAGCAAACAGACCGAAAAACAGGTCGCCAAAGGCCGCGGTCCGCTCGGCCAGACCGCGCTCGCTCAGCAGGGGGTGCTGAAGCTCGCCCGCACCACAGAGGGGGTGCTCGCCACGTTGAGCGCGCCCTCCAGTGGTCTCTCGCCCACCGCCCGCTCGGCGCTCGCGAAAGAGATCCCCAGCCTGAAGGCCGATGTGGCGCACATCCCCAAGACGCCGGAAGGCAACAAGCCGGTGACGCTGGGCATCGGCGAGCCGTTTACGACCACGATCACCGTGACGTTGCTGTTTGCTCTCGTCATCTCGCTGCCCGTGATCCTGTTCGAGCTGTACGGGTTCGTGCTGCCGGCGTTCAGCCCGAGGGAGAGGCGCATCGCGATGCCGTTGCTGGCCGCGATCCCGTTCCTGTTCGTGATCGGTGTGGCGTTTGGCTACTTCGTCGTGTTGCCCGCGGCGTTGCGCTTCTTCCAGAACTTCAACAGCGGTGAGTTCAACGTCCTCGTGCAGGCAAACCCGTACTACAAATTCGTGGCGACGATTCTGTTGGCGATGGGGCTGGTCTTCCAGGTGCCCGTCGCGATTCTCGCTGCCACGCGCGTCGGCATCGTCACTCCCAAGCAGCTGCGCCACAACCGCCGCTACGCGGTGCTCGCCTGCGCCGCCGTGGCCGCCTTCCTCCCGGGCGATGCCGTAACGCTGATCCTCGAGACCGTGCCGCTGTACATCCTCTACGAGCTGAGCATCTTGGTCGCGTCAGTTGTCGCACGCCGCGACGCAAAGCGCGAGCGGGCCGAGGCAGCGGCTGCCGCCGCGGGCGGCGAGCAGCCCCCTGGGGGTGCCTCAGGAGCAGGTGGTGTGGCTGTGGATCGCACGCCCCCGCCGGGACGTAAAGCAGATCATCGACCACATCGACCGCGAGCTGTCCTAGAGCGCGACCGCTCTCCCGCTGCGCGCTCACCGTGTGCGCCAAGCTCTCCGGCGGGCGACTGTCCGTAGAATCATTTACCGATGCTCTTTGACCTCAGAGGCCGCGGCCGCCGTCGCACAGTCCAAGTGATCTACGTTGGCCTCGCCCTGCTGTTCCTCGTGGGCTTCGTCGGTCTCGGCGTCGGCGTCGGGGGTGGCGGGGGCGGAATCCTGAACGCATTCACTGGGGAAAGCGGCGCGCCCAAGGCGAGCTTCGCCGGGCAGGTGAAGAAGTACCAGAAGCTCGTCGTCGCCCAGCCCAAGGATCTGAGCGCGTGGGAAGGCCTGATCAACGCCCAGCTGCACGAAGCCGGCGGCGAAACCTCCATCAGCAACGGAAAGCTGACGAGCAAAGGCAAAGAACTCTTCTCCGACGTGGCGCAGTCGTGGAGCAGCTATCTGGCGCTGAACCCGCCAAAGCCCAATCCCAAACTGGCCAAGGAAATGGTGCGGGTGTTCGATGAAGAAGGGCTCAACCAGCCGGCCGCCGCGGTGCAGGTGCTGCAGATCGTCGTCGCGGCCGAGCCCCAGAGCGCCGCGCTGTTCGGCGCGCTCGCCGAGTACGCCTACAAAGCCAACAACGATCGGCAGGGTGACCTCGCCGCGGCCAAGGCGGTCAGCCTCGCTCCGGCCTCCGAACGAGCGCGGCTGAAGAAAGAGCTGGCGGAAGTGAAGAAGAGCGCCGCGGCCGCCGCAACCACCACGACCACGTCCACCGGTACATCCTCAGGATCCACCGGGACCGGCTCCATCTCGACTGGCTCATCGTCGGGGTCCACGGGCGCCGCCTCCAGCAGCGAATCTCCCAACGCCACGATCACAGTCGGCGGCAAGACCGTCAAAGTCAGCCAGAAGGTCAAGGAAGAGATCGAAAGCAGCAAAAAGAAGTAGCCACCCGCTCCGCGTTGGCGCCCGCTGGGCGATCGTGTCGACGCCCGCCCCTTCAGGATCGGCTGCACTGGGCTAAACTCGCGGACTCACCCGGCCCTCATGGCCGGTGCCCTCACGGGCCGTTAGCTCAACCGGCAGAGCAGGGGCCTCTTAAGCCCAAGGTTGCAGGTTCGATTCCTGCACGGCCCACTTCCCTTCAGCGATCGGCGATCGCCACGCCGCCGCGCCCGAGCTGCGTCTGCTCGCCGGCCTCGGTCCAGATCACCTGCTCGCGCCCGGGGCCCACGCCGAGGAGGGTGACGGGCGCGCCGATCTGCTCGGAGATGAACTGCAGGTACTCGCGCGCGGCCTCGGGCAGGTCGGAGAACGTGCGGCACTCGCCGAGATCCTCCTGCCAGCCGCGCAGCTCGGTCAGCTCGGCCGTCGTGTGGTGCAGGACCGTCTGGTGGTAGGGGAAGTCCTTGAACTCCGCGCCCTCGGCGCCACGGTAGCTCGTGCACACCTGGATGCGGTCCAGGCCCGAGAGCACGTCGAGCTTGGTGATCACGAGCGCCGTGAGCGTGTTCAGGCGGGCGGCGTAGCGCAGCGCGACGAGGTCCAGCCAGCCGGTCCGCCGCGGGCGCCCGGTCGTCGTGCCGAACTCGCCTCCGCGCGTGCGAATCAACTCGCCCATCTCTTCGTGCAGCTCGCTCGGGAAGGGCCCGGCGCCGACACGTGTGGTGTACGCCTTCGACACGCCCCAGACCTCGTCGATGTCCTTCGGGCCCACCCCGGTCCCCACGGTCGCGGCGCCCGAGAGGGGGTTGGAGGAGGTGACGAACGGATAGGTGCCGTGGTCGATGTCGAGCATCGCGCCCTGGGCGCCCTCGAAGATCACCAGTTGGTCTTCGTCGAGCAGCTCCCACATCAGTTTTGCCGTGTCGGCGATGTGCTGCTCGAGGCGATGCCCGTAGGTCAAATACTCCTCGGTCATCGCATGCAAGTCGAGCGTCGGGTCCTTCTCGAACGGCCGCAGCGACAGGCGCTTGGGCTCCATCGCCGCGACGATCTTCTTCTTCAGGATCTTCTCGTCGAGCAGATCCTGCACACGGATGCCCAGGCGCGCCGCCTTGTCGGCGTAGCAGGGGCCGATACCCCGGCGAGTCGTGCCGATCTGGCGACTGCCCAGTTTGGCCTCGCCGGCCGAGTCGAGCAGCAGGTGGTAGGGCATGATCAGGTGGGCGTTGGAGGAGATGCGCAGACCGCTGACGTCGACGCGTCGCGCGCGCAGGCCGTCGAGCTCCTCGATCAGCACCTTTGGATCGATCACGACGCCGTTGCCGATCACGCAGCGCTTGCCCGGATAGAGGATGCCGGAGGGGATCAGGTGCAGCTTCCACTCCACATCGCCGCGCACGATCGTGTGCCCGGCGTTGTTGCCGCCCTGGAAGCGCACCACCGCGCCCGCGCGCTCGGCGAGCAGATCGGTGATCTTCCCCTTCCCCTCGTCGCCCCACTGGGCGCCGACAATGACTATTCCGGGCATCGCGACTGAAGTTTACGAGGGCACGCTGCGTGCAGCGCCTCCGGGCCTACCGCGCATGGCGCTCCCCGCCCCACCGCGCACCGCGCCGCACCGCCTACTGCGCATAGCGCTCGCCGGCGTAGTTCATGAACTTCGGGTACTCCTTCTGGAAGGTCAGCGTGACTTTGCCGACCGCCCCGTTGCGGTGCTTGGCGATGATCAAATCGGCCTCGCCGGGACGCTCGGAGTCCTCGTCGTAGTACTCGTCGCGGTAGATGAACATCACCAGGTCGGAGTCCTGCTCGAGGTTCCCCGACTCGCGCAGGTCCGAGAGCTGCGGTTTCTTGTCCGGGCGCGACTCCACCGCGCGGCTCAGCTGCGAGAGCGCGATCACCGGCACGCCGAGCTCGCGCGCGAGGATCTTCAGGCCGCGGCTCAGCTCGCCGACGGCGGTCACGCGCGAGTCGTAGCGGCTGTCGGTGCGCATCAGCTGCAGATAATCGATGATGATCAAGCCCAGGCCGCCCTCGCACTGCGAGTGCAGGCGCCGCGCCTTCGCGCGGATCTCGAGCATCCCCACGTCGCTTGAGTCATCGACCCACAGCGGCGATGCCGCCAGACGCTGCGAGGCCTTGAGGATCTTTGGCCAGCGCTGCTCGGCCACGCGTCCCTTGCGCAGCTCCTCGCCCTTGATCCGCGCCTGCGAGGCGACGAACCGCTGGGCCAGCTCGGCCTCGGCCATCTCCAGGCTGAACAGCGCTACTGCCTTGCCGTGCTCGACGGCGGCGTTCTCGGCGATATTGCAGACCAGCGCGCTCTTGCCCATCGCCGGGCGGGCGGCGATGATGATCAGGTTCCCCGGCTGAAAGCCGCCGGTGATCTCATCCAGGTCCTTGAAGCCGGAGGGCGTTCCGGTCAGCGAGGTGCCTTCGATCGAGAGGCGGTGCAGCTTGTCGAGCTCCTCGTGCAGCACCTCTTCGATCGCGCGGAAGTCCTGCTGGCGATCGTCGCGGGCTACCTCGAGCATCGCCTTCTCCGCTTGCTCCACGAGCTCGCGCGGCGGCGCCCGGTGATCGAGCACGCTCTCCTGGATCTCATACGACGCCCCCAGCAGCCGCCGCAGCAGCGCGTTCTCACGCACGATCTGCGCATAGCGCCGGGCGTGCCCGGCGGCCGGCACCACCCCGGTCAGCCCATCCACCGTCGCGATCCCACCGACTCCCTCCAGCTTGCCGCTCTGGCGCAGGCGGTCGGTGACCGTCAGCACATCGACGGGCTCGGACTCGTTGTAGAGCGCGAGCATCGCCTCGTAGATCGTCCCGTGCCGCTCGCGGTAGAAGTCATCCGCGCGCAGCCCCTCTTCGATCACCAGCGCGTACAGCGAGCGGTCGGAGAGCAAAATCGAGCCCAGCACCGACTGCTCGGCCTCAAGATTGTGGGGAGGCGCGAGCGCGCCAGCTGGTGTGGCACTTGCGCTGCCGTTGGTTACCGAGACCGCACTCATGGCCTGGGCGAGTGTAAGCCCGCCTCCGCTCCAGCCTCGGCCCTCACCCCGCTATCTCGGAACAAATCAGGCCCCACGAACAAATCAAACTCCAACACAAACACATGTTCGCAGCTTCCCAGGCGGAAAATCCCGAGGTGTGCCTCTCGAGCGGCCCTTCGCGCGCTATTTCTTCGCGACGACCATCACTCAGCGTGGGGAGGGCAGGCCCGGGAGGGTGGGCACTTCAAACCCCCTCCCGGGTTATTTCTTTGCCACGACCATCGTCTTGATCGTCGCGGTCACTCCCTCGACCACCTCGACCTCGACCATGTAGGTGCCGACGCTCTTGATCGGCTCGGGCATGTTCACGCCCCGTTTGTCAATTTTCAGCCCGCGCGCTTCGCGCACCGCGGTGGCGATGTCCTGGGCGGTCACCGACCCGAACAGCCGCCCGTCGGCGCCGGCCTGCTGCGGGATCGTCAGCACCGTGCGGTTCAGCAGGTTCACGTTCTCCTGAGCCTTCTCGACCGCGTTGCGCGCCGCTCGCTCGGCTGCCAGCTGGCGCTCGCGGATCACTTCGATCGCGCCTTTCGTGGCGGGCTGGGCGAGCTTGCGCGGAATCAGGAAGTTGCGCAGGTAGCCCTTGGAGACGTCGATCACCTTGCCCTGCTCGCCGAGGGTCTCGACATCCTGGAGGAGTATCGCTTCGGGCATCCGGCTACCGGTCGCGATCGCGGTCGCGACCGCCCCGCTCGCCGCGCGGGCTGTCCTCGCGGCCGCCCTCGTTGACGTACGGCAGCAGCGCCAGCTCGCGGGCGCGCTTGACCGCGCGGGCGATCTGGCTCTGATGGCGCCGGCAGGAGCCGGTGATCCTGCGTGAGCGGATCTTGCCCTTCTCGGAGATGAACTTCGAGAGCATGCCGACATCCTTGTAGTCGACCTGCTCGATCTTGTCACGGCAGTGCTGGCATGGCTTGCGCCGGCCGCTTCCGGGCCCACCCTTCTTATCTCGGCGGCGAACTGGCTTGCCGCGACCGCGCGCTTTTGCCACTGGTTACTCCTTGTGCTTGCTAGAACGGAATGTCGTCGTCGCCGGTCCCGGCGGCGACAGGTGCGGGCTGGAAGTCCCCCTGATCGACGGGGACGTCGCTGCCCTGGTGGAGCTCCGTTGCCCGCAAAGCCACCACCAGAGGTGTCCTCGCGCGAGCCCAGGAACTGCACCGAGTCGGCAATGATATCGATGTCCTGGCGTTTTGCGCCCTCCTGGGTCTCCCACTCGCGCCACTCCAGGCGCCCGTCGATCGCCACGGGGCGTCCCTTGGACAGATAGCGCGCTGCGTTCTCGCCCTGTGCGCCCCACACGGTGACGTTGAAATAGTTGGGCTTGTCGACCCACTCGCCGGACGCTCCGTCCTTGCGGCGCGTGTTGCAGGCGACGCGCAGCTTGCACACGGATGTGCCGCTCGGCAGCGAGCGCAGCTCGGGGTCGGCGGTCAGGTTCCCGGTCATCACGACGCGGTTGATATTGGTGGCGGCCATCGTCTTGCTCTCCCTTTCATCTGGTTCTCCCGCTCGCGGGAGCTCGTCGATCTTCCCGAGCCCCGTGTTCCGAAGCTCGCTCTCCGAGTCTAGAGCCGCCTTCGGGCGCAACGCTCGATCGGGGGAACGGCCACCCCGCTACTTGCGAGGATTAGGAGCCAAGCGCGCGCTCAGCGCTTGCGCGAGGAGGTCCGGAAGACCTCGTCCCAGTAGGGAGCGCTGATCCCGAAGCCGCGGGTGTCGTCCTGGAAGTGATGGCGCATGTGCCGCTCGCGCAGCATTCTCCCCAGCGGGCCACGCGGGCGGAAGTGATGGATGTAGTAGTGGATCATGTCGTAGGCGAGGTAGCCCGTGAAGAACCCGGCGCCCAGCCCCGGCGCGTAGCGATCGCCCGAAGATCAAGTAGAGGATCCCGAACACGAGCGCCCCCAGCGGGATGCTCACCGCCGGTGGCATCACCAGGCGCAGCGGGTCGTTCGGGTGATCGTGGTGGACGCCGTGAATGATCCAGTGCAGCCGTGCACCGAGGCCCTCCTGCGGCTCGAAGTGGAAGACGACCCGGTGCAGCCAGTACTCGAACAGCGTCCACAGGGCATAGCCGGCGACCGCCAGCCCGGCGGTGGCGAGCACGCTCGCGCCGGCGAGCTGCCACGCCGCCAGGATGAGCACGGCGGGGGCGAAGATCAGCACGGGCACGGCAGGATGCACGCGCGAGAGGACATCGAGCAGGCGCGAGTCGAACATCGGCGGCGAGGCCCGCAGCACGTCGGTGCGGCTCGCCGCAGGATCGCTCATGTCTTCCGCCCATGCCATCTAGGCGATTTTACCCGCTGACGGTTCGCCTAACCGCCGGCCCGAGAAACGCTAAGCCGGCTCGCCGGCGGCGATCTCGACCGCGGGCTCCGCGATCGCCTCCGCAACCGGCTCAGCGGGGTGCGCCGCGGGGACCTCCGCCTCGCCCCGCCGAGCGCTCACAGCAGCCGTCCCGCCCACCATCGCACCCGCGGCTGGCATGTCCGGCGCCTCGGGGGTGCCTGGCGCCAGCTTGATCACGCGAAAGCGAATGACCTCGTCGATGATCCGCAACGTGCGATTCAGCGTGCTGAGCAACTCCGGCGTGGCGTGGAACTGCAGCAGGTGGTACTCAGCGCCCGTCTTGTGATCGATCGGGTAAGCCAAAGCCCGCTCGCCCCACTCGTTGTGGAGCAAAAACTCACCCTGCGCCTCGATCGCCTTACGCGCGTCAGCGACGATCTTCCCACGCGCAGACTCCTCCGCTTGAGGGTCGAGCAGCAGCACGAGGTCGTATGTGGGCGCGGGCAAAGTCATGAGCGACGGAGAAGGTTAGCGGGTCTGCGCCTTCGCGCGAATGTCCGCGAGCTGCTCGTCGATCCAGTCGCCGGGGTCGCGCGAGGTGACGATCTCCACCAGCCCCTCGGCCCGCCGGCGCCGCTCGGACTGATCCATCGTCAGCGCGGCGTAGATCGAGTTGGCGAGCTCCTGGATGTCGAATGGGTTGACCGACAGGGCGTACTGTCCGAGCTCCTCGTGCGCGCCGGTGTTCTCGGAGAGGATCGAGACGCCCTCGCGCTCGTTGACGATCGGACCCTCCTTGGCGACGAGGTTCATGCCGTCAAACATCGCGTTGACGAGCAGCACGTCGTAGTGCTTGTAGGCCGCCATCGCCTCCTCGAGGTCGTCGCGCAGCTTCAGCTGGATCGGCATCCAGTCAGTGGTGCCGTGGCGGTGGTTGACGACCGCCACCAGCGCCTCGATCCGCTCGAGGTACTCGGCGTACTCGGGCACATCGGTCCGCGAGGGCATCAGCTGGGCGATGAACGTGACGCGCTCTGAGAACTCTGGATGCTGGTCGAGGAACAGGTCGAAGGCCGAGAATCCGCGCAGCACGTTCTTGGACAGGTCGGCGCGGTCCACGCGCAGGATCAGGAAGTCGCGGCGGCGGCGCAGCAGCTCGTCCTCGAACTCACCGACGCGCTCGCTCTGGGCCACCGCTCGCGTGGCGCGATGGTCGATCGGCAGGGGGTAGGCCCGCACCCAGATCTCACGCTCGCCAAAGCGCACCAGGCCGCGCTCGAAGTCGACCTCGAGATCCATCAGGTCCTGGCAGCACTGCAGGAAATTGCGCCGGTAGGAGCGCGTGTGGAAGCCGATGATGTCGTTAGCCAAGAGGCCCGTGTAGATCTCCTCGCGGATCCGCGAGGGCAGCACGCGCCAGGCGTCGGACTGGGTCCACGGGATGTGGATGAAGTGGTGCAGGAAGACATCCGGGCGCGCTTTGCGCACAAGGTCGGGGAGCGTGTAGAGGTGGTAGTCGTGGACCATCACGACCGGCTCTGACTGACCCTCGAGCTCCTCGACGACCGCGCGGGCGAGGTCCTCGTTGACGACGTTGTAGCCGAACTCGAAAGCCTCGATCTCCTCGCGGCGGATGTCGGGGGCGTTGGAGAGGTCCCACAGGTAGTGCTGGATGAACCACAGCATCGGGTTGGCGAAGACGTTGTAGAAGCGGTCGTAGGCCTCGGGGTCGGAGACGACGAGCCGCACCTGGAACTCGCCCCCGGCGGGGGAGCGCACGGGAAAGGACTGCCCGGCGTGCTCGCGCGAGACCTCGGCGTCATGCTCGTTCATCGCCGAGGCGATCCAGATCGCTTCGCGGTGCGAGGCCAGGCCGGTGAGCGCCGTGACCAGCCCGCCCGAGCCGCGCTGGATCTCGCCACCCGCGTGGAACGTCACCGGCCCCCGATTGGACACCAGCACCAGCGGAGTCCGCTGCGCCGGCGCCTCGCTCACGACTCGCGCAGCTCGTTGAAGATCCGCAGGTAATCGCGCAGGTAGCGCGGCGTGAGGAAGTGCTCGCGCACGTGCTCCTTGCCGCGCCGCCCGAGGAACTTGCCCAAAGCTGGATCCTTCAAGATCTCCATGGTCCGCTCCGCGCACTGCTCGGCACTCGAGACGAGGTAGCCGGTGACGCCGTCCTCGATCTGCAGCGGGATCCCGCCGACGTCGCCGCCGATGAACGGGCGCGCCTTCCAGATCGCCTCCGAGACCGTCAAACCAAAGCCCTCACGCGTGGACTTCTGGATCAGCACGTCGGAGTGCGATTGGAAGGCATTGACCTCGATCGCCCCGACGTTGTTGAAGTTGTTGAGGATATGCACGTCTGGATCGCCGTCGGCGTGAGCGATCGTGGCGTTGAAGAAGTCCCAGCCCTCGGGGTCGTCTGAAGCCATCGACCCGACCAGGGCGAGCTGCATGTTGGGGAGCTGCTCCTTGACCATGCGATAGGCGTCGATCACTCCCAGGGGGTCCTTCCAGGGGTCAAAGCGCGAGACCTGGCACATCAACGGACGGTCGATGTCGATCCCGAACTGCTCGCAAACAAACGAGGCGTCCTCGGGCAACAGGGCCATGTTCTTCGGCGTCAGGGGGTCGATCGCGGGGGGCACCACGTTGACCTTGCCGCGCATCCCGTCGGGCACGTAGTCAGCCATGTGGAACAGCGATTGCGGGTAATCGGCGATGTAGGGGAGTAGCTGAGCGATCGTCTGGGGGTTGGGGGTGGAGAGATCGATGTGACAACGCCACACCCAGCCCTTGGCCTTCTCAGGGACCATCCCGAACAGCGCGGCGGGCTGCGGATCGTGGACCAGGCAGACATCCCAGCCGCCGGAGAGCTCGCGGGCGTTCATCTCGTTGTAGCGCCGCCAGGTCTCCCACTGCTCCTCGTCGAGGTCCTGAGGGGCCCCCTGCAGCGCGTTGTGCATCAGCTTGGTCGCGTTGAAGAACTCCTCGCGCCCGTAGATCACCTGCCACTCGCAGTCCAGGCCCACGTCGCGCATCAGCCCGACGAGCGTGTAGAGGATCTCCGACACTCCCCCACCGAACGCTGTGGCCGAGATGTGCACGACGCGCTGGCCCTGCAGCGGCTCCGCGAGCTCGCGGATTTCAGCGATCAGCTCCTTGCCGCAGATGTGGGTGTAATCGGAGAGGGTCTTGTGGCCGACGGCGACGGGTTGGAGCACGCGGCAGGACGATACCTAAAGGCATGTACGGATAGAACCTGTTCCCAATCTGGGGAGATTCCCGAGCGCATTCGATGACCGCGAACCGCTGACGGGGCTAAGGTCTCGGGGATGCTGAACGGTCGTCTCTATCGCGTGACTTTCGTGCCGTTCCTGGTTGCGTTGGGGATCGCGGCGTTCTCCTTGACCGCGCGTCCGCTGCCGCTCACCTCGACGCTGGCTCCCGACGCATTCGATGGTCAGAGCGCGTTCGCCGAACTGAAGAGCCTGGCGGCCGAATTTCCCGCTCGGCGCCCGGGTAGCGCTGGCGATGACGCGCTCGCCGAGCGCGTAGCCCACACGCTGGAAGGGCTCGGCGGCGCCGGTCGCGGCGGCTTTCGGGTGCGGACTCGACGGTTCGAAGGGCAGACGATCGACGGTGAGCGGACGCTCGAGACGGTGATCGCGCAGCGCGCGGGCTCGAGCGGCGGTACGAGCGGTGGTACGCCGATCGTGATCATGGCCCACCGCGACGCGAGCGCGCGGGGGTCAGCGGCCGAACTGTCCGGCACTGTCGCGCTGCTGGAGCTGGCGCGCGTGTTCGCGGCGCGCGAGACGCAGCGAACGATCGTCCTCGTCTCGAGTAGCGGCGGCAGCGGCGGTGCCGCGGGCGCGCTTGACTTTACCACGAACGATTCGATCGGGCGGGCTCCGATTCAACGCGGCGATCGTGCTCGGCGATCTCGCCGGCGCGAGCGAGCACAAGCCGTTCGTCGTGCCCTACTCGGACGGTTTCGGCAGCGCGCCCGAGCTGCTGGCGCGCACGATGGCGGGCGCGATCACGCAGAACGTCGGGGGAAATCCGGGCGCCCCGAGCACGATCGGGCAGCTCGCTCACTTGGCGTTTCCGTTTGCGGTGGGCGAACAGGGGGCGCTGAACGGCGGCGCCATCCCGAGTGTGCTCGTCCAGGTGAGCGGCGAACGCGGGCCATCTCCGCGCGAGGCGGTCAGCGCCGAACGCTTGGAAGGCTTTGGGCGCGCTGTGCTGAGCGCCGTGGACGCCCTGGATACGGCGCCGGATATCGAAGCGACCCCGCAGACGGGTGTCGTGATCGGGCCGAAGATAGTCCCGGAGTGGGCGCTGCGATTGCTGCTCGCCACGTTGCTGCTCGGGCCGCTGCTGCTTGGGGCCGACGGGTATGCGCGCCTGCGCCGCCGCCGGGGGGTCAGCGGCGATCGGACGCTCGTGCGGGGGCTGCTGTGGGTGGTGGCCTGCGCGGCGCCGTTCTTTGCGGCGGCTTTGTTTGCCCGCGCGCTGGGCTGGCTGGATGTGCTGCACGCCGCGCCGGGGATGCCCGTGCCGGCTGGCGCGCTGCCGTTGAACGGGGGGGCCGTGAGAGCGCTGCTGGCGGTGGCGCTGGTGCTGGCGCTCGGTTGGCTGTTGTGGCCAATGCTGGTGCGCCGGCTGGGGTGCGGCGTGCGCCCGGACCCCGAGGCGGCCGGGCTGGCGCTGCTGGCGCTATCGCTCGCTGTCGGAGTGGTGGTGTGGGTGCGCAATCCATATACGGCCCTGCTGGTGATCCCGGCGCTGCACCTGTGGCTGCTGGTTCTCTCGCCACAGCTACGTCCGCGCCGCGCCGCGGCGCTTGCGTTGGTGGCGCTCGCGCTCGCGCCACTCGCGCTGCTGATCGCCTTTTACGCGCGTGAGCTGGGCGTGGGGCCCGCTGTAATCGCCTGGGACGCGGTGCTGCTGCTCGCGGGCGGGCACATCGGTGTGCTGGCGGCGGCGCTGTGGAGCCTGGCCTTTGGCTGCGTTATCGCTGCCACGCTGCTCGCGCTCAGACCTCCGGCGGTGCGCGATCGCCCCATGACGGACGGTGGGGCGCCGGTGAGCATTCGTGGCCCGCTGTCCTACGCTGGTCCTGGATCGCTCGGTGGGACCGAGCCGGCCCTGCGACGATAGAACCGAGCCGGCCCGCGGCGGTGGGCCCTGCGGCGATAATCAGCCTGTGCCCGACATTCTCTCCACCCCCAGATCGCGACGGCGACGGGCTTCGTTCTCCGGACGCCCGCGCCCGGCCTCGCGCCGTGCGTGGCGCGCGCTGTCAGTGGCGTTGATCGCGCTCGGCGCGCTTGCGTTGATCGACGCCGGGGTGACGTTGGTCTGGCAGGAGCCGCTCTCGGCGCTGTACGCGAAACTCCGCCAAGACCATCTGAGCGGGACGCTGCGCGCGGCCGAACGGGCCGCTCCGACGCCCGTTCAGCGACGAGTGCTCGCGAGCCTGCCCGACGAGCGCCGGCGGATCGCCTTCCTTGCCAGTGAGCTGGAGCGCCATGCGAGCGGGGGCAGCGCGGTGGGACGTATCGTGATCCCGCGGATCGACGCGAGCTACGTGGTGGTGAAGGGCACCGACACCTCGGACCTGGAGAGCGGCCCGGGGATCTACTCCGAAACGAACTTTCCCGGGGTGGGGGGGACTACCGCGATCGCCGGCCACAGGACCACCTATCTGGCGCCATTTCGCCACATCGACGCGCTGCGGCCAGGCAACCGGATCTTGCTGAACATGCCTTACGCGCACTTCATCTACACGGTGATCGCTCAGCGGGTGGTGGCGCCGACCGATGTGGGCGCCGCCGTCGCAAACGTCGGTTACAGCCGGCTCGTGCTGTCCGCCTGCACGCCGCTGTTCAGCGCCGAAAAACGCTTGCTCGTTTATGCGCGCTTGACCAGCACGGTGCCTGAGGGCGCCGCCCGCCGGCTGCCCGGCCACCCGACGGTCCAGCCAATCCAGGCGCCCAGGTCCCTCGAGCACGCGCGGTCTCCCAAGTCGCCACCGGCGCGGCCCAGATCCACGCAGCCGCTGCTCCCGCCGAGCACCTCGTAGCCGGACCCCGCGGACCCCGTCCAACCAGACTTTGCTCACCAGCGGTGCTCGAATCCCTCCAGCCGCTGTTGCACTCCATGCTCATCCAGGAACGAGGCGCCCGGCGGACCGTCGCTCACGCGACCGACCCAGGTGAGCGGCGCGCCGTCCGCTTCGTGCAGGACGCGCTCTACACGCCCGCGATCCGCGGGCGCGACGCACACACACAGCTCGTAGTCTTCGCCGGCGCTCGCTCCCTGCTCCCCGCTCGGGACACCCGCATCTAACGGCAGCCGCTCGAGCTCGACCTGGAGGCACACGCCGCTGCGCTCCCCGATGTGCCGCGCGTCGGTGGCCAGCCCGTCGGAGAGGTCGATCATCGCGTGCGCGCCGGCCCGCGCAAGCGCCCTGCCCTCAGCCAGACGCGGAACCGGGCGACTCGGGCGGCCCCCGAGCCTGCCCGTCACCCCGACCAAGTCCCCGGGGAGCGCCCCGTCGCGCCCGATCAGCTCGCGCTCGTCATCCGCCCAGCCGACGACCGTCACGCACGCCGTCAGGACCGGGGACTTGACCACGTCGCCACCCGCCAACACGGTCCCCGTCGCGGTTGCCAGCTCCAAGGCGCCGCGCATCAGCTCGAGCGCCTGCTCCTCACCAACCTGGCGCGAGACTCCGAGCGCGATATACGCCTCGCCGGGCTTTGAGCCCATCGCCGCGAGGTCTGACAGTGCGCCTGCCAGCGCGCGCCAACCGACGTCAAATGGGCTGGTCGATCCGTCGTCGAGACGAAAGTGCACACCCTCGACCATCGCGTCGACGGAGGTCACGCACAGCTTTCCCCCCGCGCGTAGCACCGCCGCGTCGTCGCCCACCCCCCGTACTACCCTCGCCCCATCCGCGGGCAGCGCGGCGGCGATCGAGTCGATCAGCGAGCGCTCCATGTTCGTTGCGGGGCCGTCTTCGTCCTCGGCGCTCGCCGACGCTCCGCTCAGCGATGCCGGTAGACGATCCGGGCGCGGTCCAGGTCGTAGGGAGATAGCTCGCAACGCACGCGATCCCCCGGGAGGATGCGAATCCGAAAGCGGCGCATCTTGCCGGCGACGTGCCCCAAGACGACGTGATCGTTGTCGAGCTTTACGCGGAACATAGCGTTCGGCAGCGCCTCGACCACCTCGCCCTCGAATTCAACCTTCTCCTCCTTAGCCACAGATCTAACTTACCAGCGTGGGCGCCGCGAGGCGCGATTCGCTTGGAGCCTGCGCTTAGCCGGGGGCGGCTCCACCGGTTCCTTTGACCGCTCCGCCACCATTGCCGGGCGTGCTTTCGCGCGGCCCGCCCGCATGCGGAGTTGGCGCTTCGGTCCTTGTGTGAGGCACCCTGCCCGCTTCCTCGCCGGCCCCGCCACCCGTTTCGCCGCCACCAGTCTTGCCTGTCCCTCCTCCACCACCCGTCTCGCCACCGCCCGCGCCACCGCCGGTCTCGCCTCCCGGTCCCCCTGGGCCACCCGAACCACCCGAGCCTCCCGCGCCCTGTTCGGGCTGGGCAGAGTGATTGGGTTTGTTTTTTTCGCTGTGCTTGTGCGCGTGCTTTTTCGAGGTTTCTTCTTCGTTTTCGCTCGCCTGAGATGACAATCCGGCGCTCGCGAACTTGCCGAAGAACGGTTGGTAGGAGAGCGGTTCAGTGGCAGGCGGGAATTCGCTGCACTTCTGGCCTTCGGTAACCGCCGCCATGTACGCATGCCAGATTTCGGCGGGCAGGTAGCCACCCTGCTGGGGCTCGCCGTGGACGTCGGTCATCGAGACGCGCTTGTTCGGATAGCCCATCCACACGACCGTCGAGTAATGCGGCGTGTAGCCGTCGAGCCACGCGTCGACCAGTTCTGAGGTGGTCCCCGTCTTGGCAGCCGTCGGACAGTTGATTGCCGAGCGGGTCGCGGTGCCGCTGAGCACATTGTCGTGGAGGATGCTCGTCTCCTCGGCGGTGATGCCGTTGGAGAGCACCTTTACGCGGTGGGGTGTGCCCCAGCTCGAATCGACGTGACCGTCGGGGAATACGACCTTGTTGATCGCGATCGGGGTGTTGCGCCAGCCGCCGTCGGCGAGCGTGGCATAAACGGTGGCCATTTCCAGCGGAGTGACGCCGAGTTTCAGGCCGCCGAGCGCTTCAGCCGGAAAGCTGCTCAGGTGCGTCGTCACGCCCATCTTGTAAGCCATCTGCGTGATCGATTCCTCCCCCAGGTCGGCGGCGAGCTGAGCGTAAACGGTGTTGTCGGAGGTGAGCGTGGCGTTGACGAGGTTGATCGACTTGTTCAGCGAGGTGCCCTCGAAGGTCTCGACTTTGTACGTCGGATATCCGGGCAGCCACCCTTCCTGCAGCGTGTGGGAGAGGTAGTAGGTCGAGTTGGGGTCGATGCCGCGCGAGAGGGCATCGGCGAGATCGATCGCCTTGAAGGTCGAGCCTGGCTGGCGGTGGCCGTCGGCGGCCAGGTTGTACTGCGACTTCTCATAGCTCTCGGACTCCGCCATCGCCTCGATGTCGCCGTTTGCGGGGTTGATCGTGACGATCGCCGACGCGGGGTCTTCCGGCTCGTCGAGGACGTTGGCGATCGCCTTGCGCGCCTGGCTCTGCATGTTCAGGTCGATCGTCGTGTAAACCTTCAGCCCGCCCTCTTCGACGGTGGTCTTGCCGTAGCGGTGGATCAGCTGCTCGCGCACGTATTCGAAGAAGAACGGTTCGCTGCGCTGGGAGTAGTAATACCCGTGTTTGACCTCCAGCGGCGCCCCCTCCGCGGCGCTCGCCTGGGCGGGAGAGATGTAGTGCAGCTGGGCCATCTTCGTGAGCACCTCGTTGCGCCGCTGCCTGGCCGCGGAGGAATCGAGGAACGGGTTGTACTGCGAAGGCGCCTGGGGTAGGCCGGCGAGCAGCGCGGCCTGCTCGAGGTCGAGTTGGGAGGCCGGCTTGTCGAAGAAGATGCGCGCGGCGGCCTGGACGCCGACCGCGGTCTGCCCGCCGACGGTGCCGTAGGGGACGCTGTTGAGGTAGCTGGTGAGGATCGAGTGCTTTGAGTGGTGTTCGTTGTAGTCAATTGCGAGCTTGGCCTCGATGATCTTCTGCTTGAGCGTGTGCTGGTCGCCGCCGAGGTAGAGGTTGCGGACGAGCTGCATCGTGATCGTCGAGCCGCCCTGCAAGGCGGCTCCGTTGGTGACGTCCTTTACGGCGGAGCGGAAGATCCCCGTGAGGTCGACGCCGTCGTTCTGGTAGAAGCGCTGGTCCTCGATTGCCACGGTCGCGTTCTTCAGGTTCGTGGGTATCTGACTCCAGGAGACGGGGGTGCGCAGCTGGTCGGCCTGGATGAAGCCGAGCGGCGTGCCGTCAGCGGCGAATACCTGCGAAGAGCCTCCGCCCACGAGCGGCTGAAGCGTTTCGAGCGCCGGCGCCGACTGGGCGATGTGCAAGACGTAACCGACCGCCGCGATCGCGCCGACGATCAGCGCGGTGGCAAACACGCCGCCGCCGACGAGGAGAATCCGTGTGGGTCCGGCACGGTGGTGGCGCTGCCGGCGCTGTCGAGCTTGTCGAGACATCCTTCGCTAGCCGAGATTACCGCTCGGATTGTGATTTCCTGCCACATGCGCTGCACGCCTGCGCGCGAGGTCATCGCCCCCGCGCTTGACTCCCCGCGCTGATCCCCCACTCGACGCCACCAACGATATGACTCCTGACACCGCCGAGACGGCCATCGTGGACGGCACGAGCGAGCTCATCGCTCCGTTCGAGCCTTCCGCGGCCGGCCTGCGTCGCCGCCTGCGGGCGCGCGTCTTGGCCAAGCTTGCAGCGGCCGATCCCGCTCGAGTGACCGCCGTGCGCGACAGTTGGCGAGCGCTCTGGAGCTCGCGCCTGCTGGTATGGGTCGCCGGTGGGGGGACGGTCCTGGCGGTTGGGTTCGGGCCGGTCCGCAACGCGTTCAACCCCCCTGGCGTAACGCGAGGATTTGGTTGGCTCGGCAACCTGCTGGCGGCTCCGGCCGCGCGCTGGGACGCGGCCTGGTACCTGGTGATCGCGCACTACGGCTACCGCCCCGATCTCGGTGTGTTCACGTCTTCGCGCACGGCGTTCTTTCCGCTGTATCCCCTGGGGTTGAGCGCGATCGCGCATCTTGGCGTGCCACCGGTGCTGGCCGGGGTGCTGCTGTCGCTCGTCGCGCTGGCCCTCGCGCTTTATGGCATCCATCGCCTGAGCACGCTCGAGTTGACGCGGCACGCGGGGAAAGATCAGCACGCCGGGAAGGATCAGGATCCCGCCGGTCCCTTCGAGGTGGCGCGACTGGCGGTGCTCCTCACGGCGTTTGCGCCGATGGCGTTCTACTTCTCGGCGGTCTACTCCGAGTCGCTGTATCTGGCGCTGTCGGTTGGGGTCTTCCTGTGCGCGCGGCAGGGACGCTGGGCGTGGGTCGGAGTGCTCGGCGCGCTGGCCGCCGCGACACGCAGCGCGGGGGTGGTGCTCTTGCTGCCCGCGCTGATGCTCTACCTGTACGGGCCGCGAGAGGACAGGGCGCCGGACTTCCTTGCCGTCGCGCGCTGGCGCCCTGCCTATCGCCTGCGCCGCGATGTCCTGTGGTTGGCTGTTGTGCCGGCTGGTCTGGGCATCTACATGGCCTACCTGGCGCTCTCGGGTGGCGATGCGCTGATGCCCTTTCACGCGCAGGACGTGTGGAGCAGGCACTTCGCGGGGCCCTACGGCGGCGTGTGGGATGGGCTGAAGGCGGCCTTCGAGGGGGCGCGCCAGCTCCTGTCGTTTCAGCGCCATCACGTCTACTTCCCAGCCGCCGGCGGCAGTCCGCTGATCGACGCCGGGCACAACCTGATGCTGCTCGCCTTTCTGATTGCCGCGGTGCCCGCGCTGATCGGCGTGTTGCGCATGCTGCCGCTCGCCTACGGCGTCTATGTGATCGCCGCGCTGGCACTGCCGCTGTCCTATCCGGTGGCCTCCCAGCCACTGATGTCGCTGCCGCGCTTTCTCGTGGTGCTGTTCCCGCTGAGCATCTGGCTGGCCGCCTGGTTGGCCGCACGTCCACGCGTGCGCACGCCGGCGCTGGTCCTGTCCGCGCTGCTGATGGCGGCCTTCGTCGCGCAATTCGCGACCTGGCATTGGGTGGCGTGAGCCGCGAGGCCGCCGCGTAAGCTGAAAGGGTCAGATGTCGAGCCTCCAGACCCATGCGGCTCCCGGCGAGCCCACTCCGCCTGGGGCCGATTCATTCGCGCAGGCGCTCTCCGAGGAGCGGCGATCCCGAGAGGACGGCAGGCCCGAATGGCCGCCGTGGATGGCGCCGGCGGCGCTCCTCGGCGGGATTGTCGTGGCGACGGTCGGGGGCCTGATCGTCGACCTTCCCGCCGCTGCCTTCGGCGTCAATATCACCTCCTCGCACATTCCCGCCGGCCTGGAGATCGCCGACACGGTCGTGCAGGACGTCGCGTTCATCGTCGTGGCGGTGCTGTTCGCGCGGATGGGGGGGCACGTCGTGCGCTCGTGGCAGTTCGGCTTGCGCCCGCCGCGCATGGCCTGGCGGAGGGTGAGCGGCCTGATCCTGCTGCTGCTCGTCGCGTTCGTCGTGCTGAGCGCGATCTGGTCCGTGGCGTTCCATCCCGAAAAAGAGAAGCTGCTGGAAACGCTCGGCTCGAACGAAGGGACGTCGCTGCTGTTGTTGAGCGCCGTGTTGACGTGCGTGGTGGCGCCGATCGGCGAGGAGTTTCTGTTCCGCGGCTTCATCTTCACGTCACTGCGCAACTGGAAGGGAACGTGGCCGGCGGCGATCATCACCGGAGTGCTGTTTGGCGGCGTGCACTACGGATCGGCGCCCGCGCTCGATCTCGTGCCGCTGATGGGGCTCGGCTTCGGCCTGTGTCTGCTCTACCGCATCACCGGCTCGCTATACCCCTGCATCATGGCTCACTCGCTGAACAACTCGATCGCGTTTGGCAGCCTCGAGGGCTGGGCCTTTTGGCAGGTGGTCGTGTTGGTGGCCGCCTCGCTGGTGCTGATCGGGGCGCTCGCGCTGGCGGGCAAGCGCGTGGGTTTGATTACGACGGCGCCCGCTCACTCTCCGCCACCCTCGGCGGCTATCAGCACCTAGAAAGCATATGGGCACATAGAATTAAGCCGATGCTCGTCCCGCCGGCTTCGCCTCTCCCCGCGGTCAGCGCCCCGGTGGCCGGTGCGCTCGAGCTCCAGCTGGAGCAGGTCGGCGGCAGCCCGCCGTTTGAGCTCGTCGGCGGTCGGATGATGGTGCGGGGCATCGTTACTCCGTATATCGCGGGGCAGACGGTGAAGGTGAGCTTCTACCGCGATGGGCGCAAGCTGGGGGTGAAGACCGTGAGCGTGCTCGCTGGGAGCAAAGGCACGGGCCGGTTTAGGGTCGGCTTCGCGAGTGCTGACGCGGGGCTCGTGCAGGCGCGCGCGGCGCACTACGCCACGCCGCAGCAGGGCGCGTTCAGCGCCCGGGCGCCCGGCGTGCGCTTTGTCAACACGAACCTGGGGTTGGGCGCACAGGGACAGTCGGTGCGCCTGTTGCAGTCCGAGCTCGATGTCCTCCACTACGCGGTGCCGTTGACCGGCGTGCTCGACGAAGGAACTGGACGCGCGCTGATCGCCTACCGCAAGATGACGGGGCTCGAACGTATTCCTTACGCGGGCCGAGCGGTCTTCCAGCGGCTGGCGCACGGCGCGGGCAAGTTCCACGTGCGCTACCCGGGCGACGGCCGCCACGTCGAGGCGGACCTGACGAAACAGGTGCTCGCCGAGATCGAACCGCACGGCCGTGTGCGAACGATCTACACGATGAGCTCAGGCAAGCCGTCGACACCCACCGTGATCGGCCGTTTCCAGGTGTATTCGAAGACGCCCGGAACCAACTCCGAGGGCATGGTCGATGCTAATTATTTCATCCGTGGCTATGCGATCCACGGCTACGCCGAAGTGCCCACGTATGCCGCCAGTCACGGCTGCCTGCGAGTGCCGATCCCCGACGCGGCCGCAATTTACGGGTGGGTCCAGACGGGGACGCCGGTGGACGTCTACAACGAGGACGGCGCTGGCAGCAGCGCTGTCCGCACCGACGCGGGTCCGTAGCGTTCCGCCGCTCCGCCCGGGGTTGCTCTTACGCCCTGACGCGGATCGCGCGCGCGAGAAAGCTCAGGACGAAGCCGTAGATGAGGAGCGTGAGCAGCAGGTTCACGCCGCGAATCGCCCACTGGCTGCTCGACCCCGAGGTGATGCCCGAGAACGGCGAAGTGAATTCGTTGGAGGCTTCGTCGATTTTTTTGTGCAGGGTGCTTTGATGTTTGGGGGCGGGTTTCCCGGACCCGGTCGGCGCGTTGGCGGGAGCCTGATGTCCACCCAGCGCTTCCTGCTGCTGGGTGGAGGCAGAGCTCGTCTGTTCGACCACGAAGATCAGGAATGAGGCGGCCACGATCAGGCAGATGACGACTGAGACGAGACGCAGCAGACTGGCGATCAGGGAGAGCACCTCGCTAGATTAGATGCCCCCGTGGACGCCCTGGCCAAAAGCAACAATGATCTCCTGGCGGCCCGCGAGCAACTGGTGCGGGCTCTGCGCGATCACGCGCTCGTGCTCGGCGAGGTGACGCTGACGAGTGGACGCAAGGCTCAGTACTACGTGGACGCCAAGCGCGCGATCCTGCTCCCCGAGGCGTTCATGGCGATCGGCCTGCTGGTCGCCGATCGCGCGCGGGCATGCGACGCAAGCGCGGTGGGAGGGGTCCCCGTGAGCGCGATCCCGGTGGCGTGCGCGGCGCTGTCGGCGCCGAATCCACCGGCGCGGGGCTTCATCGTGCGCAAAGAGCGCAAGGAGCACGGCTTGCAGCGCTGGATCGAGGGCCCGCCCCTCCAGGCGGGTGAGCGCTGCATAATCGTCGAGGACGTTGTCACGACCGGCGGCTCGACGATTGAGGCCGTGGAGCGCGTGCGCGGCGAGGGCTTGACGGTCGCGGGCGTGGTCAGCGTGCTCGACCGTCTTGCGGGTGGCGGCGAGGCGATCCAGGCGGCGATCGGCGAGCGCGCCACATACACGGCCCTGAGCACGATCGACGATATCTACCCCGACCGCCCTGACCGCGGCTGAGGCGACACTACGCGAGCGCAAGCATGGACTCGCCACAACAACGCTCAGGATCACTGCTCGTTCGCCCCGCGCGGGTGGAGGATGTGCCAACGCTGCTGGGACTGTTTAGAGAGCTGGCCGAGTACGAGCACCTCGAGCACGAGTTGCGTGCCACCGAGGAGCAGCTGAGCGAGGCGCTGTTTGGGGCGCGTCCGGCCGCCGAGGCGCTGATCGCTGAGCGCCCGTCGAACTCTGGTAGCCCAGAGGCGCTGGGCTACGCCCTGTTCTTCCCGACCTTCTCGAGCTTCCTCGCCAGTACCGGAGTGTGGCTCGAGGATCTGTTCGTGCGTCCGGCCGACCGCGCCGAGGGCGTGGGCAAAGCCCTGCTCGAGGCAGTCGCGGCGCTCGTGCGCGAGCGTGGTGGAGAGCGACTGGAGTGGGCGGCGCTCGACTGGAACGAGCTCGCGCTCGGCTTCTACCGGAGGATCGGCGCAAAGACGATGAACGAATGGATTACTCACCGTCTGGACGGCGAGGCGCTCGAGCGCCTCGCGGCGCAGGGCGCCACGACGGTGCAAGGCGGCGCTCGCTCAGCGGAGGAGCGCCGGTAGCCTTCCCAGCGAGCCTCGGCGATTCCGAGGATCCTCGCCCTCGTAGTCCAATGGATAAGACGACCGCCTCCTAAGCGGTAGATCCAGGTTCGACTCCTGGCGGGGGCATCACCACAAAAGCCCTGGTAATGGGCATATTTGCATGTGGGTGACCGCTCGTCGCAGGGCCGCTCTGGGGCAATCCAACCCATAAACACTATTTGCGAACGCGCTCCGCTCACTCGATCGTTCAACGAGGGGATCGATCAGACAGAAGCCACCGAGGCCACGGCCTAGGTCAAAGAGGAGAGAGATAAACAGATGCTCAGGGGAGAGGGACAATTGATGATGTCCAAGGCGCCCAAGTCGCTCAGCAAGGTGCCGATGTACATGCTGCTTGTCGTGCTTGCCGTCCTTGCCCTGCCCGGCATCGCCTCTGCGGCGACTGTTACGGGTGTGCGGGCGGCAATCGTGCCGATCCCTGGTTTCCCGGAAACGGGTGACATCCTCGGCGCGGGCGCTGATGTCGAAATCGAAGGCAGGCTCGAAGGCGACGAATTGCCCGGCGGTCTCCCCTTGCAGACGCGTAGGCTGGTGTTGTACTTCCCGGCGGGGACGAAGATCGACCCGACGGGTTTCCCGACGTGCACGGTGGCCAAGCTCGAACAGGACGGCCCTGAGGGCTGCCCTAAGCAGTCACGGATCGCTGATGGCACGGTCGGTGTCGCGGACCAGATCGGCTCGGGTGAAGCGACGCGTGAGGAAGGCGCCCTGGAAGTCTTCATCACCCCCGGCGACGGGGTTGTGGCATACGCCAACGCGGCGTCGCCGATCTCCGCGCAGATCATCATCCCCGCGCACTGGGAAACGGCCCCCGCCCCCTACGGGCCGAAGCTGACGTTCGAAATCGAATTGGTCGACTCGGTCCCCGGCGCGCTGCCCGTGTCCGGGACCTCCATCAAAGAGAAGGCCGGTGCCGCGATCCGCAAGAACGGCAAGACCTACTACTACGGCCGCGTCCCCGCGAAGTGCCCCAAAGGCGGGTTCCCCGGCAAGGGCGAAGTAACCCTCGAAGGCGGCCAAAACATCGTCACCGAAGTAAAGGTTCCGTGCCCGAAGAGGTCGCTTCGGAAAAAGAAGTAATCACGGCCGATCTCTTGACACCGACATCTCTATAGGCCTGTGCGTAACGATCCCTCCGATAGTGGTGGCCTGTTCGTCGGTCGCCGGCCCGGCACGGCGCCGACTCGCTTTCGCGAGCTGCCCAAACGCGGCGGCGATCGACGCCAACGCATCGATGGCTCGCTGGCTGGCGTGCTGTTTACCGCGATCACAGTCCTCAGCCTGCTGTGCTGGGGGCCGATCCCGATCGCCTGCCTGTGGATCGGCTCGCAGGTCGACTACCTGACGGGCAGCGTCAGCTTCGGCATCCTGATCGCCTTGGTCGGTTTGCTCGTGTTCCTCTTCGGAGCGCTGATGCTGCTGCGCCGCCTCGACGAGGCATGGATCCTCGTGCGCCGCGCCGCCGGCCACGATCAGCGCACCGGTGTCCTTGGACGGATCTTTGCGAGCACCGCGCTGATCTGCTCACTGATCTTCACGTTCTGGTTCCTGATCATCAACGGACCCGGCAACGGCGGGTGAGCACGCACGGAGACCTCGGCGGGTGAGCACGCACGCAACCGAGCGTGAGCGCCAGGCGCTCGCTCGTGTGGAGACGCTCGATCTGTCGCTGACCACTTGGCCCGAGCTGTCTCACCCGAGCATCGTCTCCGCGATCACGTTCGTCGCGCGGCGCGGCCTGCACCGCTACCCGCACGTGCGCGGCTCGGACTTGCGTCAGGAGCTGGCCGAGCGCCATGGCGTCGAGCCGGCGCGCCTGATCCTGGGTAACGGCGCTGGCGAGCTGCTCAGCGCCGCCACGCGCGCGCTGATCGCGCCCGGCCAAGAGCTCCTTACGTCCTGGCCCTCTTACCCGCTGTACCCGATCATGGCCCGGCGCGCGCACGGCCGGGCTGTGCCCGTGAACGGCGGTGTCGACGAGTTGCTCGAGGCGATACCGCGGCACAACACACGTGTGGTTGCGCTCGCGAGCCCCAACGACCCAACCGGTGCGCTGCTGCCCGCGGCCGAGCTTGCGCGGCTGCTCGATGGCGTGCCCGACGATGTGGCCGTGCTGCTCGACGAGTCGCTCGTCGAGTTCTCAGACGCGCAGCCGGTCAACTCCTCGCTGTGGCTGCTCGCAGAGCACCCTCGCCTGTTTGTGTTTCGTAGCTTCTCCAAGGCCTGGGGATTGGCCGGACTGCGCGTCGGCTATGCGCTCGGCGGCCCCGGCTCGGAGGAGCTGCTGGCCGAGCTGGTGCCCGACCTCGGCGTCTCAGAGGTCTCCCAGGCGGGGGCGCTGGAGGCGCTGCGCAGCTGCTCGGAGATCCTCGCCCAGCGTGTCGCTGCCGTCTCGCGCGAGCGCACGAGCATGACTGAGGCTCTGCGCGAGCGTGGCTTTGAGGTGAGCGACAGCCAGGCCAACTTCCTGTGGGTCGCTCACCCCTCGCTGGATGGCGGCGAACTCCTCGCGCGTCTGGCGCGCGCCGGGGTGCTCGTGGCCGGCGGGGATGCCCTCGGCGAGTCCCGTCACGTGCGCATCGGCGTGCGCGACGCGGCATGCTCTGAGCGCTTGCTCGGCGCGCTCGAGGAGGCGCTCCTCTAGCCTCAGGCCACGCTCTCCCGGGTATCCCCACGCTCAGGCCCGGCGAGGATCCTCTCGACCGCCTCCTCGGCTCCGAGCACCGGCGCGAGCGCGATGTAGCTCGCGTGCTCGGTCAGCTCTCCGAGACGGTGCGCTTCGCCGCGCACGACGCGGTCGTAGATGAGCCCCCACACGGCGCCCACGATCGCCTCGGTCACCACCCCGGAAGGCGCTTGGCCCCCGGGAGCGTGGCGCGCGCCCAGTGCCTCGATCCGTTGCAGGAGCGCTTCGCGCAGCTGGACGCCGGCCGATCCGACGGTGAAAACCTCGATGAACGCAAGCGAGGCGAGCGCCGGCTCGCCGGCCATCTGCTCCAGCAGCGCCGCGATCCCCAGCTGGACCGCGTCCGCCCAATCCCTGGCGCCCTGCATCGCTCGCAACGCCGTGGCAAGCACTTCGGCGGCCCGCAGCTCCAGCGCGGCGATGAAGCATTGCTCGGTGTTCTCGTAGGACCCGAAGAACGTCTCATCGAGAACGTGGGCCTCGTCGATGATCTGTGCGGCGGTGAGCCCGTGATACCCGTCTCTCGCGGCCAGCTCGGCGGCGGTGCGCAACATCCGCTTGTGGGGATCGGGCTCGTCACGGCTGGGCGGACGGGGTGGGGTGGATGGGCCCTGGGTGGGTGGGGAGGGTGGACTCTGGGAGGGTGGGGTCCTTATCAACAGGGCCTGCGTGCTCAGCCGCTCCACGGCGGGTGAGTTGTAGGTGGCTATCCACAGCAGCAGCTGATCGCCGATGCCTCGCAGCTCTTGGAGGCGATCCTCCAACAGGCGCCGGCGCGCTACCTGCCATACGCCCGAGAGGACGGCCGTAAGGACGGTGGGAGTGAGCGTGAAGCCGCCGAGCAGATCGGGGTTATCGACGAGCGCTCCTTCGAAGCCCAGCCGTATGCGCTCCGCGCGCTCGAACGCGACGGAGCCCAGGGCGAGCATGTCCACGAGCACGACCCTGGCGGCCTGTGGATTCTCGATCAGCTCGGTCACGAAGGCTTGATAGGCGCCGCGTAGAGCGGCCAGCACATCGGGCTCGCGCTGATAGGCCGCCATGATGCGCTCCGCGCTGTCGGCGAGGATTCTTTCGTAGCTGGCCAGGAAGCATGCTTCCTTGGAGGCGAAGTGTTCGTAGAACGTGGGTCTGGACACTCCGGCCAGCGCGATCAGCTCCGCGACACTGGTCGCCGCGAAGCCGTTGGCGCCTGCCGCCTCGATCACGGCGCCGCGCAGGCGTGCGCGCTGATGGGCGGCCACATGCTCCCGACTCGGCCCGTTACGCCTGGGCTGCAGCTTCGGGAACAGCGCCTTCGGCGGATCTGGCTTTGGTGCGCCCGTCCGCCTTGCAGGCATCTCCCTCACCTCTCCCGATCGACGTCTCTTGGTCTTTGAGTCCTGAGTCCCTTTCCCTCAGACTAACGCTTCGAGGTTCCGGGTCGTGACGATCCATAAACGTCTCTGGAGCGCTCGCGCCATCTCCGTCTAGCCTCCCCCTCTTGTCTTCTATGCAGGTGCCACCCGCGCTGGATTCATTGGCGGGACAAGCCGAGCGGCTTGCCGCGGGCGAGGTCTCCTCGGTCGCACTCGTCGAACGCTCCCTCGAACGCGCTGAGCAGCTCCAGCCGCTGCTGCAACCTTTCCGCGTGATCCTCGCCGAGCAGGCTTACGCGGAGGCCGTGCAGGCCGATGAGCGCCTGGCGGCCGGCGAGCGTGCGCCGCTGCTGGGCGTGCCGTTCGCGATCAAGGACGACGTCGACTTGGAAGGTCAGCCGACTGCGTTTGGCTGCGCCGGGGACTTTCCCAGCAAGACTGCCGACAGTGGCAGCTCGTGCGGCGTCTGCGTGCGGCCGGCGCGGTGATCGTCGGGAAGACCAACACGCCCGAGGTCGGTCTCTACCCGTTCACCGAGGGACTCGCGTTCGGTGTGACACGCAACCCCTGGAATCTCAACCACACCCCGGGAGGATCGAGCGGCGGGGCGGCGGCGAGCGTGGCCGCCGGCATCGTCGCTGCCGCGATCGGCTCCGACGGCGCGGGCTCCGTTCGTGTCCCGGCGGCGTGGACGGGGCTCGTGGGCGTCAAGCCCCAGCGCGGACGGATCTCCACCTGGCCCGAACCAGAGGCCTTCAATGGCCTCAGCGGGCTCGGGCCGCTGACCCACACAGTCGCTGACGCGGCTCTGCTGCTCGATCTGCTCAGTGGCCCTCACCCGGGGGACTTGCACACCCCGCCCCCGCCGAGCGAGCCGTTTGCGCAGGCGGCCGTGAGAGATCCTGGCACGCTGCGGGTCGCCCTCTCGCTGCGAGCGCCGTTCAGCGGCGTCCCGGTTGCGCTCGATCCCGAGATCCGCGCCGCGATCGTGCGGCTCGCGGGCGTGCTGAGCGATCTCGGCCACCACGTGATCGAGGTTGATCCCTGCTATGGCCTGATGGGCCTGACGCTCGTCGTCCGGGGCCAGGCGGGCGTCCACGAATGGACTGCGGCGAATGTCCCCGACCCCGCGCTGCTCGATCCACGCACGCGCGATGCCGCTCGTGTGGGGTGGCTCTGCGCCGGGCCGCTCCTGAGCCTCGCGCGGCGCGCAGAGCCGTGGTTTCGCCGCCGTGTCGGATCGATCTTCGACGACGTCGATGTGGTGCTCACACCGACCACCGCGAGCCCGTCGTTGCGAGTTGGTGTCACGGCCGGCCTGGGTGGTTGGAAGACCGATCGGATCATGGCCAGCGCCTGCCCATACGCGTGGCCGTGGAACGTGCTCGGCTGGCCGGGTATCAGCGTCCCCGCCGGCCTGAGCACGATGGGTCTGCCGATCGGTGCGCAGCTGCTCGGCCGCGAAAACGACGAGTCGACCCTGCTCGCGCTTGCGGCCCAGCTCGAAGGAGTCGAGCGCTGGGCGGCGCGGCGGCCGAGCGCGCTAGCGTTGCATGAGCAATGACGGCCAGCAAGCGTGGCTCGGTGCTCGCGACTCAGCCCGTCGACCGCGGCCAGTCTGTCGACCGCACCCAGTCTGTCGACCGCGGCCTGTTTGGGCCTGGAAGCGTCACCTGGCGCGTTCACTCCAGTCCGGTGATGCTCGTCGGTGGTCTGCGCGCGCTACTGATCCAGGCTTTGCACCCGCTGGCGCTGGCGGGGGTGACGCAGTACTCGGACTTTCGCTCCGATCCGCTGCGGCGCTTGCGCGGAACCAGCGCCTATGTCCACGCCGTTACCTTCGGCGACACCAACACCGCGCACGAGGCCGCGGCACGGGTCAAGCGGTTGCACTTGCGTGTGGAGGGCGTCGACCGGGTCACGGGCCGGCCGTTCTCGGCCAGGGATCCCGACACTCTGCTGTGGGTGCACTGCGTCGAGGTGCACTCCTTCCTGGCTGCCTACCGCGCCTACGGTGGTTCTCTCAGCGAGATCGATCAGGACCGCTACCTGGCCGAGCAGGTCGCGGTCGCACGGCTGATGGACATTCCTGCCGCGATGATCCCCGACTCGCTGGCCGCCTATCGCGCTTACTTCGCCAGGGTGCTGCCAACGCTCTGCTCGAGCGAGGACGCCGCTACCACGATCTCCTTCGTGCGCCGCCCACGGCTGCCCGGGAGCCGCCTGGCGGCGCTCGAGCCGGCCTTTCGCCTGCTCGGCTTCGCCGCCACGGCGCTCGTTCCGCGATCGCTGCGCCCGATCGCGGGCCTGCCCAACCGGGACCCTCGAGCACTGCCCGCGGCCGCCGCTGTGATGCTCGCCTCGCGCGCGATGATCGCCAGCCGTCACGTGCCCTGGCTGGGCGATCAGATCGAGTTGCAGGTGCGCGAGTTGCTCGGAGTAGGTTCCTTGCCGGCCGCGCCCCAGCTCCTCGCCTGAGTCCCTTCGCTACCCCCCGCCCGGATCAGCCTCCGGCGGCTTTGCCCCGCCCTCACCACCCGCATCCTCCGGGTCACCCGCTCCGCCCGCGTTCTCGGCGATGGGCGCGCCCGCCGGCGCCTCCGCCGGCACCGGACGCCAACTCTCACCGTCCCACCACGTGCCCCGATCCTCGGAGACGACGGCCTGAGGGGGAAGCTCGAGCAGGGCGTCGCGCCACCGCTCCCCGTCCCACCACCACTGCCTGTCCTCGGACCATGTCAGCTGGCCGGCGCTTTGCGCGGCCGCGATCGTGACTACCACCAGCTCGTCGCTCTGTGTCGTGTAGACGATGCAGTACACGAGCAGCGGGAGCAGGCAGAGGAAGAAGCCGACGACCGCCCAGATGACGTTGAACTCCTTTTTCTTGAACAGCGTCACGGACTCGGGGGTTCGATTCGAGACGACGAAACCCTGAGCTATGTAGCTCACGATCGTGCTCTCGAGCTCGGGCTGTGAGCTGACCTGAATCTGCTGGACGCTGGCCGCCACTACAAACCTCCCAATCGCGTTGGATGTGTCGTTAGATGTGTCATGCCGAGATTCGCGTCGATGCGATTGATTCCTCGCGCGTCCCCTCGTCCTCGCGCGTCTCTCCGCGCCACAGACCGATCGCGACGGCCGCCCACAGCAGCGGCGCGAGCGGATGGGACTCCAGCATCCCGCGGATGTCTCCCCGACTCAGCGCACGGCTCGCGCGCGTCAGACCACAGAGTGGACAGCGCCGCCCCGTGAGCATCCGAAAGGGACAGATCGCCGGGCCACGGTCAACCGGGACGAGCACCGCAAACAGCGCATAGAGACCTGCCACGGTGGCGAGCGACGTGCGCCGAGGATCACCCACTAGATGCTGCTCGCCAGCACGACGACATAAATGACATAAATCAGCAAGAGCGCGATGCCGATGTAACCGATCACGAGCCCCGCGGTCGCCAGACTGTCGCCGCGCTGCTGTCCCTCCGAGTCGGCGATCTGACGCTTGGCCATGTGCCCGAGGACGACTGCTCCCACCGACCCGAGCCCCCCAATCCAGATCAGGCTGAGCACAAGCGAGAGGATCGCGAAACCATTCATCTGCGATGGGATCCACGCGGTCAAGCTCTCCAAGGGAGTTGGTCGTGGGGGAGGGAAAGATAATTGAGATGAGGGAGAAGGAGAGGAAGAAGAAGAGGGAGGCGGATGAGGCGGCGGGGGCGGTACCCGCCGCGCGACGCTCTCAACGCCTGGGCTCCCACCGGAGCCGGCCCCGCTCGCCACCCCGCACGCGCCGCAAAATCTCGCCGCCGGCTCCATCCGGGCTCCGCACGCGGTGCAGAATCTGGGATCAGATGTCAGCTCCGATGTGCTCATCTACAACGGGCTCAGCATCACGGCCCGCTCGGTGCGGATCGTGGCTGCCTCCTCGGCCTTCAATCCTGAAGCGAACTCGTCGAGCTTGCGCCTGGGGCCGGTGATGGTGAAGCCGATCTGCGTCGTCAGCAGGTGCGGGTGCTCGATCGTCTCGCACTGCACGCCGAGCTGCTGCGCCCAGGCGAGCATCGACTGCTCGAATTCGGCGCGGATCATCTTGCCGGAGCTCGCGACCAAGGTACGCGTCTCGACGGCCTCGGCGTCGCGCACGGCCGCTTCTTCGCGCACGCGCTTGCCGCCCGAACTCGGTGGGTCGATCTGGCGCCAGTCGTCGAGCGCGTCATCCCAGTGGCTGATGTAGATGCTCACTTTGATGTTCTCCTGGGCAAGTACACCTTCGATCGCGCGCCGCGTCGCTGTAAGCAACGCCTGATCCGCCGCGTAGGCGAACAGCAACTCTCCATCGTGCGTGAGCACGACGTCGTGGGGGATCGCCGCCTGTATCTCGCGCACGACCCCCGAACCTCCCCGATCCGCGCCCCCGATATCCGAGTCCCCGCGAAGGCCACCCCGCAGCCGCCCAAGCAGATGCTCGAGCGCACCGCTCACGCCCCCCGCGCCAACCGCCAGGTCCAGCTCAGCCTTCAGCCGCCAATCCTGTTCCCCTGGCATCACATCGGTCATCGAATCTCAGGCGCCCCCGCCGGAGGACTCCGCCGCACCCGCGCCCGCGGCGCTACCCCCGCGCGCACCCGCCGCACCCGCATTCGCCGCGCTACCCGCGCCCGCCGCCGCACCCACGCCACTCGCCGCAACCGCGCTTGCACCCGCTGCCGCAGGCGCAATTTCATCCAAGCGATCCATGATCGCCTTCAGCCCACCCTGCGTGTGCAGGTCGAGCCGGTCGAGGATCGTCTCGGCGTCTTTGAACGTGTTCGCCGAACGGGCATCCGCGGCAAGGCTCTGCACGTTCTGCCCGACCATAATAATTGACAGCAAAACAAGCTGAATAAACGTTTGCGCGATCCACGCGATCAGGCCCTCGCCACCTGGTTTGAGCGCTGGTGAAAGACCGAGCAGGGCAATAATCGTAAACAGATAAGCGCACCACATCGTCCCCACTAGCCGCGTGACGAGCACCGCGAACTTCGCATTGAAACCTTCGACATCGCCCATCGCGTCTTTGATCACCGAAGGACTCGGATGCAATGCCTTCGCAAGATGATTTTGAGTTTTTACTGGACCATGCTCTGTCATCGATTCTCCCTCATCAGAACGCATTCACTTGGATACACCTGGATGCATTCAGCCGAGTGTATTGGGAGAGGGGGAGGGGACTGCTACAAACAATCAAAATGGATTACACCAAAGGGGGACACATGATTAGACGACACTCCACGTTGCTGGTTCTCGCACTCACCAGCGGGGCGCTCCTCGCCGGTTGCGGAAGCAGCAACTCCACATCCAGCAACTCGACCAGCGTGGCCCAGCCCGCGAGCACCACCGCGAGCACCGGCACCACATCGACCTCACCGACCACCACAACGAGCACCGGCACGACGTCGACGTCCCCGACCACCACGGCGACCAACACGCCGAGCGTTCCGACGAGCATTCCCACGACCGCCGCGGGCGTGGCGCAGGCCGTGGCGGCGTGCAAGTCGATCATCCAAAGCGAGCCGACGCTCTCCTCGAGCCTGAAGGCCAAGGTCGAAGGCATCTGCAACAAAGCCGCCCACGGCGACCTCGCGGGGGCACGCGCGGCCGGCAAGGAAGTCTGCGCCGAAGTCATCAACGCCTCGCCGATCCCCGCCGCGGCCAAGTCCGAGGCGCTCGCCGCCTGCCAGCGCGGCTGACGCCCGCAACCAACGCTCGCACTAACACCCGGAGCCAAGCGGGCCGCGGTCAATCCGCCGCGGCCCCCTGGTCTCCGCGCCCCGGCCGCCTGCTTCTTTGCCGTGCCCCGACGGCCCCTACTCCGCCGCGACCCCCTGGCCGGCCGCCCTTCTACTCCTCCGCCTCCTCGTCGTCGCCCTCTCCCTCTCCCTCTCCCTCCTCCTCCGGGTCATACAGCGACTCGCGCGCGAGCTCCTGACCCTTGGCCGTGAACAACTTGATCTCGAGCAGGTCCTGACGGTAGTCATCGGGTGCGATCAGCGTGAAGCGCTCCTCGATCAGCTCGCACTGATCGACGGCCAGGTCGGCCAGCTCGGCGGTGACGATCGCCCCCCCGGAGATCAGTGGCCGGCCCCAGACGAGCGTCATCGCGGCCACGGCGCCCACCTGCCCGCGCCAGGTGCCGATCACCTCGTCGCACAGGTCGAGCGTCCAGTCCGGGTTGCGCTCGGCGGTCTCCTCGGTGAAGTCGACGTGCGCGGAGAAGTCGCTCGGGTCGCCGTCCTCAGGCGCGGGGACGTAGCGCACGTGGCCGAACAGCTCGTAGCCGTTGGCCGTGATCGTTGTCGCGGGCACGTACGTGCGTCCGTGCCAGGTGCGGTCGGGATACCAGGTGATCGCACCGGGCTCGCCGAGATCCTCACCCTCGACGTCGAGCGCCAGGCAGGCGGCGAGAAACTCTCCGCTCAGGCGCTCGGCCCAGCGACCGTTGGGCAGCTCCTCCAGTGGAGGCTCGGCGGCGAAGCGGGGGACGAAGCGTTCCTCGGGCGGCACGTCCCGCAGCCTATCTGGACCGTGCTGGCACGGCTGAACCCCGCTCACGCATCCCGCACGCCGCGCGCTCACGCATCCCGCAACGCCGCCGCCGCGTGCTCGGGCGCGACGATGTTCAGATTCACGCCCGTGGAGAGCTCCAGGCCCGCCAGATGGGTCAGGCGCGGGAGGATGTCGATTCGCCAGCAGAAGTGCTCGGCGCCGAGCGGTGCGGTGCGCACGAACAGGTTCAGCGGCGGGCTCGATCCGAGGTGGCGCGCCAGCCGGCACAGGCCATCGTGCAGCAATGCCGCGCCGGACGGCCCGTCGTCCTCGAAGCGCGCCCGCGGGCGCCGTGGGGCGAGCATCAACTGAAATGGCAGCTGGGAGGCATAGGGGGCGATCAGCACCGCCTCCTCGTCGACCGCGACGACCCGCTCGCGCAGGCGCACCTCTTCGGCGACCAGGTCGCCGAGCAGATCTTGGCCCATCGTCCTCGTCGCGTACGCGTTTGCGCGCTCGCGCTCGCGAGCCACGATGGCCGGCACGAAGTCCAGCGCGTACAGCTGCGCGTGCGTGTGTGGCAGCGAGGCTCCCGCCTCACGACGCTCGTTGACGATCAGCTGCAGATAGGCGCTCTGCGCATGCGCGCGCATGCGCTCACGCCACACCTCGACCGCGGCGACCACCTGCTCGACAGGTAGATCGGCCAGCGACAGAACAGACTGCGGCCCGTTGATGATCACCTCGTGCGCGCCCGTGGCGGGACGCGCGACGAACAGCTCTGGGCGCCCTCGCTCGCTCTCGGCGCGCACCGATCCCTCGTCCCCGAGCACCGATCCCTCGCCCTCACCATCCGCGCGCGGGTCCGCTGCGGTCAGCGCCGGGTAGAGGTTGGGCACCACCCGCACCGTCCACCCGGGCGAGTTCGCCGCGCCACCCGCCCCGGCTTCGCCTGCCCCGGCCCCATCCGGCCCCCCGGGACGCAACGCGTACAACTCGGGCGGGGTGCGATCCTCGTGGCCCTCGGCGAACGGGTCGCGCTCGGGGTCGATCGGCTCTGGCGGCGCGCAGCTGGGCTCCCCTCCAGGTCGCCGCGAGCGCTCGCCGGCGATGATCGTCTTGTGCCCGCTCAGTGGGTCGATCCTGATCTCAGGCATGGCTCATCTCAGGCATCCTCATGCGTCCAGCGCGTAGCGCCGGATGTCCGCTTCGAGCTTTGCCACGCTCGGATATGGACCCTGGTGGATGTACCGCCCGCCCGCGCGGTCATAGAAGACGGTGACGGGTGTGAACGATGAGTCGGTGATCGCGGCTCCGAGCTGGCCGCTGTGGTCGTAATAGCTCGGGTAGCTCAACGGGAAGCTGCGCAGGAACCCCAGCGCGCCAGCGCGGCTGGCCTCGCCGGAATCCAGGCCGATAAACGCCACCTCGCGTCCCATGCTGACCGACGCGCGCTGGAAGACGCCCGACTCCGCGCGGCACGGTTCACACGTCGAGGCCCACTTGTTGATCACCACGGGGTATCCGCGCAGCGCCGCCAGGCGCGCGTGCAGAGCGCGCTGTGAGCCGGGCAAGAGCTCGCTGGCCTGGGCGTGCAGCGCGGCCAGCGGCGCCGGCGAATTCGCGAGCTGCGCCTGCATCTGCGCGACGGTCAGTCCCGAGGGCTTCAGCGGCGCCTGGGAGGAGCGCGACAGCTGGACGAGTCCGACGGCGAGCAGCGCGAGCAGGACGAGGCCGCCCAGGACGATGAGCGTGCGTTGCGGGCGCCGGTTTGCGGACATCGCCGGTAAGGGTTGCAGATGGCGCGCGGCGCGATCGCGCCTGGACCTGCTATATCCTGAAGCGCACTAAGGGCCGGGTTGCTCTCAGCACCCGGCAAACGTCGCCGGTTGAGTGCCGGCCTTTCCGAGCCACGCGGAACGTTTCTGCGGCGGCTCGTCTCGAAGTCCAGAGCCTTTATGGCCGAGCCCACTTCAGTGGCCCTCGCGGCCGCGTCCATTCCCAACTCCGCCGATATTGCTCGCGCGGAGAAGCTCGTGCGCGAGCGCTTCCTTCACGACGGCGAGGATCCCGCGGTCGCGCTTGCCCCGAACACGCCGCGCCGGCGGGCGCTCGATCAGGCGCTCGCCGAGCTCGAGGAGGACTCAAAGACCAAGAATCCGTCGACCGCTTGGCGGCGTGAGTTCTCACTGCTGCTCGGTCTCGAACGAGTGCTCTCCGAGGACGAGCCGAAGCTGGTGGATGGGACCGTGCTCTCGGCCCACCAGGTCGACGCGCTCTCGGGCACGCTCACGGCGCTGCTGGCCGAGGCCCTGCGCACTTCCGAGAACGGCAACGCCGCCGCCGCTGCCTCCCCGGAGCTGCTGGCCTCGGCCGCGATCTTCGGCCCCGACGAGGCCGCCCCACCAGACGATCTCGCCACGGAGGCTCCGCCAGGCGACTCAGAGGCCGCCCTGGAGGACGACGATGAGCCCGAGGACGAGCCCGACGAGGACGACGACGAGGACGACGACGATCTGGGTCCTGTCCAGCGTGCGGCTCCCGATGAGGACGAAGACGAGGACGACGAGCTGGAGGACGAGCTCGACCCGCTCGCCGAGGAGGAGCAGGAGCCAGAGCAGGAAAGCGACTCCGACGAGGAGCCCCGCGACTGGGTCGACGAGGACGACGAGGAGGAGACGCTCGCCGAGCAGCCCGAGGACCCCAACGCCGCCAAGCGCTTCTGGTTCGAGCACGCGACCGGCGCGGGGAAGACGGTCGCGGCACTCGGCTTCGTCGAGGCGTCGCACACCGGCGGGGTGCTGATCCTCACCCACCGGCGCAACCTCGTCGACCAGTTCCACGGCGAGCTGCGCGACCGCGGCTACTCCAAGCGCATCAGCCGTGCCTTGCTCGTGGGCGAGGACTCGACCAAGGGTCCGGTGACGGTCGAGACCTACCAGTGGTTCGTGCGTAACGCGGGCAAGATCTCCAGCGCCTACACGATCGTCATCTGCGACGAGGCGCACACGGCGCTGGGGGAGAAGACGAGCGCCGCGATCCGGGCGTGGACGGGGCCGATCTTTATCGGCATGACCGCCACGGGCGCGCTGATCGCACGGCACGTGACCGACCTGTTCCCGACGCAGACCTCGCGCTTTGACCTCGCGCAGGCGGCGCGGCGCGGCGTGATCTCGCCGCTGCGCTGCGTGCGGATCTCACCCGGCACCGGAGTGCGCACGATCGCCAAGGTGCCGCTGCGCCGCGGCGAGGTGGACACCGAGTTCGATCAGGAGCAGCTCGCTGAGCTGCTCGACCAGCAGCCGTTCAACATGGCTGCCGCCAACCTCTACAAAACGCGCTTCAACGGCGTGCCCGGCGTCGTGTACGCGGCCGGCGTGCGCCACGCCTACAACCTCGCCGAAGCATTCCGCGCCGAGGGCTTGAAGGCGCAAGCGGTCTCGGGCGAGACGCCCAAGCGCGAGCTGGCCGGGATCCTCGCTCGCTACGAGCGCGGCGACATCGACGTGCTGATCAACGCCCAGCTGCTCGCGGAGGGCTGGAACAGCCCGCGGGCGACCGTCTGCGTGCATCTGGCACCGACCGCGTCCAAGCGCATCTACCAGCAGCGCGTCGGCCGCGTCACCCGCCGGCACCCCGGCAAGGAGGCCGGGCTGGTGGTCGACTTCGTGCACCCAGCCACCAAGCACGACGACCCCGTCGTGACGTTGCACTCGCTGCTCGACCGCGACGTCTACCGCGGCGGCGCGATCGTCGTCGGCCCGGTGCGCCGTGGACGCGGACGCAGGATGCGGGTCGAGCGGCGTGTGCTGCCGGTCTGCGCGGAGGAGGAGCGGCGCTTTGAGGTCTTCGAGCGCGAGCTGTGGCGAATCGCGGTCGAGCACCTCGACTACGGCGAGCAGCACGTGTGGGCGGCGCTGGCCGGCGCGCGTGTCGCGCCGAACGGCTGGCGCCGGGCACGGGCGATGCTCCACTTCGACCGCACCGGCGAGCTGAAGAGCCGCTTCCTGATCACCGCGGTGCAGCGCAACAAGAACGCGCAGCTGCGCTTGCGGGCCCTGACCGACATCCCCCCATTGGGCGACCCCGACACCTTCGATACGGCGATCGACATCATCGGCGGCTGGCCGCGCGACGAGCGCAGGGAGGCGTCGAAGATCATGCTGCGCGCGCTGGTCGAGCGGCGCATCGGCCGTCGCGACCAGGCCAACGCCTGGATCTGGCGACTGGCGGAGTACACGCGCGATGTGCACGAGGAGTACGCGGTGCAGCGCTGGCCGGAGACCAAGCGTCTGCTTGGACTGCTCGTCAACTCAGCCGGTGGCGCGCACGCGCGCAACGCCCGGCGCTTGATCCACGCCTCGCGCAAGCAGGACCGCCGGCTGGCCGCGGCGTTGCTCGCCGCGGCGCTCGCGCATACGCCGGAGGCCGAGGAGGCGCTGCGCGGGGCGCGTACGCGGATGGCCCGCAAGCCGCCGGCGCTGGCCCGCGAGCTGCTGCGCAACTTCCCCAAACGCCGCGCCCGTAACGCACGGCGACGGCGCAAGGGGCCCAAGGGCGCCGCAAACGCCGCGAACACCCGACCAGACGCCGCGAACGCCAGCGCCACAAACACCGCGAACGGCGCGCGCCCAGCTGGCAGAGGACGGCGTCGAGGCAAGCAGGCGCCGAGCGATGCGGTGCTGACGGAGGCGCTGTCGAGCGGCCCGGGGAATCGCGAGAGCAACGGTGGTGAGCTGGCGCCAGGCGTCGGCGAGACGCTGCAGCGCAACGTCGACGACGCCCTCGATCACGCCGAGGACTAGCCGACACGCTCCAGGTGAACCTCGCCTGCGTCGAGGATGGCCTGACCGCCGCCGTCGGTCAGCGAGACGATCAGGTGCCCCATGTCATCGATTCCCTCCGCCCGTCCGCGCCCCGCCCAACTCTCCGGGCCACGTGTCCCCCAAGCGATCTCGCTCCCGTGCAGCGCGTCGTGTAGCCGCCAGGCCTCGAGCGTCACCGGGGCCGGCTCAGCCAGTCGCCGCTCCAGCGCCGCGAGCAGACGCTCGAGCGTGGGCTCGATCTCCCGCGGCGAGTGGCCGAGCGTTGCGGCGCTGCTGCGTAGCTCTACGGGCAACTCCTCGAGCCTGACGGCCACGTTGAGGCCGATCCCCAGGACCGCCCAGCCCGCTTGGGGTTGGCCCTCGGCGAGGATTCCCGCGAGCTTGGCCAGCGGGTGGGTGGGATCCGAGCCTGGCAGCACGACGTCGTTTGGCCACTTGATCTGAGCCTCGCTCCCGACCACGTCGCAGACCGCGACGGCCGCGATCAGTGTCAGCAGCGATGTCGGGGGACGCAAGACGAGCGACATCAGCAGAGAGCTCCCCGCGGGCGCGCTCCAGCGCCGGCCCTGGCGTCCACGTCCAGCGGTCTGTGCGGACGCCGTGACGAGCGTGCCATGTGGCGCCCCGGCGAGCGCCAGCATCCGCGCGCGCTCGTTGGTGGAGTCGATCTCGCGCAGGTGCAGCCGTGGCCGGCCGAGCGAGCTCACGCGCGCCTGACGAGCAACTCGCGCTCGCGCGCCACCGCGAGCAGCGCGGCGGCGGAGCCGCGGTTGACGGCGAGCGCCACCATCAGCTGGGCGTCCTCGTAGAGCAACAGCTCGCCGCGTGCGACGTCGGCGAACGTGGAGGCGTAGCGCGCTGGGTGAACCTCCCCCGCGACCTCCACGGTGAGCGCCCCGCCCAGCCGCATGCCGGCCGCCAGCAGTTGCTCGTGCGATGCGTCGAGGATCAGGTTCCCGAAGTGGTCGCAGCGCAGCACGTGGGTGAGCAGTCCATCCTCGAGCGGCTGCGCCACCGACAGCTCCAGGCCGCACAGCTCCTCCACGGCGAGCGGCTCGCCGAGGCCCGCGAGCGGCGCCCCATCCGCCAGGGCGGCGGCGACGGGCGCAAAGATGTCGCGCCCGTGAAAGGTCGCCGAGACCGGCTCCAGACGCTCGGGCGAGTGGCCGATGTCAAACGCCTCGATTGCCCCTCCCAGCCACTCGGCGGCGAGCATCAGCAGCCCGTTGTCGGGCCCGACCAGCAGGGGGCCCGCGGCGCTGCGCAGCGCGACCGCGCGCCGCGCGTTGATCCCGAGCGCGCCCACCTCGGGATCGACCACCGCGAGGTTGACTTGCGCGGGCGTGTAGGCGAGGGTGCTGCGCAGCACCAGCGCGCCGGCGCGCACGTCGTGGCGGGGAATCGAATGCGTGAGGTCGATAACGCGCGCGCTGGGCGCGCGTTTGGCGATCACCCCGTGACAGACGCCGACGAACTCATCGGCGTGACCGTAGTCGGAGAGGAACGAAATCACCGGAGATGGCATACCGGCGAGGGTCAAGCTAGGGCAGGATCTCCTCGGGGGTGGCGATGATCTTCAGATGCTCGTCTACGCGAGTCATGGTCATCAGCCGCTGGACCTGCTCGGAGCCGCGAACGAGGGCGAACGTCTGCCCGCGCTCTGTGCAGCGCTTGTCCAGTAGGAGGATCGTCCGCAGGCCGGTGGAGTCGAGGAACTCGAGCCCGCGCAGGTCGAGCACGATCGTCGCCGTGTCATCCAGCGTCGCGAGCTCGACCTCGCTCTCGAGCAGCGGCACGCTGGCCAGGTCGAGCTCGCCATCGAGGCGCAGCACCACCCGCTCCCCCTCGCGGCTTACGTCAATCAAGAGATTGCTCCCGACCGGCATGGACGAAACATTAGCGCACGATTAGCGCCCTGTTATCCGTAGCCCCAGCAGCGCGATGTCGTCCCGCAGCGCTCCCTGCGCGCGGGTCAGAGCTGCGCGCTCGATGTGCTCCAGGAAGCTCTCGAGCGAGAGCTCGGGCGCCGTGGCGCAGAGCTCGAGCAGGCCCTCCTCACCGAGGAGATTGTCTGGTCTGCCAGCCTCGATCACTCCATCGGTGTACATCAGCAATGTCTCGCCTGCGCCAAGCGTGATCCCGTGCTCATCGATGCTGACCGGGTCGATCACGCCGAGGACCGTGCCGCTGCGCCCGACCTGCTCGACCTCTCCTTCTGCTCCGATCAGCAGTGGCGGCGGATGCCCGGCGAGCGCGATTGTGAGCCGCGCGCCCTGCGCTTCGTGCGCGAGCATGATCAGGCAGACGGTGCACAGATCCGCCCCCGGCGGCTGGCGCAGTAGCGCCTGGTGCAGCGTGCCCAACATGTCGGTGGGCGACTGGCCGCCGATCGCCGCGGCACGCAGGGTGTGGCGGGCCAGCGCCGTCACCCCGGCTGCACGTGGCCCCTTGCCGCAGACGTCGCCGATCACGAGCATCGCGCGCGCGTCGTCGTAGTCAAACACGTCGTAGAAGTCGCCGCCCACCTCGTTCAGCTCGCCCGCCGGCGCGTAGCGGGACTGGATCTCGGCTCCGGGGATCTCCGGCAACGACTCCGGCAGCAGGGAGCGCTCGAGGATGTGTGCGATGCGCGAGCGCTCGGTGTAGAGCCGTGCCCTTTCCACGGCGGTGCCGGCGCGCCGGGCAAGGCGCTCCGCGACTCCCAAATCGGCGGATGACAGGCGCCGCAGTGACTCCGAGGAGACGAGCGTGATCGCCCCGATCGTCCTGTTTGCGCCGATCATCGGTGCGATGATCACGGCGGCCGGCTCGATCGCGCGCAGCCACTCCAGGTGCTCCTCATCGTGGGCGTAGGCGGCGAGGGCCTCCGGCCGGATGTCGGTGAATATCTGCGCGCGTCCGCTGCGGATCACCTCGGCGATCCCGGTCGCGTCGTCCAGCGTCGGGCGGTGGTGGCGGTCGATCCGCTCGGCCGCCGCCAGTTTGTCGGGGTCGGCGTGATGCACCGCCACGAAGCTCGATCTCTCCGCGTTCGTTTACGACGTCCACAGCGCACCAATCAGCGAGCCGCGGCACGGCCAGTTGCGCGACGCGCCGCAGCGTCTCGGCGTAGTCCATCGAGGAAGCGAGCACGCGGCTGGCCTCGGCCATGAAGCTCTCCGCCAGCTGCGCCCGCTTGACCTCGGTGATGTTCTCGAACACGTTCACCGCGTACTGGACGCGCCCGCTCCGCGGGTCTGAGACCGGTGAGCATCTGACCATCAGCCAGCGCTCCTCTCCTGTGGCGCGGACGATGTTCCTCACCAGCAGCGGCTCTGGATGCTCTCCTCTGAACAACCGCCTGCCGGGCATGCTCTCGAGCTCGAGCTCGTTGCCCTGCTCGTCGAGGACAAGGAAGCGCGGCATGATCGTCCCTGGCCTCGCGCCCATCAGCTCCTCGGGTGTGGTGGCTCCGAGCAGATCGGCGGCGGCTTGGTTGGCAAAGACCGTCTGCCCGTGCTCGTCCACCACGGTGATCGCCTCGGCAAGGTTGACGAGCACCGCCTCCAGACGCTGCTCGACCTGGCGAACCTCGGAGTACAGGCGGGCGTTGTCGATCGCCAGCGCCGCTCTTCGCGCCAGCTCGCTGACAAGCTCGAGATCCTCGCTCGCATAGGGCTCGCCATCGCCCAGCCGCAGCACCGAGAGGGCGCCGAGCGTGCGCCCGCGCGCGAGCAGCGGGGCGACCACCGCGGAGTTGTAGTTGTGCTCGATCATGAACCTGGCGTGCTCAGAGCCCTGTGCGAACGAGCTCAGCAGGGCGCTCGTCATCGACGGCAGGAGCGCGGGCTCGCCACTGCGGATGACGCGCGCGACCGGATGAGCACCCCCGGGGTCGAGCTGGAATCGCGCGCGCAGATCTTCCAGCTCGCGTGCCGTCCGCGCGTCGGCCGCGACAACCGCGACGTCCTTGATCGAGCCGTCCTCATCGCGCAGATCGATCACGCAGAGATCGGCCAGTGCCGGCACGGTGAGCTCTGCCACCTGACCCATCGTGGTCGTCAAATCCAGGGAGGTGGCCAGCACGGCGCCGGCCTCGACGAGCAGATCGATCGCTCGCCTGCGCTGCCCCGAGCCCCCCGGCCCCGCCACGCCCTCCGACTCCGTTGCATGCTTCATCGCGGTCAGTATCACAGCCCCAACTGAGCGCGCGCCGCTGGCCTCGCCGCCTATCGCCGATCGCTCAGCGCCAGCGCCAGCACTGAAGCCGGGCCGGCTTCAGTGAGGCTGTGATCGTCGGCCAGCGCTCCGATCACGGGCGCCAGCTTGCCGAGCACACCATCGATGCTGGCCCGTTCGCCAGGCGTGGCGGGTAGCGGTCCGACGCGCAGCTCGACTTGGCGGGGCTCGACGGCGATCCCCACGTGCAGGTGCTCGCCGATGATCGACTGGAAGGCCTGGGCGGCGATCGCGTCCGCGAGCAGCTGAGTATCGGAGATGCGATCGGTCGAGAAATTGGCGCGGGCGGCGAGCGCGCAGAGCAGGCGAGGCAGGACGCTGCGCGCGAGCGCGGCGGGCGCCACCGCGATCGTCGCCACCGCGATCAGCGCGGACCCCTCGGGGCGCCTGAGCAGCACGGACCGTTCGAGCAGCTCAGGCTGCTCGCCGGTGGCGAGCACGAGCTCCGCGCTAGCATCGTTCGCCGGGAGGCCGGCGAACTCCATGCGAACCTCGGTGCCGCCGCCGTCACACGCGCGAAACTCGACACGCGAAGCGAGCGCCGCGATCACCGGCAGCCCGAGCTTCAGACTCCCCCCGCCGCTGCTTGCGCTCCCGCCGCCATCATCGATCACGCCTTGCTCGAGGGCGCCGGCATCCGGCGCCCTGCCGGAGATGCCGATGCCCTCGTCGCGCACAATCACGGTGAGGGCGTGGGGGGCGATGTGGATGTCGACTTCGAGCGAGCCTTCCTCCCCTTGGTAGGCATGCAGCACGACGTTGTTGGCCGCCTCGGTGACCGCCGTGCTCACGTCATCGAGCGTCGCGCGAGGGAGGTCGATCGCTTCCGCGACGCCCGCGAGGATGGTGCGGATCAGCGAAATGTTCTCGGGTTGGTTGCGCAGCTGCAGGCGAACGTTTGGCGGCCGGGGGGCGGATGCGATCAATCTGGTGATCTCCTATGGCGCCTCGGGGTGCGCTTGCGCGAGCACGCGCAGCTGCTCGAGCGAGCGGCGCAACAGACGCGAGACCTGCATCTGAGAGATGCCGATCCGCTGGCCGATCTCGGCCTGGCTGAGTTCCTCGATGAAACGCAGGCGAATGATCGTACGCTCGCGCGCGGGCAGATGCTTCAGCGCGGCGGCGAGAGTGGCGTCGAGCTCGATCAGCTCGTAGCGCTCGTCCTCGCCGCCGAGGCTATCGAGATGGGTGACGCCGCTGTCACGATCCCCGCCCGGGGAGCGGGCCGGCGCGTCGAGGGCCAGCGGGTCGTAGGCCTGCCCGGCGAGCAGCGCGTCGAGGATCTGCTCGAGGGGAAGCTCGAGATACTCGGCGAGCTCGCGGGCGCTGGGCGCGCGGCCACGTTCATTGGTCAGCTGCTCCTGGGCATTGCCCACCGCAAGCGCACACTCTTGCAGATCGCGCGGCACGTGCACGCCCCAGCTGGAGTCACGAAAATAACGCCGCAACTCACCGAGGATCGTGGGCACGGCAAACGAGGCAAAGGCGACCTCGCGCTCCGGGTCAAAGCGCTCGAGCGCCTTCAATAGACCGAGACAGGCAACCTGCAGGAGGTCCTCAAATGGCTCGGAGGTATGCGCGTAACGCCTGGCGAGATTACGAGCCAGCGGCATAAATCTTTGGAGGAGTAACTCGTGGGCGTCACGATCGCCACGGTGCCAGCGCTGCAGCAGCTCACGTGGATCCTCATCACGCCGTGGGGGGGACACAGTCACAGACGCCAGGGCCATCTCGCCTTCCTCCTTGTAGATCCTTGTAGGGCTCGAGCAACCTCTGGTGGGCTGTTACCCGGCCCCTTCGATACGCAAACCGTTTGGCGCTTGCTGGCCCGGGTAGCGAAAGATCGATGACTCCGACGGATCGCGCCCAGGCGGCCCCAACGACCGGCGACGGCCGCGAGGAGACGCCGATGGAGCGGGTGGATCGCAACTTCGAGGAGCTGCACCGGCGAGCTCCGCGTGGTGATCACCGGTGTGCAGGTGTTGTTCGCGTTTTTGCTGGTCGTCCCTTTCAACACCGGCTTCGCCCACGTCGGGGGCTACGAGCGCACCGTGTACTTCATCACTTTGCTGCTCACCGCCTTGGCGGCCCTTTGCATGATCGCGCCCTCGGCGCAGCATCGCCTGCTGTTTCGCCACGATGACAAGGAGCATGTGGTCTTCCTCTCCAACCGGATCGTGATCGTCGGGTTGGCGTTCCTCGCGCTGGCGATGTGCGGCTGCCTGCTGCTCGTCGCGACGAAGCTGTTTGGCGTCTTCGCCGGCGTCCTCACCACGACGCTGAGCGCGCTGCCCTTTGCGCTGCTGTGGTTCGCGCTGCCGCTGCGTCGCCGCCGCGCGCTGGACGCGGACGAGCCCCGCTAGGAGTAGTCACCGCTCGTCACTCACCGCTCATCGCCAAGCTCGCTGCTGCGCTCGTGGTCTGAGTCTGAATCCTCCCGCCCCGTGAGCTCCTCCTCGGGGAGACCCTGATCGTGGAGGATCGCGTGGGCGGCCTGCTGATCGCCGTGGGAGGCGTGCTCGATCAGCGCGCGCTCTGCCTCCTCGAAACCCTCGGAGACGCCGCCGCCACCCTCGGTGACCGGCCGCTGGGCGGGGTCCAGCTGCTCCTCGCCCTCGCCGAGCACGCCCTCGCCGCGCACACGCCCGCCGAGCACACCCCCGATCTCGCCGGCTTCGAGCGCCGCGGCGTCGGCCTGTTCCTGCTCGTATCTGGGAGTGCTCGGCATCAGGACCCCTCCACCTCGTACTCCCGCAGAAAGCCCTCGAACAATCGCCGATGCCCCTCCTCGTCGCGCAGGATCGCGATCACCATGTCGTTGGTCACCGGATCTGACCCCTCGGTCGCCTGGATAATCTCGTTGTAATAATCGATTGCCCCGCTCTCGGCCTCGATCACACCCTTGATCACGTGCACGATGTCGGTCTGCTGCCCGGGAGGTTGCAGATAAGTCTGTTCGGCCGCGAACTCCATCGAGCCTGGAACGACCCCATAGAGCTCCTTGATGCGCTCGGCGTACTGGGTTGCGTGCCCGAGCTCCTCCTGGATGTCCTGACGTAATGACTTGATGATCTCCTGCGCACGCACGCCATCGGGATTGATCGAGTTCGCCATATAACTCATGACCGTCTCAATCTCCATCCAGTAAGCCTTCCTGAGCATTTCCACCACCTGCTCCCGCTCCTCACGCATCTCCTCAGTGAGGATTCCACTACTGCTCTTGGTTGCCATCTAGTGCTCCCTGTGATCTCGGGGAATTAATTTTCTCGAGGGTTAATTTGTTCGGAGAGTGAAATACGAAATTGATTTTAGGTGCTCAACCCCTGACGCATCTCACGCCCGTTGCCCGGTCCGCCTCCCCGCGGTTCTTTCCCTGCCACCCCACCCCTTCAGTCGCCGCTCTTCTTCCCTCCCTTGCGCCCGGCCGCCTGCTTCTGCGCGCGGTTACCGCCACTGCCCGGTCCACTGCTTTTTTTACTCTGCGCGGAGCCCCCGCTGTGGCTGTTCTTGCCGCCCTTGCTCGAGGCGCCCGGTGTGTTCGCGATCTTCGCCGCGCGTTCCTTGCTCATGCCCTTTTTGCGCAAACCTTCGTACTGCTTGTCATCCTTGACGCTGGGACCGTGATCTTTGGCCATCGGGTCTTCTCCTCTGTCGTGAACAGGCTTCAGCCGCCGCGCTCGGCGAAGCCGCGGAACGTGTCGCTCATCCCCTCCTCGATCGCGCGCTCGGGATCGTGCGCAGCCTCGGGCGCGTCCCGGTCGGGATTGGGCTCGAAGTCGGCGTTGACCTGCAACAGGGCGCTCTCCAGCAGGTGACGGAGATCTCCCTCGGAGCCCTCCTGAACATCGGCGACCTCGATCGTGTCCTTACGCACGGTGATCTCGCCCCACCTGGCGGCATTTTGCTCGAGCAGGCCGAGCACGCCATTGAAGTGCATCGCCCACCCTCTCCCTGCCTTGCCCGTCAGCCGGACGGTGAGCGCACGGTCCTTGATCTCCGCGCTCGCCCAGTCGATCTGTCGCTGCTCAGGGCCACTCATGCGCCGATAGCTACCCACCTCGGCCCGCTTCGACACCTGTCCTGTCGCCTCGCCTCGACACCTGTCCTGATTCCCCGGATAAGCTAGGCGGCAAGTATGCTCGGGGAGACGCTTGCAATGAGTAGCCACGCGGGGGTGGGGAGGACGAGCCCCCGCTACGACTCGGCGGGCGCGGCGACTGGCCCCCGCGACGACTCGTCGGGAGGGCCGGCCGCCCCAGACAGCGCTGCCGAGAACACTGCCGCTGCGCAGAACGCTGCGTCTCCCGCGAGCTCGCCGGGCACACTCTGGCGCTGGCGACCGTCCTGGGTGGCGGTGGCCGCGCTGCTGACGGGGTTGATCGTGACCGGGGCGCTGTCGCTGACGTCCGCGGCCGTATACAGCCGCAACGAGCGGCGGCTGCTGAACCTTCGCGTGCGCGAGCTGAGCCTCGTGCTGGCGGCCACCGCCCCCTCGACCCAGACGCCGCTGGCCTCGGCCGCCGAGCTGGCCAACGCCACGGACGGGGACGCGCAGAAATTCCGTGCGTTCATGGCTCCGTATGTGGGTCCTGGCCGCCAGTTCACCTCGGTATCGCTGTGGCCGCTGGGCGCAGCGCACCTCGCGCCGAGCACGGTGCTCGGCAAGACGCCCGCCCTCGCGTCGATGCCGGAAAGGGCCGAGGAGTTCTTCGCGCATTCCACCCGGCCTGGTGTGCTGAACCTCACGGGCTTCCTCAATTCCCCGCATCCGGCGCTCGGCTTTGACTTCAGCGCCTCCGGCCGGGCGCACGGGTTCGCGGTTTACGCCGAAAACCCGCTGCCGGCGAACAGACGCTCGAAATTGGAGAAGAACTCGGCCTTCTCAGACCTCAACTACGCGCTGTATCTGGGTCACTCCAAGCGCACCAGCGACGTGCTGGTGACCAGCCTGAAGCACCTGCCAATCAAAGGCCGGCAGGCCTCGGATGTCGTCCCCTTTGGCGCTGGCGTGTTCACGATCGTGGTGAGCCCGAATGGCTCCCTCGGAGGCTCGTTCTTCGAGCACCTTCCGTGGATCATCGCGCTCGTGGGGCTTCTCGGTGAGCCTGGCGGCCGCGCTGATGACCGATCGGCTGGCGCGTCGCCGACGCTACGCCGAGCAGCTCGTCGGCGTCCTCGACCGGGTCGCCGCCGAGAACCGGGAGATGTACACCGAGCAGCGCAGCATCGCGCAGACGCTCCAGCACGCGCTGTTGCCTGACACGCTGCCTGAGTTCGCCGGACTGCAGGTGGGCGCACGCTATGTGCCGGCCGCTTCGGGCATCGATGTGGGAGGCGACTGGTACGACGTGGTCGCGGCGGACGACGGGCAGGTGCTGGTCATGATCGGCGACGTCTCGGGCCATGGGCTGCGCGCAGCGACGACGATGGCATCGCTGCGCCACGCCGCGCTGGCGTATGCGGTGCAGGACCCCAGCCCGTCCTCGGTGCTCGCCCAGCTCTCGGATTTCGTCAACAGCGGGCCCCACGACTACTTCGCGACCATGCTCTGTGTCCTGATCGACGTGGGTGCTAATCGGCTGACGGTGGCCAGCGCCGGTCACATCCCGCCGCTCGTGATCGACAGCGACGGCGGGCGGTTCGTGCAATTCGACGCCAACGTCCCGATCGGCGTCGCGCGCAAGTCGCCCTACCTGGAGACGGCGGTATCTGTGCGGCCAAACACGACGCTGGTGGCGTTCACCGACGGCCTGGTCGAGCGTCGGGGCGAGGTGCTCGACGTCGGCTTGGCGCGCTTGCGGGACGCGGCCACCAACGCGACGGCCACCAACACGGCGCCTCCCAACACGGCGCTCCCACTCGAGGACTTGCTGATCGAACTCGCCCACGGCCTCGCATCCGAGGACGACCATGACGATACGGCGATCGTAGGTGTCCGGTGGCAGAGCTAGCGGCTGAGCCCCCCACACCTGAGTCCTCAACACCTGAACCCGCCGCGCTGCGGATCGACGTGCGCGTCGACTCCACGGGCGCACGGGTCGTGACCCTCGCGGGAGAGCTCGACAGCACCAATGCCGCAACGCTGCAGGAGCGGGTGTCCTCGATCACCTCGCAGCCCGCTCAGCGTCTGATCGTTGACCTCACGGGCCTGCGATTCATGGACAGCGCCGGGATCGCGGTGCTGATCGGCGCCGCGGAGAAGGCAAGCGGCGTGTCGCTACGCAACCCGTCCCCAATCATCCGGCGCGTACTGGAGGCCACCGGCCTCTCCGGTGTGCTCTCGATCGAGTCATGACGAAGGCGCGTCGCGGGATCATGAAGGAGGTGCGCCGCTTTCACTGCCGGGCCGAGTCTGTGGCTGGCGCCCGCCATTTCGTCAGGGATGCCCTGAGCGAGGAGCCGCGCGAGATCGTGGAAGCCGCCGAGCTGATGACCTCTGAGCTTGCCACCAACTGCGTGCGGCACGCCCATAGCGACTTCGAGCTCGGCGATCAGCCGCTCGCGAGAGGAGATCCGCGTGGAGGTCAGCGATCACGGCGAAGGCCAACCTGTCATGCGCTCCCCGACGCCCCGGGAGCAGTCGGGACGAGGACTGCGCATCGTCCAAGAGCTCGCTGAGGCCTGGGGGACCATCCCCTCGCCGCACGGCAAGCTCGTCTGGTTCACCTTGCCGGCGCGCACGCAAGCCGGCGAGGCAGCACGCAAGCCATCACGCACGCACGCTGGCGAGTCACCGCGCACGCACCCCGGCGAGCACAAATCCCGCTCGACCGCCTCCAGCGACCAAGCGCCCGAGCAAAGCCATCGGCCCCAACAAAGCCATGCGGTGGACCTGTGCTCCTCTCGCTCTCGGATTGCTAAGCTCTGGGGGTCTCGACGGTTGAAAAAGACCCGTGGGATGGTGCTCTACCGGTAGGACTAACGGCAACATTGGTGCCCGTTTGGACTGCCTCACACGCCGAGAACGTGCGAGGAACTCGAAATGGCTATCTCAGAACAACCTGCCGACGGAGACTTGGCACTAAAGCTGGGCCGGTTCGGTTTTGAGGTTCAAGACAGCGTGTGCGAGGGCCGTCATACTCTCCTCCTGAGCGGCGAGCTGGACCTCGCGGTGGCCGCGGAGCTGGAAACGATGGTTCTCGGCTTGTGCGGCGAGGGTGTCAGCGCCATCGAGCTCGACCTGAGCCGACTGACATTCATGGACTCGACCGGTTTGCGGGCGGTGCTCCGTGCCCAGGAGCTGTGCGCGGAGCATGGACACGACTTCCTCGTAACGCCAGGTGGAGGCCAGGTGCAGCGTCTGCTCGAGCTCACGGGCACCACCCAAGTCCTTCCCCTGGCCGGCGTTCATCCCAGTCCTCTCGCTGAAGCAGATCAACCCAACGAGCCTCAGCCCACCGAGCCAGATCAGCTCTGAGCAAAGGGGAGCAATGGCTACTGAGAAACAGCGCACGGCCGCTCGAAAAAACGTCAAAAAGGCTCAGGCGGGAGCGAAGCGCAAGCAGACGCTCAAGCACTTGCCGAAGGCCACCCGCACCGCCTTGGGGAAGGAGGCCAACAAGGTGCGCACTGGTGAGGCGAAGACGCGAAAGGAGCTCGAAGCGCAAGCCCGGCGCCTCGAAATACGAGGTCGTTCGAAGATGGGCAAGGACGAGCTACGAGACGCGATCAGAAACTCCCGCTAAGCGCCTGCTGGGTACCTGCCTTTCCGCCCGCGGTGTTCAGTCCGCGGTGCCGTCGGATGAACGCGCTCCCGCTCGACGAAGACGGTGCTCAGGCCAAGAGGCCGGCGGCGAATAGCCCAACCGCACGACGGGCTTTCGCCAGACACCGATAGGCAGTGCTCGATCTCCGCTCGAGGTTGACCTGCGTACCAGCGGGGTATACAGCACATCAATCCCGTTGAGATAGGAGATCACACAATGCCTCAGCAAACAAAGACCGAACGCTCCCACGCCGCCAAAAAGGCCGCGGCGACACGCCAGCGCAACAAAGCAAATGCGGCCGGCAGTGACGCTCAGAACGCGGTCAAGCAGGCCGCCAGCGCGGGCGGCGAGGCCGTCAAGTCGGCCGGACGATCACTGAAGGCGGCGGGAAAGGCAGCGGTGCCCGGCTCGAAACGATGAGCAGCGACTACGAGAGCTGGGAGCGCCCCCGACATCCGCGCAGCTAGCGGCTTTCACGCCACCTGCGTCGATCGTTAGCGTGCGAAGGTGACACCGTCGCCCTCGCGCTCGACCTCGTTGCTGTTTTCGTCGGTCGATGTGGCACCGTCGCGACGGGCTTGCGGCGTGAGGATGAACGTCTCCACGGCGTAGTCGGGGTCGACATGGTTGGCGCTGAGGAACGCGAGAACCTTGCGACCAGAGAATCGCTCGACGGCCGCGATCATCTCCGTAGACATGGTGTTCTGGAACGCTTGGCGGTTCGCGAGGACCAGCCCCTTCTCGCCGTCGCGCAGGAGGCTACGCTCGCCCTTGGTCAAGGTGTCTTGAAGCACGACCGTGATCATGTCGTCGTTGACATGTGTCCTGGCCTTTGTGGGCCCGCGGCCGGTGTACTCGCTCAGCAGACGCACCACGGCGTTGGAGATGTCCGCAGACAGCTGGCCGGCCACGGAGCGGTCGTTCTGGGTGCCCGACAAGTCGGCCCCTTCTCGCCTCCCTCCTGGCACAGGACCCCGCGAAAGGTAGGAAGGAGACGGATGAAATCCGCCCGCGAAGCCCGTGTTTCCCGTCGTCCCCGCCCTGAATGGCGGTCCAGCGCAAACGCACGTTGCGGATGAGTCTACTCTCACAGATCCTCGTTGCGATCGAGTTCACGACGCAGCTGTGCGACCGACTCGAACACCGCCTCGGCGCCGGCCTCGTCGAGCTCGCCCGCGCAGAACCCGCCGGTCAGCTGAGTAGTTTGGCGCCTTCTCGCAGCTCTTTGCTGCCTTGCTTGACTGCCTCGAGGGCCTTCTTGGCCTCGGTCTTGGCGGCTTGGGGGCTCGCCTTTTTCTCGCCGAATGCCCTCTTCAGTTTGTCGTAAGCGCGGATCACGGTCTGTAGACCGTTTTCGAACTTCGCCTTTCCCGCCTTGACTTTGGAGCTCGACGCGCTCTGCGCCCGGATCGCCGACTTCAGGGAGCCCAGTACACCGACGGAGCTGGTGATGGCGGCCTTCACGGTGCTCGGGTCGCCGTTCTTCTTGTAGTGGCCGAGCGCTGTGAGCACGTGACCTTCGGCCAGCAGGATCTTTGGTTCATAACGCTTGATCACTGCCTTGATACTCGCGTCACTTGCACTGGCGCCCGCTATAGAGCCCAGAAGTCCAACACCAAGGAAGACAGCACCGCACGCGAGCAGCACTCCACGCCTGATTTTCATTGTGCTCGTCATTGCCTGACCTCCATCGTCGAACTCATAGTGGTAGTGGTGGGGAAAGGACTTCCACCGCCATCACGGCGGCTGTCCCACGGCCGCTACATATCCGGCTTGGCGCGCCGTCAAACACGAATCCGGCTGGGTGCCCTCGAACAGGCTTGGCGTGCCCTCGAACAGGATCTGCGCTTGGCGCATCCCCACACGCGATCCGCAAATTCGCGATCCCGCGGTTCCATGAAGAAATGTGTTTATCGAGCCATAAGTGTGGGTATCAGGATGTCAACGCAGGGTTCCGTGGAAGTTGGTCGCGGCCTTGTGGACAGAGGGTCAGGCACTTCTTTTTCGGTGATCCCGGGGAGCGGCGCGTAGGCCATCTCCGCTGGTTGCGGCGCGCTCGATCCATCCCCCCGAGCGCGCCGCGGCCACATAACAGTTCCTCGAAACCACTACTCCCTCGGAGGGCATCGCGGCCACAATCAGCCCTATGGGGCGAAGAGAGGTGCAGGATGCCTAGTAGGATCATCGGTGCTGTCGCGGTATTGATTCTCTGTGTTGGGGTGATGCTGCTGGTGCTCGCGCACGGGATCTTTGCGCTCCTCGCCGGGAGCACCTTGGTCGGGGTGGCCGCAATCGCCCTCGTCGCTCTCACTTTCCTGCTGGTGGGCGAAGGCGAGGAACGCGACCGCCTGCGACATCCCCGGGGTTAGGGTATGCGCGCCCGAGCATCGCCCGGCCGCAGCACCCAGCGCCTGATACACGCCGAACGCAAGGACGCAACCATCCAGTACAGCGGCTTTGGCATCAAAGCGCTGACCTTTCGCTTGTTTTGACTGCCTGCGGCCTGGGTATATGCACTGAGAAGTTCGTCCCGTTCCGTAGTCGTCCCGTTCCGTAGTTTTGGACCCGTGGGGAGAGATCGGTGATCGATCGAGTAACGCCCAAACAGGCCGCTCAGCGCAAGCCGCGAGTTGACGGCCGCCAAGCGCGCCACCACCAGGCTCTGGTGTGCAGAGAGATTAGACGCCTGTCCCGGCAGGAAAATCCGTACCTGCCGCGGAGCACAGAGACGGGCCTGCTTGGGGCGGTGATCACCGACCTCGAGCTGAACCGCCGATCGAGTTTGGTGCCCTCCGCCGAGGCCCGTCTTTGAGGCCCATGGCGATCCGTGCGGCCGAGCGATCCACACGGTCAAGCAAATCCGGCGCACCGGGCTCGCTCGCCGCGAGGGTAGCTCAGCGGCGCGCCAGCCGGCGTCCGCTCTCGATGGCCGGCGGGGTGTAGTTGAGCTCGAAGTGGTGGTAGAGAGCTGACTCGTCGGCCTGGGAGAGCTCCTCGCCCCTCAGTTCGATGTTAGGAGCGTTCTGGACTTGCTGCTTGCTCACCGTGACTTGCAGGTCCTCGGGCCCGACTTTGATCCCACCGAGCGGCACGAAGGTCAGATGACGGCCGATCAGGCCCTCCCTGACGGTCGCAAATTGCGGCAGGTCGGTCTCGACGTCCACGTAGACATCCTCGAGCTTGCCGATTTTCTCCCCGTCAACGTCCACCAGCGTCTTTCCGTGCCACTCCGCAACGTTCCACTCGGCCTCTTGTTGTGCCTCGTTCATTTTTCCTCCTTCTCTCTCTTCTCGCTAGAGGCGGCTTCGCCGTCCACGGTAGGGACCCAGGAACAGCACCAGCACCACGAGCAGAAGCAGCAGCACGAGCGGATTGATAAACGCCCCACCCGCGACGCTGAGAACCACCAAGAGGATGATCAAAAGCAGAAGTAGATCCATGATCTATTTCCTCTCCCCATCGAGCAGGTCCTTGACTTTCTCCGCGGCCTTATCGATCTTGTCCTTGGTCGACGCCTTTGCCTGATCGGCTTTACCCTCGTGCTTGAGGTCCTGATCGCCCGCGAGGCTGCCGGCGGCCTCCTTCAGACGACCCTTTCCCTCATCTACGTTCTTATCCGTAGCCATCGCGCTCCCTTTCGTTGAGGTCTCTTTGCTCAGAGCCCCATCTACCCGAACTACGGTGCGGCGAATCCCCAGCCACTATTGGCGGCGTACCCGCCGGCGCTATCTAGGAGGTTTGTAGTTGGGCTATGAGTGCTGAGTGGTCAGACAGGCCGTCCTTGCGCCAGTGGTGCTCGTAGCGACAGCTCTCAATGGAGACGGAGGCTGAGACGATTAGGTGATCGAGGCGGTAGCCGCCGCTCCAGCGGGGCCATTCCCAGCTGAGCTCGCGTTTCTCATACCCGTGGATGAGGCGGTAGGCGTCGCGAAAGCCGTATGGCTCGAGCCCGCGGATGAGGGCGAGCTCCGCTTGATCGGAGCGCTCGCCGCGATCAGCCCGCAGGCGGCCGTACTGGTCGCGAGCGAACGTCCAGACGCTGCCGTCTCGGTGCTCCTTGCGCGGGGTGTTCAGGTCGCCGCAGAGAATCCGAGCACGATCGCGCGAACCCGTCGCGAGGTGCCGGTGGATCGCTTCATGGGTACGGACCTTGGCGAGCTCCGGCTTGGGACTGATCGGCGAATGCACGTTCACGATTTCTGTGTCCTCCGGCAGGCGGACGGCGAGGACCCGCTCGGGCCACGGCGCCGCGTCGACCGTGACCGGCTCGAGCGGATCGCGACAGGCGGTCAGGACCGCGAGGGGCCGTGAGCGTCCCGAGTCGAGATCGCCGTGCTCCACTCCGAGGTAGCCGGCGTCCCGCAATAGCTGCCGCCAGCGGGGCAGGGTGCTGTGGGTGATCTCCTGCAAACAGATCGCCTCCGCCTCCAGACCGAGTAGTCGCTCGGCCTGCTCCTCCAGGCGCTTGACGCGGCCCGCGACATTCCAGCTGACAAGCAGCATCGAGATAAAACTAGTTTCGCTTTATGCGGACGAGACTTTCCTTCAGCGCGGCCATCAGGTCGGGGGCAGGGTCAGGCTCAGGCTCGACGTGGGGGATCTCGACTTCGCCGCTGCGTCGCTTTGACTGGACGATTTTCATCAGGCGGCTGCGGTGGCAATCCTTATAGCGCGTGGGGTCGAAGTCGCGGGTCATCGCGTCGACGATCTCGATCGTCTGCTCGATCTCACCGCGGCGAGGCGCGCTGGATCGTCCCGAGGGCACCGCGGGGATTGAGGCGGGGTCACGGATTTCATCGGCGAACAGCATGGTTGTGATGCAGAGCAGCTCCTCGCGCTCGCGGACGGCTACCAGGTACTCCTTGGAGCGCAGCACGACGCGGCCGATCGCGACCTGCTCGGTGCTCGACATGGCATCGCGCAGCAGCAGGTAGGCGCGGATCACGCCCTCTGACTCTGAGTCCGGCAACAGAAAGTAGGGGTGGCTGAAGTGCGCGGGGTCGATCGCTTCCAGGTCGACGAACTGCTCGATCTCGATCGTGCGGGTCCGCTCCGGTGCAGCGGCAGCGAGCTCCTCGTCCGAGAGGACGACTTGCTTGCCGTCGAGCTCATAGCCGTGGCCGATCTGCTCCCACGTGACCTCCTTCCTGTCTTTCTCGCAGGTGCGTCTGATCTCGATCCGCTCGCCGGTTTTCTCGTCGATCTCGTGGAAGTGGATGTCACGGTCGCGTACAGCGCTGACCATCCTCACGGGCACGGCAACCAGGCCGAAGCTGAGCGTGCCCGACCAGAGACCTCGGGCCATCAGCTCTTTGCCCCCGCCTTCTTCTTGGCTTTGGCGGCCGGGCGTTTCTTGCGGGGCTTGGAGGATCCCTTGCGCGGTCTGGCTTCGAGGCTTTCCTGCAATGCGGCGAGCAGATCGACCGGTGGCTCTGGTGGCTCATGCCTGGGCGACTCGATGTCCTTGCCGGCTGCCTTACGCTTGATCAGCTTCAGCACACTGGCGCGGTGGCGGTCCTTGTGTTCACTTGGCTTCCATTCGCCCGCGAGCGTGTCGATCAGCCGCTTGGCCATCTCGATCTCCTCCTTCGCGGGGACACGGCGCGACGCGGGAACGTGTAGGTCGCTGTGGTCAACGATCTCGTCGGCGAAGCGCATCGTGTAGAGCTCTAGCGCCTTGCCGCGCGGCCGAAGCGCGACGAGCTGCTCGCGGGTGCGTATTACGAAGCGCCCGACCCCGACCTTCCCGCTGCGCTCGAGCGCTTTGAGCAGGACGCGATAGGCGCGCTCGCCGCCGGGCTGCGCGCCGAGGATGTAAGGGTGGTCGTAGTAGACAGGGTCGATCTGCGCCGCTTGGACGAAGTGCTCGAGCTCGATGACCTTCGGCCGCGAGCCCCGGGCGGCGGCGATCTCCTCATCCTCGAGCACGACCCGTTGGCCGCGACTTGTCTCATACGCCTTAGCGATCCGCTCGGCGGGGACCTCGCGGCCCGACTCGCTGCCGACCCGACGGTGCACGATCCGGCAGCCATCGCGCAGGCGCACCTCGTGGAAGTGCACGGCGTGATCCTCGGCGGCGGCGAACAGCTTGACCGGGATGCCGACCTCACCAAAGGCAAGGGTGCCGTTCCAGGTCGAGCGGGGTGTCTGCTTTGCGGCGTTCATACCTGGGGAGTTACGTGAGATCACAATCCCCGGCCGCGAAGACCTCAGCGTCCATGTTGATTTCCATCATTCGCAGCGCGGCGTCGGCGAGGTCGTCGTGGATGTGGGCGACGGCGTCACGCGGCACGGCAAGCTCGTAGTGACGCACGTAGGCGTCGAGGGCTGAATAGAGGATGCACTGCTCGGTCACTTGGCCGATCAGGATGATCCGCTCGATGTTCTGGTGGCGAAGCATGTAGTCCAACTGGGTTTCATAGAAGATCGAGTGCCTGGCCTTGACCAGGAACGCCGCGCGCTCGCCGGGGATGATGGGCTCCACCAGAGAAGGATCTGGCCCTTCCAGGGCTCGCTGGCATAGCTCCAGTCGCCCGGCGGACCAATCGCCATGATTGTCGTTGACGTAGATAATCGGCATCTCGGCACGGTGTGCGCGTTGCACGAGGTCTCCGATGGCGGGCAGCGCTTTACGCACCGAGCGGCGCAGCGCCTCGGCGTCCTCGTGCTCGTAATGATTGAGCATGTCGACGACAATCAGGGCGGTGGCGCTCACACGGTGCTTCTGCAGGGCCGTGGCGCTCACAGTGTGTTTCTCCTACCCGCTGGCGATCTTCGTATTCCTAAGGGGACGCGACGCCCATCTCATTGGGCGTACTCGCGCCAGGCACTTCGCAGGTCTCTGACGAGCGCCTGCATTAGGAGCCATCGACTCCGGGGTCCTTTAGCCGCTCGAGTTGCTGGCGCAGCTCGGCGGCGTTACGGGGCGCGAATACCTCCCAGTCGTTGTTGAAGTAGAGGAAGAGCTCTGATTGTGAGCGCCAGGAATGCAGGCGCTCGGCCCATTCCTCGATCTCCCTCTGTGAGTAGTTGCCGCGCTGGCCACGGGTGCCGTGATGAAAGCGCACATAGCGCCAGCCGGCTGTGGCCTGGCAGCTCTGAAACGGCCGGTCTGGATGGTCGCCGATGACCAGCGCCGCGTCGTGCTCGCGCAGCAGCGCGTAGACCTCTGGCACGAACCAGCTGGCGTGGCGAAACTCGAACGCGTGACGACCCGCCGGCAGCGCGGCCAACGTTGTGGCGAGACGCGCGGCGTCGCTGTGAAACGTCTCCGGCAGCTGCCACAGCACGGGGCCGAGGCGCTTGGCTTCGATCAGCGGCTCGATGCGCTCATAGAACCGCGCGAGCCCCTCCCGTATGTTCGTAAGGCGCTTGACGTGGGTCAAGTACCGACTGGCCTTGACCGCAAAGGAGAACTCCGGCGGCGTCTGCTGCACCCAGCGGCCCACGGCGTCGCGGCTGATCAGGCGATAGAAGGTCGTGTTGACCTCGACGGTGTCAAACAGCTCCGCGTAGCGCTCGAGCCAGCGCCGCGCCGGTAGACCGGGTGGATACATCTCCCCGCGCCATGACTTGTAGTTCCAGCCCGAGCAGCCGACATGAACGGGGTGCTGCTCGTCCTGTTTTTTGCCGGACCGCATGTAGAGCGAACTACCCGAAGCGCTAGTCGACTGAACGCAGGCAAAACGCTCACTCTGTGCTCGGCAGTATTAGGTGTGGGGCTGGGCGGGTATAGGGGGTGCGAGGCTCCCTATGAAGGCTTCCCTACGAAGGCTTCCCTACGACTAGGAGGTGCATGATGGGCAGTACAGCAAGAGAGGTGATGTCAGGCGGCGCGGAGTGCGTGCAGAGTAATGAGAGCATCCTCGATGCCGCGAAGCGACTCGCCGAGTTGGATGTCGGAGCAGTGCCGATCTGCGGTGAGGATGACCGTCTGCAGGGCATGCTCACTGACCGCGACATCGTGGTCAAGGTCCTCGCAAACGATCGTGATCCGCGGGAGACCACAGCGGGCGACCTCGCCGAGGGCAAGCCCGTGACGATTGGCGCGGATGACTCGGTTGAGGAGGCCCTGCGCACGATGACCGAGCACAAGGTCCGCCGGCTGCCGGTGATCGACGGGCATGAGCTGATCGGGATCGTCAGCCAGGCTGATCTCGCCAAGTCGCTCGATCACGAGCAGACTGGTCAGCTCGTCGAGGCGATCTCCGCGGCACCGTAGACAGGAGCAGCAGGCGCTGGAAGAGATCCCTCTCAGGCGGCATGTCCGTGATCGCTGAGAGCCCGAGTAGTGCAAACGGCCATAGGTGTTGCGCATCACGGCCAAGCCGAGGACCGCCAGCGCCTAGAACCGCCCCGCCTCGAAGCCGACGGCCGCAAGCAGCAGCGCGGCTCCCGCTCCCAAGCAGCAGCGCGGCTCCCGCTCCCGCGTACAGCTCACCGGATCACCCGACAGGCTGCTTCGCGCGCGCAAAGCGAGGCAGGATCTCCTGCGCGTACAGCTCGAAAAAGCGCTCCTGCTCCCCGCCGATCTGCTGGATATAGAGCTCATCGAAGCCCGCGTCCGCATACGCCTGGATCGCTTGCAGATGCTGATCGACGTCTGGGCCGCAGGGCACGTCTTCACTGGCCTGCTCGACAGAGACCAGCTCTGAGGCTTGTTCGAAGTGCGCGGGGGTCGGCAGAATCTGCGCGAGCTCGCCGGGAAGCGCCTCGTTGGGCCACAGCCGGAGCACTGTCTCGCGCGCTTCTTCCTCATTCTCGGCAACGCACGCCTTCATTCCCCCGGCGACCAGCTTCCTGCCCTGTGCCCCCTTGCGAAATGATTCCACCGCGTCGGCGTCCGGCCCGACTGTGCAGTAGCCGTCACCGATTCGCGCCGCCAAGCTGGTCGATTTAGAACCGAACCCCGAGATCAGGATCGGCGGAGTCTGCTCGGGCAGGTCATAGATACGCGCGTTCTCCACACAGTAGTGGCGGCCATGATGGCTCTGCATACCGCCTTGCCACAGCAGTCGGATCACCTCCACGGCCTCCTCGAGCATCTCGAGGCGTATATCCACCTCCGGCCAACGGTCGCCGAGAATGTGCTCATTGAGCGCCTCTCCACTGCCTACACCAAGCGCGAATCTGCCCTCCAACAGCACAGCCGAGGTAGCGGCCGCCTGAGCGATGACCGCGGGATGAATGCGCACGATCGGACATGTGACCGCCGTCGTCACCTTCATCCGTGAAGTTGCCTGGGCGATCGCGCCGATCATTGACCACACAAAGCCGCTGTGGCCCTGCTCATCGTTCCAGGGATGGAAGTGGTCGGAGATCCACAGTCCATCAAAACCTGCATCCTCGGCTAGCCGCGCCTGTCGCACGAGCTCGCGAGGGCCGAACTCCTCGCTCGATAGGAAATAACCAATCCTCATCAAATCATGGCTCCTTGACAGCCGTTGGGGAGGTAGCTCTGCGCGTCAGCTACCCGCTGGCGAAAAAATCAATCCACACCTCCTCGCCGCTCCACGCTCCGGCAGTAGCCGGTGAGCGCCGAGCGCCCAGGGCCTGCGGTCTTACGCGGCTATGGATCAACGCTCGACGGGCCCAAAGCCGCCGGCTGGGTTACGCGTCACGATCTCTCCGTCCCAGTCCCTAAGGGGGTGAGCATCGGCGCACGCGAGTCGCATGCAGACTCGCCGGGTGAGCGCATACGTGATGGCGGGCACTACGAAGAACGCCCCGCGGAAGAACCAGATAGCGCCTTGGTAGCCGAAGCCGAACTGGAAGAACAGCCGGTCTGCTGATCCGGCGGCGAACACGGTGGCCACGCATGCCAGTACGGCCGCGGCAAGGGCGCTACGTCGGGGGTTATCGCGTGGGCGCTGCAGGAGATCGTGGCGAGAGTAGTCGCGAGAGATATAGCGACGATCGAGCCATGGCAGCGCGTAGAGCAGCCCAAACACGACGCCTGGAAAGAGCACTCCGCCGAAGAATGGGTTGGGGACGAACGTGTGCCCGAATGCGTGCAGCTCGAGGTTCGGCATGATCCGCAGCGCGCCGATCAGCCAGCCGAGGTACCAGTCCGGCTGTGCGCCGTTGGTGCCGATGTAGGGGTGGTAGGGCCCCCACAGCCAGACCGGATTGATCTGGATCAGCCCTCCCATCAGCACGAGCACCGCCGCGACGGCCGCGAACAGACTGAGCGAGCGCAGCGCGTAGCCGGGCCACATCGGTGTGCCGACGACGTTGTCCTCGCTCCGTCCGGGGCCGGGGAATTGGGAGTGGCGCTGGATCATGATGATCGCCAGATGCACGGTGATCAGCCCGGCTAGCAGCGCAGGGATGATGAATACGTGCGCGATGTACAGCCTCGACTCGAATGTCGTCGCGCCAGGGAAGCGGCCGCCCCAGAGCGCGAACGCGAGCGGGCCGCCGATCAGGGGCAGTGACATCGCGACGCCCCAGGCGATCGCGAGGCCCATCCCGGAGAGCAGGTCGTCGGGCAGCGAGTAGCCGGCGAAGCCCTCGAGGATCGCGAGGATCAACAGCGTCAGGCCGATGAAGTAGTTGATGTCCCGGGGCTTGCGAAACGCGCCGGTAAAGATGATGCGCAGCAGGTGCAACGTGATCGCCGCGACGAATACGAGCGCGGCCCAGTGGTGGGTCTGGCGCATCAACAGGCCACCGGAGACGTTGAAGGACAGGTGCAGCGTTGAGCTGTATGCGGCCGAGATTTCCTGGCCTTGCAGTGCGGCGTAGCTGCCGTGGTAGAGAGTCTGACTGGTGCTCGGATCGAAGAACAGCGCGAGGAACGTGCCGGTGGCGATCAGCACGACGAACGAGTACAGCGCGATCTCGCCGAGTAGAAAGCTCCAGTGGTCGGGGAACACGTAGTCCATGAGGAACCGCAGGCCGCGCGCGGCTCCGAGGCGCTCATCGATGAAGCTGACCGCATCTACTGCGGCTTCGCCGGAACGCGATGAGCGCTTGCTCACTTGCTGTCTCCCCACCAGGATGGGCCGACGGGGCCGGACAGGGGACCGGCCGCGGTGAGCGCACCGGATGCGTCGATCCGCAGCGGCAGCTGCGGCAGCGGACGTCCGGCGGGACCGAACTCGACGCTGCCGCCGTCCAGCACGTCGAACGTCGAGTAGTGACAGGGGCAGATGAGCGCGGGACCGCGCGACTGCGTGGTGGGGCTGAGCGGGGAGCGAAACAGCGAGATCGCGCAGGCGGCGTGCGTGCAGATCTTCGAGTAGGCGAGGATGCCCTCCGGTGCCCACGACGCTCTGTGGGCAGGTAGGTTTAGGGTCGCGGGGTTCACGCGAACAACGACGACGGGCGAGCCGAGGTTGTCCTTGTCCGCGCCCTGCGGGAAGGCTGTCAGGAAGCTCCCTTCGTTGACGTTCGCGGCGAGGATCGGGTTGCCTTCCTGATCGACGAGTGTCCGCCCGGCATGCCACGGCGTGTCGCTCAGCTGCTGCTCGATCCCGGGGCCGAGCGCGACCAGAGGTATCACGACCGCCGCGCCGAGGCCGGCGCCCGCGACGCCCGCGGCGCCGCCGATCAGCTTGCGGCGCGTGATGCCCTCGAGCCCCATCCGGGCATCTTCAGCCACCTGCTCGACGGCCCGCCGGTCCCCTGGACGGGGACGCTCCTCGACCTTCGTCTCCTGGGGCACGAGGAAGCGTCCCCCGAGGATCAGAGCACTGGCCAGCAGCGCGAGCCCAACACCGAGGCACAACCCGAGCAACTGCGTGTTCGGGTCAACGACGAACAGGACGACGAACCCAAGGCCCGCGAGCGCCGTGAGCGCCAGCAGGGCGGGGATGAGACGCTGCGCCCAGTCAGGGGCGCCGGTTTCACGACGCGACGGATCCTCCCGCTGCTCCTGCCCGGGCCGCTGGCGGTGGCGCAGCGCCCCGCTGCGCCACAGGGTGAGCATCACGATCGCCTGCCAGCACCGATGCGGGATGGCGCGCCTGGGTTGATGCTCGCTCACGTTTCATCTCCCGGCCGGGTGACCGAACGCTTGGCGACCGGTGCGCGCTCTCCGATCAGTCGCGCGATCGCCAGCAGCGCGGCGGCCGCGAGCAGCCACGCGACCATGCCCTCGGGGATCGGGCCGATCCGCCCGATGCCCCAGCCGCCGCGGTCGTCGGGGGACTGGGTGCTGTGCACGTAGCGCGCGATCGAGTCGATGTCCGTTTCGGAGAGCTCTCCGGGACCGAAGCGCGGCATCACGTACGGCCCGATGCGGATCGCCTCGGCGATCTGCCTGGGCGTGGCGACGTTCAGCGAGGGCACCACCGCCCCGGTCACGATTCCCCCCGATCCCTGGATCGTGTGACAGCCGGCGCAGTCAAGCGCGAACAGGCTCTGTCCCTTCGACAGCGACCCCTGACGCACGTGCACCGTCGGAATCGCGGGCCCGCCGAAGGACGCCACGTAGTCGATCAGCGTCTGGATCTTCGCCTGGGAGAACGCCGGTCGGGTCCGCAGCGGCTGCGCGCGCGAGGACGGTAGCGGCATCCGCCCCGTCTCCAGGTAGAAGTCGGCCGCCAAGGCGCCCACGCCGTGCAAGCTCGGCGCTCGCCCGGGGATGCCCTGCGCGTTCATGCCGTGACATGCCGCGCAGGAGGAGAGAAACAGATCATGTCCCTCCGAGGCGAGCGACCCGCTCGGAGCCGCGGCCGTGCCCGCGAGGGTGCTGGCGGGCTGGGTCTGGCCTTCTCCGTGTGCGGCGATGTCGAGCAACGACAGGCCGCCGCAAACGATCGCCGCGAGTGCCAGCAGCCCGCGTCTCATGCGCCCACCGTCCCGCCGGCCAGGCCTCTGGGTGGGTTGCCCGGCTCCTCGCCGTCCGCGTAGAGATAGGAGTCGCGACGCAGCTGGCGTCGCTCTTCGCGAATCATCGCTTCCATCGCGACAAGGATCGCCAGCGCCGCCATCGCGATGCCACCCGCGAACAGCATGAGCATCCCTGCCGCATGCTGGTCGGCGAGCGCCGAGACGTGCAGCGCCCGCGCCGGGGCGAGGTAGAACGGATAGCGCACGTGTTCGTCGAACATGAACAGCGCCGCCGGTAAGAACATCACGGTCATCGCGGCCATCAGCCAGGAGAACCGCGCGATCGCGCTCGGTGGGTGAGGGATCGGGTCGGCTGCGATCAGGGGCAGCAGAAAGACGATGCCCGACCAGAAATAGGCGGCGTGCTCGAAGTCGTGGACGGTCTGATCGCGCAGCGCGACTTCGTAGAGGCCCGTCAGATGGGTGGCGAGCACCACGATCGCGAACAGCGCGAACCCGCACGTCGGCCGCGTCAGCACCCGCACCCAGCGCCGGCGCAGGACCGCGCCGATCGCACGCCGTCCCGCGGACGTGCAGGCGCTCAGCGCCAGTGTCACCGGCGCCCCCTCCACCAGCAGCGCCGGCGCTGCCAGGATCAGCAGCAGGTGCTGGACGACGTGGATCGAGAGCAGCTCGTCGGAATACCGATCGATCCCGGACAGCAGGGCGCACATCAGCACGAGCAGGCCCGCCATGAACGAAGCGAGCCGCCACGGCGGCCAGTGCCCGCGCGCGTCCCTTCGCGACCGCACGACGCCCCATCCATAGAGCCCGGCGGCTGCCGCGCACCCCACGAGCACTCCGGGATCAAGCTGCCAGCTGCCGAGCATCCGCGCGAGCGTCGGGGCGGCCGTGCTCATCGCGTGCCTGCCCCGCGCAGCGTTCGTCCGCGTGCGCGCTGCTCCCGCACGATGCCTCCGAGCCCGAGTGCGGCGATACCGACACCGATCAGAATCAGCCACAGCCCGAAGCCCGCGCCCAGCAGCGCGAGCGCCACCCCGACCATCAGTGTCACGGTCGCTACGGAGCTGTCGGTGATCAGCCGCGAGCGCTCGTCGTGCCCACGGTTCCTGTCGGCCGCCCACAGCGCGAGCCCGCATGTGACGCACGCCACCGATGCGACGCCCGGGATCGCGAACTGAATCACTTTCGGCTCAAACACCGTTTGTAACACGGTCAGCACCCCGAGCCACCCACCCCACGCGAGCAGCCAGATCGCGGCGCGCTTCACGCCGGGGCTCCCGCGATGGCAACACTCACCTCGTTGGCGCGATGTTGCTCTGCGGCTTCGCGCAGATCCAGCAGCGGCGCATAGGAGCGGATCGGCGGCAGGGCCACGAAGTTGTGCCGCGGCGGCGGAGAGCTCGTGGCCCACTCGAGCGTGTGCGCCTGCCAGGGATCATCCCCTGCAGGGCAACGGTGGCGCAGGGAGATCACCAAGTTGGCGACGAATACGAGCACCGAGGCCGCGATCACGAACGAGCCAATCGTCGAGAGGATGTTCAGGCCCTGCCAGTTGCTGGAGACCGGGTAGCGGGCGATCCTGCGGACCATGCCCTCGGCGCCGAGGAAGAACATCGGGAAGAACGTCAGGTTCGCGCCGATCACCATCAGCACGAAGTTCAGCTTGCCCAGGCACTCGCGCAGCATCGCGCCAGTGATCTTCGGAAACCAGTAGTAGATGCCGCCGAACAGACCGAACGCGCTGCCCGCGAAGATCGTGTAGTGAAAGTGCGCAACCACGAAATAGGACATGTTCAGCCCGTAGTCAAGCGGCGGTGAGGCGAGGATGATCCCGGTCAGGCCACCGACCAAGAACTGCACGAGGAATCCGAGGGCAAACAGGAACGCGGTGGTGAAACGCAGCCGCCCGCGCCAGATCGTCGCGAGGAAATCGAAGTACTCGATCCCTGCCGGGACGATCAGTGCGGTGGAAGTGAGCGCGAAGTACTTGTTGGAGAGCACACCGAAGGTGAACATGTGGTGTGCCCACACGGTCATTGACAGGCCGGAGAAGATCAGCAGCGCGACGATGAACGCGGAATAGCCGAAGAACCGCCTTGCAGAGAACGTGGCGATGATCTCTCCAACCATCCCCACAAACGGAAAGAACATCACGTAGACCACTGGGTGCCCGTAGAACCAGAACAGCGCCTGGTAATCCACCGCTCCCGCCCCGCCGGTGAGCACGCCACCGAGATGCCGCTGCGCCCACAGCAGACCAAGCGCGAGAATCAAAGCGGGGAACCCGAACACTGTCATCGTGCACGTCGCGACCATCGTCCAGGTGAATACCGGCATGCGCATCAGCGTCATTCCCGGGGCGCGGTGGCGCAGCGCGGTGGCGAGGATACATCCGGCCCACAGGATCTGCCCAAGCGTCGCGAGCATCACACCGAAGATCCACAGATCCATACCGCTACCAGGCGAATGGATCGATTCCGAAAGCGGGTCAAAGCCCCACCACGATGCGCTCGCCGCGCCGCCACTCGTCAAGAAGCCCGACCACATGCACACCCCGCCCAGCACATACAGCCACAGTCCCGCCAATGCGACACGCGGTCCCGCGATCTCGGCCGCCCCAACTTGCAGGGGGACGAAATACAACCCGATGGCGAGCGCGACCGGCACGATCACCAAATAAACCATCGTCGAGCCGTGCATCGTGAACAGTTCGTTGTAGGTGTTTTGGGAGACGAGGCCGCCGTCCGCGGCGAGCTGGCTGCGCATCAAGAGAGCCAACAGACCCCCGGCAAGGAAGAACACGAATGCGATCACACATGCCGAGGAGGCGATCCGCTTGTGATCGGTGGACGCCAGCGTACGCAGCGAACCCGCCCGAGTGGATAGCGCGACCGTGCTCACGCCGATGGTCCTGTCGCGGGGGTGCTCGCCGCTCCAGCAGATAAGCCTTTACGGACCCGCGTGCCTTCACGGACCAGCCATTCCCGGAAGCTCGCCGGGCTCACAGCCTCCAGGGCGAAGTGCATCTCTGAGTGCTGCTCACCGCAAAGGACTGAGCACTCCCCCTCATATAGCCCGGCCCTTTCGAAGATGAGATCGAAATGGGTGCTATAGCCCGGCAGGACCTGGCGCTGATAGTGAAGCCCTGGCACCCAGAAGCCGTGGATCACATCCTCAGAGGTGCCACTGAATTCGACCTCGGTGCCAGTGGGAACGTACGCCGGCACTGGGCGCCAGGTGTCGATATCCGCGACCTGCACACCGTTGGCGTAGACAAACCGCCAGCTCCACTGCGCGGCGATCACCTCGATACGCAGGCCAGGGTGCGCGACGAGCCGATCGATCGGGGTCTCAGCCCGGAACGTAACCCACACCAGAAACGCCGCTATGCACGCCAGCGCAAATGCGTAGGCGACCTCCAGCGCTAGCGCATCCGAGCGCCGCCCAGCCTCCTTGTTGCGAGCACCGCGCACCAGGAGGACGAAGAGCGCCCCGAGCACGACCGCGAACACGCCGATCGCGATCGGCAGATAGATCCCCCAGACGTGTTCATAAGCATGCTTGGTGTTGGGCGTCGCTCGGCCCTGCCTTCTCAGCGATCAGGCGCGAAACGGGCTTTCTGCTCATTCGCGACACGCAGGTGCTCGGGTCGGGGCTCCTCAGCCTCGGGTGCTCCCTCAATCTTGTCTTCCTCGGGATCCAGCTTGCGGTACCACAAGAAAGAGCCGGTACCGAACAGCAGAACACCTGCCACGGCCGCGACGACCAGAATGATCACCAACAGAAAGAAGGCTGCGACTTCCATGGCGCTTATTTACCCCTCGGCATGCCGCTCAAACGTTCTCGGTGGGTACTTTTTGTGATCTGCCTGCTCGCTGACTAATCAATCGACTGGCACAGCGGGGAAGGAGCGCCGCCACAGGCGGCGAACAGCCCAAAGGTGGGCGAGCTTCCTGAAGGCATCGTGCTCGAGCGTCATCGTGACCTCGGTGGCCGCACGAGGGCTCCCTGGGTCCGCCGGCTGCTACTGGGTGTGATCGCCGCATTTCCCGTGCTGGCTCTGCTCGGTGTCTTCGGGCAGAAGCCGAGCACCTCCGCGGCCGCCAGTCCGGCCGCTCGCTTGAGCGTGACCGCCCCGACGCGACTGCGCAGCGGCCTCATCTTCCAGGTCAAGGTCACGGTGCAGGCGAATCGTGAAATCAAGCAGCCGCAGCTCGTCTTCGACGAAGGCTGGTGGGAATCGATGAGCGTCAACTCGATCGAGCCGGAACCGACTGAATCGAGCTCCCAGATGGACGCGTGCAACTGACCTACGGCAAGCTGCAGGCCGGGCAGTCGCTGACCCTCTGGATCTACTTTCAGGCCAACCCCACCAATGTGGGCAAGCGCCGGGAGGATGTCCAACTCGATGACGGCAACACGCCGTTACTCGACATCCATCGCTCACTCACGATCTTTCCCTAAAGACAATGGATCTCGTCATCCGCGCCACCGTCGTCTTCTTCTTCATCTTCATGGTGACGAGGATCGTCGGGCGCCGCCAACTGAGCGAGCTCGAGCCGTTTGACCTGATCCTGCTCGTGGTGCTCGGCGACCTCGTGCAGCAGGGCATAACTCAGAGCGACCAATCGGTCACTGGCACACTGATCGTGATCTCGACGATCGCGCTGCTCTCGGTCGCAGTGAGTTGGATCTCCTTCCGCTTCCGCAGGGTCCGGGCGATAACCGAGGGAGAACCCGTCGTGCTCGTCCAGGACGGAAAGCCGATCGAGCGCAACCTGCGCCGGGAACGCATCACGATCGAGGACATCCGCGAGCAGGCGCGGGGAGCTCAAATCGCCTCGATGTCAGACCTCAGGTGGGCGATCCTCGAGAACGACGGACACATCAGCTGCATTCCCTACAAGCGCTAGAGGCTCTCCTTGCTCGCGCGCTGTGAGATAGCGACCGCTGCCGCGATGTGTGAGAGGTGGGTCAACGTCTGCGGATAATTGCCGAGCAGCTCCCCGCTTGCCGGATCGATCTGCTCGGAGAACAGTCCCAGCTGACTGGCCGCGCTCATCGCACGATCGAAGACCTCTCTAGCCTTCTCTGAGCGGCCCTGTCGGGCGTAGCACTCCGCCAGCCAGAAGGAGCAGGGGAGAAACGCGCCCTCCTTGCCGGGAAGATCGTCATCCTGGATGTAGCGGCGCAGAAATCCCTGCTCGCCGAGTTCCTCTTCTATCGCGCCTGCGGTGCGCACCATCCGCTCGTCGTCGAAGTCGACGAAGCCCATCACGGGAAGCAGCAGCAACGCGCTGTCGAGATGGCTCTCGTCGAAGCACTGCAGGAACACGCCGCGCCGCTTGTCGTATCCGCGCGACTCGATCGCCGTGCGGATCTCCTTGCGCGCGCTCTGCCAACGGCGAACAGGCGCCTTTCGCGAGCACTCTTTCGCGAGCGCCAGTCCCCGGTCGACAGCGGCCCAACAGGCGGCCTTGGAGTGTACGAAGTGCCGCGGTTTGCCACGCCACTCCCAGATTCCCCGATCAGGCTCCTGCCAACGCTCAACTGCCGTTTCGACCAGCTCGGCAAAGAAACGCCACTCGTCATCGTCCGGGGAATGTCCGCGCCTGTGCCAGCGCCAAGCGAGGTTGAGGATCTCACCCAAGGCGTCGAGTTGCAGCTGACCGGCGGCGCTGTTGCCGGCGCGCACGGGCCGCGAGGAGCGGTATCCGTCGAGGTCGAGCTCGAGCTCTGAGATCCGGCGCTCGCCGCCGATGCCGAACAGGATCTGCAGGTCCTCGGCGTGCCCCGCGGAGCTGCGCACTATGAAGTGACGGAACCGTTCGGCCTCCCGTTCACACCCGAGATCCGCAAGTGCATGGGCTGTGAGTGTCGAGTCTCTGATCCAGCTGTAGCGATAGTCCCAGTTACGCTCCCCGCCAATCGCCTCCGGCAGCGAGGTGGTGGGAGCGGCGACTATCGCACCCGTTGGAGCATAGGTGAGCGCCTTCAACGTCAGTGCCGAGCGAACCACCTCGCTCCACTCGGGCCCATCGCTGGCCATACGTTTACGCCAGCGCCGCCACCACGTCAACGTTTCGGTCAGGCGCTGATCGAGGTCCCCCGAGGTCGGCCCGCTGTCTTGTTCCTCGTCGATCAAATGAGGTCGCACGAACCGCATCAGCAGACGCAGTCGCTCGCCAGCGTGCAGCCGGGCGCTCGCGAGGAGCGAGTCGCCCTGCACTTCGAGCTCGCCATCGCTGAAGATCAATAGCCCATCATCTCCACCGATCGCCGTAAACGTATCGCTGCTTGCGCGTCGTAACCACGGCCTGACAGCGCCGTAGTCAAAGCGAGGCGCTACCTCGATCGTTACCTCGATGGTTCCGTGTGTGCACTCGACGATCCTCACCAGCTCGCGGCGGGGCTCAGACGCGCCGCCCTGGCGCATCGCGAAGAAGTCGAGCGCGCGCGCGGAGCCCTTCGGACCTGCGAGGTTCGTTGAGAGTACGAGTGAGTCCTCCAGATAGGAGTTGTCGGTCGCGGGTTGCGCTTCCTGGACAGTGACCGAGCAGAAGCCTCCCTTTTGCCAATCGAGCAGGCGCCCAAAGCAGCTGCCGCTGTCGTGACGAGGAGCACAGCACCAGTCGATCGACGCGCTACGCGAGACCAGCGCGTTGCCGTGACAGTCGCTGATCAACCCGTAGTCACCAATCGAAGGCGCCTGCTCGCTCGAGCTCATCGCTTCGGTGTGCCACGCAGAATTCCAGCGGCCAGCAGACCAGTGAGCAGGCTCAACCCCAGGGCACGACGGTGACGAGTGAGGTGAAACTGCATGCTGCGAGGGTGCGCGTGCTTATCGAAGTCGCCATGAGCGCCACGATCCCCGGGGAGCGCCTCGAATAGGTTGTCCGCTCGCCCCGAAGGCACAGGCGTTTCGGTTTGTTGGGATTCGTAGCCGGTCCTTGCCAGATAGCGGTCGGCGCCGCCGGGCGCGATGCTGTTGCCGATCACCGTTAGCGCTGTGGAGGCGCCGACCCACCACTCCCGGCGAGCGGGTCTCCGGGAGGCCGCGAGGATCGCACGGGCCGCCACCTCGGGCTGGTAGATCGGTGGGACCGGTTGGGGATGTCTTGGCAGGCGGGTGCGCACCGTGTCGAACTGCGGCGTATTGAGTGCGGGCAGCTGGACCATCGTGACCCGCACCGCGCTTTCTTCGTGCATCAACTCGCAGCGAAGGGACTCGGTGAATCCCTGGATCGCGTGCTTTGAGGCGCAGTAGGCGCTCTGCAGCGGAATGCCCCGGTAGGCCAGCGCCGAGCCCACCTGCACGATCACGCCCCTATCACGTGGACGCATGCGCTCGAGCGCGCTGAGCGTGCCGTACACGACGCCCAGATAGGTGACCTCGGTCACGCGGCGAAACTCCTCAGCCTGAATCTCGCTAACGGGCGCAAAGACACTCGCCATCGCGTTGTTGACCCAAACGTCGATCGGTCCCAGTTGCTGCTCGATTGCCGCCGCGGCCACCTCCACCGCTTGCGGATCCGCGACATCGGTTGAAATGCACAGAGCCCGGGCACCGAGGGACTCCACTTCGCGGCGGGTCGCCTCCAGTCCGTCCTTGCCGCGCGCCAGTAGCCCGAGCGAGACGTCCTCTCGCGCGAACTGAAGCGCGGTGGCGCGACCGACCCCGGATGTCGCCCCCGTTATCACCACGACCAGCGAGCTCATCGGGCCAGCACACGCCCTCCGCACAGCGCACGCTTCCGGGCCAGCACACGTCCACGGGGCAGCGCACGCCCCCGAAAGACGCTCACGCCCGTTCCTCGGCGGCGAGATAGGCGAGCTGCAGGAAATCCCCCAGCGTCTGGGCCGTGTAGAGGGAGGCGACGAGTCGGGTGGCCCGGCGGTTTGCCACCAGCCCGATGGTCAAGCCCACCGCGACCCATTGCGCGAGACAGTAGGGACACACAAGCAGCTCGCCGATCGCCAGCCGCAGTCCTTCGCCGCGCGGCTGCTCTGAGACCTCACCCTGCCCGCTGTCCTCTTGAAAGCGGGTAAAAGGGGCGCGCAGGAAGCTGGTCACCTTGTCCTTGGCTACGACGCGGCTGATCTTGTGCGTGGCGAAGCCAAGCAACACGATGTCGGTGATGTCAAAACGCTCTGGAAACTCTCCCCGGCAGGCGCGCACGGCGCCGAGAGGCCCTCCGGTCGCGAGCAGAAAAAATCCGGTCAAGCCGGCATACCCGGCAAGCGGCCGATGCTCGTGCGGCGAGTATCCTGCGAACAGACCGCTCGCCTGCTCTCCCACGGTCAGAGTCGAGTCCTCGGCACCCACGTGTTCCTACTACCCGCGTCGCGTTTGAGAAAACCCAAACGCGGCAAAACCCAAAAACTTCGCTCGGCCCGACACATGCCCGGTGGCGATCGAGCTGTAGGGCCGAGGCCCTCGACTGCAGGCGCTGATTAGTGCAGGCGCTGATTAGAGCCCGTCGAAGCGGGTATCAACTGCGCAAATCAATAGTCCAAATCAATCGCCGAGGCATGGGAGGATGCGCGTGGGCCAGCTTGTAGCCGATCACATAGTCGCTCGCTTAAAGGAGTGGGGCGTCAGTCGAGTCTACGGCTACCCGGGGGACGGCATCAACGGGCTGATGGGCGCTCTTGACCGCAGTCAGGATTCGATGGACTTCATCCAGGTCCGCCATGAGGAGATGGCGGCCTTCATGGCCTGCGCGCACGCCAAGTTCACGGGCGAGGCGGGGGTGTGCCTGGCGACCTCGGGACCGGGCGCCATCCATCTGCTCAACGGTCTGTATGACGCAAAGCTCGACCACCAGCCGGTGGTCGCGATCGTCGGTCAGCAGGCTCGTCTCGGTCTGGGGGGTAACTATCAGCAAGAGGTCGACCTGACGACGCTCTTCAAGGATGTGGCGCACGAGTACGTTCAAATGGCGACCGAGCCTGGCCAGATCCGTCACCTGATTGACCGTGCTGTGCGGATAGCCCTCGCGGAGCGGACCGTCACCTGCGTGATCGTGCCCAATGATTTGCAGGAGGAACCGGCCGTCGAGACTCCTCCTCGCCAGCACGGCACAGTCCACTCAGGGATCGGCTACTCCTCGCCGAGCGTCGTTCCCGGAGAGGAGGACTTGGCACGCGCCGCCGAGGTCCTGAATTCAGGGAAGCGGGTCGCGATGCTCGTGGGAGCCGGCTCGCTGCATGCCAGCACAGAGGTGACCGAGGTCGCCGAGTTGTTGGGGGCTGGTGTCGCCAAGGCGCTGCTCGGCAAGGCGGCGCTGCCCGATGATCTGCCATGGGTCACCGGTTCGATCGGCTTGCTCGGCACGAAGCCGAGCTGGGATCTGATGCAGGACTGCGACACGCTGCTGATGGTCGGGTCGAGCTTCCCCTACTCGGAGTTCTTGCCGGAAGAGGGAAAAGCGCGTGGTGTGCAAATCGACCTCGACGGTCGCATGCTCGGCATGCGCTACCCGATGGAGGTCAACCTGGTCGGCGACTCCGCCCGCACCCTGCGATCGCTGATCACCTACCTGCATCGCAAGGAAGACCGCTCGTGGCGCGAGAAGATCGAGGGGGAGGTCGCCGACTGGTGGCAGCTGATGGACGACCGGGCGCATCAGCCCGCCGAGCCGATCAATCCCCAGCTCGTCTTCTGGGAGCTCTCCAGACGGCTGCCGGAGAATGTGATCATCAGCTCGGATTCGGGCTCGGCGGCCAACTGGTACGCACGTGATGTGAAGCTCCGGGCGGGCATGAAGGCGTCGCTGTCAGGCACCCTCGCGACGATGGGACCCGGCGTGCCATATGCGATCGCCGCCAAGTTCGCCTATCCCGACCGCCCCGCGATTGCGCTCGTCGGCGACGGTGCGATGCAGATGAACGGGATCAACGAGCTGATCACGATCGCCAAGTACTACGAGCGCTGGCAGGACCGGCGGCTGATCATCCTCGTCCTCAACAACCGCGATCTGAACCAGGTGACCTGGGAGCAGCGAGCGATGGAGGGAAACCCCAAGTTCGAGGGCTCCCAGTCGCTGCCCGACTTTCCCTACGCCCGCTACGCGGAGATGCTCGGCTTGAACGGGATCCGCGTCGATGACCCCGAGCAGATCGGCGACGCGTGGGACCGCGCATTGGAGGCTGACCGCCCGACCGTGCTCGAGGCGGTGACCGATCCCGAGGTCCCACCGCTGCCGCCGCACATCACGCTCGCGCAGGCCAAAGCGCTGACCTCGGCGCTGCGCAAGCGCGACCCGAACAGCCGCCAGATCATCCGCGAGTCCTTTCGTCAGAAGATTCAGGAGCTCATCCCCGGCCGATGATCGCCTCTGCGATGACCGGGGTGGACGTCGTCGCCATCGAGTCGATCGACGTCGCCGCCTACACGGTTCCCACCGACGCGCCAGAGCGGGACGGCACGCTGAGCTGGGGCGCCACGACGATCGTGGTCGTGCACGCTCGCGCCGACGACAAGTGTGGATTGGGCTACAGCTATGCCGACGTGGCCACGGCCAAGCTCGTGCAGTCAAAGCTCGCTGATGTCGTATGTGGAATGGACGCGCTGTCTCCACCAAGCGCTTGGAGCGCAATGGTGCAGGCGATCCGCAACCTCGGCCGGCCGGGCGTCTGCTCGATGGCAATCGCCGCTGTCGACGTCGCCCTGTGGGATCTGAAGGCACGCCTACTCGACGTGGCGCTGTGTGACCTGTTGGGCATGGTGCGTGAGTCGGTGCCCCTCTACGGAAGCGGTGGCTTTACCTCATACACCGACGAGCGACTGGAGCGCCAGCTCACCGGCTGGGTCGAGCAGGGACTGGCAGCGGTGAAGATGAAGATCGGCTCAGATCCCGGCTCCGATCCGGAACGTGTGCGGCGTGCCCGCGGCGCAATCGGCGAGCAGGTCGAGCTGTTCGTTGACGCCAACGGCGCGTATCAGCGCAAGCAGGCGTTGTGCCTGGCCGACACGTTCGCCGAGCAGGCCGGTGTGAGCTGGTTTGAGGAGCCCGTTTCCTCCGATGACTTGGACGGCTTGAGGCTGCTACGCGACCGTGCGCCGGCATCGATGGCGATCGCGGCGGGCGAGTACGGCTATGACACCCCTTATTTCGCGCGAATGCTCGCCGCGGGCGCGGTGGATGTGCTGCAGGCCGATGTGACTCGCTGCGCGGGGATTACCGAGCTCAAGCGTGTGGACGCCCTGTGTGCGGCCAGTCAATATCCGCTGTCGCTGCACTGCGGTCCGGCGATTCACGCCCATCCCGCCAGCTCTCTGACCAAGCTGGCTCACGTCGAGTACTTTCACGATCACGTCCGGATCGAGCAGATGCTCTTCGACGGTGTGCTCGAGCCGCGCGAGGGCGCGCTGTGGCCCGATCGCTCCCGGCCCGGCATGGGCCTCGAGCTGAAGAGCGCCGAGGCGGAGCGCTACGCCGTATGAGCAGGCATCTGACACGCCGGCGCCCCGCGGTTGCCTCGCCACGAGCGGGCAGATCCCGAACCGGGATGCTGGAGAACCTACGACATGGGCGCGTGCAGCGGCTGCTCGCCGCCACAACCGCCGCCGCCGCGCCGCCGCTTGCGCTCGAGGTGTACCTAGAGCACTACAAGGGATCCTTCAGCGACCCGTGGGAGTGGGCGCCGATCGTCCTGACCCCGCTGCTCACCGCCGCCGGCGTGGCAGGCGTCGCCTCCGAGCGAGCCGCCCGCACAGCGCTGCCCGCCACCGCGGCACTGTTCGGTGCCTGTGGATTACTCGGCACCGTCCTACATGCGCGCGGTGTGATGCGCCGGCCGGGAGGCCTGGATGAGCCGCTCTACAACCTCGTGATGGGTCCGCCGCTGCTCGCTCCGGGCTCACTGGCGCTCGTCGGTGCGCTCGGAGTGCTCGCCGCGGTGCTACCGCGTGAGCGCTGAAGGAGAGCACCGATGGCACAGAGCTTCCGCGACGCCGAGCATCTCCCGCAGAACCGCTCTGGGCGCGAGCCGAGCGACCCCGCCGAGCTGCCGCGCCAGCGCCGTGGCATCACCCCTCAGCTGCACGGCCGCTATCCGGACTATGACGTCATGTCACACGCCGAGCACTGGGACGAGGAAACCCGTCGAGTGGTGATCGACCGTGTTGGCAGCCCTCCCGCCTATCGCTTCTTTGCCGCCGCCGAGGTGTCCACGCTCAGCGCCTTCTGTGATGTGGTGCTAGCCCAGGACGCAGAGCCGCGCGTGCCGGTGCTTCGCTACATCGACGAGCGCATGGCCGAGGGCCGCTTCGACGGCTTCCAATACATCGACATGCCAAGCGATGAGCAGACCTGGCGGCTGGTGGCCCACGGCTTGGACGAGGCCGCCAGCGCCCACGGCCAGGAGAGCTTTCACGACTGCGACGCCGCGCAGCGCCTAGAGCTGTGTGAAGCGTTCGCGGAAGGGAAGCTCAGCGGCAGAGCTTGGGAGGAGCTTCCCGTCGAGCGGGCGTGGAAAGTCGTGATGCGCTACGTGCTGAGCGCCTTCTACGCGCACCCGTGGGCATGGAACGAGATCGGGTTCGCCGGCCCCGCATATCCGCGGGGTTACTCGCGCCTGGGACCGGGCCAGCGTGAGAGCTGGGAGGGCGCCGAGGCGTTCGAGCGAGACCCCGTCCCCGACACCTCCGCTCGAGGTCCTCAGTGAGCCGAACCTGGTTGAAGGGCGCGATCGGACCCGATGAGAACGACTCGCGCTGGCTGCTTGACCCCCACAAGCGCGGCGTGCCGGGCGTGAAGAGCATGCGTCGCTACCGCGACGAGGACGAGGTCGACCTGGTGATCGTGGGCTGCGGCGCCGGCGGCGGGGTCCTCGCGCAACGCCTGGGGCGTGCTGGCTGGAAGGTGGTGGTGCTCGAGGCGGGACCGTTCTGGGATCCAGACCGCGACTGGGTCTCAGACGAGGCCGGCTCCCACGAGCTGTACTGGACGGAGAACCGCCTGATCGGCGGCGAGGACCCGGTCGAGCTGGGGCAGAACAACTCGGGCCGGGGTGTCGGCGGCTCGATGATCCACTACGCCGGCTTCGCGCCACGCTTTCATCCCTCAGACTTCCAGACCGCGACCCAAGACGGTGTAGGCGCCGACTGGCCGATCGCCTACGAGGACCTGCGCTCGCACTACGAGCGCCTGGAGCGCGAGCTGCCGGTCGCCGGGCAGCACTGGCCGTGGGGCGATCCGCACGGCTATCCACACGGACCGCACCCCGTCGGCGCGGGTGCGCTCGAGGCATGGCGGGGCGCCAAGCGCCTGGACATCGAGCTGCGCGTCGGTCCGGTCGCGATCGCCAACGGGGCGTTCGGCAACCGTCCTCACTGCATCTACCGCGGCTTCTGCCTGCAGGGCTGCAAGGTAAACGCGAAGGCCTCCCCCCTGGTCACGCACGTGCCGGACGCGCTCGCGCACGGCGTCGAGATCCGCGCGGACAGCATGGCGGTGGAGGTGCAGATCGACGAGTGCGGCCGTTGCACCGGTGTGCGCTATTTCCACGAGGGCCGCGAGTGCTTCCAGCGCGCCGCGGCAGTGGCCATCGCCGGCTACTCGATCGAGACGCCGCGGCTGCTGCTGAACTCGACCAGCACGCGCTTTCCGAACGGACTGGCCAACAACTCAGACCAGGTCGGTCGCTATCTGATGGTCCAGGGGGCTCCCCAGGTCGCCGGGCGTTTCCCTGAGCGGCTGAGCATGTACAAGGCGCCCCCGCCGGAGATCTCCAGCGAGCAGTTCTACGAGACCGATCCGGACCGTGGCTTCGCCCGAGGTTTCGCGATCCAGACCGTCGGCCCGCTGCCGATCGGCTGGGCCGAGCACGTCTCTGCCGAGGGGCACTGGGGGCACGCGCTGCGCGAGTACATGCGCGACTACAACCACTGGTTCACGCTCGGGGTGCTCTGTGAGCTGCTGCCGCGCGCCGAGAACCGCGTGACCCTCGTGACCGAGTGCGACGCCCGCGGCATGCCGATCGCACGCTTTGACTACACCCAATGCGAGAACGACAAGGCCAACATCGCCTACGGCAAGCAGACTCTCAAGGACATCTGGCAGGCCGCCGAAGCCCAGGACACCCTCACGATCGATCGCTACGCCCATCTCGTCGGAGGCTGTCGCATGGGCGATTGCGCGCAAGACAGCGTCGTCAACGCAGATCATCGTGCCTGGGAGGTTCCAAATCTGTTCATCGTCGACGGCAGCGTCATGCCGACGCAGGGCTCCGCGAATCCCGCACTCACGATCATGGCGCTCGCCTCCCGTCTGGGAGAGCGCCTAAAGAACAAGCGCATCGACAGGTCAGGCCGCGCGAGCCCCTGACAGACACGTCCGCGGCTGACGATAGTAAAGGGTTTACGAGTTCCAGCCGAGGGAACTTGTGTGATGGTGACCGAGACACTCATACCCGACCTGGAGATCTCGCTCGAGCTGAATGCCTTCGCGCCGAGGCTGGCGCGTCACCGCCTGGAAGAGGTTGGGCACTTGGCGCCTGACCTGCGTGATGCCGTGAGTCTCCTGAGCAGCGATCTGGTGACACGTGCCGTGCGAGCGTGCCCATCTGCCACGGGCTCGGAGGCGCACTTCAGCGCCTGGATGGCTGATGGTTTTGTTCGCGTGCAGCTGCGGGCTGCGCATGCGCTCCTGCCGAGTGGGCCGGATGTCGGCTGCTCGCCATATGAAAAGGCGCTCCTGGATCAGATCGCCGATCGCTGGTCGATCGACGACGGCAGGCAGACCGGATGCATATGGTTTGAAATCGATCGAGGCTGAGCACACTCGCGACATCGGCGGAGCTATGAGCATCCTCGAGCCTGAGGCGTTAGACGCTGGTGGTGTCTGACCGATTGCACAGCTGTCGAGCGTGTTCGAGCACGCGCTGCGGCGCAGCCGATGCAGACACCGATACTGGCCGTCGCGGTGCACATCGTCACCAAATTCAATCGTGTAGCCCTGAGTTGCCCTTCGGCCGCTGATCCGCACTCGCCATTCAGCCGGGGGTACTGACTGATCGATCGTTGTTCCGGTCTGGCAATATCAAGACTGCAATCAAGGGCACGATCCAGCTAACGATCAGGCTCGCGATCAGGTAGACCGCAAAGTTGCGGCCCCGGCGATCGGCCAGCCGAGCGACCAGAACGGCTGGCAGCACGAAGCCGAGGAGAAGGCCGAGCAGCAGGACGATGTGGATCGGATTGCTCATAGGTATCTAATGTTCTATGTCGCCTTCCTCGAGGAGGCTTCTTGGACGAGCGGGTTGACGAACGCGCCCCTTCGGTTGATTGCGGTTGTGTGACTCAGCCCTATCTACCCCGGCGCCGGGGTCGTTCAATCCTTCGGCCTAGCGTCGGCGATGGCCACCGCGACGGGGTATTCGGTTGACGTGTGGGGGTATTCAACGTCTATCGCTTCTATCGCCACCGGTGAGGATCGTCGGAATATCGCACCCTCCAGTCGAGAGAACATCTGTGGTGCTGAGCGGCACGCTCATCCCCGACCTTGAGGTCTCACGAGTCCCGCTGAGCCGCTTAGTCGGCGTGTTAACGGGTAGAGATCCACCAGACCATGAGCAACCTCTGGAGAGATGAAAAGCGAAGCCCCGGTCCCTGGCCTCAGGGTAAGCGTGCGCCGCTTGCGATCATCGCGACGGTTCTCGCTGTTCTCGCTGTTCGCCAGCTGCACGACCGGACCGTGCTCGGCGTGCTCGTCATCGTGATCGGCCTCGGTGGGTTCTATGCGGCGGCGCGCCTGAATCCTGAACGCCACGCAAACGAACGCTACACACGCGGGACGGGCTGGTGGCTCGGTGTGCTGATGTCAAAGCTGCCCCTCAGTATCACCCGAGTCCTCTGGGTGTTGATGGGGCTCGGCATATGCGCGCTCGGTGTCCTGCTGCTGGCCACGAGCAACTAGGACGCTGAGCAACTAGGGCTTCAGCGGCGGCGTAGCGGTGTCTGTCTTCAGATAGCACGTGGACACCTTGATGGCATGGGGCCGCACACATCACGCTACCCGTGTCACCCACGTCTATCCACCTATCAACATCGATCCGACTAGCGCCGAGCGAGAAACTCGCTCAACAGGGCGTAAGCTCCGCTCGGCACCGGCTTGCTGTGCGCGAACAGCAGGGCGTCGAAGTCCTCGTCGAGCATCCGCTCCAGATTCCTGGTGAGTCCCGCCCGAATTTCGTGCGGGTTCTTGCCGAGAAGTCGGTCGGGCATAAACGCCAGCGCTCCGTCGTCGTTGCGGGTGAGGCCGTCGCCAAAGGACAGCGCCCCGCTGCCCACGTCGAGCAGCAGCGTGGTCTCCTCGGCGCAGATCGATCCCAGTTCCAACGCTCTCACCTCGTCGGCGAGTTGCTCGTCAAAGGAGAAGCCCTGAACCGGATGCTCTCCGGCAAAGTGCTCGAGGCCCGCTTCGTGGCACAGCACCGGGCAGCTAAAGCGCTTGGCCAAGCGCGCGCTGTGCCGGTAGTGGTGACGGTTGCTCAGCACGATCCGCTGTGGTGTGGCCAGCGCCGCGAGGGCCTCCACGCCCTCTTGCGGCTCCATCGGATCGATCAGGGTTCCGGAGGGCAGCACGAAGCTGCTGTAAACCACCCGGCCGATACCCTCATGAAAAGCATCCCACTGAACCAGCCCGGGCAGGATCTCCTCGATCATGCTGGCCCATCTTCCCAGCCCACCGGCTCTCTAATCACGGTCTCCTGGATTAGAGACGGACCGCGGTCAGAGACGGGCTGCCGGATCTTCGTAAGGCTCGTGCTCGATCACCCGATCGCGTACCACCCGGCCGCGTCGTGGACTCCAGGCCAGCATGTAGAAGAGCGAGAGCACCAGTCCCGCGGCACCGATGATCATCAGGATCAGGCCCACCGTCTGCAGCGAAACACCCGACACCGTGGTCGTGACCGCATAACGCAGGATCGCCCCGACGGCGATGAAAAATAAAGAGGTTCCAGTAGTCATAACGACGGGATACCCAAAATCCGGGCAGCCTAACCCGACAGTGACAATTCCCGAGCCATCCAGCCCTCCGGCGTGCCAAACATCCATCCGGATCGGCCGCGCGTCGCGATCAGCGCCGCGTCGTACGCCGCGCCGCCGGCTCGTCGGCGAGCAACTCCAGCACCGCCGTCTCGATGCGGGCGCGAGTCCGAGCGTCGGCCAGATCCGGGCCTTTGGGGAGCTGCTCGAGCGCCGGCGCGATCGTGCTGGCGGACTGATAGTGATCGATCACACGCGGGTCGATGTAGGAGGCGCGGCAGACCGCTGGCGTATTACCGAGATAGGTGGCGACCGTCTCGACCGCCGAGTTGATCGCTCGCCGGCGCGCGGTTTGACTTTTCGCCTGCTCCTCGACGGCCAGCGCGACCGCCGCGAGGACCGTGGCGTTCCAGGTCCGGAAGTCCTTGGCGGTGAAATCTCCGCCGCTCACCTGCTTGATGTACGCGTTGACGTCTTCGGCATGAATCCCGCTCCAGTGGCGGTCCGCGCGATAGGCCAGCAGCTGCTTGGCGCCGCGCCGTCGCTTGAGTGCTGCGATCACCTCGAGCACGTCGTGGTCGGCGATCGCCTGTACTCGCCGCACGCCCGACTTGGCGGTGTAGTCGAAGAGGACTTCCCCGTCCTCGATCGAGACATGACGTTTGAGCATCGTGGTGAGCCCGTAAGACTCGTTGCGCTCGGCGTAGTCCTCGGAGCCGATGCGAAAGAAGCCCAGGTCGAGCAGCCGCACCGCGCAGGCGAGCACCCGCTCGCGGGAGAGCTCTTCGGCTGCGCGTGCGTCCTCGGAGGTGGAAGCGAGGTCTCGCTTCAGGCGGCGACGCAGGCGGGGCAGCATCTCGCCGAAGGCGATTATCGAGTCGAACTTGAGGCGATCGCGATGGACGCGCCAGCGCTCGTGGTAGAGGTACTGCTTACGCCCGGCGGCGTCGATTCCGGTGGCCTGGAGATGCCCGTGGGGGTCCATGCAAATCCACACCTCTTGCCACGCCGGCGGGATCGCCAGCGCGGCGATCCGTTCGAGCACCTCGGGATCGTCGACGTGAGCGCCCGCGGGATCTCGGTATTCAAACCCGCGACCCCGCCTGCGACGGGCGATGCCGGGGGCGGCGCAGTCAGATCGTCGCAGCCTTCCCACGGCTTTATCCATAGCACCCACCTTGGATCCCCCCGGCCTGTTTGACGACGCTCGAGCGGGGTAGACCGATAGCCCCACGATCGATAGGAGGCAAGCGATGGCAGAGTTGAGCGGCAAGCGAATCGCGTTCCTGGTTGCGCAAGAGGGCGTAGAGGAAGTCGAGCTGACCGATCCCTGGGAAGCCGTCGAGCAAGCTGGTGGAACTCCCGAGCTGATCGCCCCTGAAAGCGGCGAGGTCCAGGCCTTCAACCACTTGGACAAGGGCTCGACATTCCCGGTCGATGAGACCCTCACCGATGCGCGGGCGCGGGAATATGACGGAGTCGTGCTGCCGGGCGGGGTCGCCAATCCCGATCAGCTGCGCACAGAGGAGCGGGCGATCGATTTCCTGCAGGACCTCTTCGCCGAAGGCAAGCCCGCGGGTGTGATCTGCCACGGCCCATGGACGCTAATCGAGGCCGATCTGGTGCGCGGCCGGAAGTTGACGTCGTGGCCATCGCTGCAGACCGACATCCGTAATGCGGGCGGAGAGTGGGTCGACGAGGAGGTCGTCACCGATCAGGGTCTCGTCTCCAGCCGCAAGCCCGACGATCTACCGGCCTTCTGCGCGAAGATCGTCGAGGAGTTCGCCGAGGGGCGCCACCAGGTCGCTAGCGCCGGAGCCACCGCCGGCGATGCTTAGAGCACAGCGACGCTTACAATCGGGCGACGCTCAGAATCTGTTCGTTTAGGGCGAGTGAAAGGCACATGCACATTCACGTTCGACGATGGTCCGGATCCGGAATGGACCCCGCGTGTGCTCGCCGAGCTCGGGCGCTGCGAGGTGAGAGCCACCTTCTTCATGATCGGCGAGCGGGTGGATCGTTCCCCCGACTTGGCTTGTGCGGTCATTGCCGCAGGGCACGACGTGGAGCTTCACTGCGATCGTCACCGTCGCCATACCGAGCACGGCGAAGATGAGCTGAGGCAGGACACGAAAGCGGCTCTGGGCACGTTCGCCAACGCCGGTCTGCCAAGGCCGCGGCGCTGGCGAGCGCCGTGGGGTATCTGCACCGAAGCGACCCTACGCGTGGCCGCCGAGCAAGCGCTCGAGCTGGTGCACTGGACGATCGACACCCACGACTGGCGGGGCGATCGGAGCCCCGAGATGCTCGAGGCAGCCGAGGAACTGCTCGATGATCACGCAATCGTGCTGATGCACGATGCGCTCGGTCCCGGCGCGCTGCGCTCGGGTGTTGAGGAGACCATCGCGCTGATCGCGCCACTGTGTGCTGCGGCTCGAGCACGAGGCCTCGAGCTCGTGTCGCTCTCGCAAGCTGGGGTGCGCGCCCCGAGCGCCGCGCGCCTCATGGGAGCACGGCGATGAGTGCTATCCCTTCTTCTATCGACATCGATCCCTCCGTCGAGTCTGAGCGACTGACCCCGACCGAGGCTCTGATGCGGATCTCCAAGCGGGCACGCGCGCTCGACGGCGCGCCGCGCTTCCCGGCGGATAACCTCGAGGATCTGCGCGCCGCCGGCCTGCTCCAACTCTCAGCCGACCGCTCGAAGAGCTCACTGAGCGAGGAGATCGCTCAGGTGCGAGCGCTCGCCGGGGCAGATGCTTCGACCGCGCGGATCTTCGACGGTCATCTCAACGGTGTCGAGCGCCTCGCGCTGAGCGCACCCCGGGAGTTACGCGAGGCCGAGCTTGCCGGCGTCGCGAGCGGAGAGCTCGTGCTGGGCGTGTGGGGCGCTGACCCGGCTCCCGGAGAGGGACAGCCGGCGCAGGTCCTGCGCAATGGGAATGGATCGCTGGTGTGTAGGGGCGTGAAGACCTTTTGCTCCGGCGCGGGTGGCGTGCAACGAGCGCTGGTCGTAGTCAGAGAGGGCAGCGCCTCGCTGCCGCCGGTGCCTGCGGGCGCGCGCCGCCTGGCCTATATCGACACCGGTGAGGGGGTGAGGGTCGACCGCGGGTGGTATCGCGCTTCGGGTCTACGCGCCTCGGAGAGCCATCGCGTGGAGTTCACCGATGCGCCTGTGCTGGCGTTGCTGGGAGGGGAGGACGAGCTGGGGCGCCAGCCGTTCTTTGCCCGCGACGGGGTGCGCACGGCGGCCACCTGGGCCGGGATCGCCGACGGAATCCTCCAGGCGGCACGGACAGCCCTGGCCGAACGCGAGCCTGACGAGCACCAGGCCCGAGCGCTCGGGAAGATGCGGGTGGCGCAGGCGACGATCGACCGTTGGCTGGAGCATGCGGGGCGAGGACTGGAAGACGAGAACGTCGAGGATCCCGCGGGGCTGGCGACCGAGTGCCGCGCCGCGATCACCGATGCCAGCCGTGTGATCGCCGCCCAAGCCGCGCGGGCGTGCGGCGCGAGAGCTTTGATTGCGGGCGATGCGCTGGACCGCGGCCGCCGCGATCTGGATCTGTTCCTGCTCCAGCATCGGCTGGACCCGCAGTTGGCGAAGCTGGGCCGCGCGACGCTTGCGGCGCAGGGGGTTGCGGCGCAGGGACGTGCGTCGTGAGCAGGGTGTTGGCCGAGAGCTTCGAGCGCCTGTACGCGGAGAGCCCAGATCCGTGGGACTACGACTCGAGCGAGTACGAGCGAGGAAAGTATGCCGCGACGCTTGCGGCGCTCAACCAACGCAAATACGAGCGCGGGCTCGAGGTCGGCTGCTCGATCGGGGCCTTCACCGAATTGCTCGCACCCCACTGCGCATCGCTGACGGCAATCGACTTCTCCCCGCGTGCGGTTGCCCTGGCCGCGGGGCGGCTGCGTGAGCAGGCGCACGTGAGACTGCTCGAGGCTTCCTTCCCCGAGCAGGTCCCCGCGCGGAGCTGGGATCTGGTGATGTGCTCGGAGGTTCTCTACTACCTGGATCGCGAGACGCTGGAGCAGGCCATGGAGTGGCTGGGCGAGCGGCTCATGGGGGGCGCGACGGTGCTCACGGTCGACTGGCGCGGCCCCACCACGACCGAGCCCCACGATGGGGATGAAGTCCACGACCTCTTGCGCAAGCGACTGGCGCGCTGGCACACGCTGGAGGGTCGCCAACCCGGCTATCGACTCGACCGCTTCGACGGCGATGCAAGCTGAGCGGATCGTGATCGTCGGCGCTGGGCCGGCCGGGCTTTCGACCGCTCGGGCCTATCGTGCGCACGGCGGTCGCGCCACGGTTGCGCTGGTGGGCGAGGAGACGCTGCTGCCTTACGAACGTCCGCCCCTGACCAAGGAGTTCCTGCGCGGTGAGCTGAGCGAGGGCGAGCTCGCAATCGAGCGCACGGAGTGGTTCCTGCAGCACAACGTTGAGCTATGTCTCGGAGTTCCCGTGGAGGCGATCGAGCCGGGGCGAGGGATCGTTTGCCTCGGCGACGGGCGGGAGCTTCGGGCGGACGCAGTCGTGCTCGCCACCGGCTCGGAGCCCGTCCGTCCGCGGCTGCCCGGTGCCGAGCATGCAGGCGCTCTGACGATGCGCCGTCTGTCTGACTCGCGTGCGATCACTGCCAAGGCAAGGGCGGGCAGCGAGGTGATCGTGATCGGCTCGGGCTTCATCGGCTGCGAGGTCGCCGGCTCGCTGGCTGCAGTGGATGTGCGGGCGACGCTCGTCAGCGAGGAGCGCTTGCCCCAAGAGGACCGCCTGGGAGCCGAGGCGGCCAAGCGGATCGCCGGCTGGTTGAAGGATGCTGGTGTCACGCTGATCGGCGAGGCGTCGGTCGCGTCCGTCGAGGACGGACGCGCTGTTGTGCTGGAGGATGGACGGCGGCTGGTGGGCGTCTGCGTCGTGCTGGCCACCGGCGTGCGACCACGCAGCGAGCTGGCAGGCCGGGCGAGGCTCATGGTCCATGAGGACGCAATCGAGGTCGACGGCACGATGCGCAGCTCCGATCCGGCGATCATGGCGGTGGGGGACGTGGCCTTGGCCCACAACGCCGCCGCCGGTCGCGCAATCCGGGTCGAACATTGGGGCGACGCGCTCCAGCACGGCAAGGTCGCGGGCGCCGTGCTGGCGGGTGCGAAGAGCGAATGGGAGGAGGTGCCGGGATTCTGGTCGACGATCGGCTCCTGCACTCTCAAGTACGCGGCATGGGGAGACGGGTATGACGAGTTGCGCTTCCTCGAGCACGGCGACCGTGCGTTCACTGTCTGGTACGCCCGCGATGGCGTGGCGGTGGGCGTGCTCACACACGACTGCGACCGCGACTATGAGCACGGTCGCGAGCTCATCGCCGCCGGGAAGCCGCTGCCGTGAGCGAGCCCTGCTCTGCGCCCGCACCTGCCCTGGCGGCGCCCGATCCTCGCCTGCAGGCGGTCGTTGTGGTGCCGGCGAGAGACGAGGCCGAGCGTGTCGGCGCATGCCTGGCAGCGCTCGCCGATCAGCGTGGCGTCGATCATGATGCCTACGAGGTGGTGGTTGTACTCGACGGTTGCCGCGATGAGACGCGAGAGCGAGTGCTCGAGATCGACGCCAGTCGCCCGCATCCGCGGCTGCACGTGGTCGAGATGGACGTGCCGGGCGGGGTGGGACGCGCCCGGCGTTTGGGCATGGACCTCGCCTGCGAGCGGTTGTTTGCGGTTGCTCGCCCGGAAGGTTTGATCGCAAGCACCGATGCCGACAGCGTCGTCGCCGAGGACTGGCTGGCCGCTCAACTGATCCTGGCGCGCGCGGGCGCGAAGGCGATCGGCGGGCGCATCGAGCTCGATGCATCCGAGGCACGGGAGCTCTCTGCCCAGGCGCTGCAGCGGCGCGAGGACGAGGCTTCCCGGCGCTTGCGGACCGTGCTCGCGAGGGGGGCGACTCGAGATGAGCCGATCGCCGAGCACCACCAGTTCAGCGGCGCCTCGCTTGCGCTCACCGCCGCTGCCTATCGGGAATGCGGAGGGCTGCCGGTGTCGGCGGCGCTGGAGGACGAGGCGCTGGAGCGCGAGCTGTCAAACCGGGGCATACCGATTTGTCGTAGCGGCTCGGTGCGCGTGCGCACATCGGCGCGCACGGAGGGACGCGCGCCGCGCGGTTTAGCGCATGATCTGACTGTGACCGACTGGCGGGCACGGCGCAGCTTCCAGGCCGAGCAGTTTCCTTTGGAGCGTCTGCTCGCCGCCAAGCGCGATTCGATCGCGGTCATCCTCCCGGCGCGTGAGGTCGCGCGGTCGATCGGCGCGATCGCGCGCTGCGTCGTGGATCTGCGAGAGGTGGGGCTGATCGATGAGGCGCTCCTGATCGATTCGGCCTCGGTCGATGGGACGGCCGAGATTGCCGCCGCCGCCGGCTTGACGGTCGTGCAGGAGAACGCGGTCGCGGGCGAGTATGGCCCGTCCCAGGGCAAGGGCGATGCGATGTGGCGCGCGCTGCGGATCGTGCAGAGCGACATCGTCGCCTACCTCGACGCCGACACCGATGGCTTTCACTCCGGTTTCTTGACCGGCCTGCTGGGGCCGTTGATCTGCGAGCCGGAGGTTCAGTTCGTAAAGGGATGCTTCGAGCGTCCGTTTCGTGACGACCCGCAATCGGGCTCGAAGCCCCGCGTGGGCGAGGGTGGCCGCGTCACCGAGCTGCTGGCCCGGCCGCTGTTGAATCTGCACGCGCCCGAGGCTCGTGGTCTTCGACCAGCCGCTTGCCGGCGAAGTGGCCGCGCGGCGGGAGCTGCTCATGCGTCTGCCCTTCAGCGTCGGCTACGGCGTGGAGATCGCGATGCTGATCGACGCGTGGCGCGCGGTGGGCCTCGATGGTCTTGCCCAAGTGCATCTGGGGTCTCGCCAGAATGCTCACCAGCCGCTACGCGCTCTCTCCGCGATGGCCTACGCGGTGCTGGTCGCCGCCTCGACGCGCTTCCACGGCCCCGAGTTCACCGACGCTCAGGCCTCTGGCTCGATCGCGCTGCCACCGCAACAACTGGACGCGCCGATGGAGATGCGCAGGGTGCCGATCGAAGAGCGTCCCCCGCTTGTTTGCGAGGTGAGCGAACTTCCTGAGCAAACTCCGTATCTAGGGACGTAGATGGACTACTGACATGCCGTAGTCCTCGGCCATCCGTGCTGCGATGAGCGACCGATGGCAGGCCTCGGGGTCGCGCTCGACGCACATCAGAGCGCTTACGCTCTCGGTCGGTAGAGACTCGACGATCGCACCGAGCTCGACTGGGTCGAGGATCTCGCTGTTGTAGCGCACGCGATACTCCTCAGCCAATTGGATCCGTGAGCGCTTGCCCACCCCCGCCCGGGCGTCCTCGCGGTATTGCAGCTGGCGCAACTCGGTCGTGGGCGCCAGCTCGGAGTGGTGCTCGTAGGCGACCTCGGCCTCGTTGAGAGCGCTCTGCAGGCGCAGTGAGTTTGCCCACGCATACTCCCTGCCACGCACACCACGACGCTGACGGACATCAAGCACGAGTCCCACCCCAGCCTCTCGTAGGGTCTCCAGGAAACTCGTAACGTCAAACCCGTAGACGCCAATCGTCGCGATCCTCCGCATGCCTCATCCTGACACGATGCGCTCCGCGGATCACGATGCTCTCCGAAGGGCACGCGGTTATCGAAGCCTCGCGCTCGAAGTCCATAACGCTCGCCGCGATGACCCGCGGCTTTGCCGTGGTGCAGCTCGACCGCGCTGCGGATCGACGTGCGCGTCGACTCCACGGGCGCACGGGTCGTGACCCTCGCGGGAGAAGCTCGACAGCACCAATGCCGCAACGCTGCAGGAGCGGGTGTCCTCGATCACCTCGCAGCCCGCTCAGCGTCTGATCGTTGACCTCACGGGCCTGCGATTCATGGACAGCGCCGGGATCGCGGTGCTGATCGGCGCCGCGGAGAAGGCAAGCGGCGTGTCGCTACGCAACCCGTCCCCAATCATCCGGCGCGTACTGGAGGCCACCGGCCTCTCCGGTGTGCTCTCGATCGAGTCATGACGAAGGCGCGTCGCGGGATCATGAAGGAGGTGCGCCGCTTTCACTGCCGGGCCGAGTCTGTGGCTGGCGCCCGCCATTTCGTCAGGGATGCCCTGAGCGAGGAGCCGCGCGAGATCGTGGAAGCCGCCGAGCTGATGACCTCTGAGCTTGCCACCAACTGCGTGCGGCACGCCCATAGCGACTTCGAGCTCGCGATCAGCCGCTCGCGAGAGGAGATCCGCGTGGAGGTCAGCGATCACGGCGAAGGCCAACCTGTCATGCGCTCCCCGACGCCCCGGGAGCAGTCGGGACGAGGACTGCGCATCGTCCAAGAGCTCGCTGAGGCCTGGGGGACCATCCCCTCGCCGCACGGCAAGCTCGTCTGGTTCACCTTGCCGGCGCGCACGCAAGCCGGCGAGCGCAAATCCCGCTCGAGCGCCTCACGCGAGCAGGCGCCCGGGCACGGCCATCAACCTGACCGTAGCCATGAGCCCAAACAAAGCCATGCGGCAGACCAGGGCTCCCATGGCGCAGCAAGTTCATACGTCGACCTCGTCGAGGAGCACGGCAAACGCGGCCCGGTGACGGCCCCAGGGCTGGAAGCGATGGTTCTCGGCTTGTGCGGCGAGAGTGTCAGCGCCGTCGAGCTCGACCTGAGCCGACTGACGTTCATGGACTCAACTGGTTTGCGGGCGGTGCTCCGTGCTCAGGAGCTATGCGCGGAGCATGGATACGACTTTCTCGTAATACCGGGCAGTGGGCAGGTGCAGCGTCTGCTCGAGCTGACGGGCACCACTGACGTCCTTCCCCTGGCCGACGCCCATCCCGCTGAAGCAGATCAGCGGGACGAGCCTCAGCCCAACGAGCCAGATCAGCCCTGATTCAGGCCCGCCGATTCAGGCGACTGTCTGCAGGCTTGCCTGCCTTCTAGAAATTGTGTTTGTCGCGTCGCGTGCACGGGTATCAGATGGCCAACGCAGGGTTCCGTGGGAGATGATCGCGGCCTTGTGGACAGAGGGCCAAGCACTTCTCTTTTGGGTGATCCCCGGGGGAGGGGGATGCACAGGCCGTCTTCGCTGGTTGCGGCGCGTTCGATCCACCCCCCCGAGCGCGCCGCAGCCACAACTGTCGCTCGGAACCGAGCGCGTCTCAGCCACATTTAGCCCTTTGCGGAGAGGAGCGGGGTGTCCAGCCGGATCATCGGCGCTGTCGCGGTATCGATCCTCGTCGCTGGGATGATGCTCTTGGTGCTCGGGCACGGGATCCTCACGCTCGTCGCCGGGAGCGCCCTAGTCGGGGTGTCCGGGATCGCGCTCGTCGCGCTCGCTTTCCTGCTCATCGGCGAAGGCGAAGAACGCGACCGCCGACGACACCCACAGGGATAGCGGTGGCCACGCGGATTGTCCCTCCGAACGCTCCGCGGAGCTGACCTGGAAAGCGTGCAGGCAGTGCTCTGAGCAGAAGTAGAAGGTCTCATCGCCGAAGTCCATGCGGATCGCCTTGGCCTTGTCGACCTTCATACCGCACAACGGGTCGGCAACTCCGCGGCGCGCGGTCAGCCAGAAGAAGGCACCGAAGATCACGAGCCCGAGCGCGTTGAGCAGGAGCTTGTAGTTGACGGCGATCGTGCCGAAGATGTCCCCGCGCGAAGGCCGTGGGCCGCCCGGGATCAGGCCTAGGCCGCTAAACAGTCCATCGACGATCAGCGCGGCGAGAACCATCGTCAGGAACATCAGCGCGACGATCCGTAGCGCGTAGCGGGTGCCGTAGTACTTGCGGTAGATCGCGATGATCGGCAGCACGATCAGGTCGGCGAAGATGAACGCCATCACCCCGGCGAAGGAGATGCCGCCGGACCACAGCACAGCCGCGAGCGGCACGTTGCCGACCGAGCAGACGAAGCTCAGCACCGCGATCACGGGGCCGATGACCGCGCCCCACACGGTCTGGATCAGCACCGGGGAGCCCTTCAGGAACAGGCCGTTGAAGAAGCCATTGCCGAGTTGCGCGACGAACCCGGCGAGCAGGAAGCCGATCAGGACCTCCTTCCATACCATCGAGACATCGTTGCGGAAATTGTGGGCGACATCCGACCATGCGCTCGAGCTGGTCAGGCGCTGGCGGATCGTCAGGTGCTCACCGGCGCTGTGATGCTGATGGCCGCTGTCGGCCTGTTGGGCGTGCTCGCGGGCCTGCGCTTCCAGGCGTTTTGACACAAACAGGCGCAGGAGGATCGTCATGGTCGCGATCAGCACGAGGCCGCCGACGAACTCGGCCAGCGTGAACTGCCAGCCGATCAGGACCCACATCATGATCCCGAGCTCGACCACGAGGTTCGTCGAGCTGAACTGGAACGCGAGCGCCGAGGCCGACGAGGCACCCTTCTGAAACAGGCTCTTGGCGATCGCGATCGCCGCGTAGCTGCACGAGGAGGAAGCCGCACCGAGGCCCGTTGCCAGCGCGACCGGCCGAAAGCCAGAACCGCCGAGCGCGCTCTCGATGCGCTCGCGCGGCACCCAGGCCTGGACTACGCCTGAGATCGCGAAGCCGAGCACCAGCGCCCACCAAACCTCCCACGCCATCAGGAAAGCGTCCTCGAGGCCATCGCTGATAGTCCTCAGCACACCCATGCAAATCACTATACCCCTCCCCCGTATTGGTATAGTGTCGGACATGGCTGCCACGACATTGAGATCACCTGCAGGCAAGGGCTATCAAGCGACCAAGGACCAGCTCCTTGATCGCATGGCCCGTATCAAGGGCCAGGTCGGAGGCATCGAGCGGATGGTCGAGGAGGACCGCTATTGCATCGACGTCCTGACCCAGATCAACGCCGTCCAGGCCGCGCTCGACAAGGTGGCGCTAGGGCTGCTCGATGGACATGCCCGCACCTGCGTAGTCGGCGCCGAGCCTGAGCTTCAAGAGGAGCGCACGGCCGAGCTGATGGCATCAGTCGGCCGGCTCATGCGCCGCGGCTAACGGCTCACGGGCGTCGGGCTATCCCGAGGATGTGTGGGTCGGGTGGGATGAACGGCGCGGGGCTGAACGGGAGCGCTCGCACATCTCGATTTGAAAGCTATGCGTGCTGTGGCGTCTGTGCCGGAGCGGGCGTGGCTTTCGCTGCCCAGTTCTGCAGGAACGCCTCGGTTGCGTCTACGTCGAGGGGGCGGGCGAACAGGAAGCCCTGTCCCTTGTCGCAGTCCTCGTCCTGTAGAAGGGAGAGCTCCTCCTGATCCTCGATGCCCTCCGCGAACGTCTCGATCGAGAGAGCCTTCCCGAGCTGCACGAGCGTGTGGATCAGCGTCTCGCCCTCCTGATTGTGCTGCAGTTGTGAGACGAAGGATCGGTCGATCTTCAGCGCGTCCACGGGGAACCGTTGGAGGTGGGCGAGCGAGGAGTAGCCGGTGCCGAAGTCGTCGATCGCGATCCGCACACCCAGGGCCTTGATTTGCGTCAGGCGGCGGGCTGTCTCCTCGGCATTGCGCATCAACGTCGTCTCGGTGATCTCGATCGTCAGCGCCTGCGGGTCCAGGCCGCTTTCTGAGAGCGCGCCTTCTATATCGCCTATGAGCTGATCGGTGTCGAGCTGGCGCCCGGAGACGTTTACCGCCATCCCGATCGGATATCCGGTCTCGCGCCACGCGGCACCCTGCCTGCAGGCCTCCTCGAGCACCCACTTGCCGACATCGACGATCAGCCCGGTCTCCTCCAGCAGCGGGATGAAGTCGTCGGGTTGCACGACGCCGCGCGTCGGGTGCTTCCAGCGGATCAGTGCCTCGAGTCCGGTGGGGCTCAGGTCGCTGAGGTCGATCGTCGGTTGATAGGCGAGGAAGAACTCGTCCTTCTCCAATGCTTCGCGGAGATCCATCTCTAGCTCCATGCGGTGTTGCACGGCGTGCTGCATACCGTCCTCGAACACGACGTAGCGGTGCTTTCCGTCCCACTTCGCGCGATACATCGCGATGTCCGCCTCGCGCAACAGCTCCTCCGCGGAGGTGTGGGCTCCCGCCGCGATGCCGATGCTCGCCGTCACGCTCACGCGGGTATCTTTGTCCACGCCGAGCTGGAACGGCCGCTCGAGCGCTTCGAGTAGGCGCTCGGCGATCAGCTCGGGCCCCACTTCCAGCGTCAGCGCTTCCGAGATCACGACAAACTCGTCCCCGCCCAGCCGGCCCAGCGCATCGACGTCACGAATCACCCCATCCAGTCGCGCGGTGACCGCCCGCAACAGCTCATCGCCGACGCCGTGACCGAGCGAGTCATTGATCGACTTGAAGTTGTCGAGATCGATGAACAGCGCCGCCACCGGCGTCTGGTTGCGAGCCGAGCGCGCGAGCATCTGCTCGACCCGGTCGAGGATCAACGTGCGGTTGGGCAGTCCGGTCAACGAGTCGTGGGTCGCAAGGAACGAGAGCTCCTCCTCACGCCGCGCGCAGCTCCTCGTCGGTCTTGCGCCGCTCGGATTCAAAAGACCCGCACATCCGCACGAGGCTGAACTCGAGGCTCAACTGCAGGATGCTCAACGCCTGAGTGAGCGCCTCTCCTGAAGAGTCAAGCTCCGCGGCGAGCTCATGCAGCACCCCCGCCATCACGTTACGCCAAGCAAAACAGCGTCTGGTCACCTCCTCCAGCGAAGCCGCGCGCTGCGCCGCCAGCTCGGCGAAGATCTCCCACGTCTCCCGGCCGACCTCGATCGCCACCTCGACGCCCTCTCCCGCGATCCAGCGTGACACCGCCATCGTCGAGCTGACGCTGATCCTCTCAAAGCTACCCTGGACCACGCCGTCCACTTGTTCGTAGCCTGGCCCGCCGGTCAACGCGACCGTCTGCGCCAGCACGTCCTCAGCGCGCGCCTTGAGCGCCTCGCCCAGCACAGACAGACCCTCCACCGGCTCCTGCAGTGCGTCTGGCGGCACGGGCGGCGCGTGCTGCTCATCCTTCTCCGCGCCAGGGCGTTGATCTGCAGCGCGTTGAGGTGTCATCTCAACCAACAAATCGGACGACCACCCGCGTTCCACAAGTCCGGTCCTTTCGCAGTAGGCACATAATGATCACAAGCTCCGCTTAGCGCTTCACGGGGTAGCTAACGTGCGGGGAAGGTTCGCCGTGTGGCGGTGTCTTTAGGTGGAGATGACAGTCACGTCCAGGCACCCCGACACATTCGGAGGAATCATGAAGCGAACCTACGTTTTCTTGGCCATCGCGTTGGCAAGCGCGACGAGCGCCGCGACGGTCGCCAGCGCACAGCGGAGCCTCCCGGCCGCGCACGCGAGCCGCGCTACCACGGTGCGGCTGCTCCACACGAGCCTTGGCAGCATCCTCGTCAGCAGCTCGGGCCGCACGCTGTACGAGTTCACGCGCGATCACGCCAACAAGAACAGCTGCGCGGCGATCAGCGGCTGCTCGGAAGTATGGCCTTCACTGAAGGCAAGCGGCCACCCGAGTGCCGGCTCGGGCGTCAAGGCTTCGCTTCTGTCCTCGACCAGTGGCCACCAGGTCACTTACGCAGGTCACCCCCTCTACACCTACAGCGGCGACAGCGGACCCGGAGAAACGTCCTACGTCGGAGCAAAGCAGTTCGGTGGCACCTGGTACGCAATCAACGCCTCCGGGCACACGGTGAAGTAGTCGCCTCTCGCTCGCCGGTCTAGCTTCCCAGTGCGAGCGCGAGGTGTGGCCAGCGCGCGCGTGTGACGTGTCATACCCACGCGCGCTGAGCCGCGCATCCGCCGGAGGGCTCAGTAGCCGTAGCCGCCACCGCTCGAGGATTCCGAGGAGCCGCCCGTGCTCGGTGCTCCTGTCGCCGGCGTGCTGCTCGTGCTCGCCGCAGGGGCGCCGCTGGAGCTGGTCTCCACAACGCTCCAGGTGCCTACGTCTTTGATGCCCTGCCCCTTGGTTTCACCGGCCTGCTGATCTCCCGTGAACGCGGCGATTGCTGGTAGGGACAACTTCAGTACGTGGCGCATGTGTCCACTCCTTGCTTGCGTGCGTAAGAGTGAGGCTTTGACGGAATGCCTCTGGTATTTGGGAAAGACTCCGCCCCTGGCGTGTTCCTTCCACGCTGGAAGGAAAGCCAGGGGCGGACGCAGAGGTTCTAGCGTCTGCTACTTGACCGTGAGGGTGCCTTCCATCCCAGCCATGCGATGTCCCGGAACCGAGCAGAAGAACTTGTAGGTTCCCGGCTTCAGGTTCAAGCTTAGGGTCTTTGAGCCGCCCTGAAAGGTCGGTGTCGCTCCCTCTTTTTCACCGGAGGAGGATTCGACCGTGACGTTGTGTTCCTCTGGTGCCATATTGGTGAAATCGATCGAGACCTTGCCGGCCTTGGCGGTCAACGATGTCGTGTTGTATTTGAGCTGGCCTTCGGAGTTGGCTTCGAGGCTCAGGCTTTCTGCCGTACTAGTCGGCGCTGACGCGGTCGCCTTCGTCGGGCTCGGAGCGCTCGACGCACCGGAGGACGCCGGCTGGCTTGCGTGCAGCAGGTTGAGCGTGTTTTCGCCGTCGTCAACGAAGTAGATGCCCTTGCCTTCCGGCGCAACAACGAAGCCAAACAGCGATCCGGCTCCGGTCTTCTTATCAGCGGTCTGTACCGCCACCTGCTGGCCAGCTGGTGTGATTTCGACCATGTTGCCATCACCACCGTTGCTCGTGACGATGTTGCCATTCGGTGCGAGCACCATGCCCAGCGGTTCCTTCAGATGGCCGCCTTCGGTGAGCACGCTGCCACCTTTCGCGGCCGCCGTCGTGCGCGTCGTTGCTTCGGAGACCGCGAGGATCTTGCTGTCTTCGGTCGAGGCCACATATAGCGTCCCGTCGGAGGCGAGTGCGAGTCCGGTTGGACCGAGCACGAGGGCTTCCGCTGAATCGATCCAAGGGATGCCCTTGGCGATCACCGTTTCGCTGAGCACCTTCGGCATCTGTCCTTCGCCGGATTCCAGTTCGATCCGCAGCACGGTCGAGTTGTCGATCGTTTTGAGGCCCTTCGCGGCGCCGCCGTTGAGCGCATTACTGACGAACAGCATGGTCTTTGAGCCTTCGCTCTTGGCGGTGGAGTCCCAGGGACCCTGGATGTTCTTGCTGGCGATCGTCTCGACCGTCTTACCTTCACTGTCGAGCACGATCAGGCAGCCGTACTTAGCGGTGGCTGTCTTGCCGTTGGTTGTCGGTAGGCTGCCCACGATGACGTAGCCGCCCGGAAGGATGTTTAGCGCCGTCGTCAGCCCGACGCCGCCTGGGCATGAGCCGGGAAGCGTCTTGGCATCGATCGTCGCGAACAGCGACGTCTTCCCGGCGGGGCTGATCTGGACGATCGTCGTGCCGGTGCCCTGACCGTTCTCCTTTGCGCTTTCCTTGGCGTTGAAGTTGCTGACCAGCAACTGGCCCGCCTGGAGCTTGCCTGCGCTGCTTGGCACAAGAACGATCCCGTAGGGGTTGATGTCGCCGTTGGCTGGGACCGTCGAGGCGATTTTGCTGACACTGGTGAACTTAGCCAGGAACGGGCCAGAGCTCGGTGGCGATTGCACAGGCGTGCTGGCGCTCGCCGCGGAGTTGGTGCTGGAAGAGCTACTGGTGCTGCTTGAGCTGCCGCAACCGGCGAGCGCTAGCGCAACACCAACTAGAGCAAGGATCGACGTTCTGGGCACTGGGTTTCTCCTGTAGTTCGGAAATCGGGGATGAAGCCGTAATCGCGATCACCGAAGGGTGTATCTCGCTTCCCCATCGGCTTCAGACAGCCATCAACACACAGCCCTTCTCGTGTGCCACCTGCATTGACTCCGCGGCTGCGGGATTCCTTCCCATCGAGTGTGCGTTGCGCGCGACCCAATTGCGAATAGCGAGAAGAGGCTAGACGCGCGTGAGCCTGGGCTTGGCGCGGTTCGTGTGGGCGAGAGTTGATCCGATCTTGCCCAATCGACTCAGCGTTGACGTTAACTGCTCAGCCGGCTGCGGCCGTGAGATCAAGTAGCCCTGCCCGGTATCGCAGCCCAGCCCGATGAGATGGTTCAAGACCGCTTCGGTCTCGATGCCCTCGGCGACGACGGTGAGCCCGAGGTTTCGCGCCAGGTCGATTGTGGAGCGGACGATCGCCTCGGCCCGCAGGTCCTCGAGGATGTCGGTGATGAACGAGCGGTCGATCTTGATCTCGGTCGCCGGCAGCTTCGCGAGATACTCGATCGAGGCGTTGCCTGTCCCGAAGTCATCGACTGAGACACCGATGCCGGTGGCCCGCAGGGCCGCGAGCACTACAACTGCCCTGTGTGGATCAGTCATCGCGGCACTCTCGGTGACCTCCACGATGAGCACGTCGGGCGCTACGCGATGGCGCTCGAGGATTTCGGCGATCCGCTGCGGCAGCTGTGTGTCGAGCAGGTTGCGGGCGGACAGGTTGACCGACATCTGTATGTCGATTCCAAGGTCCCGCCAGGTGACGAGCTGGCCGAGCGCCTGGTCGATCAGTGCAAGTGTGAGGGGCCGGATCAGCGCGGTCTGCTCGATCGGTGGAATGAACTCTGCTGGTGCCAGCACGCCGTGTTCGGGGTGATGCCAGCGCACCAGGGCCTCGACGCCGGTGATGCGCCCGCTCTGAAGCTCGATCTGTGGTTGGTATTGAAGGATGAACTCACCGCGTTCCAATGCGCCACTCACCTCGGTGAGCAGCTTTAGTCGCGTTGCGTCGAAGTGGTCGCACTCCGGCGAGTACGCCTCGATCCCGCTGTGGTGTAACCGTGCGTACGCGAGTGCCGCGTCGGCGCGCGCCAACAACACGTTGGGTCCGTGGGCGTGCTCGCCCATGACCGCGATGCCGATGCTCGCCTCGACGCGAACCTCGACATCGTCGAGCACGATCGTGGACTCAAAGCCCGCCTGTATCGCAGCCGCCGTGCGCAGCGCGTCGGGGACACCTTGGGTGCCATGTACGAGAACCGCGTATCCGTCGCCTGCGAGGCGCGCCACGAGCGCGTCCTCTTGCACATTGCCGCGAAGCCGGCGAGCGACCTCACAGAGAACAAGGTCGCCGTTGGCGGTCCCGAGCGTGTTGTTGATCTCGGTGAATCGGTCCAAGTCGATCAGTAGCACCCCGACAGCATCGGGCCGGTCACTGCTGCGCCTGACGGCGTCCTCGATCCCTTCGATGAAAAGCGTTCGATTCGGAAGCCCGGTGAGAGGGTCATAGCGAGCGAGGCGATCATTCTCATCAGCCTGTTGACGCAGGCGACGCGAGGCCCGAGCGACGATCCGGTAGAGAATCGACCAAAGGAGCGCCAGCCCGATCGCGATAAGCGCCACGATCATTCGCTTGTTGCGCGTAAGCGCAGCCGCAATCGGGCGATAGCTCAAATAGATCTCAAACACGCCGGCCGGCGGGCCGGACGCCGCGAAGCGCAACGGCACATACACCTCAACGAGCTGCCCAAGGCCAACCTCGCTGGCGGTCTCCGTGTGCAGGCTGGGCGTCACCACCTCCGCGTCGTTGGGCCGTCCCGCAAGAGCGTTCAGCAGATCGCCGCTGGGGGTGAGTGTGCGACCGATCAGGCTGTGATCGTCGGAGTAGATCACCTGGTCCTTGGTGTTCCAGATCTTGATGCGAGCGAGATCCTGCGTCACCGATCGTGCGCGCAACTGGTTATCCAAGGCGCGGACGCCTTGCGCGCTCAAGCCGTAGCGCAAATCATGGGGCGTGAGCCGGGGCTGAATCCCGATGCGCGCGATCAGCTGCGCGGACTGATCGGCGTCGCTCAACGCGCGCGAGACGACCTGCGCCTGGATGACCCTCGCCAGGAGAATCCCCAGTGCAACGATCGGCACCAGGCTCATGAGTGCCACCTGCCGCGTCAGCGTCAGACGCGGCAGCGGCCGCCCACCTCTGTGACGCGGACGCATAGGTCTCTATCGGCCGCGGCGATCCGGGTGCTCAAGTGTGCAGTCACGAACCGGACGGACTGTTGGTATCTCCCACAGGTGTCCCGTCGGGATCGCGAAAATAGCCTATGGCGTCGACTTCAGGGGCCACACCTCAACGACACCGTGGGCGACCGCACAAGGGGTCTCCGAGACGAGGCGGACCGCCTTCTCGAGCGTGGCGGCCTCGATCACCGCGAACCCCGCGATTGGAAGGTCCGAGCGCAGAAACGGCCCATCGCTCCGCTCCACGCCCGCCCCGTCGTGATTGCGCACCTGCACGGGCTCACCGGCGATACCCATCAACGCTCCCTCGGCGTGCAGGCGCGCGTCGTGTTGATGGGCCGCATCGCGGACTTTAGGGTCAGTCCGGTCGTATCCTGCTCGGTCCCCATATCCGATGGTCACGAATGTCGGCACGAACGCCCTCTTCCTCGACGGTCATTCCTATAGGGGTGTTTTCCGGTTACGTCGAGTTCTAAACACGATCGCGGTTGAGTCACTTACGGGTATACGATTCACAGTTCAACGTTTGTCTCGAGGAGGCAATGATGGCCACGCCGTACACCCTGAAGAAGCTCACCGATATCGAGGATTCCGCGCCGAAGTCGGGATTTGGCGACGTCCAAGAGGCGCGATTCGCAAAAGATGCGCTCGATACCGAGGACACCGGTTTCAGCTATCACCGCATCAAGGCTGGGCGACGTCAGCCCTTTGCGCATAAGCATGAGCGCGCCGAGGAGATTTACGTTGTCCTCGCTGGTTCCGGGCGCGTAAAGCTAGACGACGAGGTTGTAGAGCTTCAGGCGCTCGACGCGATCCGTGTCGCTCCCGAGGTCACTCGCGCTTTCGAGGCTGGGCCCATCGGTCTTGACTTACTCGCGTTCGGCCCGCGGCGCGAAGGGGACGGCGAGGTTCTGATGGGATGGTGGACCGACTAGCTGGCGACCGACTCCGCTCGAGCGCGCGCGACTAGAGAACGTAGGGAATGAGCATCTTTGTGCTGGCTCGGTACGCGGGATACGCGGTCGGGAATGTGGCCGTGAGGTTCTTCTCCTCCACGGATGCGCAGTAGTAGAAGTACCCAACCGCGATTGCAACGATGATCAAGCCGATCAGGCTGGTCACCAGAGCGGTCCCGAGTAGCCCGGCCAAGAGCCCCGAGTAGATCGGGTGGCGAACGAATCGGTAGGGACCGGAGGTAACGAGCTCCGGCTCGGCCTTCTGCGTCATCGGCATCCCCCAGTTGCGGCCGAGCTGGACGCGAGAGGAGATCGCCAACGCTATCCCGGACGCGAACATGATTGCCCCGATCGCTCCGAGGACGGGACTGTGGACGGCTAGGCCCCCGCCGCGGAAGACGCGGACGAGCAGAACGACCGATAAGGCGGTCACGCCATTCAGAGGAATCCGGCGGCGGCTACCTCGGCCCCGCTTCACGCCAACGGCGGACGCGAGCCAGTAAACCCAGAAGATGATCCAGGCGATGTCGATGGAGGTCTTGAGCGTCTGCATATCGTTTGACGAGTGTGGGAGGAGAGGACTAAGAGCTGTAGACGATAGTTAAAGGGTTTACGAGTTCCAGCCGAGGGAACTTGTGTGGTGATGATCGAGACACTCATACCCGACCTGGAGATCTCGCTCGAGCTGAATGCCTTCGCGCCGAGGCTGGCGCGTCACCGGCTGGAAGAGGTTGGGCACTTGGCGCCTGACCTGCGTGATGCCGTGAGTCTCCTGAGCAGCGATCTGGTGACACGTGCCGTGCGAGCGTGCCCATCAGACACGAGCTCGGAGGCGCACTTCAGCGCCTGGATGGCTGATGGTTTTGTTCGCGTGCAGCTGCGGGCTGCGCATGCGCTCCTGCCGAGTGGGCCGGATGTCGGCTGCTCGCCATATGAAAAGGCGCTCCTGGATCAGATCGCCGATCGCTGGTCGATCGACGACGGCAGGCAGACCGGATGCATGTGGTTTGAAATCGATCGAGGCTAACGAGCTGCCGGATCTTCGTAAGGCTCGCGCTCGATCACCCGATCGCGTACCACCCGGCCGCGTCGTGGACTCCAGGCCAGCATGTAGAAGAGCGAGAGCACCAGTCCCGCGGCACCGATGATCATCAGGATCAGGCCCACCGTCTGCAGCGAAACACCCGACACCGTGCTCGTGACCGCATAACGCAGGATCGCCCCGACGGCGATGAAAAATAAAGAGGTTCCAGTAGTCATAACGACGGGATACCCAAAATCTGCCAGGGCTACACCACCGCCGGTTAAGTTAGGAGGGATGAACAAGGATCGGAGGGCTACCGACTGGCGGGCACGGCGCAGCTTCCAGGCCGAGCAGTTTCCTTTGGAGCGTCTGCTCGCCGCCAAGCGCGATTCGATCGCGGTCATCCTCCCGGCGCGTGAGGTCGCGCGGTCGATCGGCGCGATCGCGCGCTGCGTCGTGGATCTGCGAGAGGTGGGGCTGATCGATGAGGCGCTCCTGATCGATTCGGCCTCGGTCGATGGGACGGCCGAGATTGCCGCCGCCGCCGGCTTGACGGTCGTGCAGGAGAACGCGGTCGCGGGCGAGTATGGCCCGTCCCAGGGCAAGGGCGATGCGATGTGGCGCGCGCTGCGGATCGTGCAGAGCGACATCGTCGCCTACCTCGACGCCGACACCGATGGCTTTCACTCCGGTTTCTTGACCGGCCTGCTGGGGCCGTTGATCTGCGAGCCGGAGGTTCAGTTCGTAAAGGGATGCTTCGAGCGTCCGTTTCGTGACGACCCGCAATCGGGCTCGAAGCCCCGCGTGGGCGAGGGTGGCCGCGTCACCGAGCTGCTGGCCCGGCCGCTGTTGAATCTGCACGCGCCCGAGCTCGTGGTCTTCGACCAGCCGCTTGCCGGCGAAGTGGCCGCGCGGCGGGAGCTGCTCATGCGTCTGCCCTTCAGCGTCGGCTACGGCGTGGAGATCGCGATGCTGATCGACGCGTGGCGCGCGGTGGGCCTCGATGGTCTTGCCCAAGTGCATCTGGGGTCTCGCCAGAATGCTCACCAGCCGCTACGCGCTCTCTCCGCGATGGCCTACGCGGTGCTGGTCGCCGCCTCGACGCGCTTCCACGGCCCCGAGTTCACCGACGCTCAGGCCTCTGGCTCGATCGCGCTGCCACCGCAACAACTGGACGCGCCGATGGAGATGCGCAGGGTGCCGATCGAAGAGCGTCCCCCACTCAGGGGGCACGCGAGCGCCGCGGAGTCGCCCACCCCGGCGGCTGCGCTCGGGCGCGGTTGAGGCAGGGCACGCGGTTATCGAAGCCTCGCGCTCGAAGTCCATAACGCTCGCCGCGATGACCCTCGGCTTTGCCGTGGTGCAGCTCGACGTCACTGTCGTGAACGTCGGCATCAAGGCGATCGGGGCATCGCTCGGGAGCTCGGTCGCGGGACTGCAGTGGGTGGTCAGCTCCTACACGTTGACGCTGGCGGCGCTCATCTTGACCGCCGGCGCGCTCGGCGATCGAGTCGGCGCCAAGCGCCTGTTCATCGTGGGCTTTGCGATCTTCACGACGTCCTCCGCGGCGTGTGGCCTGGCGCCGAGCTTTGCGGTGTTGATCGCCGCGCGCTCGATCCAGGGCGTCGGCGCCGCGATTCTCGTTCCCTGTTCGCTGGCGTTGCTCAACCACGCCTACCACGACGCCGCGCAGCGCACGCGGGCGGTCGGTTTCCTCGCCGCGGGCGCCAGCACCGCGCTGGCGGCGGGGCCTGTGGTCGGTGGTGTGTTGATCGCGCTGGTGGGCTGGCGGGGGATCTTCTTCATCAACGTGCCGATCGGGCTGATCGGCATGCTGCTGACGGCTCGTTATGCCACCGAGACGCCGCAGAGCCGCGGGCGGGGCCTCGACGTTCCAGGTCAGCTCGCGGCCGTCGTGGCGCTTGGCTCCCTCGCGGCCGCGACGATCGAGGGGGGATCGGCTGGCTGGACGGACGGCTGGGTGCTTGGCGGATTCGCCTTGTCCTTAGTGGCCGGCGCCTGCTTCCTGACGGTCGAGGCCCAGGGACGCTCGCCGATGCTCCCGCTTTCGCTGTTCCGCGGCCGCACGTTCCGCTCGGCGACGTTCATCGGCCTGCTGATCAACGTTGCCTTCTACGGGCTGGTGTTCGTCTTCAGCCTGCTGTTTCAGCGCGAGCAGGGCTTCTCGGCTTTGCGCGCCGGCCTTGCGTTCCTGCCGATGACTGCCTCGATCATGGCCGCAAACCTGCTCGCCGGGAGGTTGACACGCCGCTTCGGCGACCGGGCGGTGATTCTGCTCGGCCAAGGCCTGATGGCGGTTGCCTGTCTGGCCCTGGTGTGGATCGTGCGGAGTACCCCCTACTGGGCGATGGCCCTTCAGCTGCTCCTGCTCGGCGGCGGACTCGGCTTAGTGGTGCCGCCGATGACCTCAGCGGTCCTGGGCAGCGTCGAGCGCAGTCGCTCGGGGATCGCCTCAGGAACGCTGTTTGCGATGCGCCAGACGGGCAGCGTGATCGGTGTCGCGCTGTTCGGATCGCTGGTCGCGGGCCAGTTCGTCTCGGGCATGCACGTCGCTCTGGCGATCTCCCTGACCGTCCTGATAGCGGGTGCGGCGATCGCTCTAGCAATCGCGGAGTGATCACCTCCCCGCGCACCTCCCCCGCGAATCACGCGGCGGAGTAGTCACCCCCCGCACCTCCCCCGAATCGCGCTGCGATTACGCGGCGATCACTCACGCGCAACGTCCGCGAGCAGCGCCTGGATGACCCCATCGACATCGTGATCTTCGGCCTCCACATGCGGCTCCAGGCCGTGCTCGCGCAGGGTTTCGCTCGTGACCGGGCCGATCGAGACGATCCGCGTCCCGGGTGAGAGGCCTCCGGCCCCGGCCGCGTCGCCGCCGGCTGCCCGCGCGTCTCCCGCGTCGTCGTCGGCCCCGCCCGCCGCGTCGAGGAAAAAGCGCACGGTCGAGGATGAGGTGAAGGTGATGTAGTCGGCCTGCCGTGCCGCCTCGAGCGCCTGGGGAGCGAGCGGTTCGGCGACGGTTTCATATAGCGCCAGCATGTCCACCTGCGCACCGCGGGCGCGCAGCGCATCGGGGATCACGTCGCGTGCCTCCTTCGCGCGCGCGATCAGCGCACGCTCGACCGGCTCCGCGGCGAGCGCTTGCACGAGCGCCTCCGCGACGAAGCGCTCGGGCACGATGTCCGCGATCAGCCCATGCTCTGCCAGCGCCCGCTCCGTGCCAGGGCCGATCGCCGCCACGCGCACGCCCGCGAACGCGCGCGCGTCGCGCACACCTGAAGGCGTGGTCTCCTGACCAGGCGCAAGCCCCCGCGCGAGGCGCTCGAACAGCGCACTCACCGCGTTGGGACTGGTGAAGCAGACGAGGTCGTACAGCGACAGATCGGGCGCGGGACCGTCGATCGGCTCGACGCGAATGCTTGGTGCCTGCACCACGATCGCTCCCAGCTCTGCCAGCCGCCGCGCTAGTCCGCTGGCCTGGGCGCGCGCGCGTGTGACCGCCACGGTCTTGCCGCGCAGCGGGTGTGGAGTCCCGTCACGCCACTCCAGCTGCTCGGCCAGCCCGGCGACGGGTCCGACGACCGTGATCGACGGCGATCGCACCTGCGCTCCCCGAGCGATCTCGGCGATGCTCTGCAGCGTCCCCGTCACCGTGCGCTGGTCGGGGAGTGTGCCGCGTTCGACGATCGCCACGGGCTCGTCGGCGGGTCGCCCGGCGGCGATCAGCGACTCCGCGATCTGGGGGAGCTGGCGCACCCCCATGTAGAACACCAGCGTCCCCGGAAACGCCGCGAGCGCTGCCCAGTCGATGTCCGTCGGACCCGCTCAGGGTCTTCGGGGCCAGCCTCTCCGCTCGCGGGCTGGACATTGTCCGCCCGCGTGTGCCCCGTCACCAGCGCCACCGCCGTCGCGAGCCCGCGATGGGTGACGGGTATGCCCGCGTAGGCTGCCGCCGCCACGCCGGAGCTCACGCCGGGGACGATCTCGAACGGGATGCCGGCCTCGCGCAGCGTGAGCGCCTCCTCGCCGCCGCGCCCGAACACAAACGGGTCGCCGCCCTTCAGCCGCACGACGCTCAGCCCGGCTTTGGCGCGCGCAACCATCAGCGCCTCGGTCTGCTCCTGCGGGACCGACGCGCCGCCGCCCTCCTTGCCCACGAACAGCAGCTCGGCATCCGCGCGCGCCCCGTCGAGCGCCGCGGCTGGAATCAGGCGGTCGTGCAGGATCACGTCCGCCGCCGCGATCAGCTCCAGCGCGCGCGCGGTCAGTAACCCGGGGTCGCCGGGTCCCGCGCCGACGAGATAGACACGCCCGGCGTTAGGACTCTCCTCCTGGCGCGAGCCCTCAGGCGTGCTCAACGGACATCTCCTGCGCCCTGGCCGAAACGGGGATTCGCGCCGAAAGGCGCGTGTCTCCCGGCTTCGGTCAGCAGCTCCTCGGCCCAACCGCCTGCATTCGCTCCGCCACCCGTAGCCCGAGCGCGACCGGATCGTAGAAGCCGCCAAGCAGCTCATCGCTGCACCACTCCGAGCCGTCGGGCAGCCCGACCCACGCGCGTAGGTTCAAGCAACCGCAGCCGGCAGGTACCGCATGCGCCCCGAGCGGTGTGTGACAGCTCGCGCCCAGCCCGCTCGCCACCGCACGCTCGGCTTGCAGGCACGCGAACGTGTCCGCGTCTGTGATCGCCGCCACCGCCTCCTGCACGTGCGCGTCCTCCGCGCGTCCCTGCAGCGCGAGCACACCCTGGCCGGGAGCCGGCACGAAACGCACGGGGTCGAGCACCGCGCCCACCTCCGCCTCGCGCCCGAGTCGCACCAGCCCGGCGCGCGCGAGCACGATCGCATCCAAGTCATCCTCGCCACTCCCTTCGCCCAACCGCCGCAGGCGCGTGTCGACGTTGCCGCCGATCGCCACTACCCGCAGATCCTCGCGTGCCGCGCGCAGCTGCGCCGCACGGCGCACGCTGCTGGTGCCGATGCGTGCGCTCCATCGGCAAGCGCCTGGAGCGAAGGCGCGCCACACAGCACGTCCTCGGCACTCACCCGCGCGGGCGCTCCCAGCAGCACGAGCCCCTCGGCCAGCTCGCCGGGGACGTCCTTGGCCGAGTGCACGGCGAGGTCGATCTCGCCGGCCAGCAGCGCCTGCTCGATCGTATCGACCCAGCGTGACTTGTCAGCCGGCGCACCACTGGACTGCGCGCCGCTCCCCGCCGCGTTCCCGCCCGTCGTGTCATTCCCCGCCCTGTCACCGCTCGTGGAGAGCGTGACGATCTCCGCCCCGCCGAGCTGGCTGCTACGCAACCGGTCGGCGACATATCCCGCCTGCGTCAGCGCGAGCGCGCTGCCGCGGGTCCCGATTCGCATCAGCCCTTGCGGCGGCGCTGGAGCTCGTGGACCTCGGCGAGCTCCGCCTCGGCCTCATCGGCCAGCTCGTCGTCGCGCAGCCCGAACAGCTCGCGCACGAGCTCGAGGCTCGAGTGCCCACGCGCCTCCGACAGGCTGCGCAGACGGATCGTCGGCTCGTGCAGCAGCCGGCTCATCACCGCTCGCGCGATCGCCTCCACGCGAGCGAGGTCGCGCGGCGAGGCCGACTCCCAGCGCCCGGCGTTCTCGGCCAGCACCTGCTCGACCAGCGTGTTGCCGTGCTCGCGCAGCGCGCTGACCGTGGGCAGCACCTCGAGCTGGCCGAGCCAGCGCGCGAACCGCTGGATCTCCTCCTCGACGATCTCCTGGGCGCGGGGGATCTCGCTCGCGCGCGTGTCGAGGTTGCGCGCGACGACGGCCTGCAGGTCGTCGATGTCATACAGGCTGACCCCCTCCAGCTCACCGCAGCCGGCGTCGATGTCGCGCGGCACCGCGATGTCGATCAACAGCAGTGGCCGGCCCGCGCGCTCTGCCATCACCAGCTCGAGCTCCTCGCGGCCGACGATCGGATGGGGGGAGGAGGTCGAGGAGAGGACGATGTCGGCGTGCAGCAGCTGGTCGGGGAGGCCGTCGAGCCCGACCACCGAGCCGCCGAAGCGCTGGGCGAGGCTGAGCGCACGGTCGGCGTGGCGGTTGGCCACGAAGATCGTGCCCGCGCCCTGCTCGGCGAGCGCGCGCGCGGTCAGCTCGCTGGTCTCGCCCGCGCCGAGGATCACCACGTGGCGCTCGGCCAATCCGCCGAGCACGCTCAGCGCCAGATCGACGGCCACCGAGGGGACGCTCACGCGGCTGGAGCCGATCTCGGTCTCCGTGCGCACTCGCTTGCCCGTCGTCAGCGCGGCGGCGAACAGACGGTTGGAGAACGCTCCCGTGCTGCCGGCTCGCATCGCCGCCTCGTGGGCGCGGCGGACCTGGCCCTGGATCTCCGCCTCACCGACGATCATCGACTCCAGGCCCGCGGTCACGCGGTAGAGCTGGCGCGCGGCGTCGCAGTTGCGCGGCGAGTAGATCTCCTGCGCGAGCTCCGTCGGGCGGATCCCCGCGCGCCGCGCGAGCAATCCCAGCACGTCCCCCTCGGCGTTGACAAGAGCCGCACCCGCCCCGCCGACCACGAGGTAGACCTCGGTGCGGTTGCAGGTGGAGATCACGACCGCCTCGCGCACCTCGGCGCTCTCCGTCAGCGCCTTGGCGAACTCGCTCGCCTCCAGCTCGGTGAACGCCAGGCGCTCGCGCAACGCCACGGGCGCCGTCTTGTGGGAGATGCCGAGCGCCAGCAGCTCACTCATCGCAGACGCCCCGTCATGCCGCCACCCTGCTCATACCGTCTCCCGCTCCCGCTGACTGGGCGCCGCGCCTGCGACCCCGCCTTGGCGCGTCTCGCCCTGCGTGCTCTCCTCTTGCCGCGACCCGCTCCGCGCGCTCGTTCAGCTCGCGCAGGCTGCGCTCCACACGCGTCAAGCGGAGCGCCATGATCGCCACGTAGATCAGCACGATCACGAAGAACACGATGTAGGCGGCCGCCACGTAGCCGTTGTTGGAGCTCCCCGGGATGGCGGTGGCGAGTGTGGTCATTGGAAGCCGAGCGTCCTGCTGCGCGCTTTGAGCAGCATGCGCGTGCGCTTGGCGGTCAGCTCGTAGAAGCAGAGCGTCGCGAACAGCAGCGCGATCGCGCCCAGCGACACGAGGAACGTGAACTGCATCTTGGCGGGCAGGTTCGAGGAGCTGCCGAGCACGCGCGGGTGCAGATAGGCGGTCGACAGGCGCACCGCGAGGAAGTTCAGCGGCACGAACGCCCCGGCGACGATCGCGAACACCGACGCGTAGCGCGCCTGGCGCTCGGGATCCTCGATCGCGAAACGCAGCGGCTGGTAGGTCGCGTACAGCAGCATCACGATCAGAAACGAGACGAGCGTCGGCTCGCTCCACACCCACCAGTGCCCCCACGAGCCGCGCGCCCAGATCGAGCCGGTGATCAGCGTCCCGACGCCGAAGATCAGGCTCATGTGGATCGCCACGTAGGAGCGCAGATCCCAGCTTCGATCGCGCGTGCGCAGGTGCGCGATCGCCATGATCCCGCCGATCACGAACCCGCACAGGGTCACGATCGCCAGCGGCACGTGCAGGTAGAAGATCTTCTGCAGGAACCCTTCTTCGGCTTCGATCGGCGCGTAGAAGAACACGAGTGCGAGGGCGATGCCCATCGCGGCGACCGCGGCGATGCTCAGTGTGCGCAGGCCCCGTCCGTGCATGGGGTCAGTCCTCCAGAAGGAAGTCGAAAACGGCGTAGGCAATCAGCCCGAACACCAGATCATAGAGCCCGAGCAGCAGTAGCCAGCGTAGTTGAGGCCGACCCACGCCCACTCGCATGCCCCGCGCTCAGCAGCGGCGAGCTGGCTCGCGCCCCGCCGATCACGATCGGCACGAGCAGCGGCAGCGCGAGCAGCGGCCCGAGCAGATCGCGCGCGCGTGTCTGCACCGCCAGCGCCGCGACGAGCGTGCCGATCGCCGCGATCCCGATGTCCGCGAGCACGAGCACGACCAGCAGGTCCGGCAGCGCCTGCCCGAGCGGCGGCCCGAGCAGCAGCAGGCCAAAGGCCGGCACCGCGACCAGCTCGAGCACGGCGAGGTAGGCAAACAGCGCTAAGGCCTTCGCCAAGAGCATCGCGGTGCGGTCGACCGGTGCCAAGAGGAACGCGTCGAAGCCGCCCTGGTCCTGATCGGCGACAAACAGGCGGTTGACGCCGAGCATCGCCGCGAACAGCAAAGTCACCCACAGGATCCCGGTCGCCTCGTCGCCGGAGACGGTGTTCTGGTTCAGCGCGAAGTGGAACACCACGAACGTCGTCACCGCGAACAGCGACATCCCCGGCACGGACTCCAACGTGCGCAGCTCGACGAGCAGCTCCTTGCGCAGCAACGCGCCGACCGTCGCCGCCATGCGGGGGGCCCGGCGGCTTGACCGTGGCCTCACCGGTACAGCTCCACGATCTCATCGGGATCCACATCCCCGGCCTCGCGCAACAGCACCGCCCGCCCGTCGCGCAGGCCCAGCACGAGGTCGGCCTCGCGCAGACCGCCGCCGGGATCGTGACTGGAGATCACCCGCGTCCGTCCTGAGCCCGCCCCGATCAACGGCTCGACCAGCTCGCTCGCCGCCGGATCGAGGTTCGCGCGCGGCTCGTCCAGCAGCAGCAGCTCGGGATCGTGCAGCACGGCGCGCGCGATCGCCACGCGCTGCACCATCCCCCGCGAGAGCGTGCGCAGCGGCTCCTTCGCGCGCTCGCGCATCCTCACCGCCGCGAGCAACTCCTCCACACGCTGCTCGCCGACCCCGTGCAGGCGCGCGTGAAAGCGCAGGTTCTCGCGCGCGCTCAGCTCGCGGTACAGCAGCGGCTCGTGGCCGAGCAGCCCGACCCGTCCCCGCACGGCCCACGCCTCATCCGGCAGGCTGCGCCCCAGCACGTCGACCTCGCCGGCGTGGGGTCGCAGCAGGCTCGCCAGCACGCGCAGCAGCGTGGTCTTGCCGGCCCCGTTCGGCCCGAACACGACGAGCGTCTGGTCCGCCTCCAGCGACAGCGAGACGCCGCTCAGCGCCTCGCGTTCGCCATAACGCCGAGTCAGCCCTTCGATCCGCAGTGCCCCCATCGCGGCGTCGCTCAGACGCCGGCCGACGCGGGCGTGTGCCTGCCCTGCGCCGCCGCGATCAGCTCGCGCACCGCGTCCTCGCCGCTACCACCACTGCCGCCGTTACCACTGCCGCCGCGCAACAACTCCACCGGGTCGGGGTCGCCATTGACGATCCCCTCGAAGAACTCCTTGCGATCCTGGTAGGTCGGCAAAGTCCCCTTCGCCCAGCCGCGCACCTCGTTCAGCAGGACCGCCAGGCGCGCGTATGGCTCGCCGTACTCCGCGGCGATCTGGCGCTTGATCCGCTTCGCCAGCGCCGGCGAGGCGCCCGCCGTGGAGATCGCGATCGCCAGTGGCCCAGTACGCACGATCGCCGGCAGGATGAAATTACACAAAGGGGGCACATCGACCACGTTGACGAGCATCGCGCGGCGCTCGGCGTCGTCGTAGACCGCGATGTTCACGTCGGTGTCGTTCGTCGCGGCAATCGCCATAAACACACCCTCCAGGTCGGGTGGGCCCTCATATACACGCCGCTGCCAATCAATCGAGCCCTCACGCGCGTACTCCGCCAGCGCCGGCTCGAGGACGGGCGCGATCACCGTCACCTGACCGTCGCATGCAAGCAGCCCATCGACCTTCTCCAAGCCGATCTCGCCACCTCCCACGACCAGGCAGCGCCTGCCCGTCAACTTCAAGCAAGCAATATAGAAAGGGGTGTCGAGCATCCCCTGGACACACGACTGGTCGCAGATTCCCTTGCGCAACTGGCAGACGCAATCCTTGCCTGCATAGGCCTGGGCGGGCATCCTCAAAGGGTATCCATCTTGCGTGGGCGCCTCGACCGGGGGTCTTGATGGGGGATCTTGAATGGAGGACTTGGGTGGCTCTTGGGTGGAGGACTTGGGTGGCTCTTGGTGGAGGACCTAGGTGGCCGCGTCGCATGCGACGCGAGCCGACAGGCCCGCATGCGGGCCTGTCTTCGGGGGCGTGCATGCACCCCCCGGCTGGTGGGCGCATGCGCCCTCCAGAACGACGACATGAACAACGGGATTGATCTGACCCGGGTTTAGTGGAGTTGTGTTTCTGGAATCCTCCGGCGTTCAGCGAGGAGGAAGTAATGCCCAGCAGGTATCCAGTGGAGGTCCGCAGGCAGGTCGTGGAGCTCGCGCGTTCCGGGACGCGTGTCGCGCAGCTCGCTGAGACGTTCGGGATGACGCAGGCGAGCATTTACAGCTGGCTGAAGCAGGACCGGATTGATCGTGGTGAGGCGCCCGGGTTGAGCACCGAGGGGCAGATGGAGCTCGCGGCCGCGAAGAGACGGATCCGTCAGCTCGAGACCGAGCTGGCGGTCTCCAGGAAGGTCAACGAGGTGTTCTTGGAGCAGAACCTGCCCCCAAAAGCCTCTACCCGGTGATTGCGTCCCTGACCGGGCAGGGGTTTGATGTGCAGAGGGCCTGCTTGATGTTGGGTGTTGCCCCCTCGGGCTATTACGACTGGAAGGTGCGTCCGCCGTCAGCGAGGACGCTCAGGCATGCCTGGCTTGCCGGCGAGATCGCCCAGGTCCACAAGGACTCCGGCGGCACCTACGGCACGCTCCGCATCACCGCCGAGCTCAGATACGGCCGCGGGATCCACGTCGGCAAGGAACAGGTGCATCTGCTGATGAGGCGCCTCGGGATCTACGGGCTACCCAAACGCCGTCTCCCGAGAGGCGCGAGGGTCGGCAAGCCCAGCTCGCTGGACCTGGTGCGCAGACGCTTCAGAGCCGACGGCCCGGACCGGCTGTGGATGACAGACATCACCGAGCACCCAACCAGGGAGGGCAAGATCTACTGCTGCGCAGTGATCGACGCGTTCTCCAGGATGGTCGTGGGCTGGTCGATCGACAGCCGCCAGACCGGGCTGCTCGTCGCCAACGCTCTCGGCATGGCACTCAGAAGAAGATCGCCGACAGAGGGCGGGATCATTCACTCCGACCAGGGGGTGCAGTTCGCGTCCTGGGTCTTCAGCCAGAAGGTCACAGAAGCCGGTCTCGCACCGTCGGTCGGTGCTGTCGGCGCCCCGTTCGACAATGCCATGGTCGAGGCGTTCTGGGCGCGCATGCAGGTCGAGCTACTCAACCGCCGAAAGTGGAAGACACGCCTCGAACTAGCCACCGCGATTCACGACTACATCGAGACCTGGCACAACACCCGCAGACGCCACAGCGCCTTGGACATGCTCACACCAACCGAATACGAGAACCAACACCAACAACAACAAGAGATCGCCGCCTGATTCCAGACCGTCGACTCCAAGAAACCCGGGTCAGATCAGATCCTCTAATAAGGCCCTCCGATTCAAGGTCCTGCGATCCCGAACAAGACCCACCGCGTCCCTCCGACCCCAACGGCAGGCCCCTCTATCGCCGTGGCACCCCGCGCCTCAACACAGCCCGCGCTCCCACCCGCGCCACCGCCACCGCCCCATGGCGCCAGGCGCGCTCGCGGTCGGAGTCCCGCGCCGAGCGCAACTGCGCGACCGCCCGCGCCCCGCCCTCCAGCACCCCGTCATACGGCCCCCACCACAGCCCGCGCATCCCCGGCTGGCTCCAGACGATCAGCTTCTCCTGTGCGCACGCGCGCAACCCGGCCTCGCCGAGCATCTTGCCGAGCCCACTGCCCGCCGCCGCTCCCCACGGGCCGCGCGACACCGCGGGGCTCGGCAGGTGGTCGTTGAGCCAGACCATGCCCGCGTGCAGCTCGCGCGCGACGCGCAGGCCCTGGTAGCGATCCTCCGTCCACACCGACGCGCCGAGGCCGTACTCGCTGTCGTTCGCCAGCGCGATCGCCTCCTCCACGCTGTCGACCGTCACGACCGCGAGCACCGGGCCGTCCACGGGCTCGCGCAGCAAACGCATGGCGTGTGTCGCTCCGGTGATTACCGCCGGGGCATAAAACGCTCCCGAGCACCCCGCGGGCGACACCGGGCCACCGCAGTGCAACCGAGCGCCGTGAGCCACCGCGTCGTCCACCAGCTCCCGCACATGCTCCAACCGCCGCGGCGAGGCGAGCGGGCCGACCTGCGTGCCCGGCTGCTCCGGGTCACCGACGGTCAGCCCCTTGGCTCCGCTCACCAACCGCTCCGTAAACCGCTCGGCGACCTCGCGCGCGACGTACACGCGCTCGATCGCGCCGCGCGCCTGCCCGGCGCCGGCGCACCCCGCCCACAACGCGCCTTCCGCCGCGCGGCCGATGTTGCAGTCCGCCAGGACGAGCATCGCGTCCTTGCCGCCGAGCCTCGACCGTCACCTCCTTCTCCCGCGACACGCACGCCCGCGCGACCTCACGCCCGACGCTGGGCGAGCCGGTGAACAGGACCTTCGCCACCGGCGCTTGGGCCAGGGCCACGCCGACGCGCGCGTCGCCGTGCGCAAGCGCCACGAGCCCCTCTGGGAGGTCCGCGCGAGCCAAGACCCGCGCGATCCGCTCGCCGGTCAGGCAAGCTCGCTGGGCCGGCTTGAACACCACGCCGTTGCCTGCCAGTAGCGCTCCGGCGATCTGGCCCAGCGGCTGCGCGAACGGCGCGCTGCCGGCGCCGATCACCCCAATCACGCCGTAGGGCTCGTATGCGATCCGCGCGCGTCTGGCGAGCGACATCGAGCGGTGGATGCCCACCCGCCGGCCGCCCAGCACCTTCGCCCCGTCATCGGCGATCCAGATCAGCGCGTCGATCGCCGGCAGCAGCTCGAGCGTCGCCACCTCCGCGCGCGGGCGGCCCTGCTCGCGGCCGATCGTCTGCGCCAGCTCGTCGAACTCGTCGATGATCGCCTGCGCCATCCGGCGCATGTATCGCGCGCGGTCCTCCACGCGCAGCAACGCCCACAGCGGCTGCACCTGGCCGACCGCCGCCACCACCGCCGCGATCTGCTCGGGCCCTGTCGCCTGCACGCTGCCGAGCACCGCTCCCGTCGCGGGGTTGCGCGACTCGATCGTGGCCTGCTCCGCCTGCGCCGCCTGCGCCACCTGCGTCGCCTCAGCCGCCTGCGCCACCTGCTGCACCGCCTCCGCCGCCGCTGCCTGCGCCGCGGTCTCGGGTATCTCGGAGCTCTCGGGGGGCGCTTGACTCATCCTCAGACGATTATCGACCACGCATGATTATCGACCACGCGTCTCACGTATCTGAGCCAGCCGCCGCGCGAGCTCCGCCTCGGCTTCGTCGGGCTCGTAGAAGCGCGCGCCCGCGACGCTCTCTGGCAGCAACTCCTGCGGGGCCAGGTGCCCGGGATGGCCGTGTGGGTTGTCATAGCCGCCGACGTCTTGCCCTGGTCGCGGCCCAGAGCGCAACCACCCCGGGACCGCCCCCGCGCCGTGCTCGCGCACATGCCGCTGCGCGGCGCCCAACGCGCGTCCGGCCGCGTTTGACTTCGGCGCGAGCGACAGGTAGATCGCGGTCTGCGCGAGCGCAAATTTGGCCTCCGGCATGCCGACGTGCTCGACCGCCTGGGACGCCGCGACCGCCACGCCGAGCGCCGCGGGGTCGGCGTTGCCGATGTCCTCGGAGGCGAGGATCACCATCCGCCGCACGATGAATCGTGGGTCCTCGCCGCCCTCCAGCATCACCGCCAGGTAGTACAGCGACGCGTCAGGATCTGAGCCCCGGGTGGCCTTGATCCAGGCGGAGATGTAGTCGTAATGCCGATCGCCGCCTTTGTCGTACAGCACGGCGCGTCGCTGCAGCGCGTCCTCGGCCCGCGCGATCGTGACGCGCTCCTCCCCGAGCTCGGCGGCTGTGGCGAGCGCCAGCTCGAGCGCGTTGAGCGCGACGCGCGCGTCACCTTCGCTGCGCACCGCCAAGAAATCGATCGCCTCCTCGTCGACCTCGCCCCCCTGCCCCTGATCCCCCGCGACCGCCCGCCGCAGAACCGTCCCCACCTCTTCGGCATCGAGCGCTTGCAACGCATACACGCGCACGCGCGAGAGCAGCGCGCCGTTGACCTCGAACGCCGGGTTCTCCGTGGTGGCCCCGATCAGCGTGACCAGTCCCTCCTCGACGGCCGGCAGCAGCGCATCCTGCTGGGCCTTGTTGAAGCGGTGGATCTCGTCGAGGAAGAACACCGTCGCCGGCCCGCTCGTCGCGCGGCGGTGGGCGGCGCGCTCCAGCATCGCGCGCACCTCGGTGCGCCCCGCCTGCACGGCGCTCAGCTCCTCGAAGACCGCTTGGGAGTGCTCGGCCACCATTCGTGCGAGCGTGGTCTTGCCGCTGCCGGGAGGCCCGTACAGCACCATCGAGTGAGGATGTCCCTGCTCGATCGCGGTGCGCAGCGCCGAGTCGTTGCCGAGCAGGTGTGCCTGACCGACGAAGTCAGCGAGAGTGCTCGGCCGCATGCGCGCCGCGAGCGGGCGATCGTCCCCGGCCGTGGCTGCACCGCGCTCGGGGTCGCGCTCGTCGTCGGACTCGAACAACGTGTCCATCGAGCCCAGTATCGCGCGCGTATCGCACGCGCTCGGATTTACGTTCTGGGGCAGGTTGTCAAGAAGGACGCGTCGAACTGTTTCGCATGTGTCCTGAGGCTGATTTCGTTAATCGAGAGGGCCCTGGAAAATGACCCTCGGCGCCGCCGAGCTGCCGTACGCAGCAGGGGGCGGATCTCTGGGGCCGATGGACTTCCCCGCCGCCTCCGCCGCCCAGAACGGCATCGCGGCGCGCTCGCCGCTGCAGCTGTTCTGGCGTCGTTTTCGCCAAGACCGGGTCGCGCTCGTCTCGCTGGCCTTTATCGCTCTGCTGATCGTCGTGGCGATCGCGGCGCCACTGGTCGTGAAACTGCTCGGCCTGCCCGGCCCCGACGTGCAGAACTCCAATCTGACCAACCAGTTCGGTAGTCCGCTTGGACCGAGCCTGGCGCATCCGTTTGGCGTCGACCAGCTCGGCCAGGATGTCGCCTCGCGCGTCATCTACGGCACACGCGTCTCGTTGATCGTCGGCCTTCTCGGTACCGCGATCGCGACTTTGCTCGGCACGATCGTGGGCCTGCTCGCCGGCTTCTATGGCGGCTGGATCGACACCGTCCTCTCGCGCTTCATCGACGTCGTCCTGGCGATCCCGGTGCTGCTGCTGGGCTTGGGCCTTGGCGCCGCCTGCGAGGTTCGCGGCTGTCTCGACGGCCACGTCCACTCGGGCCTCGGCGTGATCATCTTCCTGATCGCGCTCGTCAACTGGACGTACATCGCGCGCATCGTCCGCGGCCGCGTGCTGTCGCTGCGCGAGCAGGAGTTCGTGGAGGCCGCGCGCTCGCAGGGAGCCTCGGGCGCGCGCATCATGGGGCGCGAGATCCTGCCCAACCTCGCCGCGCCGATCGTCGTCTACTCGAGCCTGCTGATTCCGCAGAACATCCTGCTCGAGGCGGCGCTGTCGTTCCTCGGCGTCGGCGTGCGGCCGCCCACCGCCAGCTGGGGGCAGATGATCGCCGCCGCCACCCCGATCTTCAACACCGCCTGGTGGTACATGGTCTTTCCCGGCGTCGCTCTGCTGCTGACCGTGCTCGCGTTCAACTTGGTCGGTGACGGCCTGCAAGATGCTCTCAATCCAAGAACCGCGCGATGACGCCCGTTCCCTCGCCCGGCTCTCCACTCGCACTCCACATCGCCAAGTGAGATGACCCGCTACGTCCTGCGGCGCATCCTGTGGGGCATCCTGCTGCTGATCCTCGTCTCGGCGCTGACGTTCGTGCTGTTCCGGATCCTGCCGACCGCCGAACCGGCGCGGCTGCGTGCGGGTCAAAACGCGAGCCCCAGGGTGATCGCCGAGCTACGGGTCGACCTCGGGCTGAACAAGCCCTTGATCACCCAGTTCTGGCTGTATATGAAGGGTCTGTTTCTGCACGGTGAACTCGGCTACAGCTATCACAGCGGCGCGTCGGTCAGGAGCCTCATCTTCAACCGCCTGCCCGCAACCCTGTCGCTGACTATCGGCGCGATGGTCATCTGGATGGCGATCGGGCTGCCGATCGGCATTCTCTCGGCGCTGCGCCGCCGCTCGCGCGCGGACCGCGCATCGATGGGGGTCGCGCTGCTGTTCATCTCCGCGCCCGAATACTGGCTCGGCCTGATCGCCCTGTACCTCTTCGCCGCCGACATCGGCCAGATCAGGGTATTTCCCGGGGCAGGCTCCTACGTTGGCCTGACCGAAGACCCGTGGAAATGGTTCACCTCGCTGATCCTGCCATGGCTCGTGCTCGCGGCCGGCTTCGCCGCGGTGTATGCGCGGGTGATGCGCGGGAGCCTGATCGAGACGATGGGCGAGGACTACATCCGCACCGCGCGCGCCAAGGGCCTGCCCGAGCGCCGGGTCGTTCTGCGCCACGGCGTGCGCGCCGCGATCACGCCGATCATGACGATTTTTGCGCTCGACGTCGGCGTGTTGCTGGGCGGAGCGGTCCTGGTCGAGACCGTGTTCGACATCCCGGGGATCGGCCGCCTCAACTATGACGCGATCACGCACGCCGACTTCCCGATCATCCAGGGCACGGTGCTGCTCGCCGCGCTGTTCATCATCGTCGCGAACATCCTCGTGGACATCGCCTACGCCTATCTCGACCCACGGGTCAGATACTCATGATCGCCACCGGCGATCCTTCCGTCCCCAGCGACGAGCCGCTCCTTCGCGTCGAGGACCTGCGTGTCGCGTTCTCGACCGAAGACGGGGTGGTGAAAGCGCTCGACGGGATCTCCTACGAGCTGGAGCGCGGGCGCACGCTCGGGATCGTCGGCGAGTCCGGCTCGGGCAAGACCGTCGCCGCGCTCAGCGTGCTCGGGTTGACGCGGGCCGACGGCGCGCTGCTCAGCGGGCGCATCTCCTTTGCGGGACGCGATCTGCTCACGCTCGGCGAGGGTGAGCTGCGTGCGATCCGCGGAAATCAGATCGCTATGGTCTTCCAGGATCCGCTGTCATCGCTGCACCCGCTGTACCGCGTTGGCGCGCAGATCGTGGAGGCGATCCGCGCGCACCAATCTCTCACGAAGGCCAAGGCGCGGGCGCACGCGATCGAGCTGCTCGGCCTCGTGGACATCCCGGACCCCGCGCGGCGCGTGGACGCCTACCCGCACGAGCTCTCTGGGGGGCAACGCCAGCGCGTGATGATCGCGATGGCGCTCGCAAACGACCCGGAGCTGCTGATCGCCGACGAGCCGACGACCGCGCTCGACGTGACCGTGCAGGCGCAGATCCTCGCGCTGCTCGCACGCTTGCAACGCGAACGTGCAATGGCGCTCGTGCTCGTCACTCACGATCTCGGCGTCGTCGCCGAGATGGCCGATGACATCGCCGTCATGTACGCGGGGCAGATCGTCGAGCAGGCCCCCGCCGAGCGCATCTTCACTGCCCCCGAGCATCCGTATACCTGGGGCCTGTTGCGATCGGTTCCCATGCTCGACGGCCCGCGCGAGCACGAGCTGACGCCGATTCCCGGCAGCCCCTCGAGTCCGCTCGCGCCTCCGTCGGGCTGTCGCTTTCACCCGCGCTGCCCCTATGCCCAACCCGAGCACGCGCGCACCGAGCCGGCCCTGCTGCCCGTTCCCGGTCAGCCCGACCATCGGGTTGCGTGTCTGCTCGCGCCCGAGGAGCGCCGGCGACTGTGGCGGGAGCTCGCATGAGCCCGGGCGAGCCGCTGCTCCGGGTGACCGGACTGGTCAAGCACTTTCCGCTCGACCGCGGCGTGATGTTCCGCCGCAACGTCGGCGCGGTGCATGCCGTGGACGGCATCGACTTCGACGTCTACGCGGGGGAGACGTTCGGCATCGTCGGCGAGTCCGGCTCGGGCAAGAGCACGACCGCTCGGTTGATCGCGCGCTTGCTCGATCCGAGTGCCGGTGAGGTGCGCTTCGCCGGTCAGGTCATAACCGCGCTGCGCGGCGCCGCTCTGAAGCAGCTCAGGCGTGAGCTGCAGATGATCTTTCAGGACCCGTACTCATCGCTGAATCCGCGCAGGACGATCGGCGCGATCATCGCCGAGCCGCTGGCGATCCATCACATCGAGCCCGGCAGGGCGCCGCGTAAGCGCGCCGTGCAGGAGCTGATGGACACGGTGGGGCTGAACCCCGAGCACTACAACCGCTACCCGCACGAGTTCTCTGGTGGCCAGCGTCAGCGCATCGGCGTCGCGCGCGCGCTGGCGCTGCGCCCCAAGCTGCTGATCGCCGACGAGCCGGTGTCGGCGCTGGACGTCTCGATCCAGGCGCAGGTGCTCAACCTGTTGCGCGGGCTGCAGCGGGAGATGGGGCTGACGCTCGTGTTGATCTCGCATGACCTGTCGGTTGTGCGCCACATGTGCGACCGCGTGGCGGTGATGCGCGCGGGGAAGATCGTCGAGCTGGCCGACAACGAGGCGCTTTACAGCTCTCCCAGCCATCCGTATACAAAGGAACTGCTCGCGGCCGTGCCCGGAGCCCGCTGGGATCGGCGTACGATCACCGGGTGAGCATCCCTGATCCGGCAGCCCAGGCCAGCGAGCTGCTGCGGAGGCTGATCCGCTTCGACACGGTGAACCCACCGGGGAACGAGCGCGCGGCGCAGGAGTACCTAAGCGACTATTTGACCGAGGCCGGGTTCGAGTGCGAGCTGCTCGGCGCCGAGCCCGAGCGACCGAACCTGGTGGCGCGATTACGCGCTACCGATGGCGACGGGGACGGAGCCGGGAACGCCCCGACATCGGGGAACGGCCCGACATTGTGTTACCTCGGCCACGTCGACACTGTGCTGGCAAACGCGCAGGAGTGGAGCGCACACGGCCCGTGGTCGGGCGAGCAGGACGCGGGCTTCATTTGGGGACGGGGAGCTCTCGATATGAAGTCCCAGGTCGCGGCCGAGATCGCCGCTGCGGCGGGACTGGCACGCTCGGGCTGGCGCCCGGCAAAGGGCGAGTTGCTGATCGTGGCGGTCGTCGACGAGGAGACCGGGGGTGAGCTCGGCGCGCAGTGGATCTGCAAAGAACACCCAGAGAAGGTGCGCTGCGATCTGCTCGTCAACGAGGGCGGCGGGGCTGTGTTCGAGTACGGCGCAAAGCGCCACTATGGGGTGTGCTGCGCGGAGAAGGGGGTGTTCCGCTTCACGGTCACGACCGACGGCGTGGCGGGCCATGCTTCTATGCCGAAGATCGGCAAGAACGCGCTGCTGAAGATGGCGCCGGTGCTGGCGCGCCTGGCGGCCAAGCAGCCCGCGTATGAGTTGACCGCTGAGCCGCAGGCGTTCTTGCGCGCGCTCGGCGAGGACCCAAACGACCCGCAGGCCGCGGTCGCGAAACTAGGCGAGGCGGACGAGCGCTTGGTGACGATGTTCGAGCCGATGCTCGGCGTGACGTTCACCCCGACGCGGATCAAGGCCTCGGAGAAGATCAACGTGATCCCCTCGAGCGCCGAGCTGAAAGTGGACTGTCGCGTGCCGCCGGGGCTGGGCGAGGTGGAGGTGCGTCGCGGGATCGCCGAAGTCCTCGGCGCGCCCACTCGCGAGGGTGCGGGCTGGCGGATCGACTTCACCGAGCGGATCGTTGGCAACCGCTCGCCGATGCAGTCAGCGCTGATGGATGCGATCGCGGAGTGGGTCGCCGAGCACGACGCGGGCGCCGACGTGGTGCCGGTGATCCTGCCGGGCTTCACCGACTCCCGCCACTTCCGCGAGGCGTTCCCAGATTGCGTCGCGTACGGCTTCTTCCCGCAGAAGCATCAGTCGCTGTTCGAAACCCAGCCGCTGATCCACGCGGCGGATGAGCGGATCGACACGCGCGACCTGGCGTTCGCGACGGAGTTCTTCAGGGATCTGGCGGTGCGGATGCTGGGGTAGCCCGCTCGGCAGGCCTGCGCCTCGCAGCAGTGGTGCGTCTCTCGGGAGGCGTGCGACGGAGATCGACAAAGCTTGGTAAACCTCCATACTCAAGCGATGTAACCAAGGATGGTGACGGTGCGATGAACTCAGGGACGGCGGCGACGGTGGCAAGCGCTACGACGGGCAAGCTGCCCACTGCGCCCGCGGCCACTGCGTCCACGGCTACGGCATCACCCACGACGCCGGCATCTCTCGCGCACCCGCTCGCAACGCACGCCGCCGCCGCACACGCCGCGTTGGTGGCGGCCCACGCGCACGCGGCGACGGTGAAAACGCCGGTGGTAGCGCCACCGGCGCCACATACCTCCTTCTCGCAGAACGTCCAGAACTGGGCGCTCAATTGGGAGCCGGTGATCGCGATCCTGTTCTTCACGGTGATCATCTTCGTGATGTGGCGGATGCTGAAGGTGATGCCGCGGATCAAGCCACAGCAGATCAAGCCGGCATCCGACCAGGCGGTCGGCTGGAAGGACATCGCGGGCGTGGACGACGCGCGCGGCGAGCTGCAGGAGATCGTGGAGTTCCTGCGTGACCCCAAGCAGTTCGAGGCGCTCGGCGCGAAGGTGCCGAAGGGGATCCTGTTGCACGGCCCCCCGGGAACCGGCAAGACGCTGCTCGCTAAGGCGGTCGCGCACGAGTCCGGCGCGGAATTCTTCGCGCAGTCGGCGGCGTCGTTTGTGGAGATGTTCGCTGGCCTCGGTGCCGCGCGCATCCGCAGGCTGTTCGCGATCGCCCGCAAACACGAACCGGCGATCATCTTCATCGACGAGCTCGATGCCGTCGGCGGCCGTCGCGGGATGGATATCTCCGGAGAGAAGGACCAGACGCTCAACCAGTTGCTCGTCGAGATGGATGGTTTTGCGGCGAGCGGGCGTGTGGTCGTGATCGCCGCCAGCAATCTGCTGGAGAAGCTCGACCCGGCGCTGCTGCGTCCCGGGCGCTTCGACCGCCAGGTGTTCGTAGCGCCACCGGATGTCAAGGGGCGCCAGGGCGTGCTCGGAGTGCACACGCGCGATAAGCCGCTGGGCAAGGTGGACCTCGGGTTGGTGGCGCAGCAGACCAGCGGCTTGACCGGTGCCGACCTAGCCAACATCTGCAACGAGGCGGCGATCTTCGCCACACGCAGAGGCGCGAAGCGGATCGATGACGTCGATTTCGACAGCGCGCTCGAGCGGGTGATCGCGGGGGTGCAGTCGCGGCGGGTGCTGAACGAGCACGAGAAGCGCGTTGTGGCCTATCACGAGGCGGGGCACGCGCTGTGCGGCGAGCTGCTGCCCTCGGTGGACCGCGTGCACAGGATCTCGATCGTCCCGCGCGGGCGCGCGCTCGGCTACACGCTGAACCTGCCGGCCGAGGACCGCTATCTGAAGACGCGCGAGGAGCTGCTCGACTACATGACGGTGCTGCTGGGAGGACGCGTGGCCGAGCAGATCGTGTTCGGCGCGATCACGACGGGCGCCTCCGACGATCTGAAGCGCGTGGCGAGCATCTCCCACGAGATGGTGCACGACTACGCGATGGGCACCGCGGGCGTCGGACGCTCGCCCGACGGGGATGTGCGGTTGTCGGAGACGACGCTACGGATTCGTGACGAGGAGCGCCAGGATCTGATCGAGGAAGCGCGGCGAGCGGCGCAGCGCACGATCGTCGCTCACCGTAGCTATCTGGATGCGCTCGCCCAGGAGCTGCTGGAGCACGAGGTGCTCGACCGTGAGGCGATCGATCGGATCATGAAGGGCGTGCCACGCCTGGAGCGTGCCCCGGGCGTGGGTCTGCGCGTGGTGGCTGCGGCCACTGCCGTTGACGCGGTGGCGAGCGAGGGCGGCATCGGGTCGGGGTGAGCGCCGCCGCCCTCGCACCCGCCGATAGACTGGCGGGCGTGTTCAAGCGAATCGACCATATCGGCGTGGCGGTGGCGGACATCGAGGCCTCGCTCGTGCTGTGGCGGGATGGCTTCCAGATGGAGGTTGCCCACCGCGAGGTGGTGGAGGAGCAGGGCGTGGAGGCCGTGCTGCTGGACGTCGGTGAGAACCACGTGGAGCTGCTCGCGCCGCTCGGCGAGGAGACGCCGGTGGGGAAGTTCCTGGCGAAGAAGGGCCCGGGCCTGCATCACATCGCCTACCAGGTGAGCGATATCGACGCGACGCTGGCGGCGCTGAAGGAGTCGGGGTTGGAGCTGATCGATCAGCAGCCACGAACAGGCATCCGCGGCTCGCGCGTTGCCTTCCTGCACCCGCGCTCGACGGCGGGCGTGTTGACCGAGATCGTCGAGCCGGCGGCTGGAGTGGGGGCGCACTGATGGCCTCTGGCGCGCGGCGGATCAGCGTCGGCTTCCAGGGCGGTCAGGTGCTCGCGCTGCGCGTGAGCGAGGACCAGCTGAAGGGGCTGTACAAGGCGTTGCAGGCCGGCGGCTGGCACGAGCTGGAGAGCGAGGACGGCCCGGTGCGGCTATACTTGGGCCAGGTCGTGTACATACGCGCGGAGGATGAGGATTCCCGCGTGGGCTTTGGCGCTTAGCGCCCCGCAATCGCTTGACGAGCGGTTGCTGCGCGCGGCGCGCACTAACTGGCACAGTCCGCCCGCCGAGCAGGCGGTCGCGCGTTTCTCGCGGCTGGGCGAGCGCGGCGCGATCTGGCTCGCGATCGGCGCGGCCGGGTACGTGCTCGACAAACCCCGTCGCCCGCAATGGCGCCGTGCCACCGGAACGGTCGCGAAGGCATACGCGCTGAACACGCTGATCAAGCTCGCCGTCCGCCGCCGTCGCCCCGAGCTGCCGGGCCTGCCGGCACTGACGAGCACGCCCACGCAGCTGAGCTTCCCCAGCGCACATGCAGCGACATCGTTCGCCGGCGCGCTGGCATACACGCAGCTGGGCCTGCCGATGTTCCCGCTGTATGCGCTCGCCAAGGGGTTGGCCGTATCGCGCCTGTACCTGGGCGTTCACTACCCCTCTGATGTGCTCGCCGGCGCGCTGCTTGGAACGGCCGTGGCCGCACGCGTACGCGACTCCGGCGCCGATCCAGCGGGACAGACGCCGTGAGCACCAGGATCGGCATCGTCGGCATGCCCAATGCGGGCAAGTCCTCGCTGTTCAATGCGCTGACCAAAGCCGGGGCCGAGGCGGCCAACTATCCGTTCACGACGATCGAGCCGAACGTCGCGGTCGTGCCTGTGCGCGACGTGCGCATGGAGGAGGTCGTGGCCACGGTCGGCGCCTCCTCGATCGTCTGGGACACGATCGACTTTCACGACATCGCCGGCCTGGTCGCCGGTGCGCACGAGGGGGAGGGGCTGGGCAACAAATTCCTGGCGAACATCCGCGAGACCGACGCGATCGTCCATGTGGTGCGCGCGCACGGCGATGAGAACGTAATCCACCCCGATGGGCGCGTGGATCCACTGGTGGATATCGAGACGATCGAGACAGAGCTCGTGCTTGCCGATCTGGAGACGGCGGAAAAGCGCGTCGAGCGTGTCGCCAAACAGGCCAAAGGCGGCGATCGCGTGGCGATCGCCGAGGAGAGGTGGTTGCGTGAGGTGATCGAGGAGCTCCAGGCCGGTCGTCCGGCGCGCACGGTTCCTGTGCCCGAGGAGGCGCCGAACGCCGCCCGCGACCTCGGCTCGCTGACGAGCAAGCCGGTGCTGTTCGTGGCTAACGTCGATGAGGGCTCAGAGATTGTTCCGGCGGCGGTGGCCGAGCACGCGGCCGCCCAGGGTGCCGGTGCGGTGGCGGTCTCCTCGCGGATCGAGGCCGAGCTCGCCGAGCTCGACGACGAGGATGCGGCGGCGATGCGTGCAGAGCTCGGCGTCAGCGAGTCGTCCCTGCAGACGGTCGTGGGCGGGGCGTTTGCGCTGCTGAAGCTGATTGCGTTCTTCACGGCCGGCGAGGGCAAGCCCGCACAGACCTGGCACCTGCGTGAAGGCCTGACCGCCTGGCACGCGGCCGGGCAGATCCACACCGACATCCAGAAGGGCTTCGTCCGCGCCGAGGTGATCGGCTGGCGCGAGCTCGTCGACGCCGGCGGCTACTCCGGCGCCCGCGACCGCGGCACCCTGCGTCTTGAGGGCCGCGACTACGCGATGAGCGACGGCGACGTCATCACCGTCAAGTTCACACCGTAGGACATCCTGCGTTCGGCGTACGTCCTGCACGCGGGGACGCCGACGATATGGAGTCCTATCTTTCGGGGCCTTTTGGGCCGTCGAGTCTGTCAAAGCGTTCGTCGTAGGGACCGCAAGAACCACTATCTCGTCCGTGACACGCTGCTTGTGCTCCTACACGGCGATGCACTGCCTTGTCACGTCCTGATCGAACGCGACGACCCTGGCGAGCACCAGCGCGAGAACGACGCGCATATACGCCGAGAGGCGAAGCGGCAGGTACGAAGGGCCTGCCGACGGTTGCCCGTATGATGCACTACTCGGGCGATAGACTAAAAACTCCGTATTTGCGCGATCTTTGCAGGAGAGCTGAAGGAGATAGATGACCTGGCCGGAAGGCATCATCCCGTGCCCCTTTCTCGCGACTCTTTGGAGGGATGGATAGATGGCAGGAAATGACGGCGGTCCACACGTCCAGATGGCGCTGTTCGCAGAGAAATTCATCCGAGGGGCACAGAGTGGAGCCCTCAGCGTGATCAACATCATCGATGGCGTAGCTGTTCCCGGCCCAGGACCCGAGATGCCGTCCTTCTCGCTGGGACAGTTCATGATCTTCATCAACCTTTGGGCTGACAAAACAAAAGGACGCTACGAAATCAAGCTCAGACCCCATGAACCAAGTGGTCTCGAAGGCGACCTGATAGACCTCGGTCCTGCCAACTTCACGCCAACCACCTTGGGTATAGACATCGCCAGGCAGATGCCGCCCTACGAGGTCACCGAAGAAGGCACATATTGGTTCGACGTTCTGCTTGTAACCCCTGGAGAGCAGGATGGGCCGTTGTTGACTCGGATACCGTTCAACGTCGAATATCGTCCTGGGGTCACGATCCAGATGCCTCAGTAGGTCCAGGGTGTGACCCCTCCGACAACTGCTCGATGTTGCGAGGGCCTTCCGGGGTCTCTACGAGTCCTGAACTTCTCAAAGCCTCCAAGATGTCCTTGGATGTTTCGGTGGTGGACCCCGTAAGCTCCACGCCTTGATATTTGACTTTCGGGCCATCCGGCGGCGGCAAGGTTGGGGCGGCGGAGCCATTGGCCCTAGCAACAAGCGCGGTGCGCGCTTCGTTCCGCTGCACGCGAAACGTCAGCAGTAGCCGCACAAAGAGGATGAATGCTGCCGCAGCTATGAATCCGGCGACAGGGAAGCCTAATTCTACGAGCGCTGATGGTGGCCTGCCGGGAGCATGGTCTTTCCCAGCGAGGTGAACACCGAGCCCCGTGCCGAGAGCCAAGGCGATGCCGCCAGAGAACGTCCCCGTCCCGCTTCGTTTCGCATCCCGTTTTGCCCTGGGCCATACACCCTCGGCAAGCTCCGCTGCAGTCGGAGCCGAGCCTTCGCTGGTCTTCGAGTGCTCTTTGACCCAGCGGACCACTTGCATGAGCGTCTTCGGCCATCTTGGATGGATTGCGGGTAGATTCGGCATGGATCTACCCCAAGTCTGACGGTCTCCCCGACAGACGCGCAATCCGTCCCACGCAAACAGTCAAATAATGAGATTTTGCGGGCGAGATAGGAGTTCACTAGATCGGGCTGTGCTTGTGCTCGATCGCCGAGATGCTTATATCCATAGCTCATCCTGCGTGAAGGGGATAACCCCGGTCCTATCCAGGCACAATCTCAAACGCCTGTCGACCGTTCAGCCGGTAGATGTGAAAGTCGGCGTCGAGTGTGAAGATGCGTTTGAGCCGACGCTCCTCGGCTAGCGCGACGAGCGTGGCGTCGGCGAGATCCATCGGCCGGTCGGCATAGCGCTCCATCAGGCATGCCGAGCGTTTGTTGGCTGCGGGCGACGCGCTCGCGAGGACCAAGTCCTCCCGCAGCACTAAGCGCCACAGCGGCTCCTGGCCGTGCCAGCCAGCCTTTCGCGCGAGCAGGTACATCGCCTCAGTGAAAGCGGGCCAAGTGGTGATGAGCGGCAGGCTCAGCTGTGCGAGTGTTTCCCAACAGCGCTGATGATCGGGTTCATCCGCGTCGATCAGCGCGACGAGCGGGCCGGCGTCGGTGAGCGTCACGCGCGTCGTGCGAGCCTCTTCGGTGAAGGCAGCGCCAGTGTTGCGTGCCTGGCCTCCACCGCCTCCGTGGATCGCCCCGACTACGTCCGCCAAGCGCTCGCTCGCGCCGGTCGCGAGAGTGTGATCTGCTCGCTCGCTGGCGGCGCGCCGGATGAACTCGGACACCGAGGCGCCCTCAGCCGCGGCGGCCTGCCGCACGCGCCCATCGAGCTCGTCATTCAATCTGATGCTGCGCATTCAAAGAGCGTATCACGTACTGAGGACAAGTAATACAAGGGGCTAATCTCCGTGGCCTTCAGCTCGCGCCCGCCAACCCCTCCAACCGCTTCGCCAGCCGCTCCATCCCCAACTCCCGCGCGGCGTGTGCTCCGCCCGCGAAGTCACTCGCCCGGTCCGCCGGACGCTCCACGTCGAGCTCCTGCAGCGTGGCGATCTCCTTGAACGTGCGCAGCAACTCCGCGTTCTCGCGCAGCGCGCTGGCGACCCGCGGCCGCAGTTCACCGCCCGCCGCACTCCCGCCGCCCACGCCAGCCGCCGCCAGCACCCCCTCGAGCGACCCGTGCGCCAGCAACAGCTCGGCGGCGGTCTTCGCGCCGATCCCCGGCGCGCCGGGGAGGCCGTCGGAGGGGTCGCCGCGCAGCGCGATGAAGTCGGGCACGAGCGCGGGCTCGATCCCGTAGCGCTCGCACACTTGGGTGGGGCCGATCTCGCTGGGCTCCTCGCCGCCTTTGCCGAGCGTGAGCACCGCGACGCGCTCGTTGACCGCCTGGTAGAGATCGCGATCGCCGGTCAGCAGCAGCGCCCGTCCCCCCGCCTGCGCCTCCGTCTGGGCAAACGCGCCCATCGCGTCATCGGCCTCGAGGTCCTGGGCGTCGGCGATCGTCCAACCAAAACTCTCGAGCAATGCTGGCGCACGCGTCCACTGCGCTGCGAGCTCCGGTGGCATCTCCTCACGCTGGGCGTGGTAGGGGAGATACAAATTCACTCGATAAACCGCCTGCTCAGCCCCGAAGCAGGCCACCACCGCACGTGCCGGGCGCGCTTCGATCGCCGAGAGCAACGCGTTGACCGTCCCCAGCAGCGCATTCACCGGGCGGCCGTCGGCGCCCTTGATCGATTTGGGCAGCGAGAAGAACGCGCGATACAGCAGCCAGGGGGCGTCGGCGATCAACAGGGGAGCGGGCATCGGCGTTGCAAGCCTAGAGCCCGCCGCCGACCGGCTACCCCTCGAGCATCCAGCAGCTTTCGCTCCAGGTGAACTGGCTCGAGCCGCTCATCAGCGGGTTAGCGAGACCCAGTGAGGCGGTGTTGCCGTGGACGATCACCGCCGCCGAGGCGATTTCGCGCCGCTGGGCGCGCAGGCGCATCCGGCTTCCGGGTTCGCGCAACAGCTCAGCCAGCTTGGCATCCCAGCGCTGCTCGCAGGTGCGCCCGTGCTGGGTGGCGCGCAGCGGCGCGTCGAGCACCGCGCACGCTTCCGTGCCGTTGCGTGTGCAGCTCCGCCGTCACGAACCGGGTGGCCGAGCGACGAACCCAGGCGATCTGTTCGCGGCTGCCGACCGAGTGAGCCGCAAATGCGCTTACGGGCGTCACGAGCGCAGCGACGCAAACGAGCACGGCGAGCGCGGAGCGCAAGCTCAGCTTCATCCGCCCACGATCGCCCGGCCCCGCGAGCAACCCGATCACCCTGCCCAGTCACGGACAGATGTCCTACGCGCCCCCCCAAAAACACCTACCCCGCAACCACACCCCCCGCGGGACTGGAACCCGGCGAGCCCGCCGGTCCCTGCACGCCGCCTTCCGGCGTGGCCGGAACCGGTGGCGCCGCCCCGCCCGCGGGCCCCGCCGGACTCGCCCCCGTCGCACCGCCAGCCGCCGGTGCCACCCCGCTGTGGTCGGGCTCGGCCTTGACGGCGCTCCCGTGCTTGACGCTGAAGTACGCCCATGCGCTCTGCAGCCCCAGCCGGCCGGCCAGTTCGGAGCCGCTCACCCGCGTGTCGCCGGCCGATCCGAGCACCGCCGCGGAGATGATCCGCGGAGAGGAGCCTCGCTCGAGCACCTCGATCCCACGGAAGGAGCCCTTCACCAGGCCGCGCAGGCGCGCCGCCGCCGAGGCAAAGCTCATGCTGAGCGTCCAGTTCGAGGTCTTGGTTTCGTAGGAGTCGGGGACCCCCACCAACCACGGCTCCGCGGCGCCGCCAAAGGCGTTCTGGACGTCTTCGGTGTGCCCGCCGGAGGAGGCAAAGAAATAAGTGATTGCGGGTGCGCCGTCGTAAGTGACGATCTGCCCGGCGGTGGCGATCGTCGCGGCGTTCGTGCTCGCGGTTTCGGCGGCGGGACCGCGATAGACCTGTGAGCGCGTGTCGGAGTAGACGTCGAACCTGGAGCCGCCGGCGTGGGCGGTGAGCGCATACGTGCGGACCGCGACCGCCTGGGCCTCGAGCGCCGCCGCCGGCCACGAGGAGGGCATCTCGGCGGAGATCACGCCGCGCACATACGTTTCCAGGGGAAGCGTGTGGACCGTGTTGCCGATCAACACGCGCACCTTTGCTCCGGCCGGTGCCGCTCCCAATGCGGTGCCCGTGTAGTAATGAGCAAGGATTGAGCTATAGGACCAACCATGCTCGGCATAACCCAGCGCGCCGTCCTGGCTCATGCCGACGCCGTGACCGTCACCCGCGCCCGCGATCACGAGCGTGGAGGCACGCGCACCAGCAACACTCAGCAAAAGGGCGCCGAGCGACGCAGCAAAAAGAGCAGATATACGGGCGAGCATCCGTGCTCTGAAGAACACAGTCGATCAGCGGGCGACGCGCTCGAGGAGATGCGATTGCATGATGTATGGGTCGGGTAGGAGGGGGAGTGGGTTAGCGTTGCAGGATGTTTGGCAGGAAGAGGATTCAAAAATAGACATCGATGAGACCGAGAGACGGACGGGATACTCAACGAGAGACGACGGGATACTCAAACGAGAGACTGACGGGATATCCAAACGAGACGACTGGCTGAGATGACCGATACGGACGACGAGCAAGGCACCGAGCAGAACACCGAGCAGGCGGCTCTCGCGGCGGTTCCGAAGGACCTGTTCATCGGCGGTGACTGGCGCCCCGCGTCTGCCGGCAGGACCCTGGGGGTCGAGGACCCCTCTACCGGCGAGACTCTGGTGGAGGTCGCCGATGGCCTCCTCGATGACGCTCTCGCCGCCCTTGCCGCCGCCGCCGATGCCCAGGCCGAGTGGGCTGTTCATCCTCCGCGCGAGCGAGGCGAGATCTTACGCCGCGCCTACGACGCAATCGTCGCGCAGAGCGATCGGCTGGCGCTGCTGATGACGCTGGAGATGGGCAAGGCGCTCGCCGAGTCAAAGGCCGAGATCGCCTATGCGGCCGAGTTCTTCCGCTGGTTCTCCGAGGAGGCGGTGAGGATCCATGGGCGCTACATGGTCAACACGACGGGCAAGGGCCGCATCCTGACGATGCGCCAGCCGGTCGGGCCGTGCGTGTTCGTCACGCCGTGGAACTTTCCGATGGCGATGGGCACCAGGAAGATCGCCCCGGCGCTCGCGGCGGGCTGCACGATCGTCGTCAAGCCGGCGCAGCAGACGCCGCTGTCGATGCTCGCGCTCGCGAAGATCCTGCAGGACGCCGGCCTGCCCGGCGGCGTCCTCAACGTGATCACCGCCAAGCACTCCGGCGCGGTGATCGAGCCGCTGCTGACGGACGCGCGCACGCGCAAGCTCTCCTTCACGGGCTCGACGAAGGTCGGACGCACGCTGATCGAACAGTCCGCGCGGCAGGTGCTGCGGGTGTCGATGGAGCTCGGCGGCAACGCGCCGTTCCTCGTCTTCGCGGACGCCGACCTCGACGCCGCCGTCGACGGGGCGATGCTCGCGAAGATGCGCAACGTCGGCGAGGCCTGCACGGCGGCCAACCGCTTCCACGTCCACGAGTCCGTCGCCGCCGACTTCGCGCGCAAGCTGGCCGAGAAGATGGGCGCGCTGAAGGTCGGCCGCGGCACCGAGCCCGACACCGACGTCGGCCCGCTGATCGACGAGAGCCAGCGCGGCAAGGTCACCGAGCTCGTCGGCGACGCCGTCACCCGCGGCGCCCGCGTGCTGATCGGCGGGGAGCGCGCTCCCGGACCCGGCTACTTCTTCGCGCCGACCGTCCTCACCGACGTCCCCAGCGACGCGCGACTGCTGCGCGAGGAGATCTTCGGCCCCGTCGCCCCGATCGCGACGTTCTCCTCCGAGGACCAGGCGCTCGCCGCCGCCAACCGCACCGAGTTCGGCCTCGTCGCTTACGTCTACACGCGCGATTTGGAACGGGCCTTCCGCGTGGCGGAGGGGATCGAGACGGGGATGGTCGGCCTCAACCAGGGCGTCGTCTCAAACCCCGCCGCTCCGTTTGGCGGGGTCAAGCAGTCGGGCTTCGGTCGCGAGGGCGGCTTCGAGGGGATCGGCGAGTACCTGGAGACCAAGTACATCGCGATGAGCCTGTGATGAGACGCGCTCGCCCCGCTATTGCGCTCGCCGTCATCGTCGGCGCCGTCGTCTGCATGATCTGCCAGTCCACCGGCCTGTCCGTTGCCGCCACTTCCCCCTCCGCTCCGCTCGCGCCGCAAGCCACCGCCGCGACCCACTATGCCTGCAGCACTCAGAACAGCGCGAAGGTGGCCTGCCACTTCTCCACGCCCAGCGGCAACATCCGCTGTCTGTGGACGCCGAAGCCAAACAACGTCGCCTGTGTGCTGGTCGCTTCCAAGCGCGCCTACCGCCTGCGACCGACCGGCCACGCGAAGACGATCCGGGTGAGGCTCGCGCGCCGTGGTCAGACGCTGCCGACCAATCAACAGATCGTGTTCCCCCAGAGCCTCTCCTGCCATGACACGAAGACGACGATGACCTGCAACCAGGACTTCGGCCTCGGCGAGTTCAAACTGGCGCCCAACGGCTCCCGCGGGCAGTGACCCAGCCGCTCGGCGCCCGGTATCTACCGGCGACGGCTAAGCAAGCTGTCCGGATGGTGGAGCAGGAAGCGTTTGGCTCGCAAGAGGGCCTTCTTCGCGGGTGGGGCGCTCTCGGTCCGTAGGAGGTCGCTGAAGAAGCTCTTGCCGAGCACACTGATAGTGAGCAGCGATCCGAACAGCGCCACCGCGTCGATCGACTCGCGGCCCTGCTTGGTCCAGTAGTCGTCTTCGAGGTTGAGCCATAGGGCGAACTCGTCGAGCGTCAGCGCGGCGCCGCTCCCGTACACGAGCGAGGTCACCCGCGACGCGCTCCGTTGCTCGTTCGTGCCGATCTCGAGCAGCCACAAGTAACCGACCGCGAGCAGGCCGGTGATCCCGAAGGTCATGTGGTGGATGTGGCGGCCACCCGGGGTGATGTTCCTGAACGGGCCGCGTTCGGCGCGGATCGCGTGGGTGATGCCCCGTACGCCGGCGAAGGTCGTGAAGAAGGCGCCCGTGGAGAACAGCTGGCGCTCCTTGCGTCGGTCGGAAAAGTGCTTGTAGTACAGCGAGCGCAGGTCCCGCTCTGGCGAGAACCGCGTAAATGATCTGGGCCGGGCGCCCATCAGTGGCCGGCCTGTAGCTGTGCCAGGTCGATCGCGTCCTTCGGCGCCGCGAGCGCGACGGACGCTTCCCAGTCCGTGAAGGAGATCTTGCCGCCGGTGCTGCCGCTCTTGGTGATCTCGATCGGGTAGGGCTTGCCCGTCGTGGCGACATACAGGGTGCGGCCGTGCGAGACGTCGGTGATCGAAAGCACCGGCTGTCCGTCGACTGTGCTGGTGGTGCCCTTCGTCAGCGTTCCGGGTTCCGCCAGCACGGTGCCCAGGAGCTGGCTGAGATTGGTCAGCGAGCCGAGCGTGGAGAAGCTCCCGCTGCTCGCCGGCGCCTTCAGCCACTTTCCTTGCAGCAGCTGCGCCGTCGCGGAGTCACCGAAGTGGCTGTAGAAGGCGGGGCTGCCGCTGATGTAGGTGGTTCCAGCGACCTCGATCACGTCGAAGCTCAGCCCGTTCTCGGAGATCTGCCCGCGCCCGCCCTTACCCGCGACCAGTTCCATGTCGAGCGCGATCGGGGAGTTGCTCGAGACAATCGAGCCCGAGACGTGAACCGTGCGCGCGCCGGCCGCCGCGACCTTCGCGGCCGCCGTAATCTCAACGGGCGTCTTGGACGTGATGCCATTGCTCGAGGACGAGGAGCCGCAACCGGCGAGCATGGCCGCGACGAGCAGGAGCGCCATCGCGGCCGGAAGCACAGGTATGAGACGCAAGGTGGCGCAGATCCTAGTCGACGTCCCTATCGACTAGCCGAGGTCTCCTTCGACTGGCCGCGTCCCATTCGACTATGCGCTTATCGCGCCGGAGTCACATTCAAGAGAGCGCCGCCAAATGCCGAACCGGAGGACTGAGCAGCAAGAAATGTGAGATGTGCCAGTGAGCGGAGTAAATCAAGCCGGCTTTAGCCTGCCCGCCCGGCGCGGGGTGGGACAGCTATGGCTCGAGCTGGGTACGCGTCGTACGCGCGCGTACGACCACATGCGCAAGACCGTAAGCAACCGCACAAGCAACCAAGCGCGAACGACCGTGAGCGATGGCGCGCGAAAGACCGTTGGCGCCCATGCGTTTGAGGGTGAGGCCGGTATGGGTAAGCTCGTGAGCATGGGGAGTGAATCCCGGGAGCAGTCCTCGGCCCGCAGCGAGCCGCCGCGGCGCGATTCCCCTCCTCCGCGCTCGCCGCTGGGGTGGGTGCCGTGGCTGGCGCTGGGCCTGCTCGCGGCTGTGGGCGCCGTAATCGCCGGCGGCTCTGTTCTCGTGGTGCTCTGTGTGGTGGTGCTGGCGTGCGCGGCAACGGCCTTTGGCTGGCGTCTTGGCGGGCGCCGCCAGATGGCGCTCGAGCACGAGATCGATAGTCGCTCCAGCGAGCTGAAGCGGGCGCTTTCAGAGCTCGAGATCGCCCAGGCCGAGACGGTGCGCCGGCTCTCGATGGCGGTCGAGTTCCGCGACGAGGACACGGGCGCCCACATCGAGCGGATCGGGCGCTTCTCGACGTTGCTGGCTGAGCACGTCGGCATGGACGCGGACTTCTGCGCGACGCTCACGCACGCGGCGCCGCTGCACGACGTCGGCAAGGTCGCGATTCCTGACGCGATCCTGCTGAAGCCGGGCAAGCTGACGGCGGAGGAGCGAGCGATCGTGGAGACCCACGCCGAGGAGGGTCACCGCCTCCTGCGCGGCTCGTCCTCGTCGATCCTCGACCTGGCCGCGACGATCGCGCTCAGCCACCATGAGAAGTGGGACGGAAGCGGCTACCCGAGGGGGGTGACGGGCGAGGCGATTCCGATCGAGGGGCGGATCGTGGCGGTGGCGGACGTGTTCGACGCGCTGACGAGCGACCGTGTCTATCGCAAGGCATTCACCGTCGAGGAAGCCGTCGAGATGATGCTCGAGCAGCGCGGGCAGCACTTCGATCCGGTGCTGCTGGATGCGTTCATGGAAGTGCTCGGCCGCTCCGGTCCCGACGCGCGCGAGCAGGTTCGGGCCGACCCCGGGGAGCTGACCGAGGGCATCCTCGAAACCTTTGCGACGGCGCTGCAGCGCGGCGACGGCGAGACCGCCGAGGGCGCGATCGCGCAGGCGATCGAGGATGGCGTGCCGGCGGCGATGGTGCACGACGAGGTGATCGAACCGGCGCTGCGGCGGGTCATCGTGTTGCGGGATGAGGGGCAGATCGACGCGAGCGGCGAGCGGCTGGCGATGGGGATCGCCAAGCGGGTGCTGGCGACGCTGCGCAGATACATGCTCAGCAGCGAGACGCCGGACGACGTGCTGGAGCGGATCGACCAGTCGGTGAGCATGGTCAACGGCCTGCTGACTGAGCGCGAGCACGCTGTCGGCTGAAGCTCATCGATAGATTGCCGCGCATGAGCGCTCAGGCGATCGTGACCGGCGGGGCCGGCTTCATCGGTTCGCACCTCGTCGACGCGCTGCTCGTGCAGGGCTATGAGGTGACGGTGATCGACGACCTCTCCTCCGGCGATCGCCGCCGCGTGGCCCAGGCTGCGCGGCTGATCGAGCTCGACATCGTCGACCGCGAGGGGGTGGCGGCGATCCTGGCGGAGGTGGGGCCCGAGACGATCTTCCATCTTGCGGCGCAATCGAGCGTGGTGGTCTCCGTCGAGAACCCGGGGCGCGACTGCGAGGTGAATGTTCAGGGCACGCTGAACATCGTTGACGCGGCGAACAAGCGCGGGGTTCCCGTCGTGTTCACCTCGACCGGGGGCGCGCTGTACGGCGACGAGGCGCCGCGGCCGACCGGCGAGGGCACGATCCCGAAGCCGCTCTCGCCCTACGGCGCTTCGAAGCTCGCGGGCGAGTCCTACGTCGGGACCTGGAGCCGCGCGGAGGGTGTCGCGAACGCGGTCTGCCGGCTGGGGAATGTGTACGGGCCAAGGCAGAGCCCCCATGGGGAGGCCGGCGTTGTCTCGATCTTCACGCACCGCCTACACACCGGCCAGGCGCCGAAGCTGTTCGGTCACGGCCAGCCGACGCGCGACTATGTGTACGTCGGTGATGTCGTGCGGGCGCTGCTGGCCGCGGCGGGCAAGGCCGGCACGTTCAACATCGCGACGGGCGTGGAAACCGATGTGTCCACGATCTGGAGCGAGCTGAAGCAGGTCGCCGGCTCGGACCTCGAGCCCGAGCTAGCCGACCTGCGCCCCGGTGAGCTGCAGCACAGCCGCCTCGACGCGAGCCTGGCCGAGCGCGAGCTGGGCTGGCGAGCAGAGGTTTCGATCGCCGAGGGTCTGCGCAAAACCTACGAGGCGCTCGTGGAGGAGTTCGCCGCGAGCTGAGCAGACCCGGCTGGGCCGCCCGGGCGCGACCGCGAGCTAACTGCAATTCGGCCCGCAGCCGTTGCGGGAAGCCGGTGGCTCCTCGACAGTACAGCTATGAGGCATGCCCGCGAAGCGGCGGTAGGCGTCCTGGTCGCGATGGTGCTCTGCTCCGTCCTCTGCTCGGCGACCATGACCGAGACCACGAGCGCGGATCAGGTGGCTGAGGCGATTGCGCCATCGCAATCCCAGACGGGAGGCAGTGAGTATGGATCCCCCGGGCGCCTCGCTGCGACCCCGCGGCCGGTGCTCAGCGCCCTGCGCGTTCCCACCAGCGCAACCGCCGGAGCTCCCCGAAGGTCACCATGCTGCTACAGGAGCAGGGCGTGGGCACCGTGTACCTGCAGGTGAAAGTCATCAACCTCGCGACCCACCACTCATCGCTGGTGGCCACGATGGGCTGGTCGCACACCGGGCGCACGCTGACCGTCGCCTGGCCCGCGGGCTCACTGTTGGCGGCCGGCAGCTATCTGCTCAGCGTAAGCGCCCACGATCACCATGGGCGGACGTTGCTGCGCAAGTCCGCCGAGGCCAGCTTGACGGTGACCGCGCCGGTGCCCCCAGCCCCCAAGCCGGCGCCCCTGGTCCCCACCCCAACCCCGGCGCTCCCCGGCGTGCCGACGCCCGCACAGACGGTGGCCGACGGGGCGGTGTTCCCGGTAGCCGGCGCGCACAACTTCGGCGGCTCCGAAAACGTGTTTGGCGCCCCGCGTAACGGCTACCTGCACCAGGGTCAGGACATCCTCACGGCCGAAGGCACGCCGGTGCTTGCTCCTCTGGCGGGGACGATCCTCACAACGAGCTACCAGGCCGCGGGTGCCGGGTACTACGCGGTCGAGCAGACGGGCATCGGGTTCGACTTCATGTTTGCCCACTGTCAGGAGAGGCTCGCTCACGGTCAGCACGGGCCAAGCGGTGATGCCGGGGCAGGCGCTGTGCAAGGCTGGCCAGACCGGCGACGCGACCGCCCCGCACCTCGACTTCGAGATCTGGGTCGGCGGCTGGCAGGCGCCGGGCGGCGAGCCGATCGACCCGCTCCCGTACCTGCAGGCGTGGGAAGCCGCCTGAGCGCCAGGCGGGCCTCTCACTCGAGCCACGGCAGGCCGCCTGGGTCACGGGGGAGTCGCTAGCATCGCAGCGACCGAAGATCGGCCTGCGCGACGAAGATCGGTTTGCGGCGAGATAGCTCAGCTGGTAGAGCACACGACTGAAAATCGTGGTGTCGGCGGTTCGAGTCCGCCTCTCGCCATCACCTCCTTTGCCCCACTTGCGACAGTCCGTCGCCCGTCAGGTGGGTGTGTACGTTTCCCCCATGAGCGACGGGACGCTCGCACGGAGCTACGGCAAGGTCTTCAACGAGGTTGCGGTCGAGTACGACCGCAATCGCCCGGCCTACCCCGATGCGCTCGTCGATCAAGCATGCGAGGTGGCAGGTATCGCCGATGGCGACCGGGTGCTCGAGGTCGGGTGCGGGACCGGGCAGCTGACGCGTAGCCTCCTCGCGCGAGGGCTGCGCGTGACCGCGCTCGAGCCGGGAGACCAACTGATCCTCCTCGCCGAGGAGAACCTGAAAGCTGCGGGCGATGTGGAGTTCGTCCATGCGCGACTCGAGGAGGCGCAGCTGCCTCGCGAGAGCTACGAGGCGGTGTTCTCGGCGTCCGCGATCCACTGGGTTGACCCTGATCTGGGCTGGCGGAAGATCGCCGACGCGCTCGCTCCCAACGGTACGCTCGCCCTGATCCAGTACTTCGGTCTTCAGGAGCGGCGCAGCATCGATGATCAGGAGGCTCTGCTGTCGGCCCTGCGCAGGCACGCGCCGGAGATCGCCGCGATCTGGCCCGCCTACCGCGACCTCGATCACACGATTGCGGGCGTGCGGGAGCGCCGTGAGAACATCGCGGAGGTCTGGGCCTGGCTGGGCAGCCACGACATCGGACGTGACTACGCGGCCGAGCTCTTCGAGGATCTAGGACTCGCAACCGTGCCAACCCTGGTCGAGCACACCGCCGATGAACTCAACGCCCTGCTCGGCACGATGTCGTTCTGGGCAGCACTCTCACCCGGCCAGCGCGACGCCCTCGTGGACGAGAACCACACTCTCCACGAGCGCCTGGGGCGGCCAATCCGGGCGAGCACCCTCGCCGTACTCATCACGGCGAAGCGTTCACAGACTTCGAGGACATAATCTAAAGCTTTATTTTCTTTTGATACGCTAAATGTTATTATAATTGCATGAAGCGAAGCCGCCTGTACTCGCGCGAAACGCTCGAGGCCACACAACTCCTGGGTGCCCAGATCACCGTCGCTCGACGCGAGCGGCGTTGGTCCGCGCGTGAGCTGGCCGAGCGGGCGGGGATCACCCGACCCACGCTGCGCAAGGTCGAGCGAGGCGATCCGACGGTTAGCCTTGGCGTGGCGTTCGAGGTGGCGATGCTCGTTGGGGTGCCGCTGTTCCACGAGGATCGCGCGCGTCTCACGCTCGATCTCGATCGCACTCGCGCCCGGGCCGCGGTCCTTCCCCAGCGCGTGCGTATACCGGCGGGGGTGGTCAAGGATGACTTCTAACCCGACCGAGGCGTACGTGTGGGCCTGGCTGCCGGGGGAATCCAGCCCGATCGTCGCTGGCCGTCTCGAGGCCGTGGGCGACATCCTCAACTTCAACTACGGCCAAAGCTATCTGGCCCGCGACGACGCGATCCCGCTCTACCTACCTGAGCTGCCACTGCGGGGTGGTGTGCTTGTCCCGCTACCCGGCGCCCGCGTGGCCGGCTGTATCGCTGACGGCGCCCCCGACGCGTGGGGGCGCCGTGTGATCCTGCGCCGCAGAAACGCCACCGACGACGCTGTCGACCCTGGGCTGTTGACCTTCCTCTTGGAATCCGGCTCGGACCGGATCGGCGCGCTCGACTTTCAGTCCTCCGCGGAGACGTATGAGAGCCGCGATGGGAGCGCTCCGCTCGAGGAGCTCATGCACGCCGCACAGCGATTGGAGGAAGGACTGCCGTTCTCGCCCACCCTGGATCAGGCCCTGCTCCACGGAAGCTCGGTCGGCGGTGCGCGCCCCAAGGCGCTCTTGGAGGACAGCGCTCGCAAGCTGATCGCGAAGTTCTCCTCGACGACCGACCAGTATGCGGTCGTGAAGGGCGAGTTCGCGGCGATGGAGCTCGCACACCGCGCGGGACTGGCGGCAGCGCCCGTCCAACTCCACCGTGCACTCGACAAGGACGTCCTGCTGGTCGAGCGCTTCGACCGCCCGCCGGGAACTCACCAGCGGCTGGCTGTCGTCTCGGCATCGACCATCCTCCAGCTTGGAGAGACGCCATGGCGCGGCGCCAGCTACACGGAGCTTGCAGAGAAGTTCCGCCACGACTCCGCTGGCGGACGCAGCGAAGTGCACGAGCTGTTCGCTCGGCTCACCTTCAACATCCTCGTCGGCAACACCGACGATCACGCGCGCAATCACGCGGCGTTCTGGGACGGCAAGCAGCTCTCACTTACACCGGCCTACGACATCTGTCCGCAGCCGCGGGCCGGCGGCGAGGCAGCGCAGGCGATGGACATCCGCGCCGACGGCTACAGGCTCAGCCAACTGGCGGGCTGCGTCGAGGCAGCCGCCGAGTATTTGCTCACCGCTGCCGAGGCCCGGCAGATCATCGACCGTCAGGTTGACTCGATCAGATCGAGCTGGGAGGAGGTCAGCGAGCTGGCGCGCATGACCGTTGAGGAGCGGAAGTATTTCTGGGGACGGCAGTTCCTCAATCCCTACGCGCTCGAGGGCTACGACAGCTGAGCCTCATCGCGGGGTGGCTCCGATCCGCCCCAGGCTGTAACAACGACGGGACCAACAGCTACATCTACGGCCCCGGGGGCCTCCCCGTAGAGCAGATCGATAGCGCCGGCACACCGCTCTACTACCACCACGACCAGCAAGGCTCAACACGCCTACTTACAACGAGCACAGGCACGGTAGCGGGAACAGCTACCTACGATGCGTACGGCAAAGTCAGCGGTACCACCGGAACGACCACTGCACTCGGCTACGACGGGCAGTACACCGACTCAGACACCGGGCTCATCTATCTCCGAGCACGCTACTACGACCCCGATACCGGTCAGTTCACAAGTGAGGACCCACGTGTAATGGAAACGAGGGAATCCTACGGCTACGCAGCAGATGATCCACTTAGCCAAGGCGACCCCTCAGGATTGACGCCATGGTCGACAAAGGTACAACAAGCGGCTTCAAGATGTCGGTCGTGGACGAAAAACTCGCACAGCCAATACTACAGAAATCAAGGTGATTATCGCGCTTGTCAAAGCTTGCTGCATTTGCCGTCCGAAATATATGGCACTGCTAATAAGAAAGGTATTCTAAATCATGTAATAGCGGCTGCTCAAGATTTAGTGGCTTTGGGAGTGACCGCAGGTAAGCAGGCCTTTATCGAGGGTTGCGCGCTCGGTGCAGCGTCTGCCTCGGAGTTGGATACGGAAGGTCAGATCGGCGTCTGTCTAGTGTCTGGCAGTGCTGCCGCCGTAATCGTGGCAGTGCCGTCAGGCCTTGCGGGCGCAGCTTGGGGAGCACTTACGGGAGAACGGATTACGATTAGTCCGATATAGTGACCGAGACGACAGGGTGTGATTATTTGTCAAAAAGGATTCAAGTCATCTATTTATTCAGCGTCTGCCTGCTGGGGTTGGCACTCGATCTGGCTGTGTCTGCTTTAGTGATGTGGATCTGGCTAGTGCTTGCTGCCGTAACTACTTTTTTGGTGGGTCGGCGGGTGATGTCGCGTCCGCGTGAGACAGGGCGACGGCGTCCCGATGACAGGTAGATGTTATGCAGAGCAACGTGAGACAGGACTGGGTTCCGTATAGCAGGTACTAGAGTCGACAGAGTCGACGGTCTAGCCCCATCCACTTCGTCGTAGTATCGCTCCACCGGCAATCGCTGGGAGTAGGACGGCAGCGCCTGTTGCGCCAGCATTGTGGGTAAGGATCGCGACCGGCCAGGGCAAGATGAGCGTACACGCCACAGTGGTGCGGATGACGAGTTGGTCTCGACGCTTCATCAGGCTAGATCTTATCCCGCTGCTGGCCCTCGCACGCCACGGTCAAGGACGATCTTGAGTTAAGAGAACCGCATAGTTGTGATGCGACGACGTGCTAGGAGCAACTATCTCAGGACGGACAGACAGCCGGCTGCTACGGCTGCCCGGCTGAGCAAGTGCGTAGGCTGTGTCCGGCATGGTCCCTTGCCGAAGCTTTGAATCGCGACCCAAAAGAGTGGAAGTGATTTTGTTTTGCCGAGAAGTGATCCTGTCATGTCGGTCACGGACGACTCGGTCTGCGGCCCAACTATGAAGACGGATGTGATCCACAAAATCACCTTTCGGTCGGCGATTTCGACAGTTAACACATCCCCAGCACAACAACGCCGACGATCCGGCGCGGCGAGCCGATCGACTGGGAGTGGCTACTGGCCTCCATGTAGCGAGTATCGACCGTTATGCGGGCTTTCCGCTAGTTCGCTCGCGCACCCTCAATCAGTAGTCCGCCTTCGATAGAGCACCGTCGCCAGCGGGGCAAACACCGCGATCAGCACCGCTGACCACAGCAGCGAGGCGAGCACCGGGTGCTGCATCGGCCAGGCGTGGATGCTCGCCGACGGATTGGGGTTGCCGAAGAGCTGGCGGGCAGGCGGCGGTGACCGCGCTCACCGGGTTCCAGTTGGCGATGTCCTGCAGCACCACCGGCATGTGCTCGGTCGGGACCAGGGCGTTGGAGACGATCGCCAGCGGGAACAGGACGACGAGGCCGATCCCTTGCGCGGACTCCGGGCTCTTGCTGACCATGCCGAGGCAGGCACAGCCCCACGACAGGGCGTAGCTGAACAGCAGGAAGATGCGCGAAGCCGCCGGCGATCGACGCCACGCTGGCGTCGGGTCGCCAGCCGATCGACCAGGCCGGTCGCGGCGACGAAGCGCGGCGCAGATCGCGGCGGTCAGCACGTCGGCGAGCGAGCGCCCGACGAGCACCGCCGGCCGCCACATCGGCAGCGTTCTGAAGCGGTCGATCACGCCGCTGCCCAGGTCGGTGCTCAGCCCGACCGCGGTGCCCATCGCCGAGGTGGTGAGGTTCAGCGCGAGCAGGCCGGCGATCGCGAAGTCCTTGTAGCTGCCGCCGCCGGGCAGCACGACGCCGGCGCCGAACACGTAGACGAACAGCAGCGTGAACAGCACCGGCTGGACGGTGACGTCCGAGAGCTGCAGCGGCTCGCGGCGGTGTGATGTGCAGCGAGGTTGCGCCCGGTCAGCACGAGACGAGCTCGCGTTCCGGCGTGCAGGCTGGGCTGGCGTTCATAGCGCGCCTCCAGGTCTGGTCCGTCGGTCTGGCGGTCTGGATGGCCCGGTGAGGGCGAAGAACACGTCGTCGAGCGACGGCTGGTGGACCTCGACGTCGTCGACGCGTGACCCCCGCCTCGTCGAGCGCGCGCACGACCGTGCGTCGCCAGTCCGGCGGCGCTGCGCACCGGCGCGCGCAGGCGGCGCCCGTCGTGGCTGACGTGCACGGGACCGGCGACGAACGGCTCGAGTGCGCTGGCGGCCGCGGCGTGCGGGCCTCGCTAGCGTGACCTCGAGGCGCGCGCCGCCGATCTGCGCCTTCAGCTCGGCGGCGGTGCCGCCGGCGATCACGCGGCCGTGGTCGATCACGACGATCCGGTCGGCGAGCTCGTCGGCCTCGTCGAGGTACTGGGTCGTCAGCAGCAGCGTCACGCCGTCGGCGACGAGCTCGCGGATCACCTCCCACATCCGCACCCTGCTCGTCGGGTCGAGGCCGGTCGTCGGCTCGTCGAGGAACAGCACCGGCGGGCGCGTCACGAGGCCGGCGGCGAGGTCCAGGCGCCGGCGCATCCCGCCCGAGTACGTCCTTGAGGATCCGGTCGGCGGCGTCGGTGAGCTCGAACTGCTCGAGCAGCTCGATCGGCTCTGTGCCTCGCGCCTCGCGCGCGGCGCAGGCCGCTCAGGCGCCCGATCATCACGAGGTTCTCGCGGCCGGTCAGGACCTCGTCGAGCGTCGCGTCCTGGGCGGTGACGCCGATGTTGCGCTGCACGGCGCCGGCTTCGCTGACGACGTCGTGGCCGGCGACCCGCGCCGAGCCGCCGTCGGGAATCGAGAGCGTGGTCAGGATGCGGACCGCCGTGGTCTTGCCGGCGCCGTTCGGCCCGAGCACGCCGAGGATCGCGCCGGCCGGCACCTCCAGGTCGATCCCGTCGAGCGCGACGGTCGCGCCGAAGCGCTTGCGCAGGCCATGGGCCTCGATCATCAACTCGTTGTGTCATGGGGACTCCTTACCGGGTCGGCAAGTTAGGATCGTCGAGCACGATACACATCTACCTAGCCGGTCGGTAAGTAAGCTATAGCCTATGAGACGGACATAGGCAGCGACGCAGGACCATCAGGGAGTACGGAACGCTGCCGGAGGACCCGACCAACGGCGAGCGACGGCGAGCGTCCGCGGGGTCAACGCGCGAGCGCATTCTCGATATCGCGCTCGAGCTGTTCAACGAGAAGGGCTACGAGAACACCTCGATTCGCGAGATCGCCGAGCGGTTCGGTACCACAAAGGCAGCGCTCTACTACTACTTCGCGCGCAAGCAGGACATTCTTTTAGAGCTCCATTTACGACTTCATGCGCTGGGCCGAGAGGCCTTCGATCGACTGGGGGGATTGGAGGACGGAGAGGAGCGCGCGGCCGCCTGGCCAGGGCTCCTCGACCACTTCATCGATCAGGTCATCGACAACCCCGAGCTGTTCCTCTTCCACCAGCGAAACCATCGCGCGCTCGAGCAGATCCAGGACGACGAGCGCCACCAGGCTGAAAACGAGGACCTCGAGCAGCAGATGCGCGCCCTGCTTCAGAGCCCTGACGATCCCGCTCGCCCAGCGGGTACGGATGGCCTGCTCGGCCGGCGCGGTCATCGTGACGCTGCTGGGCGGCGGCGAGATGTTCGGCGACGTGCCGGCCAACGAGCTGGCCGAGCTGGTCCGCGCCGCCGCCCACGACCTGCTTGCGTCTACTGTAGGTACCGACCCCTGACGCAGCCCCCGTTCGCCACCGCAGCCGGCCCCGTCAGCCGGCCACCGCACGCATGACCTCGACGACCACCGACCCCGACCGCACGCATCCGAACCTGATCCTCGCCGTGCTCGCGCTCGGCGGGCTGGCCTACGCGATGCTCAGCTCGGCGGTCCTGCCGGCGCTGCCGACCTTCCAGCACGCCCTCCACGCGAGTGTCACCGGGGTCACCTGGCTGCTCACCGCCTACCTGCTCGCCGCCTCGGTCGGCACCGCGATCCTCGGCCGCCTCGGCGACATGTACGGCAAGGAGAAGATCCTCCTCTGGACGCTCGTGATCCTCGCGGCCGGCACGCTGATCTCCGCCCTGTCGAGCTCGCTGGCGGTGATCGTCGTGGGCCGCTTCATCCAGGGCGCCGCCGGCGGGATCTTCCCGCTCGCGTTCGGGATCGTCCGCGACGAGTTCCCCAAAGAGAAGGTGGCCGGCAGCATCGGCCTGCTCTCGGCGATCCTCGGCGCCGGGGCCGGCGCGGGGATCGTGCTCGCGGGCTTGATCATCGAGCACCTGGATTACCACTGGCTCTTTTGGCTTCCCCTGGTTCCGACGGTCTTCGCCGCGCTCGCGACCTGGCGCTTCATCCCAGAGTCTCCGGTGAAGCTGCCCGGGCGCGTGAACTGGCTCGCCGCGGCGCTGATGACCGCCGGCATGTCGATCGTCTTGATCGCGATCTCAGAGACGACGACGTGGGGCTGGGGATCGGCCAAGACGCTTGGTCTGATCGCCGTCGGCGTCGCCGTCTCTGTGGCCTGGATCGCGGTCGAGGTGCGCAGCAAGACTCCGCTGGTCGACATGACGATGATGCGGATCCGAGGCGTATGGACGACCAACGCGTCCGCGTTCCTGCTCGGCGCCGGGATGTACGCGTCGTTCATCGTCATTCCCCAGATCGCGCAGCTCCCGAAGAGCACCGGCTTTGGCTTTGGCGCCTCCGTCGTCACGTCGGGCCTGTACCTGCTGCCCTCGACGATCGGGATGACGATCCTCGGCCTCTACGCGGGCCGCATCTCCGCCCGCTTCGGCTCGCGCAGCGCGCTGCTGGCGGGGACCGCGTTCAGCACCGCCTCCTTTGCCCTGCTCGCCGTCGCCCATAGTCATCCCTACGACCTGCTGATCGCCGCCGGGCTGCTCGGCATCGGCGTCGGCCTGGCGTTCGCGGCGCTCGGCAACCTGATCGTGCAGGCTGTCTCGCCCCACCAGACCGGCGTGGCAAGCGGCATGAACACCGTCATGCGCACGCTCGGCGGGGCGCTCGGCGGCCAGCTCTCAGCGACGTTCATCGCGGCCCACACGATCCGCGGCGAGCCGGCGGTCACGGGCTTCACCGAGACCTTCCTGATGGCCACCGGCTTCCTGCTCGTCTGCCTGCTCGCCGGGGTGCTCGTGCCGAAGACAGGGACCGAACCAGCGTCCCAGGCTCCGCAGGGCGAGGCGCCGGTCGGAGCCCCCGCGCCGGAGGGCGCGCAGGCATGACCCGCCGGTTGCCTTAGAGCCTGCGTAACTACGCCTCCACGGGAAGACTCTTCTCAGCCCAGCGCCCGAGCTCCCGCAGCGCGGGGACCAGCGCGAAGCCGCACGCGGTCAGCTCATAAGTAACGGTGACCGGCGGCCCATCATGGACCTGGCGCGTCAGCAGGCCAACCCTCGCCAGTTCTGAGAGGCGGTCGGAGAGCACCGACTCGCTGATCCCATCGATGCCCCGCGCGATCTGGGCAAATCCGGCGGGCCCGTCGATCAATGTCCCGATCAGCACTCCGTTCCAGCGCTTGCCCAGCACCGCAAAGGCACGCGATAGCGCACTGTCACAACTGGGCGAGGAGTGCTTGAGGTCATCTGCCATGGCTCCATTCTAGACGCATAGCTAGCCACTATGTTTTTCGTAGTTGCTAGGATAAAACTAATCACACTTCCTTCTTCAGATGGAGAGAACCCCATGCCCGAGCTCCTCGCCGACCAACCGCTCCTGACCAACCAACCGCCCCAAGCCGACAGCCTCCTCGCGCTCGACCCCGCCGCCCAGGCGCTGCTGTTCACCGAGGCCCGCACGGCCAACACCTTCAGCGACGAGCCCGTCAGCGACGAGCAACTGCGGGCGATCGTCGAGCTGGCCAAGTGGCCCCCGACCGCGGCGAACACCAATCCGCTGCGCATGCTGTTCGTCAACAGCCCGGCTGCTCGCGAGCGACTGGTCCCGCTGATGAGCGAGGGCAACCGCGCCAAGACCGCCACGGCGCCGGCCGTCGCCGTGCTCGCTGCCGACACGGACTTCCACGAGCACGTGCCGCGACTGCTGCCGTTCCGCCCCGAGCTGAAGGACCACTTCGCCGCCGACGATGAGCTGCGCGAGCGCCAGGCGAGGTTCAACTCTGCCTTGCAGGCCGCGTACTTCATCATCGCGATCCGCGCCGCGGGTCTCGCCGCCGGCCCGATGGGCGGCTTTGACGGCCCCGGCATCGACGCCGAGTTCTTCGCCGACCGCCCCTGGAAGTCGATCCTCGTCGTCAACATCGGCCACCCCGGTGTCGACCCCTGGTTCGACCGCCTCCCTCGCCTCGACTACGACCAGATGGTCGAGCACGTCTAGGCGACCCCGCCGTCTTCGCCGGGGCCGTGGCCCGGTGAGGAGAATCGACGGCGCGCCGAGGCTTGAATGCTAGGTTTCGGGCCGTAGTGCGTCAACGATGTTGGAGGTGGGTGATGTGGATCGGGAACGATAGTCCCCTGGGTGTTCGCCGGCTGAGCATCCTGCTATCGCTGGTGGTTGCCTTTGTGGGCCTTGGCGCCGCGCAGGCGCAGGCGAATTCGTGGCAGGCGCTCATCGTCAACGACCTCTCGACGTCCGACTCCGTCAGTCAGATCGACACCTCGACAAACGTCGTCGACGAAACGGTCGGCGCGGGCGAACTGCCGCTGGGCATCGCGATCGCACCCGATGCCAGCACCGCATACGTGGTCGACGTCGGCTCCGACCAGCTCACGCCGATCGACCTGAGCAGCGGAACACCGATCGCGCGGGCACCCGTCTCCCTCGCCGATCCGCCAGCCCGCGACAACAACACACGCAGCCCCAACTACATCGCGATCTCGCCGGACGGGAGCAAGGCCTACATCAGCGATCCCAGCAACGACCAGGTCGTGCCGGTGAACCTCACGACCACCCCGGCAACGGTCGAACCGGCGATCGACGTCGCCGCCAACCCGGAGGGCATCGCCTTCTCGCCGGACGGCTCCACCGCTTATGTCGTCGACAACGACAACCCCAGCGCACCCAATCACACGGCCGGATCAAAAGCGGGAGTCACGCCGATCACGGTGGCCACGAACTCTCCCGGCACGCTCATCGCGGGCGTCGGCCCACAGCCGTTTGCCATCGCCGTCGTCCCGAACGGCAAAACGGCCTATGTGACCGAGAACGCCGGCAACGCGCCTGGAGAGGTGTTCCCGATCGATCTCTCCACCCATACCGCTGGCCCGGCGGTCCCGATCAGCCCAGAAGGCGACGGGCTGCCGGGTATCGCGATCGCGCCGGATGGCTCAACCGCATATGTGGCCGACTACACGGAGAGCGCTGTGGTGCCGATCGACCTGGCGACCGGCCGCCCGCAGACGCCGATCGCACTGTCAGGGCGCAACCCGTACGCGATTGCCATCACCCCGGACTCGAAGACCGTATATGTGACAGACGGCGGCACGGGCGGAGATACGGTCACGCCGATAGCCGCGAGCACCGGCACGCCGGGCACCGCGATCACCGTCGGCGGCGCGCCCCGCGGAATCGCGATCACCCCAGATCAGGGTCCCGTCGCGAACTTCACCGTCGCGAGCGCCCCGGCCGGCTTGCAGAGCAGCTTCGACGCGTCGTGCGGGACGGTGCCGTCTTGCTCGACCGTGCCGTTCGGATCGATCGCCACCTACACCTGGAACTTCGGCGACGGCTCAGAAGAACTCACGAGCACCGCACCCACGATCGACCACGTCTATGCATCGGCCGGCAGCTACACGGCGACGGTCACCGAGTCCGACGGTCTGGCGAGCAACCTTGGGGAGGTGTTCACCGGTCAGACGGCGAGCATCCTCAGCGATCCGGCGGCGCAGACCAGCCGCTCGGTCGTGATCTCCCCAGCCGGCGGCCAGACAGCTCAACCGGCGGTCAAATTGAGCACGAGTGCCCTCAGCTTCACCGAAGTTGGCGTAGGGACGACGAGCGCGCCGCAGACCGTCACGCTCACCAACAGCGGCAACGCGCCACTGTCGATCGCAAGCGTGAGCGTCGGCGGACCCCAGGCAGCCAGCTTCGCCCTCAGCGCCAACGCCTGCCCAGCGGCCCTCGCCGCCGGCGCGAGCTGCACCGCCTCCGTCGTGTTCCATCCGCGCGCCCCCGGTGCCGCGAGCGCACAACTGGCGTTTACCGACAACGCCTCGGGCAGCCCCCACGTGCTCAGCTTGAGCGGTGTCCCCACCACCCTGGGAGCGATAGCCGGGACCGTCACCTCCGCGACCGCCACGAGCGCCCCGGCGCCGCTTGAGGGCGTCACCATCCTGTTGTGTCACCCGGGGGAGGCGCAGTGCGCCACCTACTACGACGCCCCCAACGGCACCTACAGCATCCCCAACCTGACGCCTGGCTCCTACCACATCGAGTTCTACCCACCGTCTGGGAGCAGGGTCCTCAACGCCGCGATCAACGTCAACGTGACAGCGGGACCCGCCACGAACGTCAGCCCGACGCTGCGTCCCCCGCGATTGTTTCCCGCCGGCGTAACGACCTCGACCCCCGGCGGCGGAAGCTATGAGGGTCTTCCCGTCGTCTACGGCAATCAGCCCTACCAGCTCGAGTTTCCCTTCAGCGTCGAACCCGCCGCCGCAGCCTTGAAGCCCGCGCCACCGAGCCCCTGTGTCTACTCGGTGCTGACGGTCTCACTCGAATTCTCAACCGATCCCGGTGTCAACGGTGGCGCCACCTACTCCTACTCGGGCACCCAGAAGCTCGTGATGGTCTACGACCAGAACGGCCCCCGTGGCTACACGTTCGAGACCGAAGAAGGCAACTATCTGCTGACTCCCACCACGCAGGTCGTCGACCAGCACGTGCCCAGTGGAGGCGACGTCACGTGGTCGATCGTCGACGGCGGCGCGGCGCTGCAGGTCAGCTTCTCCGGCGCCGAGGCGATCTTCGGGGCGAACGGCCTGCAGGTGCACGGGGTCATCCACCAGCACGCCGACTTCAAGAACGCCTGGAGCTGCGAAGTCGAAGAAGGCGGCGGCGAAGACGAATCCGAAGGCGAACAGGAGGTCGACCCCAGTGGCTTCGTGCGCTCGACCAAGGGGGTGCCGCTCGATCATGCAAAGGTCACGCTCCAGCGTGAAGGCACGACCCACAAATTCACCGCTCCCGCCACTGGAGAACATGCCGTCTTTGATCCCGCGATCAACCCCGAGTTCAGCGATCAGCTCGGCCACTACGGCTGGAACGTCGTGCCTGGCACGTATCGCACAACGGTCTCTCACCCCAAGTGCACGAGCGTCGTCTCGCGCACTGTCGTGGTGCCGCCGCCCGTCACGAACCTCTCGGTGCGCCTGCGCTGTCACGGTCTCTCGCGTGTACACACGGCGCTCACCGCAAAGGTGCTCGGCAAGCCGACCGCCAACGGGGGTGCGCTCCTAGAAGTGGCTGTCCGCTCACACGGAGCAAAGCCCCAGGGGGAAGTGCGCGCTTCCGTGGGCGGTCACGTGCTGCTCACGCCGCTGAATTCCCGTGGCATTGCGACCGTCGCTCTGGCGGGACTCTCAAGCGGCAGTCACACGGTTCTGTTGAGCTATCTCGGTGACGCCGAGCACGCGAGCGCCAAGACGCGCGTGCGTGTGCACGTGCTCGCGGCGCCTGCACGCAAGGCCCTGCCAGGCCACCCACCGCGACGCTAGAACTACACTCTCCGCAGAGTAAAGGGCACGCAGCCTACGGCAGGTGGCGATCATCTCGCCAGAGCCAACCACGGCGCACGGAGCCCACGGCGCACGGAGCCAACCACGACGCGCTCGGAAGGGGGTCCGAGCGCACCGTGGCCGCGTTGTTCGTGCCCAGAGCCCGCGATCAGCTTCCACGGAAACCCTGCGTCGCGCTCCCTCTACCCGCCTCCGCCAGCCGCGGTGCTGGCGCTGGGCTTCGGTCTGACGAGCGCCGCCTACGTGGTGCTCGGCCTGCTGATCGTCGCGGCAACGCTGGAGTCGGTATTCGGTCTTTGCCTGGGCTGTAAGGCCTTCGCGATCCTGATGCGCGCCGGTGTGATCCCCGAGGAGATCTGCGAGCGCTGCAACAACCTAGCTTTGTAGCCCCAACACCACCGCCGGCTGTCCGACTACCCGCCCTCGCCGCCGGTGCTGATCAGCCCGCGCTCCAACGCATAACCCACGAGCTCCGCGCGGGAAGTCAGCCTGAGCTTCTGCTGGATGTGCGAGCGGTGAGTCTCCACGGTGCGCACTGACAGGTACAGCTGCTCGGCGATCTCGGCGTTGGTATGTCCCAGCGCGATCAGCCGCAGCACGTCGGCCTCGCGCTCTGACAGATCGTCCGGTGGCCCGGGGGGTGGCTCGGAGGCGATCCGGGCTCCCAGTTTCGGGTTCAGGTAGCTATCGCCGGCGGCGGCGCGCCGCACCGCCAGCACGAGCTCATCGTCGGCGGCCTCCTTCAGCACGTAGCCGAGCGCCCCGGCGCGCAGCGCCTCGCGGGCGAACGCCGGCTCCTGCTGCATCGTCAGCACGACGATCTCGGTGCCGGGCGACTCCTTGAGGATCTCTGGGATCGCCTCCAGGCTCGAGCCGCCGGGCATGTTGAGATCGAGCACGAGCACCTTGGGGTGGTGGCCGCGCACGTAGCGCCGCGCGTCTTCGATGTTGCTCGCCTCGGCGACGACCTCGAACTCGCTCTCGCTGTCGAGCAGCATCCGCAGTCCGCTGCGCACGACCGCGTGATCGTCGGCAAGCACGAGCCGGATGGGCTCCGTGGAGGGTGCCGCCTCGCCGCTCTCGCCCTCGAGCGGCGCTGTGTCCTGGTCGGCCATTCCCATCACGCTACCGACCGCGGGGCAGCACGAGGGGGTAGAAAGCCGCAACAGAAGCCGCCCAAAGTCCCGATGGCGGATGCTCGGGCAAAATCTATCTTGATTGAGATAGTGCCTTGAGGTAGTGCCCACTCGACAGGAGGAACCAAATGGCAGCAGCCGATGGTGCTACTCCCGCCGGCCTCTACTTCAGCCACCCGGCCTGCCTGGAACACGATCCTCGCGTGCACATGCCGGCGCATCCGGACACGCCGGAACGCCTGCAAGCGATCGAGCATGCACTCGCCGCATGCGACTGGCTGGGCTGGCAGCGACGCAGGGCGCCGCCGGCCTCGGAGTCCCAACTGGAGCTGATCCACACCAGCCGTCACATCCAGAAGATCAAGGAGCTGGCGCTGGCCGGTGGCGGCGCGATCGACCCGGACACGTTCGTCGGTGAGCCCACCTACCGCGCGGCGCTGCACGCCGCGGGCGGCGCCTGTGAGATGACGAGGGCGTTGGTGGCTCGACGAGGCGAGCTTGGGCTTCTGCGGAGTGCGGCCCTCCGGGCACCACGCCGAACCGGATCGCGCGATGGGCTTCTGCCTGTTCAACAACGTCGCGATCGCGGCTGAGTTTGCGATCCGCGAGTTGGGCGCCCGGCGAGTCTTCATCCTCGACTGGGACGTCCACCACGGCAACGGCACCGCCGAGGCGTTTCGTCGCCGCTCCGATGTCCTGTTCGCGCGCATCCACCAGTCCGGTATCTACCCCGGCACCGGCCCGATGAGCGAGCTGGGCTCCGGTCCCGGCGAGGGCTACACGATCAACCTGCCCGTCCCGGCCGGATCCGAGGAGTTTCTGTGGCTGTCGCTGATCGAGCACCTCGTGCTTCCCGTCGCTCGCGCGTTCGAGCCCGATCTCGTGCTGATCTCAGCCGGCTTCGACGCCCATCGCGACGACCCACTCGCGGGCTGCCGCCTGGAGGCGGCATCCTTCGCGGAGATGGCCCGCCACGTCCGTGACTTCGCCGCGGGAGCTCGACGTGCCGCTCGGCGCCATGCTCGAGGGCGGCTACGAACCGGTCGCGCTGGCAGAGTGCGTGCGGGAGACGCTCACCGCGCTCTGCTCAGATGAGCCGCCGCATTCCGCGGCTCCGGAGCCGCTACTGACATCGCGGGCCGCATCCTACGTCAGCCATCACTGGCAGCTGTGACGAGGGCGGCCAGCCGCGCTTTCGCTGCGGTGAGTAGAAAGCCGCAAGAGAAGGCGCAGAAAGCCCCGATGAACGATCGGCGAGCCGAACCTATGTTGGTTGAGGTAGCACCCATTCAACAGAGGGAGCCAAATGGCAACAGTCGCCTCGACACATCCAGCGCAACATCCAGCGCAAGTCCGCACTCGTGAGAACGCAATTACCCATATCGCCGACCGCGTCAGCTACTGGCTGATCAGCGCGAGTATCTATTTCACGTTCGGGCTCTTGTTCTTCTTCTCCGCCAAGGAGAAGCTGATCGATAACAGCGGCACGATGCCGGCTCCCCTAGCCAAGACGTTTCAGGGCACATTCGTCGCCTCGTTCCCCGGAACGAACACGTCCTGGGTACTGATCGGCCTACTAGAGGCGCTCGTGTTCGTGGTGATCGCGGCCAGCGTCTTCGCGGGCGAGTTCCTGCCCACCCGCCGCAAGCCGATCCTGCTCAGCGGCATGGCGCTTTCGATGTTTACCTTCGCGATGATCGCGTGGGGTGAGAACCTCACCGCTGGGTTCGCAACCGTCGCTGAGCTCTTTGAGTATCTCGTCGGAACCGCGGTGCTGATCGTGCTGGTGCTGCTGATGCCGCCATACCGCAAGACCCAGTGGCTGTCCGGCCTGCTCTCCAGCGAGAAGGAGTAATCATGAAGGCTCTCGTTTATCACGGTCCCGGCCAGCGCGGCTGGGATACCGTGGCTGACCCGACGATCATCGATCAGACAGACATCGTTGTACGAATCGACACCTCGACGATCTGTGGGTCAGACCTGCACATCCTCAAGGGAGATGTGCCCGAGACGACCCCTGGCACGGTGCTTGGTCATGAGGCGGTAGGCACCGTGCAGGAGATCGGCGGCAGCGTGAGCACAGTGGCGGTCGGAGACCGGGTGCTGATGTCATGTGTCAGCGCCTGTGGGCGCTGTCGCTACTGCAAGGAAGCTCGCTATGGGCAGTGTCTCGGAGGCGGTGGCTGGATCTTTGGCCATCTGATCGACGGGCTGCAGGCGGAGTATGCGCGTGTTCCGTTCGCCGATACCTCCGTCTACAAGATCCCCGATGAGCTCTCAGACGAGCAGGTCCTGTTCCTCGCCGACATCCTCCCGACCTCGTTCGAGGTCGGTGTGCTCAACGGCAAGATCTCACCAGGCGAGGTCGTGGCAATCGTCGGCGCCGGCCCGATCGGACTCGCGGCGATTCTCACTGCGAGTCTCTATACGCCTGGGCGGATCGTGTCGATCGATCTCACCGACAGCCGCCTGGAGAGCGCGCGGCGGTTCGGTGCCGACACGACGATCAACAATGGGCGCGAGAACGCGGCCGCTCGGATCATGGAGCTCACCGATGGCCTCGGCGCCGATGTCGCGTTGGAGGCGGTCGGTGTGCCTGACACGTTCGAGCTGGCGACTGAGCTGATCCGCCCCGGTGGACGCGTGGCGAACATCGGCGTGCACGGCAAGCCCGCGACGCTTCACCTGGAGAAGCTGTGGACTCGCGATGTCACGATCACGACGGGGCTGGTCGACACCAACACAATTCCTCAGTTGATGAGACTGGTGTCCAGCGGCCGCCTGGATCCGTCGCTGTTTGCCACCCATCGCCTGCCCCTGAGCGACACGATGGCCGCCTACGACACGTTCGCCGACGCCGCCAATACCGGCGCCCTGAAGATCGTGCTCGAGGGTAGCGAGAGCCATCGAAACTCAGATCTCCTCGTCGGGGCAACTTCGGCCGCATGATGCTGACGCCGAGCCCCGCCTTAACCGCGCCGACGGCGTCGCTCGCCGCCGTGACTGCTTCCCTCGCTTCCGCGGCCTTGCCGATCCGCGTGGTTCTTGCCGACAGCCACGCTCTGATGCGCCGCAGCCTGCGGCTGCTGCTCGATGGCGAGGACGGCGTGGAGGTGGTCGGCGAAGCCGACGACCTGGCGTCTGTCGTGCGCCACGTGGAGGGTGATCGGCCACAGGTGCTGCTGCTCGATCTGAGCATGCCCGGCGGGTCGAGCGTCGAAGCGATCGGCCAGTTGCGTGAGCGGGTGCCGGCGACCCAGGTCGTGGCGTTGACGATGGAGGACGACCCGGTGTTTGCGCAGCGGGCGTTTGCCGCCGGCGCCGTCGGGTTTGTGATGACGGAGCGATCCGACGCCGAGTTGCTCCAGGCGATACGTTCGGCTGCCCGTGGCGAGGAGTACATCAGCCCACAGGTGGCACCCCGGTTGGACGCTATGCGGCGTCGCCTCCGGCAGTGTCGCGGTGGTGTGCGGGCAGCCGGGCGCTGAGCACTGTTCCCCGCTCGCCCGAGTCGACGCTGAGCGTACCGCCGGCCAGGCTCACGCGCTCCTGCATTCCCGCCAACCCAAAGCCGTGGCTCGCGGTCTCGGGATCAAAGCCACCGCCGTCATCCCGCACCTCGATCCGCAGCAGCCCGTCAGCCTCGCTGACCGCGACGCGCACCCGGTTTGCGTGGGCGTGCTTGGCGACATTCGTGAGCGCCTCCTGAACGAGCCGGTAAACGGTGGTCTCGAGATCGTCGGCGAGGCGTTGCTCGCCCGCCGAGGGGTCGGGCAGCTCGAGCTCGCCGTCGAGCTGGAACCCGCTCTGCTCGCGGTGGCGGTCGAGCAATCCCTCGATCGCGCTGCGCAGCCCGAGCTCGTCCAGCGCGGCCGGGCGTAGCTCGGTGATGATCGCTCGCAGGTTGTCGATCTCTTGCTCTAGGTGCGCCATCGCCTCGCGCATCGCCTCCTGCGCGTGCGGCAGGTCATCGCGGCGCAGCGCCGAGGACAGACGTATCCGCAGTCCACCGAGGCTCTGCAGTGTCTCGTCGTGCAGCTCCCGCGCCCAACGGCGCCGCTCGGCGTCGGCGGCAGCCAGCGAGCTGCGCAGCCGGTCGGCCTGCACGCTCTGCGCCAGCGCCACAGCTGTCGCTGCGCTCGCGGCAAACGTGCGCAGCATCTGCTCGTCCTCTTCGCTGAACTCGTCGTCGTTGCCCTCGCGATCGAATGCCGCCAGAACTCCCACGGCAACGCTTCGGTAGACCATCGGCACGAGCAGTGCCGTCTGCGCGCCGGGCACCCCGAACTCGCTGGGGTCGACCCGCAGCCCCGCGACCACGTCGGTGATTCGCGCCGGCCGCAGGTGCTGGAGCACCTGCCCGGATGTGGAGTCGGCGATCGGTAAACGCACACCGCGTGCCTCCTGGACATGGCCGGCGCTCGCCTGCACGACCAGCTCTTCGCCGTCGCGCAGCATGATCACGACGCTCCGGGCGCCCACGAGCACACGTCCCCGCTTGACGATCAGCTCCAGCACATGCTCGAGGGAGATCTCCCCACCAATCGCGGCGACCACGTCGCGGGTCGCCTCGAGACCCCGAACCGCCCTCTCCGCCTCCTCGCGGCGGTGCTCGCTGCGCTCATACAACCTTGCGTTGTCGATCGCGATCGCCGCCCAATCGGCGAGGATCACGGCCGCCTCCTCGTCCTGCTCTGAGAACTCACCGCTGCACTTCTCGGTCAGGTACAGGTTGCCCCACACCTCCCCGCGGATCACGATCGGCACACCCAGAAAGCTGCGCATCAGCGGGTGTCCCGCCGGGAACCCGTAGCTCGACGGGTACTGACCTACCTCCGCGAGTCGCAACGGCCGTGGGTTATCGATCAGGGCGCCCAGCACCCCTCGCCCGCGTGGCAACTCTCCGATCACACGCTGAGTCTCCTCGTCCACTCCCAAGGTCAAGAACTGCTCGAGTTCAGAGCGCTGCTCGTTCAAGATTCCCAGCGCGGCATAACGCGCGCCGGTGATCTCCCGCGCGGTCTCCAGCACACGATCCAGCACAACCCGCTGATCGAGCTCTTTCGTCAGTGTCCGACCCACATCCAGCAGGTGGCCAGTCCACAGCTCCTCGGCATCCTCCGCCATCCACCAGAGAGCCTACGTAGTTTTCCCTTTCACACGGCGGCTTTCTTCGGCTGACGGCGCGATCTGCGCAACCTAGGCTCGTTTCATGACCACCAACACCCTGAATCCCGAGAAGCTCCGCGTCGTCATCGTCGGCGGCGGGGTCGCCGCCTTGGAGAGCGCGCTCGCGCTCGCCAAGCTCGCTCCTGAACGCACAGATGTGACACTGATCGCCCCCAACCCAGAGTTCGTCTACCGCCCGATGACCGTTCGCGAGCCGTTTGCCGGCGGCACGGCCGACCGCTATTCCTTGCAGCGGATCGCAAGCGACGCGGGCGCAGAGCTGCTGAGCGACGAGCTGGACTGGATTGACCCCGAGCGGCAAACGATTCACACCAAGACTGGCGAGGCGATCGAGTACGACGCGCTGGTGCTGGCGCTCGGCGCGCACGTGCACACGCGTTACAAGCATGCGATCACGATCGACGATCGCCACATGGACGAGACCCTGCACGGCCTGATCCAGGACATCGAGGGCGGCTACATCCACAGCCTCGCGTTCGTGGCGGCGGACCGCATGGCCTGGCCGCTGCCGCTGTACGAGCTCGCGCTGATGAGCGCCGGACGCGCATACGACATGGGCGTCGAGCTCTCGACGGCGATCATCACGCCAGAGGACAGCCCGCTGGCGGTCTTCGGCTCCACGGCGAGCAAAGCTGTCGCCGAGCTGCTCGGGAGGGCAAGCATCCTGACGATCAACACCCCTCATGTGGAGGTGTCGAGTCCGGGCGAGGTGGTGATCGCCTCCGGTGAGCGTCGCCTGCGGGTCGACCGGGTGATCGCGCTGCCCGAGCTCTACGGCCCCGCCGTGCGCGGCATCCCGCTGGGCGAGCACGGTTTCATCCGCGTCGACGCTCATGGGCGAGTGCCCGGTGTCGAGCACATCTACGCGGCCGGCGACGCGACGGACTTCCCGGTCAAGTACGGCGGCATCGCCGCCCAACAGGCCGACGTCGTGGCGCAGTCGATCGCCGCGCTGGCTGGCGCGGCCGTGACGCCTGAGCCGTTTCACCCCGTGATTCACGGCATGCTGCTGACCGGCGAGGAGCCTGTCTATCTCACTGCGGAGATCGTCGGCGGCAAGGGGTTCAACTCCGAGCTCAGCGACACACCGACGTGGTCACCGCCGACAAAGATCGTCGCCCGCTACCTCGCTCCATACCTCGAGGCGCTCGACCACGAGCTCGTCGTTTGACGTCGCTCGGCTCACCGCTCCCACACGTGCACGATGTTCGAGTTCCCCGGCCAGGAATGGAAAGTCCGCTTCGCGCTTGCAGACGACACGAAATTGGTAGCCGATGGGGCCGGCGAACTTGAAGCGATAGCTCGCCCGGTAACGGCCCTCGCGTCGGACGTGAGCGTGTCGAACTGGAGCCATGAGCCCTGGTGAGCGCGCCTCGAGCAGGAGCTGCTTGCCGCCCGGCGGGATCGGCGCGCCATGCACTATGCCGGTGAAGACGATCCTGTGGTGGACGCTGCTGACGTGCGGTGAGACCGTCAGATGGATGCTGGCAGGTACCTGCAAGGTGAGCGTGTGTGTCGCCACCGGTTGGGTATCGCCGAGATGGCTGCGGTAGGCGAGCTGGATGCTGCTCGAGGCATCGCCCAGGCACGTGGATCATGAAGTTGCCGCCGGGCCGGTGTGCGTGCTCGCAAGCGAGGATGCATCGCGCCTAGCGATGACGGCTTCTGGCTTACTTCGATCAGTGCGCCGACGATCGGGACGCCGGTCGTCGTGGTCAGCTTGCCCGTGACCTCGTGGGAACGGCCGTAGGCGCTCTTGAGGCTGGCGGTAGAGGCTTCCTGCCAATGCGCTGTGAGGATCGCGTTTTCCGAGGCGGGCGTCCCGTTCGCCGGGCCGCGAACCGGCGCCGGCGCGGGCGCCGGCTGGAGGATCGTGGATACCAGATGATTCAGGGTGCTCAGCGTGCCCGCGTAGACGGTCGCGACGTTCCCGGCGGCGTCTTCGACTTCGACTGTGAGCGCGTGCGTGCCGTCGGGCAGGCCGGCGGTGTTGATTTCCGCGTGGACGGCCGTTTCGGGTGGGCATGGCTGGGCGTAGTCGAACGCGCGGACTCCTTCGAGGCTGCCAGTTGAGACGCACTTTCCTTCGTTCAGGTTCGGGGTTGCTGCCCACAACTGCTGACCGTCGATCTTCGCGCGCGCCTGATAGACACCCGGTCCGGGGTCGGTGGCCTTGAAGTTGAGCGTGCCTGTGCCGGTGACGGGCCCACCGAGCAGCGTCCCGCTGAAACCGGAGCCGGCCGGGGCGGCGCTGGTGGAGAGCACGATCTGCGCGCTTGTGATGTTGACTTCTGCGGCCTCGTGACCGTTGCCTTCGTGTTCGTTGAAGTCCTCGGCGGGGCAGATGCCTTCGGTGTTCTCGAAGCAGTACGCCGTCTCCCACAGTTCGCTCGCCCCGCTGGCTGTGATCGGCAAGATTTTTTTGTAACCGTGGCAGCCGGGGTTTTCGCAGACAGCGAGCGTGACCGGCTGTTCTTTGATCTTGGCTCCGACCACCGCACCGCCGTCACGGGCCGTCATCGAGACGCTAGGTCGCCGCCCGCGATCGTGGCATACCGCGGCGCCTTGTATCGCCATGTTGTGCCCGAGTCCGGTTTGGTGCCGTTCACCCGGCGGCATACGCCGCGAGCCCGCCGCCGTTGTAATACCTTTCGCAGTGTCGCGAGGCGCGCCGACGTAGCCGTAATGTCGCTTCCGCTTCCCAGTCTTCGGGGGCGATGTATTCGGTACCGCCGTATGAGCACGATCGCTGCACCCACTCCCCCGCCCGCGCCGCGGGCGCCAGCGCGAGCATGCAAGCAGCCAGCGCAAGCGCCGCCATCGCCGGCAACAGCGCTCGTTGGGAGATACGTCGATTGCTCGCCACGATCTGACTCATGGGACTCCTTCCCGGTTGGATCGGCCGCTCTGCCGGCAATCCCAACTGTTGCCATTAAACATGCCTTTGCTCCTAATCCACCATTCATGGGGGGGTCAAACGACGACTCTGCTCGACATGGGGCACGGGGGGCGACTGCGCCCTGAGCAAACGCAACAAAATGTGACTAAACGTGACCAAATGGAAAGGAATCCAGTCATGAGGGAGAGAAAGTTTTTATGCGTCCTGGGCGCGTCTTCGATGTCCATCCCGCTCCCGCCCGTCCCGGGTAGGCGTCTCCTGCTGGCATGCATCTGCGGCCTGACGCTGGTTGTGCTGGCGCCCAGCGCGGCGCTCGCCGGCACGATGTCGCTGGGGCTCTCGTCGGAAGCCGTGCAGAACGCCACGACGCAGATCACCTACACGGTCGACACCGAAGGCAGCGGGAATGACACCGAAGGCGGTGGGTATGTCACCCTGGCCCTCAACAACGCCGACGTTCCGTGCGGCTCCTCGCCCGAAGACGACTACGGCACCACGATTCTCAGGCCGGAGGTGACGACCGCGGCCCAGGCCGGAGTGTTCATGGGGTCCACGAGCTTCGAACCGACCGAACTGGGCGCGTCCATCATCTGCGGCTGGGTTACGGGGTACGGGGACGAGAACGATCTGGACGGCACGGTCTTCGCCGCGGGATCGCTGCCGATCGAAGTCCGTCCGCCACACATCTCGCTCGCCCTGAGCTTGGCAAATCCCGTCACGGCGGGTAAGCGGTTCGCGCTCGATCTGACCGTGACCAGCGAAGTCCCGCGGGAGGTCATCCTCATTGATGTGCCATACACGTCAGTGGGTTGCCCCGTGGACAGCGCGGCGAGCACCGCGCCCCATCTGATCGACAGCGTGTTCGAAGGTGGTCCCAGTCTGAAGTCGGTGACCGTGGGCCCACTACCGGTCGGCAGCAGCTGGCTCGAGTGCGCCTATGCGGTCGTTCCCGGCGCCATCAATCCACAGGCCACGACCTCGATGGTCGTCGAAGTCCCGCGCTCCGCGCCCGCGCCCTCCCAACCCAAGCACCGAAGCAAGAGCCACGGTCAGGTCGGCGAGGCTCGCGCTTGTGGCACTGAGCAACTGGCAGATCGGTACACCGCGACGATCCGGGCGGGCGGGATCTCATGCAGGCGGGCGCACGGCGTTGTCCACGCGGTTGAGCACACGCCTTGGCCGCGCGATGTCCCGGTACCGCCGTACTACACCTACAGCCGGCCCTACGGCGTGAGCACTAAAGCGGGCCGCTTTACGTGTCGCTTCGAGCCGTTTGGACTGGCCGGGACCGAACACAATATTCACTGCAAGCAAGGGCAGATCAGTGTCTCCTGGTCCACCAGGCAGGATTGAGGTCACCGAGCGCCGAGTGAGGTAGGTGAACGCCCGACCCGCTCACTCCGTCGAGCCGGCGAGCTTGCGCAGCAGGCCGAAGAGCGTGTCGCGCTCCTCGGCGCTGAGCGCCGCGAAGAACTCGCGTTGCAGCTCGCCGGCGAGCGCTCGCACTCGCTCCAGCGTCTGCAGGCCGCGGGCGGTCAGAAAGATCGCCCGCGCTCTGCGGTCGTTGGGATCCGGGCGGCGCTCAGCCAACCCCTTCGCTTCCAGCTCATCGATCACCGCGACCATCGAGCTCGGGTCGATCATCGTCTTCTCATGCAGCAACTGCTGGCTCATGCCCGGCTGCGCCGCCACCATCGTCATCACCCCGAAGTCACGCGGATGCAGGCCCTCAGGCTCCAGCGCCTTGTGGAACCGCCGCCTGGAGGACTCCCCCAAGCGAGCGAGCAGATAGCCGGGAAACATCGTCAGGGCTCCCGGAATCGGGCCGTCCTCCCACATGGGAGTCATTCTATGCAACGCCCATCATTTGTGCTACAAACCATCCTGACTGCGAACGATAGAAGGGACGCAGATGGCGGAGCAACGCCGCACGTTTCGAGAAGACAGCCCCGCGGCGGTGGCCTAGCATGCAGCGCGCTGGCAGCGACCGCAGGCGCGTCCAGCGCAACGATGAGTTCCAGCCTCCCCGGCGGTCTGATGGGCAAGACGGCAAACGAATGAAGGGACTTGCATGGCACCGCTGACTCGCTGGGTTCTGGCTCATAAGCGCACCGTGGTCATCTTCTGGGTGGTCTTGACCCTGATCGGCATGGGTTCGGCTTCCTCGGCGACCAAATCGCTCAAACAGAAGTTCTCGGTGCCCGGCAAGGAAGGCTTCGTCACCAATCAGCGGATCGCACACGACTTCCACGGCACAGGTGGCAACGGCGACCCGCTACTCGCGGTGGTGACGCTGCCGAGTGGGACGTCGGTCAACTCCCCGGCCGTCCAGAGCGAACTGCGGGCCATCGAATCGCGCTTGCAGCGCACGCTGCCGGGCACGCGCCTAGCCGGCTATGCGAGTACCCATAACCAGGCCTTTCTCTCGGTCGACAAGCGCACGACGTTTGTCGTCGCGTACCCGCCGCCGGATCCGAAGCAGGCCTTCGAAGCCAACCCGGAAGCGGCCAAACACGCGACCGCGGCGCTTGCCGGTGCCACCGTTGCGGGCGCGCCGGTCCACCTGACGGGCTTTGACGCGCTGTCCGTGCAGAGCGGTGGCGGCAAGGGCCCCGGCGTGCTGCTCGAGGCGATGCTGGGCGGCCTCGGGGCGCTGCTCGTGCTCGCCTTCGTGTTCGGCTCGTTCCTGGCGATCGTGCCGATCATGATGGCGATCGTCTCGATCCTGACCACGTTCCTGGTGGTCTGGGGGTTGACCACGGTGACCGAAGTCTCGCCGATTGTGCAGTTCCTGATCGCGCTGATCGGCTTGGGCGTATCGATCGACTACTCGCTGATCGTCGTCGTCCGCTGGCGTGAGGAGCGTGCCCACGGCCTCGAGCTCGAGGCGGCGATCGAGCGCGCGATGCAGACGGCGGGTCGCGCGGTGCTGTTCAGCGGAACGACCGTCGCGATCGGCCTGTTCGCGCTCGTCGCGCTGCCGGTTCCCTTCCTACGGTCGGTTGGCTACGGCGGCATGCTGATCCCGCTGATCAGCGTGATCGTCGCGCTGACGCTGCTGCCCGTGGTGCTCGCCAAGCTCGGCCCGCGCCTGGACTGGCCGCACCGCCGCAGCGATGAGATGGCCAGCAGCTCGTGGACGCGCTGGGCGGAGCTCGTCGTACGTCGCCGCTGGGTGGCTGCGGCCGGCGCAGCTGTCCTGCTCGCGGCGCTCGTGCTCGCGGCGAGCAGCTTGCAGCTGGGCATCTCGAACGTCAATACGATCGCCAAGCAGGGCGACGCCAAGCAAGGTCTGCTCGCGCTCGAGCGATCTGGCATCGGCTCCGGCGTGCTGGTGCCCAACGAGGTGCTCGTCACCGGCGGCTCCTCGGCGGCACAGGTGGCCCAGGCGCTCGCGGCGCTGCCCGGCGTGCATGGCGCGGTCGCGCCTGACTCGACGCAGTGGCAGCATCCGGGTGCCGCCGTGGTGGATGCGTTCGCGACCCCCGATGCCTCTTCGCAGGAAGGCCGCGACACGCTCGATCGCGTGCGCGCGGCCGTGCACGCGGCCGGTCCGGACGTGCACCTCGGCGGGCAGCCCGCCCAGAACGCGGACTTCATCAGCGCGGTCTACGGCAACTTCCCGCTGATGATCGCGCTGATCGCCTTGATCACGTTCATCCTGCTGGCGCGCGCGTTCCGCTCGCTGCTGTTGCCGTTGAAGGCCGTCGTGCTGAACGTGATCAGCGTCGGCGCGGCGTGGGGCGTGCTCGACCTCGTCTGGCAGCGCGGCCACGGCTCGAGTCTGATCTGGGGCATCTCCGCGACCGGCTCGGTGACCGCGTGGATTCCGCTGATGGTGTTCGCGTTCCTCTTCGGCCTGTCGATGGACTACGAGGTCTTCATCCTGGCGCGCATGCGCGAGGAGTATGACAAGACCGGCTCGACCGACACCGCTGTCATCCGCGGCATCGGGCGCACGGGACGGCTCGTCACGAGCGCGGCCTTGATCCTGTTCCTGGCGTTTGTCTCGCTGGCGTCCGGGCCGGAGACCGAAATCAAAGTGCTCGCGACAGGCCTGGCCGCCGGCATCCTGCTCGACGCGACCGTGATCAGGGCGCTGCTCGTGCCCGCGGTGATCTCCTTGTTCGGCCGCTGGAACTGGTGGCTGCCGCACTTCCCGGCCAGGCTGCTGCGCGTCGAGCCATCGCTCCCACCGCGCACGGCGCCAAGCGAGAGCGCGGGTTAGTCACTGGGGCTCAGGCGCGCCGCGCCAGGAAGTCGACAAGCGCGCGGGAGGCACGCTCGGGTTGGTCATCCCACACGAAGTGCCCGGCGCCCTTGAGCACCACGAGCTCCGAGCCAGGCAGCTCCTCGTGGAAGCGCCGCGCCATCTTCACGCCCGCGAATTTGTCCTCTTCGCCCCACAGGATCAGCGCCGGAAGATCGAGCCCGGCGACGCGACCGTCATAGGGAACAAGCTTCTCGAAGTCGCCCGAGCGGTACAGCTCGAGGTGTGCGAGACGTCGTGTGTCGTCGGCGAAGCCCTTCCAATACTCGTCGAGCGCCTGCTCGCTCATCCCGCTTGAGAAAGCGCGCATCGCCCCGTGAAAACCCTCGCGCGTGTAGGCGCGAATCAGCTGCTCGCCGTCTCCTGGGGTACGCATCACATTTGCCAGATCGTGCCAGCGCCGGTCCGCGAAGAAGCCGCCGTCAGAGATCGCCAGGGCGTTGACCGCGCCCGGGTGATCGCAGGCCCAACGCAGCCCGATCATCACGCCCCAGTCGTGGGTCACGAGCACGACCGGGCCGAGATCGAGCTCTCTCACAAAGCGCTCGAGCGCCTCGACGTGTCGCTCCCATGTACCGGCCCCCGTCCCTGTCTCCGGCTCGGAGTCGCCATAGCCGGGCAGGTCCGGTGCCAGCGCCCGCCAGCCGGCGTCCGCCAATGCGGGCAGCGTCTCATGCCACATGTACGAGGACTCCGGGTAGCCGTGTACCAGTAGGACCACGCGGTCGTTCGAGCTCCCCGGCCTCCCGGTAGGCAAGTCCCGCCGCACGACCCAACTGGGCACGACTCACGCGACACGACCCAGCGCGGAACGGTCCAAGCTCCCCATGCGCCGCAGTCTAAGGGCCAAGCCATCTGCACGCTCGAGCTCTCCCAAGAGGTCTCGAACCTTGTATGGGGTGTCCCGCGCCGGTCATACTCCCGGGAATGGCCCGCGTCGACATGGACCCCGCCGCGCTTGGAACGGGCGCCTTCTACTCCTTCCTCACCTCCGTGGTCGTGCCCCGGCCGATCGCCTGGGTCTCCACCCGCTCGCCTGGCGGGATCGACAACCTCGCGCCGCACTCTTTCTTCACCGTCTCCTCAGTGGACCCACCGATCGTGCAGTTCACCTCGGTGGGGCGCAAGGATTCACTGTTAAACGTCGAGCAGACGCGCGAGTTCGTCGTTTGCTTGGCGCCCGAGAAATTATTCGCAGAGATAAATGCGACGGGCACCGATTTTCCCGCCGAGGTGAGTGAGTTCGACGCGGTGGGAATCGAGCGCGAGCCAAGCCTGCGCGTTACCCCACCTCGTGTCGCGCGCTCCCCCGTGGCATTGGAGTGCACGCTGCACACGACACTGAACTTCGGACTGGGGACAGTTGTGATGGGTCGCGTCGTGCACGCGGTCGTGGATGAGGAGGTACTCGAGAACGGCCGCCCGGCGATCGATCGACTACAACCGCTCTCGCGTCTGGGCGCAAATGAGTGGGGCACTCACGGGCAAATCAGAGATATAAGTCGGATTGCCTATCGGGACTGGCCGGGGCACTACAAAAAGTAATATTCAAACTACAAATCAAGCACTGAGCCCTCACGGGCAACGCTTACCTCGGGAGCGGATCCACCGCCCAGCCGCCCAGCCAACTTGTCGAGTGCGTCGTCGGTGCGATCGTGTCGGTGGTGGAACAGCACCACCGAGCGCGTGCCCGCACGCCTGGCGAGCGCCACCGCGTAGTCGGCAGCGGAGTGCCCGAAGTCCGCTTCCGCGGGGAGCTCCTCGGGGAGGAGCTGAGCGTCGTGTACGAGCACGTCGGCATCTCTGGCCAACTCGATCGCCGTGGCGTGGTACTCGCCAAAACCGTCCTCGCCCGGGCCGAGCGTCGTGGGGCAGTGGTCAGGGATATAGGCGAGCGTCGAGTGTCCGTCGCTGATCCGGTAGCCGAATGTGCGGCCCCCCTTGTGGGGGATCTCGCGGGCGAGCACGGTGAAGCCCTCGATCTGCCGCTCGCCCGGCGCGATCGTCGCAAAACTCCAATCCCCGCGCAGCTGTGTCGGTTTCACCGGAAAGTAGGGAGGGGACATCATCCCGCCGAGCACCACGTCCGCGGTCTCGCCGTTCTCTTGGTCGGGGAGTATCACGCTGACGCGCGACTTCGGATTGTCGCCCGACGCGAAGAACGGCAGCCCAAGAACGTGATCCCAGTGCAGATGAGTGAGCAGGATCGAGCCGTCGAACGGGGCGCCTGCGAGCAACCCCGCGGAGACCGTTTGCAGCCCCGCCCCGGCGTCGAGGATCAGCGTGGGGCGCTGTCTCTCCACGCCCGGCTGTCCCCCCGAGCCCGAACCCCCGCTGTGCGTCAGCGCCAGACACGAGGTGTGTCCGCCGTAACGGATGAAGTCGATGCCGGGCGCCGGGGTCGATCCGCGCACGCCGCAGAAGTTGATCCGCAAGCAGCTCAGCTCCGGTCGGGGCGCGTCCGGCGGTGATCCTTGGAGAGCTCCTGCAGCGACGCGCGATCGAGCTGCTCCGCCTCGACACAGGCCACTCTGCATGGCGTCACGGCCACCAGGGTCGAGGTCCGCGCGCCGCCGTCCAGATGCGCGCGCTCGCCGAGCAGCGCGCCCGGGCCGTACTCCGCCAAGCGTATGCCGTTCTCCTCGACTCGCAGCACGCCGTCGAGCAGCAGAAACACCTCCGAGCCGGTTTCGCCCTGCGTGACCAGTGCGGTCCCGGTCTTGACCTTGCGGATCTCTGGCTTGGAGCCGCCCTGCATGATCTGCGCTGAGAGCGTCCGCTCGAGCGCCGTCTCGACAGCGGTGACGAGCGCCTTGGAGTCGGTGTCGCCCCAGGGGGTGTGCTTGCCAAAGGACTTGCGGTACCAGTCCTTGAAATCGGCGAGCCCGGACTTGTGAGAGAGGCGCCCCTCCTCGTCGTAGACCCAGTGCCGCGGGAACCGGCTCGCACCGGTCATCTGTCCCTTGACCTTGCCGTCGGCGTGGATCGTCAGCTCCAGCGTCGTCCACACCAGCGGCGCCTGCCATTGCACGAACGGCTTGCGCCGCACCGGCCGCGGAGCCGGCACGCCGGTGCGCCCACCGACGGTCTGCGTGAAGCGCACCCAGCCCTCGCCCTTGGTTGGCTTGGATATGAGGTCGGGCAGGCCGATCGCCTCGAACGTGCGCGCCACCGGACCGAGCCTGACCGTTGTGGAGCCCATCAGCCCGCCGCCGCCTTGCCCGTAGCCGGTGATGCGCCCCCGCTCATCCACCTCCACCCATCCCTCTAGGACGTTGGCGAAGCGGAAGCGATCGGCATCGCGCAGCGCCTGCAGGTCCTCGAGCACTTCCGGCGGGGGATCGTCGTAGTGGGCCATGCCGGCGTCGAAGGCGAGCCGCTGCGATCCCTCGATCGCCTCCGAGGGAATCCACGACAGCGACGTGATCGAGCTCGTGTGGCGCACCGAGCGCATTATGTGTCACTGGCCCGGCTCTGTCCAGCGGACGGTGCGATCGACCGGCCTATGCTTGCGGCCATGAGTCACGACGCCCTCGTTGTCGGGTCCGGGCCAAACGGGCTCGCGGCGGCGATCACCCTCGCGCAGGCTGGGCGGCGGGTGCTCGTGTTGGAGGCGGCCGAGCGCGCCGGTGGCGCGGTGGCGACCGAGGAGCTCACGCTCCCAGGATTCCATCACGACACCTTCTCTTCGGTGTTCCCGGCCGGCGCGGCATCGCCCGTCTTTGCCCGTATGGGGCTCGAGCGCCACGGCCTGCGCTGGATCCACCCGGCGGCTTGCCTGGCGCACCCGCTTCCAGATGGAAGGGCCGTGGCGCTGTATCGCGACCTCGATCGCACCGCCGCGAGCCTCGAGCAGATCCACGCTGGCGATGGTGAGCGCTGGCGGACGTTCGCCGCGCCGTTCATCTCGCACTTCGATGCCTTGCGCCAGACGATGCTCGGCGGCTTTCCTCCCGTCATGGGCTCGCTGCGCCTCACCACAGGCCTCGGTCCGCGGGGCATTCTCGACTTCACGCGGCTGCTGCTGAGCTCGGCGCAGGCGCTGGGCGAGAAGCTCTTCGAAGGCGACGGCGCGCGTGCGTGGCTGTACGGCTCCGCGATGCACTCAGACGTGCCGCTGAGCAGCCGCGGCAGCGCGATTGCCGGCGCCTATATGAACCTGCTGGGCCACGGGGTCGGCTGGCCGAGCCCAGAGGGCGGAGCAGGCAGGCTCGCCGAGGCACTCGTCGCCTACCTTGGCGAGCTGGGCGGCACGGTGCGCACGGGCGCGACCGTTGGGCGGCTCGCCGTAGAGGGCAACCGGGTGGTCGGGGTGGAGCTGTTAGGTGGCGAGCGTCTCTCCGCACCGCTGGTAATCGCCGACGTGATGCCGGGGGCGCTTGCGACGCTTGCGGGTGACGCATTGCCGGCGCGCTACGTGCGAGCGCTTCGCCGCTACCGCATGGGCCCCGCGACACTGAAGATCGACTGGGCGCTCGACGGTGCGATTCCCTGGACCGCGCCGGAGGCTCGCGAAGCTGGCACCGTCCACGTCGGAGGATCGGCGGCCGAGGTGCTGCGGGCAACCGTGCACAGCGATGGCGTCGATCGCGACAGCGGCCTGCCGGAGCGCCCGTTCATGCTGCTCGGACAGCAGTCGCTCGCTGACCCCTCGCGCGCGCCCGTGGGTAAGCACACCGCTTGGGCCTACACGCACGGCCCTCACTCCGTCGGTTGGGAGCAGGAGCAGGCTCGCCACGTCGAGCGGATGGAGGCCCAGATCGAGCGCTTCGCCCCCGGCTTTCGCGAGCGCATCCTCGCCCGCCACGTGCTCGGTCCCGCTGAGCTGCAGGCACGCAACGCGAACCTCGTCGGGGGCGACGTGGGCGGTGGCAGCTATGCGCTGCGCCAGGTGATCTTTCGTCCGGTTCCCTCGCTTGCGCCCTACCGCACGCCGGTTCGAGGCCTCTACATCGGCAGCGCGGCGACGTTCCCGGGTGGCGCCGTTCACGGCGTGCCCGGTCACGCCGCCGCCCGTCTGGCGCTCGCCGAGGCCCGCATTGGCGGCTTCACGCGCAGAGTCCGTCGTGGGTAACGTTTGGGGAGCCCGACCATGTCGTTGCCCGACCAGGTGCGGGTGCTAGATGTTTGGCACAGGCTCAACCAGGGCAACTGCCAGCGTATGACCAGCGCTACCGATCAAATTCCCCGCATCTCCCTTCGTCCCGACGAGGAGATTCCTCAGCTCGGCTTCGGTGTCTTCCAGGTGCCGCCGAAGGAAACCGAGGAGGTTGTGGCGCGCGCGCTGGAAGTCGGCTACCGCCATATCGACACCGCCGCGGCGTACAAAAACGAGGGGGCCGTCGGACAGGCGATCCACGCATCGGGGTTGGATCGAAGCGAGATCTTCATCACGACCAAGTGCTTCAACGACGATCACGGTAGAGATAAGGCCAAGGCTGCCTGCAAGAAGAGCCTCGAGCGACTCGAGCTCCAGCACGTCGATCTGTACCTGATCCACTGGCCAGTGCCCGCCCACGACCTCTACGTGGAGACCTGGCAGGCGCTCATCGAGCTTCAAGAAGAGGGCTTGGTCAGAGCGATCGGCGTCTCCAACTTCCAGCCGGCGCACCTCGAGCGCATCATCAAGGAGACCGGCGTCACGCCGGCGATCAACCAGGTCGAGTTGCACCCGCACTTCCAGCAGACCGGCCTGCGCCACGAGCATCAGGAGCTCGACATCGTCACTGAGGCGTGGAGCCCGCTGGGTCAGGGCCTCGAGCTCGAGGACCCGGTGATCGTCGAGATCGCCAACGCCCACTCAAAGACCCCGGCGCAGACCATCATCCGCTGGCATCTGCAGCTCGGCAATGTGGTCATCCCCAAGTCGGTCACACCCGAGCGCATCGAGGAGAACTTCGACGTCTTTGACTTCGAGCTCTCCGACGCCGAGATGGAGGCGGTCAGGGAGCTCGACGCGGGTACTCGTATCGGCCCCGATCCGGATACGTTCGTGCGGCCCTGAAGGAGCTCCTGGCTGGAGAAACTTCCCGCCTCGATGGTTCTCTTCGCCTGAGTAACCGAAAGGAATGATTTTGTGAAAGCCGCCGTTTTGCGCGAGTATGGAGTGCCGAGTCCCGGTGAGTTCGAGGAGCCCGTGGCCGGCGCCGATCAGGCGATCGTGGAAGTGCTCGCCGCCGGGCTCAACCCTGTGGACGTCGCGATTTGCGCGGGCCGCTTCTACGCCGGTAAGCCACCGCTACCCTCCGTCGCTGGGCGCGAGGGAGTCGGCCTGCTGGACGGCGAGCGCGTCTATTTCGACGCGCCGATCGCACCCTTCGGCTCGATGGCCGAGCGGGCCCTCGTCGACCCCGCGTCCACGTATTCATTGCACGACGGGCTCGACGAGGGCGTCGCCGTCGCACTCGGGATCTCGGGTCTGGCAGCGTGGCTCGCGCTCACCTGGCGCGCCAAATTGCAGCCAGGGGAGCATGTGCTCGTACTCGGTGCCAGCGGCGTTCTGGGGCAGATCGCGGTGCAGGCCGCAAAGCTGCTCGGCGCGGCGCGTGTAGTTGCCGTGGCTCGCTCTGCCGAAGGGTTGGAGCGCTGCCTCGCGCTCGGCGCGGATGCCGCCGTCCGCCTGGGCGAGTCCGATGATCTTCCGGCCGCGTTCTCGACGACGGCCGACGGCCGCATCGACGTCGTGATCGACCCGCTGTTCGGCGAGCCGTTCGTCGCAGCAGTAAACGCCGCGAGCTTCGGCGCGCGTATCGTGCAGATCGGGGCGGGCGCCGGCGCGGAGGCGACGGTTCCCTCGGCGCCGATCCGCGGAAAAATGCTGGTGCTGATGGGCCACACCAACTTCGCCGCCCCGCCTGAGGTCAAGCGCGAGGCTTACGGGAAGCTGGCGGCGGCGGCGGCGCGCGGAGAGATTGTGGTGGACGTCGATCGCATCCCGCTGGAGCAGGTCGGCGAAGCCTGGGACCGCCTCGCCGCCGGCTCACACCGCAAGCTCGTATTGGTGCCTTAGCTGTCGCCGGCTGGGCCGGTCGGCACATCCTCGGCGTCGACGTGTCCGACCGGGACCGTGCTTTCGCCGGGCTCGACGATCGTCCAAACGGGCACTGGCTCCACCCGCCCGCGGACCTCGAGCTCCCCGACGAGGAGAAGGTTCTCGGGTTGAGCTTTCATTCGTTCTCTGGTCGTCTCAGCGACGAACAGCATGTGTCCTGAGCCCTTCGTCATGCCCTCCAACCGCGACGCGGTGTTCGTCGTGTCGCCGATCGTCGTGTACTCGACGCGCTGCTCGGAGCCGACGTTGCCGGCCATCACCGGGCCGCTGTTGAGCCCGACGCCCATCGCAAATCCGCTCTCGTGACCCTGCTCGGATAGCCACGTGTTGAAGTGTGCCAAGCGCGTTCCGAGCATCTCCCTGGCCGCTCTCAGGGCTCGGTCGGCGTGGTCATCCTGCTCCAGTGGAGCGCCAAACGCCGCCATGATTCCATCGCCCATGTAAGAGATCAGTGTTCCCCCGGCGTCGAGGATCGCCTCGGTCATCTCGTTCAGGTAGTAGTTGATGACCGCGATCACGTGCTCCGGCGATTGAGTCTCGGAAAAGCTCGTGAACCCACGCAGGTCGCTGAACAGAATCGTGCAGTCGCGCTGCACCCCACCCAGCCGCAGATCCTCGCCGGTGCTTGCCACGACTTGGTCGACCACATCCGCCGGCACGAAGCGGGCGAACAGATCGTGCACGCGAGCCCGCTCGATCGTCGCACTCATGTACAGGACCCCGAGCGTTCCCAACGTGCCGAAGGCAAGGGCCAGCAGGGGGTAGACGAAGCTGACGATCAATCCCGTGTTGAATGCGACTTGGACGGCGATCGTAAACACGACCGCCAAGGCGAGCGAAGACACCAGCGCACGACGCGGGCGCACGCGCAGACTGCCCAACGGGACCACTGATCCCATGAGCACGATCAGGATCAGGTCCAGCCATCCTGGCGCGTTGCGCAGTGGGACTCCGCGCAGGAGCGTGGAGATCGCATTGGCCCAGATTTCCGGACCTGGCATTGTGCCGTTGCTAGTTGGGGTCGCGTGCACATCCTGCAGGAGCGGATCGGAGGCGCCTACGACCACCAACTTGCCTCGTACCGTCCTCGGGGCGAATTCGCCGTGCAACACCTTCGCGAACGGGATCGAATGGAAGGTTTCTGGCGGGCCGGCATAGTCGATCGGCAGCGTTCCCGCTTCGAAAAGCGAACGTGGAAGTCGATGTCCGACCATCACTTCCGCAACCACTACGGCGAAGCTCCCGAGGTGGTTGTATTCGCGCGCAAAGCGTCTCGCCGAGCCGTCGGTGTCGAGCACGAGGTGGTCCTCGCCGATGCGTGTTCCCGCTTCGTGCTGGTTCTGCGGGCCCCCTAAGATCTCGGTATTCCCCTCGGCCCCCACTTCAGTGGCCGCAAGAACTGTTTTCCCATGGGCGCGACCGACCGCTTCATACAGCGCCAGGTCTTGGGCTTCTTCGGTCGGTTGACCGAAATCGATGTCGACCGCGATAGTCCGTGCTCCGGCTTCGCGCAGGTGGTCGATCACCTTTGCATCCCATTTGCGCGGGAAGGGAAAATTGTGGTGCAAGTTCTGGAACGTGGCCGGATCGATCGCTATGAAGGTGATGTTCGACGGCGCCCCTGCGTAGCCCCGAATCGAGAACCTCGCATCGATCGTCTGCAGCTCGCTACGTCGGAGCAGATTGGTTGCGTATGCGCCAACGCCGATCCCCGCCGCCACGATTGCCACCGCGATAAGCAGCGTCCGCTTGCGCGCTCGCCACGCCGCTCTGCCCACGTCAGCTGCCCTCGGTCATATATGCTCGACGCGTCACGCGCCGATGCTAACCGCAAGAACCATCATCGGAGTACTTGGACGTTGTCCCCGACGGGTCACGACGTGTGCGGTCGTGGCACTACTGAGCCTGGTGAGCTGCGCCTCGGCCTCGGCGGCACTCAACCTGACCGGCACATGGTCGGCTGTCTACCACTGTGAAACCGGCTCGTGCGCGGGGGCCGACTTCCCGGCCACGGACACGCTGACCGAGGCTGAAGGCTCGCCGACGGTGACCGGCACAAACAGCGGGGAAACCATCACGGGCGAACTGAATGGCAACACGTTCGACTTCGAAAGTACGACCGGCGGCGGCTACAAAGCCGAAGCGACACTCACGGTCGCCGCCGACGGGCTTTCGTGGTCGGGCCCGCTCAAAGACAGTCATGGGACCACCGGCACGTACACCGCGATGCGAGAGGTCCCGAGTGGCACGCTCTCGCAACTGCCGTCGTTCAATTGCGTCAGCGAAGAAGAAGCGGGCGGGACTCCCGCATGCACAACACTGGTGCCCTCGGGGCTGAGCTCCACCTACAAGGCACAGGTCAGCCCGGAAAACAACAACGTCTACTCGGTCGCGATCAACGGCGCGCTGGTCGAGTACTCGCGCAATCAGGCCAACGGCTCGCTCACGGTCATCGGCTGCGTGACGAGCGCATCGACCGTATGCGCGTCGGCAGACGAGACGAAGGAAGTTGCGACGATGGAGAATCCGGCCGCGATCGCGATCAGCCCGGATGGCAAGAACGCATACGTCGTCACTCAGGGCCACAACAACCTGGTCGAATTCAGCCGCGATCCGGGAACGGGACTGCTCACAGAGATTGGGTGTATAAGCAAGGCAGACACCGAATGTGCCGACCACGAAGCCAAAGGTCTCAACCAGCCCTATGGCATTACGGTCAGCCCCGATGGAGAAAACGTGTACGTCGCGAGCTATTCGGACGAGGCCGTCGCCGAGTTCTCCCGCAACACGACAACGGGCGAACTGACACAGTTAGCCTCGCCGAACAACTGTGTCAGCAGTACGTCGCTAAGCGAATGCGGCACGACCAACGCCATCGGGCTCGAACACGCGATCGGTGTCGTCGTGAGTCCGGGAGGCGAAGATGTATATGTAGCGGCGGGCGGTGAGGAAGGTGCAGGCGCGATCGCCTCCTTCAAACGCGAAGCGGGCGGCGCGCTCACGCAGCTTCCCACGACGGAAGCCTGCATCAGCGAAGCCAACACCTCATGTCTCTTTGGCGCCGCGATCGATGGGCCCGAGGATCTCGTGATCAGTCCGGACGGCAAGAACGTTTACACAAACTCCTACAAGGACAATGCGGTCATCGAGCTGACTCGCAACGTCTCCACCGGTGGTCTCACGCAGAATCAGACGCCCAATGCATGTGTGACGACTGAAGCGATAACAGGACAAACGTCGAGGTGCTCACCAGCCAAGGGCATCGAAGGGGCACTCGGGGTCGCGATCGGCCCGGACGGCAAGAATCTCTATGCAAGCGGCTCAACTGACGATGCCGAGGTGGCGTTTGCTCGCGAATCGAATGAAGGGGAACTCGAGCAGCTGGAAAGTCCCTACGAATGCGTTACCTCTAAGCCCAGTGGCTGTGGGGCTGGATTTGATGAACTGACCGGCCTCGGAGAAGCACGCCGTGTCACGGTCAGCCCCGACGGCACCAACGTCTACGTCGCTGGCCAGAGCTCTCACGCGATAGCCGAGCTCGCTCGCACTATCACCCCGAAGGTGACTTCTATCAGTCCTGAAACCGGCTCTGAAGCAGGCAGCACCGAAGTGACGATTCACGGCAGCGGTTTTGCCGAAGGCGCCAGTGTCGAATTCGAATCTAAACCCGCGCTGAACGTGACGGTCAACTCGGCGAGCGAAATCACGGCGACAAGTCCGGCTGGGAGCGGCAGCAAACTGCCCGTGATCGTCACGAACCAGGCTGGCATCTCACCTGCCGAAGCGACCAACGAGTTCACCTACACGACCCCTAGCCAACCGACGATTGGCGAGATCGCCCCAACTTACGGCACCGAATTGGGTGGCACGGAAGTGACCATCATCGGCACTGAATTCCTACCGGGTGCGGAGGTTCGCTTTGGAGCCAATCCCGCCACGAGCGTAACCGTTGATTCCGGCAAAGAGATCACGGCTACGGCCCCGGCCGGCGCTCTCGGCGTCGCGAACGTGACCGTGACCACGCCGCATGGGACATCGAGTATCACGCCAGGCGACGAATACAAGTATGTGTACGTGCCGCCGAAAAAGCTCGGGGGTCTGGGTCTGGAACAGTATTGCCAGAGCCTCGGTTACGAACGTGTGGCACTGCACAAAGGCACGACCAACGGCGAAGGCTACGCCTATGAAAACTGGGCCTGTGTCGAAAAAGGCGGTCACGAAGTGCTGATCGCGACCACTGGCTCGGGATCCCCAAGCATGAACGGGGCATGCCTCAGGGAATATCCGGGCATTGCGTCCTTCGCTTACGCGGACGAACCGAACACCGCTTATTCATGGGTCTGTTATGAAGAAGTTCCTCCAGCAGCTAAAGGCAAAGGCGGAGGCGGCGAACCGATCGCAAAAATCTCGAGTGTCTTGACTTCGATCGGGCCAGTGACGATCACTCCTCTGATCGTGTCTGTGCCACCCCCGGTGCTCGCGCATACCGGCAACGTGGCGCCGGTTTCCGGAACCGTGCTCGTGAAGTTGCCGGGAACGAGCAAATTCGTGCCGCTGTCGTCGTTGCAACAGGTTCCGTTCGGGTCGGTCATCGAAGCGACGAACGGAACCGTGAGCGTGACCACGGCGCTGCCCGGCGGCAAGACCCAGACCGGCGAGTTTTTCAGTGGCGAGTTCATCCTCAGGCAACGGGCCAACGGGGTCGTTGTGGCTGAATTGACCGGAGGTAACTTCTCTGTCTGCCCGACTAAGCGGGAGCGCAGCCACATCGCCCGTGCCGGAACCGTGCGTGCGCAGACCGCCGCGTCGGGCAGCCATGTTGTGCGCAAACTGTGGGCCAACGCGCACGGCAAATTCTCCACCAAGGGCAACTACGCCGCCGGGGCAGTGCAGGGGACCGAATGGCTGACCGAGGACCTCTGCAACGGCACGCTGATCAAGGTCACCCGCGACAAGGTGGCCGTGACGAACCTAGTCACTCACCATCACGTCGAGGTCACCACAGGGCACCACTACTTGGCGAAGGCGCCCTGACCGACGCAGCCATGGCGTCCTGACCCACGCCTTAGACCCGCACGACGGTGCGCCGCCCAGACAGGCGCGATGTCCTGCCGCCACCGCGCAACAGCCACTCAGGCGCATCCTGTAGCGCTGACTCTGCGGCTCGCCGTCCAGCCGCACGCGCCTCGTCGATCTGGTGAAACTCCAAAAGACCGACGCCTTGCACCCGTACGCGGATTGTCATGTCTGCGTGCCGGCGTGCGGCCTCGTCGGTGTTGGCGCTCGAGAGCAGCGCGATACGCGCCATCGTCTCCGGCAGCGACGGCAGGCGCGCGGGACGGTCGCTCTGCGATGGTCGCTCGCTCGTGGACGAGTCGCCTGGCGACAGATCCCCCGGCGATGGAGTCTCCACCCGCCTCGGACGCTCCTCGCCGCCCTTGATGTCGATCGCCAAGACGGGTCCTTCGCCGCTGGCGCTCATTGGCTCCAGCGGCAGGTTGTCGAGCAGCGAACCGTCGATCAGCAGTTCCCGCTCGCGACGCATCGGCGGTGCGATCAGGGGTAGTGAGATGCTGGCGCCGATTGCCTCCACCATCGGGCCGTCGCGGTCGATCACCAGCCGGTTGCCGCGCAGGTTGACGCTCGCGCAGTAGAACACTCGGGCGAGCTCCTCCAGTCGCACATCCCCGAATGCGCGCTCGAGCATCGCCTCAGCCTTGTGGCCTTTGATCAGCGCGCTGCGGGGCAATGTGTAGTCGTTGATCGGGTTACGCCGTACCCACTCCTCATAACAGCAGGCGTCGATCGCTGCGCTGTCGTGGCCGGCGGCCAGCAGGCCGCCGATGAACGCTCCCATGCTCACACCGCCGACGCGGTCGACGAGCATCCCCGCGTCCAACAGGACGTCGATCACGCCGAGGTGGGCAAATGCCCTTGCGCCGCCGCCACTCAGCACTACGCCCACTGACCTCCCGGCTAGTCGACGTGCCATGCGCTCGATGTCGCCACGGCGCTCGCCATCGACGGAGATCGCAAACGTGCTCGTCGGCGCCAGTCGCTCGATCCACTCGGCCAGGTCGCCCGAGCCCGGCCGGATTCCGTAGCCGACAAGATCGCACCCGCGCAGCGCGGTCAGTGGCCCATCCTCGCCCGCAAGACCGGCGAGCTGCTCCGGACCTGTCGTTCCGCTCACAACCGCGAGTACGCGATCGGCGCGCGAGATACAGAACTCCTCCCACGCGCCTGGGTACTCACCGGCGTGGGAATCGACGGTGCCGCACACCATGATCACCTGGTCGTGATCGAGCTCACAGCGCTCGATCACGGGGCCGAACCGCGCGCTTGCCTGCGCGCGGTTCTCACCGCCACCGGCTGCCTGCGCGCGTGAGCCGGCCTCGCCGCTCGTCGCGCCGAGCTCCCCCGGATACACAACAGCGACATTTCCCCACTCACACATCGCCCGGCTCAACTCATCAGCCAAGTCAAGCAGCGGGATGTCGGGCCCGATTGCGCGCAAGGCGATCGTCACCGGTCGTGCACGCCGGGCCACCGGGATCGCGCGGCTGGCCTGCAGTTGGGCGCTCAGCACGCGCGTCAAGCTCAATGCTAGCTCGGGCTCCGCTCGCAGCAGTGAGTCGAAGTGAGCCTTCTCGATCTTCAACAGCTCCGTGTCGCGCAGCGCGCGAATCGAGGCGCTGCGCACCGTCTCGCTCAGCAGCGCCAGCTCTCCCAACACAGCTCCTCTCGTCAGCGTGTTGATCGTCTCGGACCCTGGGCCATCCTGCCCCGCTTGCGCGGTTTGCACGACCTCCAAGTGACCGACACGCACGACGTACACCCCATCCGCGGGCTCGCCCTCCCGGAACAGCCATTCTCCACGGCGCAGGCTCTCTTCACTTGCGAGCTCTCCAACCCGCTCGAGCATCTCCGCCGAGAGCCCGGCAAACACGGGGACGTTGCACAGGAACTCCGCCACGGTCTGGGGTGAAATCGCCGCCTGCTCAGCCTCGGACTCCGCGAGGCTCGGCAGCGACGGTATGTCCGGCTGTCCGTCAGGTCTCTCTTCATCAGTAAAGACGCGGGCGTTCTCGCTCTCCTGAACCGCGCTCGGGCGCGCCACGACCAGGCCCAGACACGCCAGCGAGCCGGCCAGAAAGCATGCGCCGGCGAACAGCCAGCCGTGCTCGAACGCATGCAGAGCCTGCAGGGGCGTCGGGTTTCCGAGGATCGCGATCAGGATCGCCACCCCGAGCGCGGCGCCCACCTGACGCGCGACCGAGTTCAACGATGTTGCCACGGCGAACCGCGGGCCGGGCACCGAGCCGACGGCGGCGCCGCTCAGCGTCGGGAACGTCAGCCCGGCTCCGACGCCGAGGATCACCATCCCGGGCAGCCACCCGCCGAGGAAGTCGGGCGCTACGCCGAGCCGTGAGGCGAACCAGGCCATGCCGCCCGCCCAGACCAGCGCGCCGGGGACCACGATCGGACGGTGGCCAACCCGTTCGACGAGGCGACTGGCCGGCCCGGCGACCGCCATCGCCGTGAACGGCCCCGGTGTCAATGCCAGGCCTGCGGTGAGGATCGAGTAGCGCCAGACGCTCGTCAGGAACAGGACGTTGCACAGCGTGTAGGCATAGAAGCCGCTCGCCATCACGACCGTCACGCCGTTGGACAGCGCGAACGCGCGAATCCTCAGCAGCGAGAGATCGATCACCGGCGCGCGGTGGCGACTCGAGCGCAGCACGAAATACACGCCCAGTAATAGGGCCGCGAGGAACGTCCCAATCACGCGACCGCCACCCCAGCCCCATTCCTGCCCCTTGACGACCGCCAGCACGAGCGAGGCGATCGCCAGCGCCAGCACAACCCCGCCCAGCAAGTCCGGCATGTGCCGACGCCCGGGCGCCCGGCTCTCGACCAGTACCCGCCGGGCGAGGAAGAACGCGAGCAGACCCACGGGAATGTTCACCAGGAACACCAGCCGCCAGCTCGAGGCCGTGATCAAGAGACCGCCGAGCGGCGGGCCGATGCCGGCAGCCAGTGCCGCTACCGCCGCCCACAGTGCCACGGCGTGCATACGCTCGCGCTCCTCGCGCGACTCGAGCACGATCGCCAGCGAGCTGGGCACCAGCGCCGCGGCGCCCGCCGCCTGGACGATGCGGGCGGCGATCAGCACGTCAAGCGATGGCGCCACCGCGCACACGGCGGACGCCAGCGTGAATAGGAGTAGGGCCGTGGAGAAGACCCTCCGGCGACCGAGCAGATCGGCGAGCTGACCGCCGCCGACGAGGAACGCGGCGAACACGATGTTGTAGGCGTTCAGTACCCACGAGACGCTCGACAGGCGCGAGCTCGAGAAATGCTGGGCGATGTTGGGCACCGCGATGTTGACGATCGTCGCGTCGACGAACGCCATGAAGCTCCCCAGCACCGCGACCGCGAGCACGGCCCGTGGCGTGGAGATCCGGCGGCGAGAGGTTAGGTCAGCCATGCGTGAGCCCTGTCCTGAGTGTGGAGACCCGGTGAAAGACCACGGGCCAGCCTATCGAGCAGGCTGCGGCTCAGAACAGGGCGGACAGCGCTTCGACGAGACCGGGCAGCTTATTTGGCCCTCGTGCGAGGTCCAGCTGGCGCACCGGCCGCGGGGTGTTCGCAAGGTTCCTGGTCCACTGCAGCTCCTCTACGCAGCCGAGGTCTTCGGCGTGCGGGATGCACATGGCAAGGACCGACTCGAGCACGTCTGGCACCTGCGCGCGCTGCCCAGAGCGCGCATCAATCAGGCTCGCTTCGGCGCCGTCGCGCGCGGCCAGGAAACGGTTCTCGGCGATCACCTCCGGCAGGTCGATCGTGGGGTCCGCGCCCGAGCCCTCCAGTGCCTCCAGCCGGATCAAACTTTGCACGAGCGCGGTGAGCGCGACCGAGTCGGCGACGGTCGTCTGAGCGTCCATGATCCGCACCTCGATCGTGCCGAAGCGCGGCTGCAGGCGAACGTCCCACCACAGGAAGGTCGGCTCGGGAAACGCTTCGCAGCGCAGCAGCAGGTCGATTGTTGAGACGTAGTCCTCGTAGTCGTTGAACGCGCGCGGTATCCCCACACGGGGAAAGGCCTGGAACAGGGGAGTGCGGGCCGAGGCCAGCCCCGTCTCGCGGCCTTGCCAGAAGGGGGAATTAGCTGACAGCGCCAGCAGCAGAGGCAGGTGCGAGCGCAACCGGTTGGCGGCCAGCATCGCGCTCTCGGGGTCGGGCACTGCCACGTGCACGTGCAGAGCGAAAGTGGGCTCGCGCCGGGCGAGCTCACGCATCGAGCCATACAGGAACCGGTAGCGGTCTCCCTCGGAGATCTTCGTGCTCTGCCACTGGGTGAACGGGTGCAGTCCCGCGACCGCGGCTTTCAAGTTGAGCGTCGCGAGCTCCCGCGCCAGCTCACCGCGGAGGTGCTCGAGCTGGCTCAGCCCTTCCGCCACGTTCTCGTGTGGGTCGGTCCGTAGCTCCAGTGCAGAGCCGTGCGTCTCGGTGCTCGTGTTGGACGCCAGCTCTCCTGTCAGTTTTGCCATCACCGCGTCGGCCTCCGAGGCCAGCGACCAGTCGTCGGGATCGAGCAGCATCACCTCCTCCTCGACGCCCACCGTCCAGGGCGTGACGCCCGCGGGTGCCCAGTCGGACCACGCCCCGGTGCCGGTCTGACAAAGCGTCTCAGACTGCATGGGCCCCAGAGTCCTCCTCTTCCTGCTCGCTAACGCTCTGCTGCGCGGTCAGCTCGGCGGCCGCCACCAGGCGCTCGAACAACGCCAGCTGCTCGGCTTCATCAACGAGCGTCTCGGCGTGCCATTGAACGCCCAGGACGAAGTGTCCGTCCGGGCCCTCGACCGCCTCGATCACTCCGTCCTTGGCCCACGCGACTGCGCGCAGATCGACCCCCAGCTGCTTGATCGCCTGATGGTGAAACGAGTTCACGTTCACCGGCCCGCCGCCGGTCGTCTGCGCCAGGCCGCTGTCGGGCGACACGCGCACCTCGTGGGTGGTGCGATCCCCTGGCTCTGACTGACGGTGCTCGATGGTCCCGTCGGTGATATCGGGTAGGTGTTGGTACAGGGTTCCGCCACGCGCGACGTTCAAGACCTGCGATCCCCGGCAGATGCCGAGGATTGGCATCCCGCGACGGTCAGCCTGCCTGCACAACTCGATCTCAAAGACGTCCACATCGTGGTCGATCGGCCCCAGCTCTGGATCAGGCTCGGCTCCGTAGCAGGCTGGATCCAGGTCGGGTCCGCCTGTCAGCAGCAACCCAGAGAGCTGCTCCAACAGCGGATCGACGTTCTCGCTCTGCAGCGGCGGCAGCGCGACCGGCAATCCTCCGGCTCGCTCCACGGCGCGCATGTAGGACAGGCCGAGTGTCATCTCCGTCTGCGTCGGCTCGCCGTGGCGAACGCGCTGTGCGTCTTCCTTCGCGCGAATCTCAGAGACCGTCACACCGATCATCGGCTTACTCATGCCAGCACCCACGTGTCCTTGCTACCTCCGTTTTGAGAGGAGTTGACTACGAGCGCCCCTCGCTCGAAGGCGACGCGGGTGAGGCCGCCGGGAAGTACATGAACGCTCTCGCCGCTGGAGATCGCAAACGGGCGCAGGTCGATGTGCCGTAACTCCAAATGCCCGTCGGTCACGGTTGGGTGACGCGAGAGCATCACCGTCTCTTGGGCGATGAAGCGCTCCGGCGCACTTGCCAGCGCCGCTGCTGTCTTCTTCAGGTCCTCTGCCTGCGCGTGCGGACCGATCACCACGCCGTGGCCACCGTGGCCGGTGCGCGGCTTGATCACCAACTCGTCGATTCGCTCGAGCACCATCTCGAGCACCCCCGGCTGGGAGGGGTCGTAGGTGGGGACCGATTGCAGAATCGGCTCCTCGCCCAGGTAGAAGCGCACCATCTCCTCGACGTAGGCGTGCAGCAGCTTGTCGTCGGCGACGCCTGTGCCGAAGGCGTTTACACAGGCGAGCGTGCCTTTGAGCACAGGCTCGAGCAGCAGTTCGGCGATCCCGGTTGGCTTGCCGTGATCGTCGTCCAGTCGGTCCTCGTCGGTGCGCCGGTAGACCACGTCGACCGCCTGCTCGCCGCCCGGCAGTTGTGCGAACAGTCGCCCCCCACGGACCGAGAGCTGGTCATGGAGCACAAGTGGTAGGCCAAGATATCTGGCGATCGCGGCGTGCTCGTAGAAGGCCGAGTTGAGCTTCCCGTCGCTCAGCAGCACCACCAGCGGGTCCTCGCCGGCGGCGCTTGGCGCCGCGGCGCGCAGACCTTCGCCGAGCGTTTGGAAGGCGCTGTCCAGCGAGCGCACGTGCAGTCCGGCCGGGGGTGGCAGGTGCCCACCCATAACCTCACGGGTCGCCACGGCGTAGGCAATCCCGGACGGCGTTCTCAAATTGTCCTCGAGCACCTTGAACGAGCCGTCGCTGTCGCGCACCACGTCCAGGCCCGCGACCGTGATCCACGAGCTGATCTCCTCACCCATGCCCGCCAGCTTGGGCTCGTAGTGCTGGGCGCTGTCGAGGCTTCCGGCCGGTACCACTCCGGCTTGCACGATCCGCCGCTCGCCATAGACATCCCTGACGAACAACTCCAGTGCCCTTACGCGTTGTGCCACGCCGGTCGAGAGCACGCCCCATTCCTTGGCGTCGATAACGCGCGGGATCGGGTCGATACGAAAGCCCTGCGCTCCGTCGGCCGACTCGAACGAGACGCCGCGCCGCTGGGTGTCGCGGGCGACCGCCGCGCTCAGCTCGCCCAGGTCTCTACTCCCGATCGACGCCCACACCTGACGATCGTGTGCTGTGGCATGCCTTCCGCCGCCTATGCCCTCCTCGAAGGAGCGGCTCAACTCTGTCGTTGGCATCCCCTGATTGTGTACCCGCTCAGCGCTCTGGTCATTCGACCTACGTCCAAAAAGGGGCTCCGCCGCTTGGACGGAGCCCCTTTCTAGCTATCCCTTGGTCGTTATTCGCTGCTTGGTGTTTCTGGTGTTTCGGTTCCTGATCCCGTCGTCTGGCCTTCGCTCGGGAGCGAGGTGTTACCCGGGGTCTCCGGTGTCAGCGCGGACGCCGGCGCCGGGGTCACTGTGATCGTGAACGGCTGGCTGACCGCGCGGCCGTTGTCCGGTCCGCCGGGAATGTCGATCCGGTAGACCTTCGTCCCGGGCACGTAGACCTGATGGACGATCGAGTAGACAGAGCCCGGCAGGACGTGGCCGACCTGCACGACGTGAAATGCCGTGCCGTTCGCGTTCTGGCGCTCGAGGTAGATGACGTGCCCGCTGTGGTCAGGCGCGACCGTGCCTTTGAACGTCAGTGCTTCTCCGGCCTGGACGGTAGTCGGCGAGACTTCGGCCGTGAGGACGTTTTTCACGCCCTCGTACAGCACGGCGGACTTCTGCCCGGCGCCCTTGACCCTGTACAGCGTGCTGTTCACCGGCGACTGCGCCGGGAAGCTGTAGCTGCCACCCGCGCCCGTGCTCACCTCGGCAACCGGGGCGAAGCCCGCCTGGTGAACGGTGCGCGCCAGTAGCGTGACCGGCTGGCTCGTCGTGGCGCCCGCGAGGACACCGGAGATCGTCACCGACTGCCCGTAGATGATCGGGTCGGCGGAGCTCGAGATCGTCAGGCTCGGGTTCTGCGCCTGAGAGATCTCATACTCGAGTTCGTTTGACGGGCTCGGGATGTTGAGTCCGTCGCTGCGCACGAGCACGCGAATGCTCGCGTCGCCGGGGACGCGGAAGGTGTGCGTGATCGAATAGGTCCCGCCCGCCATCACCTGGCCGATGCCGATTCGGTGCCATTCGTCGCCGGTCACAGCGTTCTGACGCTGCAGGATCACACGCGCGCCGACGTCGGCGGCGGGAGTGACCGTGCCGCTGAACGTCTCCTTGTTCGGCGCGCCGGTTTCGATCTGCGTACCTTCGGGCGGTCCGGTTAGCGTCACCTGAGCCTCGACACGGAGTCGCCTGCGACCGCTCTGTGCGCCGTGCGAGCGAACGTAGAACGTTGTGTTCGCGTTCTCAACCGCGGTCGTGAACTTGTAGGCGCCGCTGGCTTCGGTGGTCGTGCTCTGGACGGGCACGAAGCCGGCAGTTCCAGCAGCGTGGGCGTACAGCGTGACCGGCTGACTGGCGGCGTTTGCGTGAGGGCCGCATGCCAGGCGACCGGACACTTCGGCCGACTCTCCGGCGGTGACCAGCGGGGACGATAGTGCGATATTGATCCGGCAGCGCCCGAGCGGACTCGGATGCTTGTGGGCTGAGGCGGCGGCCGGAGCCAGCGCCAGCAGTGAGGTCGCGGCGATCGTCGCCGGACCGAGTTTTCCAAGACGCATGGTGCGTTCCTCCCGTTGAGTTTTGGTGCGCATCTACGTCTATGACTGCCGTACACCTCAAAGGTTGGGCAGTTGTTCTTCTGTCTTTTACGAGTCAGATCCTGAGCCCGAGCCCGAGCCCGCGCTCGTCTTCCCCACGGCGGCTTTCGAACCTGATTCCCCTGTTTCCCTGGCTTCCTTCGCTTCTTTGGCTTCCTTGGCTTTCTTTTCTCTCGCTTCTCTGGCTTCCTTCGCTTCTCTGGCTTCTTTGGCTTTCTTTTCCCTGGCTTCTTTAGCTTCTTTGGCTTCCTCAGCTTCTTTCGCTTCGGTGGCTTCCTTCGCTTCCCGGGCTTCTTTGGCTTCTCTTGCCTTCTTCGCTTGGGCTTCCTTGACTTCCTTGGCGGAGGTCCCGGGCTGCCCGAGCGCACCCGAGCCAGAGGCGGAGTCACCTTTGCGATGGGGGACGCCGATCGGCGCCGGCGTCACCGGGGGTTTGGTTGTGGTGGGAGGCTGTGGTTTAGCCAGGCGACGGCGTTCGAGCGCTTCGCGCTTGGCGCGCTGTGCCGCAAGCCGCCGGCGAAGAAGTGCCTCGCGGCGCAGGAGCGCTCTGTGGCGAAGGAGTGCCCTGCGGCGAAGCAATGCCCTGCGACGAAGTAGCGCCCGCCGGTGACGCAGCGCCGCGCGGCGCTTTGCAAGTACGGCTGGATTTGTGCCCGACTTGCGTCCGGTGTCACCTTTGCTCTGTCCGCTGCCCACCGCGGGCTGCCATGAGCTGCCGGATGGCCCACCACTTGGTGTGGACGTGCCTGGCGTGAGCGTTGCGACAGGCGTGAGCAGCGGACCGGCGCCGCCGAGGCCTGACAGTTGCACGGCCGGTTCGCTGCCTGAGACGCCGGCTGCGGGGGCGCCGCCTGCTGGCGTGAGGGCGCTCGGTGATCCCGCGGCCGGCGCGGAGGGCGAGCTGGAGTAGGCGATGTCAGTCGCCGAGATTCTCCGCCCCTTCCTACCGTCGAAGGCGAGTTGCGAGCGAGTCTTGTGCGGACTCGCATGTGCCTCTCGGTTGTGCGCCGTCACCGCGCCGGCTGTTGCCAGAGCAACGACCGCGCCGCCGACGGCGAGCTTTGTGACCACCCCACCACCGAGGATCGCGCCGATACCTGTACCGCCTCCAGCCCCCGCAGCCCCCGCGCTCGCGCCGACGGCAGCGGTGCTCGCCGCCGTCCCGCTCACGGCGATCCCCGCCCCGCCAGTGCCTGCGGCCGTGGCTCCCACACCCGCCCCGCTGGCGCCCGCTCCCCCGATGCTCGCCACTCCAACCGCATGTGCTGCTCCGTGGCCGAGGATCGCGGCCGCGAGTCCCGCGCTGGGAAGTACTGGCAGCACGGCCGCGAGCGACTGGTGCTGGGCGCCCAGAGCAAGCTGGAAGTCACGGCAGCCGACGCACAACTTCAGATGCCGGCGCAACGGGCCGCGCCGCAGTTCGCCGCCACGGGCCACCGCGAGCTGTTCGCGAATGTCCTGGCAAGGTGTGCCCAGCGCGTCACGGTCGGCGATCAGCGCGCTGCGCGCCTGGTAGATCAACGCCTTGACCTTGCTCACCTCGCACCCCACGATCGTGGCGATCGCCTGATGATTGAGATCGTCGAGCTCGGCCAGCAGCAGCGCTGAGCGCTGGTCCTCGGGCAGGCGGCCGATCCCCGCGACCAGCTCGCGCAGGTCCTCGCGCTGGCGCACTTGATCTGACAGCCCTGCAAGCGCCGGCGTGTGCTCCTCCAAGGAAGCGCTCGGGCGCCGGGCGGTGATCGCCGACAGGCAGCAGTTGCGCGCGATCGTGTACAGCCACGGGCGCAGTTCGCGCGGCGCGGTCCCGTGGAGTAGCGCCTGGTGCGCTTTGATGAAAGCCTGCTGCAGCGCGTCCTCGGCCTCGTCCTGGTTGCCGAGCGTGTGCCGGCAGTAGGACAGCAGCGGCGCCTGGTGGCGCTGGAAGATCGTCTCGAAGGCCCCCTCGTCGCCACCCCGCATGCGTCGCACCAGCGCGACGTCGTTGGTTGATCGCAGCTCAGCTGTAGGCATGGCTCACCAATCACCCTTCGACGCGTACGCAGGCAAGCTGTAGAAGGCATATACCCGCATCACTGCAGAAACCCCCCGGAAGTTGGCGAGTTGCGCCGTGCCTAGGGCTCGCGGCCGGTCAGACCGAGCAATCGCTCTTGCAGCGGGGCGTCCTTCGCGACCGGGATTGCGGCTGGAAAGATGCCAATCGCGCGCCATTCCTCGGCGTTTGGGCTGAGCTCCTCCCAGATGCCCTGTAGGAGATCCTCCGGAAGGGTGGGGTCCGCGCCGATCACCTTGGCGATGTCGTGCGCGCGCAGCGCGCGGAACTGGTTGATCTGCCAGAAGTAGTGACGGGCCGGGTAGTCGCCGAAGGAGCAGTGGATGGTTTGGTGGAGGTCCTCGAATGCTTCCGCGGCGGCACACGCTTCCTCGACGATTGCCGCGAACGAGCCGTGCGGGTCGCCGCCGAGCAGGTCGCCCTTGAACTTCTCCGGGCCGGCCTGCGCCATCGTCTGACCGGCGAGCATGTCGGGGACCCAGGCGTCGTCGTAGGCGTGGTAGTTGACGATCTCCCGCAGCGTCGGGGTGTGATCCATGCGCCGCGTGCGAAAGCTCTCGGGCAGCACGATCTCCCATTGATCCTCACGGATCTGGCTGACCACCCGATTCAGGGCGCGGTCGGCGAGCACGAACACATCAGGCTCTCTCATCGCTTCGTCTTCCCTTCGTTCATGGCGGTTTAGCCGTGCGGAGGTTCTCAGAATAAGACGATCGTCCAGATATGCGTAAGAGTCGATCCCTTTCGGCCGTGTAGTCCGAAAAGAACGACATGGAGCTGCCCGAAAAGGGAACCGTACTCAGGCTGGATCGTTTGCTGCGCTGCGTCTCGAGCGGCTATCTCTCCGGCGGCTGCTCTTGCCGCGCGAGCATTCCCAGAGATGTGGTCACCGCCGCCTGGGGCGCCGAGCGCCAGCGCGGCGGCCCGAATGCGGAGCGCTTCTTCAACTTCCCCTGGCACGGAGGTGTGTGGTTTGCCTATGGCCTACCCGATGGGACGGTGCGCGGCGTCTACTGTCCGGCGCATCGCGCCGAGCGCGAGCAACGGCTCGGATACGATCCGCGGCTTGCCCCCATCGCAGCCGAACACTCGCGCTAGCGAGCCCGCCAACGTCCCCGAGCGTCCGACGCTCGACGGGCTCGAGGCGAAGTGGAGCGCCGAGTGGGAGCGCGACGGCGTCTACCGCTTCGACCGCGCCGCTCCGCGCGAGCACGTCTTCTCGATCGACACGCCGCCGCCGACGGTCTCAGGCTCCCTGCACGTCGGCCACGTCTTCTCCTACACGCACACAGACGCGCTCGCTCGCTACCAGCGGATGCGCGGCAAAGAGGTCTTCTACCCGATGGGCTGGGACGACAACGGCCTGCCCACCGAGCGCCGCGTGCAGAACCACTTCGGCGTGCGCTGCGATCCCTCGGTTCCCTACGACCCTGACTTCGTTGCACCCTCCGAGCCGTCGGAAAAGGAGCCGGTGTCGGTCTCGCGGCCGAACTTCGTCGAGCCTCTGTCTGGCGCTGACCGAGACAGATGAGCAGGCGTTCGAGGCGCTGTGGCGCACGCTCGGGCTGTCAGTCGACTGGTCGATGACTTACACGACGATCGGGCCGCTCGCGCGGCGCATCTCCCAGCGCTCATTCCTGGGGCTGCTGGCGCGTGGGGGCGCCTACCAATTGGAGGCGCCGACACTGTGGGACGTGGACTTCCAGACCGCGGTCGCGCAGGCCGAGCTCGAGGACCGCGAGCGCCAGGGGGCGATGCACCGCGTGTGCTTCGCGCGGGCGGACGGTGGCCCCGACGGCCCGAATGGCACACAGGCGCTGATCGAGACAACGCGCCCGGAGCTGATCCCGGCCTGCGTTGCGCTACTGGCTCACCCTGACGACGAGCGCCAGCGCGGGCTGGTGGGCACGGAGGTGCTGACGCCGCTGTTCGGCACGCGCGTGCCGGTGTTGACCCACCCACTCGTCGAGCCCGACAAGGGCACGGGTCTGGTGATGGTCTGCACCTTCGGCGATCTGACCGACGTCGTGTGGTGGCGCGAGCTGGGCCTGCCGGTGCGCTCGGTGCTGGCTCTCGATGGCCGGCTCGCCGATGTTCCCTGGGGGGCGCCCGGCTGGGAGTCGGAGGATCTCGAGGGCGCGCGCGAGAGCTATGACGAGTTGCGCGGGAAGACCGTCAACCAGGCGCGCAAACGAATCGTGGAGCTGCTGGCGCAGTCGGGCGAGCTGGTCGGCGAGCCGACGCCGGTGACGCGCGCGGTGAAGTTCTTCGAGAAGGGCGAGCGCCCGGTCGAGATAGTGACCAGCCGCCAGTGGTTCATTCGCACGATCGAGCATCGCGAGGCGCTGATCGCGCGCGGACAGGAGCTGCAGTGGCACCCGCCGTATATGCGCGCACGCTTCGAGGACTGGGTCAACGGGCTGACGGGGGATTGGTGTGTGAGCCGACAGCGCTTCTTCGGCGTGCCGTTCCCACTGTGGTACCCGCTCGATGCGAACGGCGCGGTTCTGCACGACCATCCGATACCCGCGCGCGAGAAGCAGCTCCCGGTCGACCCCTCGACCGACGTGCCCGAGGGCTATGAGTCTTCTCAGCGCGGGCAGCCAGGCGGCTTCGCGGGGGACCCTGACGTGATGGACACTTGGGCGACCTCCTCGCTCACGCCGCAGATCGCCGGCAATGCGGGCGAGGACGAGTCACTCTTCGCGAAGGTCTTTCCGATGGATCTGCGCCCGCAGGCGCACGACATCATCCGTACCTGGCTGTTCTCGACGATCCTGCGCTCGCATCTCGACGAGGGCAAGCTGCCGTGGCAGAACGCCGCGATCTCCGGTTGGGTGCTCGATCCGGACCGCAAGAAGATGTCCAAGTCCAAGGGCAACGCCCTCACGCCGATGCACCTGCTCGAGGAGTACGGCGCGGACGCTGTGCGCTACTGGGCGGCGAGCGGGAGGCCGGGCACCGACACGGCATTCGACCCTCAGCAGATGAAGGTGGGCAGGCGCTTGGCGGTGAAGCTGCTGAACGCGTCGAAGTTCGCGCTCGCCGACCTGCCGGCGGCGGGAGAGCTATCCCATCCCCTCGACCGCGCGCTGATCGCGCGCATGGGAGCGGTCGTGGCGGACGCGACGAGCTGCTTCGAGAGCTACGACTACGCGCGCGCGCTCGAGCGCTCCGAGACATTTTTCTGGTGGTTCTGTGACTACTACCTGGAGCTCGTCAAGGGCCGCCGCTACGACCCGGACCCCGAGATCAGCGCCTCGGTCAGCCGCGCGCTGCGCCTGTCGCTGTCGAGTTTCCAGCGGCTCCTCGCCCCGTTCCTGCCGTTCGTCTGCGAGGAGGTGTGGTCGTGGTGGCAGCAGGGGTCGGTGCACCGCGCGCCCTGGCCGGACGCTGGCGAGCTGCTGGCGCTCGGCGTAGCTCCCGAACGCGACCAGCGCATGCGCGAGGACACCGCGCTGGAGATCACCGCGGACGTGCTGCGCGAGGTGCGCAAGGCCAAGTCGCAGGCACAGGTGAAGATGCGCGCGCCCGTCAGCCGGGTGGTCGTGCGCGACACGGCGGAGCGGCTGAGCGCGCTGGAGCTGGGGGAAGACGACCTGCTCGAGGCGGGGACGATCGAGCGCATCGAGACGGTCGAGGCCGAGGAGTTCGCAGTCGAGGTCGAGCTGGCGGTGCAGGCCGCTGAGTAGACGGGACAGGCCGCGAAATAGCCGCCTTGGATAGGGTCCCTTGCATGGCGCGCACCCTCATCTCCGAGCTGCCCTCGCACGTCGGCGAGCAGGTCACGATCCGCGGCTGGGCGCAGGCTGTGCGCGACCAGAAGCGCGTGCAGTTCGTGGTCGTGCGCGACGAATCGGGACTGGCGCAGGCGGTGCTCGGCAAGGACGACCCCCCCACGGAGCTCAACGAGCAGATCTCGAGCCTGAGCGTCGAGTCCGCGGTGACGCTGACGGGGACGGTGGTCGCCGACGAGCGGGTCAAGCTCGGTGGCGTCGAGCTGCAGCTGGAGGGCATCGAGGTCGACTCTCCGGCTGAGCCCGAGGTGCCGATCGCGCCGGACTCCGCCCTGGACAAGCGGATCGACTGGCGCTACATCGACCTGCGCCGCCCCGACCGCAGGCTGATCTTCGAGGTGCAAACGACAGTCGAGCACGCGATGCGCGACTACTGGAGCAAAAACGGCTTCATCGAGATCCACACGCCGAAGCTGATGGGCTCCGCCAGCGAGTCCGGCGCCGAGCTGTTCAAGGTCGAGTACTTCGACGGGCAGGCATACCTCGCGCAGTCGCCGCAGTTCTACAAGCAGATGGCGATGGCCGCTGGCTTCGGCAAGGTCTTCGAGGTCGGCCCCGTGTTCCGCGCCAACCCGTCGTTCACCTCACGCCACGACACGGAGTTCACGTCAGTCGACGTCGAGCTCTCCTGGGTGGAGTCACACGAGGACGTGATGGCCTTCGAGGAGGCATGGCTCGCGCACGTGCTTGGCGCGATCAAGACCGCGCACGGAGAGGCGATCGAACAGACCTTTGACACTGAGGTGATCGTGCCGGCGCTCCCCTTCCCGCGTGTGACCTTGGAAGAGGCAAAGGACCTGCTGCGCGAGGCGGGCCACGACGCGGTTCCTGGACCCGCGCACGACCTGGACCCCCCGTCAGAGCGCGCCCTGAGCGCGCTGATCAAGGAGCGCCACGGCCACGAGTTCGCGTTCGTGACCGACTACCCGACGACGGTGCGGCCCTTCTACCACATGCGCCACCCCGACGATCCAACTCTCACGCGCAGCTTTGATTTGTTGTGGAGAGGGATCGAGTTGACGACGGGCGCCCAGCGCGAGCACCGCTACGAGCAATTGCTGGCCCAGGCGGCCGACAAGGGCGTCGAGACGGGCCCGATCCAGTACTACCTGAACTTCTTCCGCTACGGCGCCCCGCCGCACGGTGGCTTCGGCTTCGGCCTGACGCGTCTCTTGATGCAATTGCTCAACCAGGAGAACGTGAGAGAGGTCACCTTCCTCTACCGCGGCCCCAACCGCCTCACTCCGTAGCCCCGCGCGCCCCGGCTACAACCCCCGCGCGAAGCAGCCTCCGCCCCTGCGCAAAGCAGCCCCGCGGGTCACAACCCCCGCGCAAAGTGATGCGAGTAGATCGCGAGCCCGTGGTTGTGGTAGAGCCGGTGCGCGTCGAATCGCTCCGGGCCGGTCCCCGAGTCCAGATGGAACTGGCTGCATCCGAGCCGGCGGCCCTCCTCCAACAGCCAGCCAAGTAGCGCTCCCGCGTGGCCTTGGCGCCGCGCGTCGGGCGCGGTTGAGAGATCATCGACGTAGAGGAAATGACCCCACGCCAGGTTCTCGCCGGTGCGAAAGCCGGCCACCGCCACGGCCTGCTCGCGGCCCGGGAGGATCGCACCCGCCAATCTGTAGCCGCCAGGGCGCAGCACGCCATCGACGTGCTCGACGAACTCCCGCTCGTCCGCATAAGCCGGTCGTAGCGCGCGTATCGCCTGGTGAGCGAGCTGCGTCTCACCCGCCGGCAACTCGCGGATCTCGCGCGCCCCGGCGTCTGTCTGCGCGCTGCTCTTGCTGCTCTGGGATGGGGGCACGGCTAAATTATGCCGCCCGAGTCGCGCATGCGCCTCCTCGACTTCGAGCGCGACGGCGAGCCGTATGTAGTCCGCTGTCCCGTTAGCCGAGGCTCGTCGGAATAGGGGGTATGGACCAATCAAATGAGCAAAAACCACAGCTACGCGAGCTACCGATCGGGCTGATCGAGCCGAACCTCTTACAGACGCGCCGTTATTTTGACGAGGAGACACTCCAGAAATTGGCGAGCTCCTTGCGCGAGCGCGGGGTTCTGCAACCGGTACTCGTGCGTTCCGGGCCGGACGGCTCCTATGAGCTGATCGCGGGCGAGCGACGTTGGCGCGCGGCCCAGCTCGCGGGCTTGCAGACAATTCCCGGATTGGTCTGCCCGTATGACGATTCTTTGGCACTCGAGGCGGCGCTGATCGAGAACATGGCACGTGAGGATTTGAATCCCGTGGAGGAGGCAAGAGCTTGTGCGATGCTCGTCAAGGAGTTGGGTTTAACCATCGAGCAGGTCGGGCGTCGCGTGGGGCGTAGCCGAGTTGCTGTATCGAATCTCATACGTCTATTGGGTTTGTCTGAGGAGATTTTGGAGTTAATGGAGAGGGGAGATTTGACCGAGGGTCACGGACGCGCGCTGCTGGGAGCAAAGGATTTGAAAATACGCAGAGAGCTGGCTGACAGGACCGTCGCCGAGGGATGGTCGGTGCGCATCCTGGAGGCTCTTGCCCGCGAGAGCAACACCTTCGAGTCCGCCCCCAACGGCACCTGGCCTGCCTCCCACGGCTCTGCGCCAACCCCCAACGGCGCCGCGTCTACCCCCAGCAACCCTGCGTCCTCCAACGGCGCCGCGCCTACCCATAACAATCCCGTGTCCGCCGTCAATGACCTCGAGCAGGACACGACGGCGATGAACATCGCGCGGGTATGGGGCGACGCGGTGGGCGAGGAGGTGATGGTTCGCGCCATGTCTGGCCGGAAACTGCGGGTGGAGTTCGTCTTCGAGTCTCCCGAGGGCGCGCTTGCCGTGGGTGGACGGCTCGCCGAGACGCTCGCCCGCGGCGCCAAGCGCCGATAGCAATCCGCTCAGGCTCCGGGGCAAATCCGCTCGAGGCACTCCGTCTGAGCGGCCACTGCGGCCAATCCGCAGCAGCCGCTCAGACTTTCGGGACAGACACACTCGGAACAGTCACACTGGGCGCCGTCACGCTCGGGACCGTCACGCTCGGCACTGTGACCCCGCCGACCGTGACGACGGGGGTGCTCACGCTCGGGAGTGACACCGGCGGAGTGGATACGACCGGCGCGCTGGGCGCCGACACCGGCGGGTTGGACACCACCGGGATGCTGCTGACCGGAGGCGTCGGCTCGGGAGGATTCGGGACGGGCACACTGCCTCTAGGTGGCGCGGGTGGAGCGCTCGCACCGGGTGGAGATGCGCCCCCGGTCGTGCTCGGCCCGCTGGCGCTCGGCCCCGGCTTGGCCGTGTTCGAAACCCCGGGCGCTCCCGCGGATGCCCGCCCGGGCACGTTGGGCTGGCGACTTTGCGCGGAGCCCCGTACAGATCTCACCGCGCTTCCGATCTGCCCGCCGCCGTGCGCACCCGCCCCCGTCGTTGGCGCTCCTCCCGTCGTTGGCGCGCCCTTCGTGCTCAACGTCGCGGGCGCCTGTTGCGCAACCGTCACCGCTGCGCCTTGGCGCTGTTCGGCAAGCGTATTCTCACGTAAACCGTGGGACAGCGTGAGCAGGCCCGCCGCGCCGATCGCCGGCAGGATCGTGGCCGCGCCTGAGCCGATGCCGATGGTCGAGGGGATTGTCCGCAGCCCTTCGAGGATCCGTTGCGGGATGGTGCTCGCAAGCGCCCACCAGGCGACCGAGCGGCGCGAGGAGTAGCAACCAACGAACGCGGCGACGGCCGCGGTGTCGAGTTGCGAGCCGCCCTCCTTGGTGAGGATCTCGAATGCCTTCTTCTGCGTGCCCGCCGATTTATAGGCACGGCTGGAGGTGATCGCATCGAATGTGTCGGCCACGGCGATGATCCGCGCCCCGAGCGGGATCTCCGAGCCGGCCAGGCCATCGGGATAGCCGTGGCCATCCAGCCGCTCGTGATGATGGCGGACCATCGCCGCGATTTCGGGGTCGCCGGCGTCCGCCAGCATCTGCGCGCCCTCGGCGGGGTGGCGCATGATCACGGCAAATTCGGCATCGCTCAGCCGTCCTGGGTTGTTCAGGATCTCTCGCGGGGTGTGCAACTTGCCCACGTCGTGGACCACCGCGGCTGTGCGGATCTTGGCGATCTCGACCGGCGAGAGATGCATCGCGCGCGCAATCCGGCCCGCATGGCGGGCAACCCGCTGACCGTGCCCGTGTGTCTGTCTGTCGCGTGCCTGCAGCAGCCCGCTGAGTGTGGTCAGCAAATCGATGTCAACGCTCGCGCCGGCCTTCTTGGCGGATTCATATAACTCTCGCGCGCGCGTCAGGCGTCGCTCCGTCCAGCAGCGACGCAACCAACCCCACAACATGAGGTCAGCAAAAACAATGTCGCGAGACGCTGGCCGCCGCTTCCAGAAGGCCGCCCCGGTGGCGGCAAACGCGCTGGAGAGAGCCACCGCTGAGATGGCAGAGGCAGCAATCAACAAGACGCCTCCCCGTGGCACGATCACGGCCACGAGCAGCGCCGGTAGCGCTATCACCAAAGCGGTTGCAAATACCGCCAGTGGCAGAGATCGCCAAGCAGGCATGACACATTTGAAACTACCCCCGTGGAGGTAGGAAAACGAAAATGTGGACGCATGTTCTACTTCTGCGAATTTTGCAATTCAGTAAGGCTGAGCCGCCGCGAAATCGCTGCTGAAGGTCTGTCCGGTGCTGGCGGCGATCACGGGACTCTGGGTGATGATGCCCAGCTCGCGGTTGTATGTGAGGCTCTGGCGGGAGAGATTCTGCGAGCCAATAAACACGGTCCGCCCGTCGATGCGAATTAACTTGGCGTGGATATAAAGCGAGGCGCCTTCAGAATACGTACGCACCTGGGCGCCGCAGCCGGCCAGATACGTGAGCGCCTCCCGCCATGCCGCTTGATAGGTCATCAGCACCTGCACATGCACGCCACGTCGCGCCGCTTGACACAGCTCACCGGTCATCACGGGGTCGTCCATCTCCTCGCTCTCCACCTCCAGGCTGCGCCGGGCGTGTGCGATCAGCGCGCCGATCGGCATTTGCGCGCCGGGGCTCCACACCAAGTCACCGCTGCCCGCGCTCGGGGTGAGCTGCTGCTGGCGCAGGTCGGCGTTGAACGTCTGTGCGATCGCCGCCACGTCGGCGGGCCGGTAGTCGAGCGCCGCGAAGTCGCGCGAGCTCGCGTAGTCGACGGGGGTTAGGTTGAGAGTCATGATCGCCGCCACGCGCCGGTCGATCAGGATCGACTTCTGGTGGGTCAGCGCAAAGTACCCGGGCGCCCAGGTCACGCCCACGCCATGTGCAGCAAGGTAGTCATAGGCCCCGTCGTTGAGCGCCCGCCCGGCGCCGTACTGGCCATCGTCGAGCAACACCTCCACGCGCACGCCGCGGCTGGCGGCCGCGACGAGCGCCTGCTCGACCCGTTCGTCGGTCAGCTCGTACATCGTGACCTCGACGCTGCGCCGGGCGCTGTCGATCAGCGCGATAAACGGCGTGTCCCCCGGGCCGGGCTCGGTGATCAGCGACAGCCCTTCGCTACGGACGGTCGCACCGCCGTCGCCCGGGCCGGTGTTGGTGGCCATCGAGCATCCGCACAGAGCGACCGACAGGGCGACCCACGCACCGACTAACCCACGAGCACTCATGGCCCCTCCTCCGACGGGCCACACGAAACGGGACAGACAAGCTAAGCCGGCTCCGCCTCCAGCAGCAGGACGATGCTCACATCGTCCCTCAAGCCACCTCACTCAAGCCGTCGCGCTGCAAGGCGGACTGGTGCATGCTCCGCAAGTGCCCCGCGACCGCGCGCGCGGTGTAGCGACCGGGCCACCAGACCGCGACCTCGCAACCGAGCAACTCCTCGATGTCATCGATCGGCTCCCACCGCGGGTCCCGGAAAGCTCCCTCGACCCCCGCGCCATCCCAAGCTTCGACCGCCGCCACAACCGACCGCCCCCCAAATCGCACGAGCGCGTACCTGGATGTCTGCAGCCCCTCGATCACGTCGCGATAGTGCTCGATCAAATGAAATTGACGCCCGTCCGCGAACAGCCTGTGCTGCACGGCCGCGGCAATCGTCTCGATCACCAGCGCGATCGCCGTGCCCGGGTTGTCCTCCAGTCCACCGACGATCACGACTGCCAGACGTCCAAATTCCTCATAAACACGGACGTGACACAGCCCCTCACACCCATCGAGCCCTTCATAGGGCATCAGTAACTCGCGCGTTAATTCGATATCGGACATGTTTCACTCCGTTCGCTCTAAAAAGTACGCCTTCTAACAGCCACCTCCTAATCCGACGAGCAGCACAAAACGGGACAATTTGTCCGCAAAAAAACCCCGAAACTCATCGGCGAAGAATCGAGACCACTTACTGACTACAGCCGGTCAAAGCCTTTGGCGGGCACGTAGCCTTCCCGCTCGGCGCAGTCCGGGCAGAGCGTTTTGTACCGGCCGGCGTGTGTGCGGTGCAGCTGGCCTGCCGCACCGCACAGCTCGCAGATGGCGCTCGCGCGCTTCTCGGCGCTGGCAACGAGCTGCTGGGCGAGCTCGATTCGCCGCTCCCGCTCGGCGACGGCCGCCTCCCCGCCGATGACCACCTCTCCGGCCACGGCCGCCTCCCCGGCGACGGCCGCCTCACCACCGGGGTCACTGGCGTCGCGGACATCCTCGCCGGGATCCCAGTAGTGGCGAAGGCCACCGAACTTCTCCTTCACTTGATGAATTACATAATTGGGCAGCAACGCGCGCAGCTGCTCGTCGAGCTCGACCAGCAGGGAATACCAACCGCGATCACAGCGGATCCAGCGTCCCCAGCCGTCGGGAATGCGAACGAGCATCCCGCGCAGGGCATCGGCGTGCTCACCGGCGTCCTCGGGCACGTGCAGGGCGTTGAGGCTCTGCTGGTAGTCGACGTCACCCATGATTGACAGACAATACGCGACAGAAGGGCCCACCGATGCGCTTCGGCACCGCAAGGCGACCGATCCCACGCGTAGCGTCTCTCGCTTCCTGCTCCGGTTCGGATGAATATGAGCCAAATTATAAAAAATCCCGCAACCACAAGGCGAACGTTCCATAGTCCGCTGCGCTATCCGGGTGGCAAGCGACGCCTCGTCCCGTATCTCGCCGCCACCTTGGCAGCCAACGACCTGCGGCCTGATCTGTTTGTCGAGCCGTTCGCGGGCGGCGCAAGCGTCGCGCTGGAGCTACTGGCTACCGATCGCGTCGAGCGGATCGCCTTGGCCGACGCTGACCCGCTGATCGCCGCCCTGTGGAAAACCGTCTTCACGGGCCCGGACCGCGACTTTGCCTGGCTGTGCCGCCAAGTCGAGCAGATCGACCTCGATCTGGCGATGTGGGATCGCATGAAGTACACGCGATGGCGTGCCGATCGCACGCGCGCGCTGGCGGGTCTGTACCTGAACCGCACGAGCTTCAACGGGTCGCTGTACCGCGGCACTGGCCCGATCGGCGGTCGTGAGCAGGCCGGCAACTACGCCGTCGGCGCACGGTTCCCCAGGAGCAAGCTCGTCGATCGGCTGCGGGCCTGTCGCGAGCTCGGCCATCGCGTGCACTTCGTCCGCGAGGACGATGCGATGCGCGTCGTCACCAGCGCCCGAGCCGAAGCCAAGGTTCTCGGTTGGGAACCGTTCTTCTACCTCGACCCACCGTTCTGGGCCAAGGCAAAGTGGCTGTACTCGAGATGGTTCACCGACCTCGAGCACGAGGAGCTCGCGGAGCAACTGCGCTTCCTGCGAGAGCCGTATTTGCTCTCCTATGACGTCGCCGAGCCGATCGCCGAGCTCTACATGCGCCACGATCACGTCCAGGTGGCCGATGTCGAGCTGTTCTACGCCGGGGTCGCCCGGGGGGCGGGTCATGAGTACGTCATCACCAATCTCGAGCGGCTTCCCGCCGAGACGCGGCTGTTCCGTACGAACGCCGAACGCCACGCCAAACGCCACCAGGAGCGCAACCAGCGGCGCGAGAGTTCCGTCCGGTCCGGTGGCTAAGGTTTCCCGCCCCCGAGCAGGAGCATTCTAAGCAGCCAACAAGGACGGGGAGCCAACAAGGACGGCCATGAGCGGTATCACGATTGGGCGGGACCTCGTCGCGGAGGCCTCGCCAATACGGCACCTTCTGTCGAAAGAGCATGTCGATGAGATCGGGGCGATCTTCCGTCTCGACGGGTACCGCGACGCCCTGGTTATCACGAACGATCGCTATGTCGCCGAAGCGGTTGGCGTTCCGCAGAACGCATTCCTCCTGGGTGCTATGCGTGAGGTCTTCGAGCCTGACGGCGAGCGCGCGCTGCCCGATGCCGACCAAGAGATCGTCCTGCTCCGGGTCACCGATACCACCGCGCTGCCCGATGAGGGCGAGGCACAGCGTCTGCGCGCGCAGATCGGGCGTGATCTTGTCACCGACAATCGCCGGGAGGCAAGCCGTCGTCGTGGTCCGGGGCAGATCGCCGATCCGCTGACGCTCAACGAGGTGCAGACGTTCGGGCTTCAGTGTGCGGTCCTCGGCACGTTCTACGACGACGAGCACGGCGACTTGGCCTTCGGCTCGGACATCGACACGATCTACGCCGCACGGCGCATGCTCGTCTACAAGCCGTACGGCAAGAGCCTCGAGACGATTGCGTCCTTCCTCGCTGGTGAGAGTGGCGATCCGGACCGGCCGAGCATGCGGATGCGCATCGGCACGCTGCGCTACGCCTCGACACGGCGGCGCGAGAAGCTCGCCGATGACGCCGGCAAGCCCGTCGCCGTCCCGGTCGAAGTCGACATCGCCGACTTCGTTGCGCACAAGACGGCTGTGTTTGGCATGACGCGACTTGGCAAGTCGAACACCATGAAGGTGATCGCGACTTCCGTTTTCCAGTACGCCAAGGAACGCCATATAAAGATCGGTCAGCTGATCTTCGATCCCGCCGCCGAGTACGCCGAGGTCAATCAGCAAGACGACAACACGGCACTGTCACGGGTCGGCGGCGCTGAGGACGTGCGACGCTACAAGTTCGCTGCTCGCAAGGATGAGCTCGACGCCGATCCGTCGCTGCGCGCCCTCGCGCTGAATCTTTTCGACGAGCGCCAGATCGAGCCCGCCTGGAGCCTGATCACTCAATTCGTGCTCGGCAAGCGCACCGCTGACTACATCAGCGCCTTCGCTGCCGCCGACATCATCGGTCCGGAGGAGGGCGACCCCGACTACATGAGCCTGCTGACTCGCGCGCGCCGCGGGCGCGGCCTCCTTTACGCCACGCTGGTCAAGACTGGCCTTCAGCCACCACCGCGCTGGACCTATCACCTGCCGATGAGCAGAGACTTCAAGACGGTGCTCGGGACGCTTGCGCATCCGCAGGCGCGCAGCCTCGACTTTCTCAAAGGCCGGCAGACAACTAAAGGTCCCGGAGGCGTCTGGGGTCTCACGCTCGACGCGCGTGAGCTGTTGACCGTGGCTGAGACGATCTGTCATCAGGCCGTTCAGGACCCACGCGAGCAGGAGGTTGCTGACTGGTACGACGGGCCAGACAACCGCAACGCCAACCTCGCAAAGGTGCTCATGGCCTCGGGCGTAAGCGGCTTCAAGCTGCTCTACGGCCTCGATGAGGGCTACCACTCGCCGGACGCCCGCGACGATTACGGCCCCGCGATCTACGAGGATCTCGTCGCCGGCAGGCTGGTCATCGTCGACCTCTCACGTGGCAGTCAGGGTGTCGTCCAGTTCGCCTCCGAGCGGGTCATCGGTCACCTGCTGATGCGCGCCGCGGAGAAGTTTCGCCAGGGCGATCCGATGGACATCATCCAGGTGTTCCTCGAGGAGGCCCACAAGCTCTTTGACCGCGAGAAGCTCCAGCAGGCCGGCAATCCCGATCCTTACGTTCGCCTGGCCCGGGAGGCCGGCAAGTACAAGATCGGGATGATCTATTCGACTCAGCAGGTCTCCTCCGTCCACCCTGACGTGCTCGACAACACGGCCAACTGGGCCGTCGCGCACCTCAACTCGGAGTCCGAGGTGCGGCTGTTGCGCGACCGCTACGAGTTCTCCCGCTTCGCCGAGCAGATCAAGACCGCCGAGGACCGTGGCTTCATCCGGCTCAAGACGCTGTCCTCGCGCTACATCGTCCCGGTGCAGGTCCGTAAGTTCGACCGCGAGATGGTCAAACGCGCTCAGCGGGCGGCCAGGAAATCCGCCGGCCGGCCCGTCGCGCTCGCTGCATCCGCGCCGGGTAACGGCGGCGAGCACAACACCTAGTTATGGCCTACGCAATCGCGGATCACAAGCGATTCGAGCGCGCGCATCCGCTCGGGCACGTTCCCACCGTGCAGAACGAGTTGGTGCGGGAGCGCCTGCGGCGCTACCGGCTTCCAGGACGGGACACGAGCGACGCCGCCCATCAAGCGCTCGTGCGCTCGCTGCTCGTTCCCGTCGAGGAGCTCCCCGGCTCCGAGCGTGACGTGCGCTGGCTCTTGGCGGTCGATGGCTCAAAGCACGAGGAGGAGATCGATGCACGATTTCCCTCCACGCGCATCCTCTTTACACAGATCGCCGGCGTCCTGGTCGACCTGCACAGGCTGCGCGAGACGGACTATGGCTTCGTCGATCCAGCCACCATCGCCGACGCCCAGGCGGGCTCGGTGTTCGCTACCTTCCTGCCCTCGTCGAACCTGCCCTCGCTCAAGGATGAGGAGCCGCGGCGCACCTTTCGGCGTGAGCTCTACACGCTGATGTCCGAGGCGACGGTCAACGAGATCAACCTCCTCGATGTGCTCGTGGCACTCGAGGGCTCACGCGGGACAGCTGGGGACGGCGAGCGCGAGCAAAGTGCAACTAAGTCTGTGAAGTGCCCAGTATGTGGAAAGGGCTACGATCCCAAGCTGATCGCCCGCGACGGCTCTTCGTGCCCCAACGCGGCATGCGGGGAGACGCTGTGGCCCACCGACGCACTACGCATCCATGAGGCATTCGATCCGTGGGGGCCCAACGGGGCCGTGGGCACGCGCGTGATGATGGTCCTGGAGCACCTCACGCTCGCCTGTCTGGCGCGCTCAATTCAGAAGAAGTCCCCTTCGGCGCTCGACGACCTCGCGTTCATCGCCGATGGCCCGCTCGCGCTGTTCGGTGAGCCCGCGCGACTGGGCAGAACGATCCTCACATTTTGGCAGACGCTCTCGAGCAAAGTAATCGAGCAGCGCGGGCAGCCGCCACTTGTGCTCGGCGTCGAGAAGACCGGCGAGTTTGTCGAGCATGCTCGCGACCTCGGCGAATTGCTCGAGCCCGGTCACTTGATGCTCTTACCGGTCGACTATATCCAGAGTTACATCAGCTCAAAGAACAGTAATTATGGTGAGGGCACATACTTTGGTCGCAAGTTCATCTACCGCACCACGGATGAGCGGATCATCGTATTCAGCGTGCCGCCACTGGCCAGCAGAGGGGTCATGCCCTATGGCAGCCGGCCCCTGCGCCTCGCGGACTACCCGACGCTCGGCCCGGCGTGCCGCTTGCTCGATCACATCGGCACCCGCCTGCACGAGGACGCGATCGTCCCGGTCGCACTCGCACACCGCTGGGCCGCGTATCCATTGCGCACCGCCGGGACGGTCCTGCGGCTGCACGCCGAGGAGCACCTCGCGGGCAAGGGCGTGCCTGTCTAAAATGCCCGTCTAAATATCGTAAGGGATAGGTTTTCGCTGGCCTTTAGGCAGAAAGATTAGGTTCGTGCCAGGATGAGTAGAACATTTTGGGTCCTGGAGGGGGAGAGAGATATATGTTGAAGCGTGTCTGTTTCGTGTTATTCGTTGTGTCGGTCGCGGCCCTGCTCGCCGGCTGCGGCAGTTCCTCGAAAACCTCGTCTTCGAGCACCAACGCATCCGCCGCAACCGCGACCACCGGTACCGCGGGCGCCACGACCACCGGCGCCACGGGCACTACGACCACCGGCGCCAAAGGCCCGCACGTAGGTGGCTCCGAGCGCGGCGGCCTCGCCAAATCGTCAGCCGGCAAATCGCCCGTCGCCACGCCGGCGGCCAAGCAAGCATTCACGAAGTTCGCTACGTGCATACGCGCCAACGGCGTAAATTTCCCGCTGCCCAACACCTCGGGCAAAGGCCCGATCTTCAGCGCCAAGGGTGTGGACATACGCAGCGCCAAGTTCAAAGCGGCCGAGGTGAAGTGCCGCGGCGATCTGCTGCACGCCTTGCGCGCCCAACGAGGCTCCGTTAAAACACCAGGGACCGCAGGAGCCACTGGCTCCGCGGGTCAGACCAAAGCCTCTCCCGCGCCGAAGCTAAAAGTAAAGGTCCCACCGAAGATCGCACACGCCTTCGAGCACTTCACGGCCTGCATGCGCGAACACGGGATTACTGACTATCCCGAGCCGGAAGGGGCCAGCTTCAACACCACCCACAGCCATCTGGATTCGAGCAGCGCTCAGTACAAGGCAGCCGAAAAGAAATGCAACCCTATCCTAAATGCCGCGTTCTAGCTGAGTGCCGGTGGCCACAGTCCACCCCGAACCACTCCTCCGCTCAACCTACCGCGCCTTCAACGCCCGCGACATCGACGCGGCGCTCGAGCTGATGCACCCCGAGGTGGACTGGCCCAACGCCTGGGAGGGAGGCCGTGTGGTCGGACACGCGGCGCTCCACGACCACACCGGCGAGCTCATCTCAGAGTCCACCGTCCGTCATTCCTACCAACTCAGGGACGGAATGATCGCACGCATGGACGTGTTGGAGTAACAAACAACCCTGTCGAGGTGAGGATGACCTATTGGGGAGAGTAGGAGAGGGAGGGATATAACAAAAATGGAGTCACCTCGCGGCCAGCACTACCCCGCGATCTAGTCGATTTCTCAGACCAAGCAGTCCGAGGATGCGTCACGGCGTCCAGGATTGGATAGCGTTCCCGTAATGGCATCTGAGGAAACCAATCTCGCAATCGCGTTGCTCGAGGCGGCCGATGTGGCAGGGGCTGCCGGGGAATGCCTAGCCCTCGAGGATCTCGCCCGTGGACACGGCGCATCTACATCCAGCCTGGAGCTAGAAATCGAACGGTTGGAGCAGATGGGGTTGCTGCTTAGTGGCCTTGACGAAGGTGATACCCCGATGTTGCTCGAGGCTGGCCGGCAGTATCTGAAGCGGCAGGGGGATATTCCGCGCGAGGTGCTGCGCTTTCTTCCTCGGACAATCCACGACCTTCATGCACGCGAAGCGCTAATCCATGCAGGCACAACACTGGTCGACGAGTTTCGCCATCAGCTGCTGCGCGGTGACGCTGTTGACCATGCCGCTCAACTCGTGCCGCCTGCGTTTGCCCAGGCCGTTGATCAGGGCTTAGCGCTGGACTTCTTTGCGGCGACGGTCGCGCTGATGGCTCGTCTGTCCGATGGAAAGCCGGCGGGATGTGTGGCTGAGGAGATTGTGGCGGTGAGCCTCGTCGAGGATGCGAAGGCCCATCTGGACATGCGCTATGAGATGCAGGAACTGACCGAGGATGAGATCACGTCCGCCACGCAGGCGATAGACGATCTTTTCGATCTATTTGAGGATGATGATGTGCTTGATCTATTTGAGATGAGCGAGCCCAGCGATGCGGCCCTTGCCGGCCACGACCCGTTGAAGCGAGAATTAGGGGTTGTCGATCAGCGCATCGAAGCCTGGTTTGAGCCGTTCAGTTGGACCATACCCACCGGCTATCTGGGCGCATAAACACAAGCCGCCACATGACTGTTGTTTATCGGATGACCGTGAGCACAGACTCGACGACCTCTTCGAGCTCCCGCATCGTGTCCTCGGGTGACGAACTGAGGTCTACGGGGATCCCGGCGAATGCCAGGTCGGGGCGAATGGCTTCGAGCAGGTCGCGGGTGCTGCTGGCGCGTAGGTAATCCGACATCGTTGCGAGCTCGGGCTGAGATGACCAGCGGAGAATGCGTCTGAGGGCGCCGAGGAGCTGGGGCCAGTCGCGGTGTGCGGGCAGATCGTCTGCTGCGCAACCGAGCAAGGCGCTCCACGCGAGACGATCAGCTGTGTAGCGCTGTTCGCCGGTGACGGTGAGTGCGGACACCACGCCGGCTTTGTTCAAACCAGCGAGCGCCTCGTGGACGTTGCGCTTGGCATAGCCCGTGGAGCGGGCCAGCGTCTGGGCGTTGACCCGTGGAGCGTCGGTGGTGAGCAGGACACGAACGGCCTCTGCGCGGACGCCGACGCCAAGGATCTGGCGCAGCCGGAAGGCGAGGTTGATCGGCGCCATCGGGTCCGGCGGGCTGGACTTGTGGGAAGGGATCAGGGGCGGGCGCAGCCATCCGGCGGCGGCGAAGTCCTCGTCTGCCTTGCTCACGGGCCCTCCGGAGCGAAATAGCGGCTGGAGCGTCGTCGTGTCCGACGTTGGTTCCCGGCTGCTCAGGCGTGCTCGGGGACGCTGGCGAGCGAGCCATCCCAGGGCCGCCGCCACGAGCGCGCGGTCGGTCTCGTCGACGCACATCGCGCGCAGGCGCCGGACGCTGAGCAGCGACTCGTTGACGAGCATCCAGTCCATCAGCTCGTCGAATAGGCGAGCGTCCGCACGCGCGACCTCGAGCGTGAACACGATCAGCGCCTCAGGATCCTGCGCCCATGTACTGCGTCGATGCGGCGTGGCGAGCACCCCCATCTGCGCCCACTCGTCCCAAGCAAACGCCACGAGCTGGCCGCTGAGCCGGAGGCTAAGGGTCGAGACGTCCATCGGGCCGTCCAACATCTCGATTCAGGATGTTATACATCACGATAAGCTAAGTCAAGCATGCCAGGCGAGAATCACCAGGGTTCCCGGACTGACGGCGGACCAGGGTCGACAGTCGGCTTGGCCCGCGTCCGATCACCGCCACCCCATTCCTCATCACCATTCCTCATCAAACCCCTCCCAGGCGACAGCACCCCCTAAAGACCCAAGACGTTAACCCGCGAATCAGGGTGTGTTGGGTAGGAGAGGGGAAAGGGGAGAGGGAGAGGAGATAAAGGAGATGAGGGATAAGGATAAGTGACGGGTTCTGCTTTTGGGGGAGACGGAGAGAGATAAGAAACAACGACGCAAACCGCCCGCAACATAGATACCTGTCGCCGGTCACAGAGTCCAAGCCGACCGCCTCTTCACCGGGATCGCTTCTTCCGGCAGGACGCGACCCGTGAACTATCGGTGTAGACCGTGAGCAGTGACGCTGGGAGTAGCGCGAAGCCGGTGTCTGTCGTGACGATCGTCTCGGCGCCGGCGGCGATAGCAGTTGCGGCATGGGCCGCGTCATAGGAAGCGATGCCGTAGTCGGTCATGAAGGTGGGCGCGATGCTGGCTGTATCCCCGAGTGGGATTGAGATGTGCGTCATGCTTCGAAGCATCTCGTCGTAACGGATCAGCGTGTGGTTCAGCAGCCTTCCGGCACGCGGGCGGGATCGCCCGTCGGTTCGGTGTCCTCGCCACTTGCCCCCCCAGCGTTCCTTCAGCGAGTTCGCAAATGTGGCCTCGGCGAGCTCGACGCGGAGCAGCTCGCTGGTCACGACGGACACGCCGCTGTTGAAGATCCGTGTGAGGAAGGCGTCGCACACGGTATGTAGTGGCTGGGTCGCGAGCAGCGCCTCGACGACAAAGCTGGTGTCGAGCGCAATCGGATCGGGGAGGGGCAGCTCCTGGTCCTCGATCGCAAATACACCACGACCGATCGGAGATCGGCCAGCGGGTCGGCGCCCGCCTATCGGACTCATTGGGGTCTACCCAGGCCGGTACATGTCCCGCGTGACGCGGGTCTTGAAGCGCAGCCCAGTGGTGGCCCGCTTCAGGGCCGCCCGTCTTTCCTCGACGGTCTTGTAAGCGGGCGGGTGAGTCAGTTCAGCCAGCCTCTCGGGGCTGAGCCGCTCGATCTTCCCGTTGGTCTGCGTCTTTGCCATGGCCTTCATGATGGCAGCTCCTCTCTGGTTCGTAAAGCGGTTCGGCTCAAGTGGGTCTGAGTCGACGAGCAAGCCACCGTACGCCGAGCATGGGATGGCACTCTCGATCTGCTCCCCTCCCAGGCGACAACACCCCCTAAAGACCCAAGACCTCACTGCCGATTCCCACCCACAACCAAGAGTGAGTCAACCTCCAAAGCCAGGTCGATCCGGGGATACACAAAGCAGCCAAAAAGAAATGCAACCCATCCTAAACGCCGCGTTCTAGCATCTCATATAGGCGGGTGTGTTGGGTGGGAGAGGTGGAGAGATAGAAGATAGGAGAGAGAAAAAATAGGAAATAACTATGCTAGATTCAATAACTGTATATATTGATATAAGGAGGACCTATTAGGGCGTAGTCCAACGGCTAATCCGCTACATTGAAAAGGCGTCTGGGACCTCGACTATGCCCTGTCTTAGATGCATGACGACCGGCTTGCAGCCCTGGGAAACCAGTAGAGTGCAGTCGGTCGTTCGCCTTCCACAGGCGCTAGCCAGCTCGCGCGCGAGCGTCTCTCGCCCAGTTCAGACTGGGTGAGGATGCACTACTCGCTGATCAGACAAAAGCACCACCGATGAGTCATTCGGTAGGCGCGCGGAGGTCTCTCGAGGCACATGGGAACGGCGCACTCAGAGGTCGAGGAAGAACTCCGGAGAGATCTCGATGTCTTCGACCTGCCGGAGGGCAATTGTCAAATGTTGTGGATCTGGCAATGAAGAATGATCAGGCGGCGACCCTCTCGTCCGTCATTCCGTCGTCGTGGTTGTCGTCGTCTGTGACCTTGATGCCGTCCTTGAACGTCACGCCGTCGAGCACGTCGGCGACGAGCTCGTGGCCGTTGAACCGTCGCCAGCGTTCCTGCGCTGACTCGAGCAGCTTGTAGGCCATCGCGAGCGCCGCGGTCTTCGAGCCAGCGCCCTTCGTGACCCGGGTTCGCAGCCGGACCGTGGCGAAGCGCTGACTCGATCGGGTTGGTGGTCCGTAGGTGCCGCCAGTGCTCGGCGGGATAGTCGTAGAACGCGGTCAGTGGCTGTCCAGTCGCGGTCGAGCTTCGCCAGCGCCTTGGGGTACTTGTCGCCGTACTCCTCGCGGAACACCTCGAGCGCCCGTGCTGGCGTCCTTGCGGGTCGGAGCCTCGATGATCTCGTTCAGCAGCCCCTTCGCCCGCGGCTGCAGGCGCTTGGGCAGGCAGTCGATCACGTTCCCCGCAGCGTGAAACCAGCAGCGCTGCTCGCCCGCGCCGGGGATAGACGTCGCGCAGCGCGGCCCACGCGCCCAGGGCGCCGTCGCCGACGACGAGCTTGGGCTCGTTCAGGCCGCGGCGCTTGAGATCGCGGAACACGCCGGCCCAGCTCTCGGTCGACTCGCGGTAGCCGTCCTCGACCGCGAGCAACTCCTTGACGCCGTCCTCGCGGACGCCGATCACGATCAGCAGGCACACCTTCGGGTCCTCACCGAGCCGGACCTGGACGTGGATCCCGTCCATGAACAGGTAGGCATAGCGGCTGAAGCTCAGCAGCCGCTGGCGGAACCGGTCGTGGTGCGCCTCCCACTCCTTACACAGCCGACTGACCGTCGTCGCCGACAGGCCGGCAGCGTCCTCGCCGAGCAGCCCCTCCAGCGCCGGGCGGAAGTCGCCGGTCGACAGGCCGCGCAAGGTACAGGATCGGGATCACCTCGCCGACCTTCGGCGAGCGGCGCGCATACGCCGGCAGGATCCGCGAGCTGAACCGCTTGCGCTCGCCGGTCTCCTCCTCGACGCGCTTGTCGTTCACCCGCGGCGCGCGGACCGGGATCGTGCCCGACCCGACCGTCACCTTTCGCTCCCGCGCCCGGCCGTTGCGGACCACGACGCCGGTGCCCGTCCTCGTCGATCTCGTCGCTGAACCGCTCGACGTACTCGTCGGCCTCGGCCCGCAGCGCCGCGGCAATCATCCGCCGGCGCCCTCCCGCGCGAGCTCATCCAGCGCGAGCGTGATCTCTTCGTTGCCCTCCCCGACCGGGAGCGTGCGAACATTCGTCATCGGCGTGCCTTCCTTTCCCGCCTTCAGGCGGTCGGTCTTGATCAACCGGGAAGGTACGCCGCCTTTCTTCTCAACGCCGTCCACAACATTCGGTTATAGCCCCCTGCCGGACGATAGATCGTACTCCGAGCTCGTATTCCCTCAGCAAATCACACAGCCGCTCGCCGTCGATGAGATCAACGGGCGGAGCCCCATCGCGTGTCGCCTCCTGCTTGGCATCGGCGGTAAAGCTGCCCGTGGTAATCAGCAAACCCTTGTCACCGCGGCCGCTCATCGCCCCGCGGAAGTCCCTGACCGCACCCGCACCGACGCTTCCCCTGTAGCGCTTGCATTGGAAGAACACCGGAAAGCTCACTAAGGACAGTCGATAGACCCCGATTCCATCGATTCCGCCGTCCCCGCTCTTTCCCGTGACCGTTGCCGAGACGAACCCGGCCTCGCGGAGCAGACGACGTGCCAGGCGCTCGAAGCTATCCGGTGGTATCTCGAGCAGCGCCTCGAGCATTTGCTCCTTCCAGTCGCGAGGAGCAGACGCATCGTCGTCGAGTTCATCCTCCTGTTCCGCTCGGGCAAGTTGCTTAGCCTTCCTCGACTCTCGAAGCTGAGCCACGTAGGCGGCGTGGCGGCTCGCCATCTCGTCAGTGGTCATGGTCCGACCAACCTCGGTTGTGCTCCACACGCCGCGCTCGCTGTTGTTCAGCGCTCCCATGCCCTTCAGGTAGGTTCGCGCCCAAGCAAGGCGATACTCGATCTCCGTTCGAGGTCCCTCCCCATGCGGGATTGCCTGTTGCTCCTCGGTGAACCCCTCCAGTTCGATCTCCTTCTCGACTATCTCCTCGATCGTCCCGCTGTCACCGATCTCGCGTACCGCCATGAGAGTCGGCCACAGCATCTCGGTGTAGGGCTGGATCTGGGTCGTGTCGCTCATGACCCACAATCTACAGACGCCTGCGGATTCGAAAGGCTCAGCTCATCGCGACGAGGATGTTTATGGGCTTGGCGCTCCCGGGAAGCTACCCGCCGCTCATGGCAAAGCTGCGCTTAGGGACGACCCGCCAGTGCCGAACATGCTTAGCAGCGGATAGTTGCCCCGCTGGTGTAGTGCCTAATCCGCTCAGAGTTGACGCCAGTACGTCGCCGACGTACGCAATTTGCGTGTTTTACCTACGCTTAGATGCCTTATTCCTGTGCGGAGTCAAGTAGCATCTGGCACGAGCTTGAGCCAGGGAGCACGACGAGAGTCCCCCTCCCGAAGCAATAGCTCGAAACCAATCGACCTCGGCCTCATGGCCGCACTCGAAGGGAGCCACATGTTCAAGGTAGAGAACGCAGATTTCATTGCCGAGAAGCTTGCAGCTGAGCTCCTGCCCAACCAGGAGTACCGGGAGGGCTACAAGAACGCCGAGGAGGCCGTAGAGCGGCGACTCCGTGCAGACCGCGCTGCCGGGCGCAACCCACCCCGGGCCGTATCGAGTTCGACGTGGACTGGGCGCTCCACGCGCAGGACAGCTCGCTGTGGTATCTCTCGGTCGCCGACAACGGGGATGGCATGACGAGAGCCGAGATCGAGAAGTACACGACGACGCTCGCCGTCACCGGTGCCAACCAGAATCAGTCGATCACCGGCAACCAGGGCATGGGGTTCAAGATTGCAGGCCCGACGAGGCACAAGGAAGGCATCCTCCTGCGCTCGCTCAAGGATGGGCAGCGCACAATGGTGCAGATCGGCTGGACGGGTCTGCGAGTACGATCTCGTGCCGCTCAACGACAACGGGGACGTTGTCGTTGACGTGCCCGAGGAGTTGTTCCCGGACTTCATTCTTGAGCAGGGCTCGGGCACGATCGTGACCTATCTCGGCAACACGCCGAAGGAGAACACGGTCGTTCCCGGGCAGACTCGCGTGTGGCTGTTCAAGTATCTGCATCAGCGCTTCTTCCGCCTTGGCCAAGGAGATTTCTCGTTGATGGTGCGGCAGCCTGCGCGCGAAGTATCTGAGTGGCCACACTCCCGCGAGGAGGCAGACGCCGCGCAGTACTTCAACCGAGCCGAGGTGATCGGCACTGGTGGTCAGTGGGATAAGTACGCCGACCGTCAAGGCGACGGGAGGCGTGGGGTAGAGGACTTGCCGGGCTTGCCCTCCGCCGGCATCCCGGCCGCCCGCATGCACTGGTGGGTGCTGCCTGCACCCGGTCCCGGCAACGACTTGACGAGTCGAACGTATGGCGGTGGAAGCCTGGGAGTTCTCTATCAGAACGAGCTCCACGACTGGCGCACGGGCGGACCTGCGAATCCGTACTTCGCGCGACTCGGGATCATCTTTGGCAAGCAGCGCATCGCCTTTGTACTCGAGCCGGTAGGCGATGGAATCTCGTCCGACTTCGCCCGGGCGCACGTCCTGATCGGCGGACGACCAGTATTCGAGGGCGAGACTTGGGCATGGTGGGCCGACGCCTTTCGCGAGCGGATGCCCGACACGATCAAGCAGACCATTGTCGAGGAGCAGCAGCGTCTGCACGAGGAAGACCCTGAGCGTGCAAAACGCATCCGTGATCGCTTGAAGGAAGTCGTAGCGATGCTGCGACCACGCCGCGCTCGACGCAATCCTGAAGGCTCCACCACAGCCGGCGGCGAGGACGTCACCGGCGCCGGAAGCGACGACCAAGGGGGGGCGTACGAGCGGAACACTGGTGGTGGAGCCGGCAGTCGGCGGTCGAACGGCAATCAGCAGCAGGGCGTTGGTTCCCTGCTACCTCAGGTCGACGTAGAGAACGGCGAGCCAGCGAACGAGGTGTTCTCTCTGCTCAAGCTGAATCCACGGTGGGTCACCGAGGCGGAGGCGGAGGGTATGACCATCGTCAACGCCAATGGAAAGGGCCTTCGCGACCGCGCAGCGGCACTAGCCGGTGTGGATGGCCTTTCAGCGCCTGAGCTCCTGCTGAACCTAGAGTTCCGTGGCTACAAAATGATCCTCCAGCACCTCAACGAGTGGGGCAATCCGGACGGGAACGATGGGGTCGCGACCGCGATCGAACAGTTCGCGCAGGAGTGGATCGAGCAGAAGATGGTCGAGGCAGTGACGGGCCTGCGGCAGCTGAACAACGGCTCGACCTGGACAGTGACTGCGTACGACGACGCCCTGAGCCCCGTGGCGCTCACGGCCACGTTCATGGCCGACCGTTACCACACGGTGCGCGAGGTCAAGCGCCAGATCGGACCAATGCGCCGAGACGCAACAGCAAGCCGTGCGACCGCTTAGCTAGCGGAGAGTCTCATGAGGCGACTAATCGGCGGAGAACAGATGCGATCACGGGTTAGAGTTTCGCCAATGTCGGAGCAGGACTCTTGAGCCCGTCGACTTCGGCGGGCCGATCCAAGGCAGCTATACGACGAGAGACGCTGTCGTTCACGGTTGATGCGGCGTTGCTCGCGGAGCTCGGGGAGCGGCTTGTGGGTCAGCCTCACATCGCCCTCGCGGAGTTGATCAAGAACGCCTACGATGCGGATGCAACGCAGGTGGTCATTCGCTTTGGGAAGGACGAGATCGTAGTAAGCGACAACGGTCACGGGATGACACGCGATGAGTTTAAGCGTTTTTGGATGCGAATCGGCTCACCACATAAGAACGAGCAACGTGTCTCGCGAAGGTTCGAGCGTCCCTTGACAGGATCCAAGGGTGTCGGTCGCCTATCGGTGCAGTTTCTCGGATCACGACTCCATCTTCGGACCGCATCGGAGCAGAGCCCGGTCAGACAGTTAGAGGGCAGTGTTGACTGGTCTCGAGCGGTGCGCGCTAAGAGCCTGACCAGCGCCAAGGTCGCTGTGAAGTCAGGGCCGACTAGGGAGGGATTTCCTGAGGGCGCTAAGGAGTCTGCCGGGCATGGGACGACGCTGACTTTGCAGGGCTTGAACCATGAGTGGAAGGCTGAGGATTTCAAGAACTTGGCGCAACAAATATGGACGCTGCAGCCGCCGTTTCAGGCACCGGGAGCAGAGGGAGGATTCGATATCGAGCTCGATATCGATGATTTAGAGGCACGGGCGGCATTTGAGCTTCAGCTGCGTGCCGTTCTGGGTGTGTGGACCGCACGACTGCGGGGCGATCTGTATCGCGACGACGATGGCGCACCTCGCATGCGACTGTCGCTGCAGTTCAACGACGGTCAGCGTTTCCGCGAGACTTACCCGCTGAAAAACGATGTGCTTCACGGCATGGATTTTGAGATACGAATCTTCAGTCTCCATCATCGCCAGCCCCATGGCATTAAGGTCGAAGACGCCCGAAAATACTTAAATGAATTCGGCGGAGTACACGTGTATGACTCCGGCTTCCATCTCCCCTACTACGGGCCTGAAACTGATTGGCTTGCAATCGAGATGGACCATTCGCACCGTCTATCGCGATCCGAGCTTCTTCCGGAAGCCCTCCGGGTGAAGAATGGGCTGAACTTCCTTCCGACTAACTCACGGATCTTCGGCGTAGTAAATGTCGACACGGGCCACGAGCGGAGGACGGCGAGGAAACTACGCACCAAAGAGCACCTTGCCATCCAGGTAACGCGCGATCGCCTGGTCGATAATTTGAGCTACAAGGAGCTTGCGCGTGCAGTGCGTTGGGCGCTTGATTTTTATGCTAACCGCGAAGCTGAACGCCAGCAAAAGGTCAAGATGGCGGACCCGAAGCCCAATATTTTGCCGACTAAGGCAAGAAGCGTGCAACGGGTCCTAGAGCAGCACAAGCAAGATATTCCACCCCCGGTTTTCCTTGATCTTGAGCGGAAGATTATAGAGGTCGTCGAGGTCTCACGCACACAAGCAGAGAGCATTGCCGAGCGTGCTGGTCTACTGGGCGCTCTGGCCACTGCCGGAGTTAGTGCTCTTGCGTATGAGCACGAGATCACCAAGCAACTAGTTCTGCTCGAGGATCTCTGCAAGCAACTCGCTGATGCCCCGACAAAGCGGGAGCAAAACGCAGCTAAGCAGCTCGAACAATGGATACAAGCTGCGCGCAGTATGCGCCGGCTATTCAGTCATTTGCTTGACGACACCGACCGCGATTCCGTAAGAGCCTTTCGTGCATCATCGGTTCTCACCACCGTGCTTGACCAAACTCGGCCGTTTCTCCGAGAGGTAGAGATCGCTCCCATCTCGGCTGTCGACGATCTACGTCTACCTAGAGGTCGCTTCTCCGATTGGGTCGCGTTGCTACAGAATCTTCTCATCAACGCGGCGAACGCAATGATTGACAGTGATGATAAGCGTCTGCTTATTGACGACACAGGGACAACTACATCTCGTGGGCGGATTCGAATCCAGGATAGTGGATGGGGCGTCGACGTAGAGAACTCGGAGCGACTGTTCGAGCCGTTTGTGCGTGAGCTCGAGCTCTCGCCCGAGCGCCGAGCGCTCGGATTAGGTGGAAGCGGTCTTGGGCTGACGATCGTACGCATGCTCGCAGCGAATCTTCGATGTACCGTAACCTTCGTGGAACCCGACGAAGGTTGGAGCACTTGCGTGCAGATAGGATGGCGTCGATGAAGCTGGTGGTGGCCGACGATGACCCAGAGCGCCTCCGGGTCTGGAAGGAGCGCCTCGCTGCCATTCCCGCTGTCGAGCGCGAGTTCACCGTGGAAGGTCTCCAAGACGGTGAGTTGGGCAACGTCATCGAGAAGCTCGAGGCTCGCAGGGTTGCTGGGCGCAATCAAAAGCCTGATAACAGCCTACCTCTAGTGATAGACGACGCTGATGTTCTGCTCATCGACTACGACCTGTCACAGCTTGAGGGACGCAGCTCGATGACAGGCCTCGACATCGCCTATCTAGCTCGCTGCTTCTCGAGCTGCGGATACATAGTTGCTCTAAACCAGTTCGGTGAAAACGTATTCGACTTGAGTCTCTCCGATCATCCAGAGGGGTTTGCGGACCTCGATCTAGGGGGTGCCCAACTCGACAATCCGGGCCTCTGGGAAGAGCCTTCCGATGTTCTGTCCTTTCGCCCTTGGGCTTGGCCGATGATCCCGAGGGCAGCGGCTGCGCTAGAGCGTCGCACCGAGATGTTTGAAGGCAGACTCGAGGAGCGGGTCTGGAGCGTGCTCGGGTTCGATGATCATGCCTTCCCTGAGCTCGCGGCAAGCGTAACTCGTTATCTCTCGAGCGGGGATCCTACGCAGACCACGGTCGAGGAATTCCTTGAGAAATCGGGATTCGCACTGCGTATCGGTGATCGCCAGTCGGAGCGCCGACTACAAGCACGCATTGCAGCCGCACGACTAGCGAAGTGGATCGAGCTTCTCGTTTTGCCGGGTCAGGATATTTTGGTGGACGCCCCTCATCTAGCCACTCGATTCCCGAGTCAGCTCAGTTCACCGATAAACTGGGACGCCACGGCGCGGTCGGTATATGGCGATGAGGCCGGTCTCCATGCCGAGCGGCTGGACCGTTACCGGTTTGACGACAGTTTATGTCTCAGCCGACCGGCTTGGTGGTGGCAAGAATGCTCCGAAGACGAGACGATTCCCGAGGTCTCGGATCCCTTCGCATCTGGCGAGCCCGAGGTTGTCTTTTGCGAGGATACCTCTCGCTTTGTGAAGCCCGAAGATGTCCGTCCGTTTCGGACTGAACTGAATACGCCATTTGCAAGTAGATTCGTCGAGGGACCAAGCGGACCCCGAGCAGTGGTGCAATATCACCCAGCCTCTTTCTTTGCTCTCTAGATAGCTTTCAGAGTGTGGTCGCCAACAGAGATCCCGTGCGAAATGCGTTGCATGACTCGCTTGGCAAGCTAATTATCTTGCAAAGAGCTGAGCGGGGAAGTTCATCGAAACCGCCCGAGCTCGATTTAATGGACCATGTGGCACGGGCATTTCCCGTTGCCACTGAGTCACTTTTGGGGAGATATCTGAAAGCTAACCCAGACAGAGGTGATGTGTCCGACTGGAACATCTACCTGCACCTCCAGCTTGTCCGCAAGGGTGGGCTGATGCTCCCTGTGCTCACATTCTCGTACGATTTTCCAAGGGAGATACTGCGGCTCAGGGTAGGTTTGTTTGCCCTGCGTGATTCAGATGGTCCACGCTCACCGCGTGCAGTGGGCTATCGCTTCGAGACACCCGAGAGCCGGACCGGCTCTGGTGATGGGCAGAGCACCGGATTGGGTCACCATGACTATTTCCACGCACAGCCGATCGCACGACTCGTGCAAGGTAAGCCGAAAACGCAGCTGCCTGATTCAGACAGGCGTTGGATCCCTGTTGCTCAGCCCGCTTTTCCACTTGAAGCACAAAATCTACTACAACTCTTTGCTTGTATGCTCATAACTATCTATGGGCGCAAGTATGTTGCGGGGGCAGACTTTGCCGAAGTCCGGAGACCCTTAGGGACGAGTATCCACGATCTGAAGTGCTTACAGTCTGAGTAGTACTCCGGGGTCGACTGCGTACCGGTTCTTACACGCAAGACTTTGCCACCTGAAGCGCATTTGCTATGCGGTCTGCTGCCTCATGAATGCTCTCGTGCTCCCACACGCGTACGACGGTCCAACCAGCAGCATCCAGCATGTGGTTGGTCTCGTCGTCTCGTCGTCGGTTGCGGTCGAGCTTCTCGCGCCACCAGGCCGCATTTGCCTGTGGTGACGTCCCGTGGATTGGGCAGTTGTGCCAGAAGCATCCGTCGACATAGACGGCAACGCGAAGGCGCGGGAAAACGACATCAGCTCGCCGGCGCGTGGTCGGTAACGGGGCACGGTCTACGAAAAACCGCAATCCTCTCCGATGGAGTGCCGACCTGAGTGCGAGCTCAGGCTTCGTATCCCTCTGGCGAGAGGTTTGCATGCGCCGAAGCGCAGCTGGTGAAGATGCTGCGGGCGTCCCGCGCTCGCTCACAGGCGAACCTCAGCACTAGGCAGCACAGACTCGGCACGCCAGCTCAGCATCGACGGCACCATTCTACTGATGTGCTCGACGGGCTGCGCCTCGGAGGATCTAGTGGCAGGTGGTCGCGAGGTCGACCAGCGAGCTTCATGGAGCATCTACCGGATCGAGGTGAGGAATTAAGACCTTCCCCAGTGCTCGAGTCAGAAATGGAGGCACGGCATTGCCGATCATTTGTGCCCAGGCACCGCGCCGCTCGTCGAGGCTGAGCTTGACGTAGTCTGGGATCGTCTGAAGACGGGCAGCCTCGTGGGGGGTGATTGTGCGGTGGCGACTCGGATGTACATAGCGACCCTGACCCATGGACCCGAAACCGGTGGTTATGGTCTGCGCGGGCCGGTCCCAATGCAGTCGCCCATACATGGCCTTGTAGCTGTGATCCTTATCGCGGTGACATGACGGCCGGTCTCTGTTGTCGAGATCGTGGACGCGTTCGCGGAAGAGGGTGTCGATTCGTTCCTGGTTCAGGGTGCTGGGGACGCTGGCGCGATCAAAGGCGGAGATGGGCTCGACCCGCTCGAGGTCCTTGATCGCCCATGCCACGGTTCGAACATGCTCGACACAGGTCATTTCGACCTGATCCAGTAGATCCTCGGGCGTCGGTAGCGTCTTGCGCAAGCCAAGCATCACGTGACGTCTGCGTTTCTGGGGCACCCCGACCCGCTGTAAATCGATCACCCTCGCACACACCGCGTATCCCGCTCTATGTAGAGCATCTTTTGTGACATCAACAACCCGCCCGCGGTCATGTGCGACCTGCGGAACATTCTCGATGATCACAGCTTGAGGACGCAGGACCACGGCCGCGCGCGCCATCCGCGCATACAGTTGGTTCCTGCCGTCTTCGCGCCTGGTGTGATTGTTTAGATCCGAGTGTCCCTGGCACGGGGGGCCTCCTACCAGGAGCGAGACTTGACCGAGCTCCTTGCGCAATCTCCGCTCCTTTGAGCTCAGCTGGGCACCCAGCTCACCATCGATCAAGGTCTCGACCTTGGCAGTCTCGACCTTGGCCTTGTCGAAGTTCAGGGAGAAGGCGTCGGCCGCACACTGGTTATCGTCAACGGCAAGAGCGACATGGAGCTGGCGTTTGGCATCTGCCGCAGCCTCGTTGAGCCCAACGGTCATCCCTCCAAACCCGGAAAAAAGATCCACCACAGTCAGCTTTGGCCAACGCGAAGCGAACTCAGGAGGCTCTTGAGCTTGAAGACAGCTCAGATCGGCGGTGCAATGCGGGCAACTCTCGGGGATCACGAGAGGCTGGTATATCGGATATGGAGAGGGAGGCACCTCAGCGACAGCTGCGGAGGCAGACTACTTGCGAGCGCAGGCCCCCGATGGCCCGGAACAGCTCTCTTCTTCGCCCGAAGTAGCCGGTGGTCGAGGTCCTCCTCCTCGTCCACAGCCAACTTCAAGGGGTCGTTGCTGTTTTGCGGCACACAGCTACGATGCTCATGCATGCGGAAGTTCCTTTCCGTTTGCCAGGCCCCCGGCTGTTGGTGCAGCGCGGGGGCCAACTTAGATATTGCGACCCATCCATAATACAGTCGTGCCGGCAGAACTCAACTCACTTCACTAAGACAACCACTTTCGTCACAGAAGCAGCACACTCGATTAACGCGCGCAGGTCGCCGAGTTCGCCGTAAGCCGCTTGCACGAGCTGGCGGAGAGCAGCTGACGATTGACGAAGCGATGTGTGTGTCTCAACCCCGAGACACATCCCCCAGCCCAAACATTGGCTCGATGCCGAGAGCACGAGCCCGATCAACACTGACAATCTCGCGTCCCAGTGCCATCCGCAGCGAAGCGATCCCAAACGGAATCGTGATGATCAGGACGAAGCAGATCAGCGCGGCGAAGGTATAGCCGATGGCGATCCACAGGCCGGCCAGCACGAACCAGATGATGTTGAGCAGCAGTCGGCGGCGATCGAAGCTTTCTTCGGCCCGCCAGGCTCGCAGTCGGTGTAGCCCTCAGCGCGCCCATCGTCATTTAGCTTTTCCCGCCATCGCGTCCCATCCCAAGCGCGGCGTAGCTTCGGGAGCATGGTTGACTCGATACCGCCTTGGCGGCTTGGATGAGCGTGCGCAAACAAGGCTCCGGAGTTGCTGGCTCGCGGGCGACGCCGGCTGGTTCTTGGGATGTCCGCTACCACCTGAAGGCGCGGGTGGAGGCGGATGCGGTCCCTGAACGAGAGCGCAAGGCGATCGACAACGCGGTTGACAAGCTGGCATCGCTTGGCCCGACGCTTCCCTTCCCGCATTCGAGCAAGGTCATGGGAGATCCCGGTGGCTCGTTGCGAGAGTTGCGACCGCGCGCCGGTCGAAGTCCTTGGCGGTGCATCTATCAGCGCATCGGGGATGTGTTCGTGATCGGCGCGGTAGGCCCCGAGGCCCAGAAGGACAAGGCCGGGTTCGAGCGCGCCGTGAGTGCCGCGAAGGCACGGCTCACTGAGGTAGAGCCATGACGTCCCCACGGCTATTACAACTTTGGTATAGTCAGGCTCGACACAAAGGAGCCAACGATGAAGCTGTCTGATCTTCCTACCCACGAGCAGGTGCTCGCCGAGCACCTGGACGCCGACCCCGAGTACCGGAGGGAGTGGGAGCGCACCGCGTTGGCTCGCGCGGTCGCAGTGAAGGTGATCGCCTACCGGGCCGAGCACGGCCTGAGCCAGACCGCGTTGGCTAAGCGCTTGAAGATGACCCAACCCGCGGTCGCGCGGCTGGAGAGCGGAGAGCACAACCCGGCTTTCCCGATGCTGCTACGCATCTCGGAGGCACTGGGCGTCGAGCTCGCGATCGACATCTCGCCCACCGGACAGGAGCCGCAGCTGATCGGCAAGCGCGCCCAGCGCAACGCCCTGGAGTCCTTCGAGGGCAACGGCTGCACCGTAGTCGTTGCCGCTACCTAAAGCTCACACGCGCCGGTCGGACCAGATCCCTCCTGTGCCTACGCCAGCCCACCCCCACCTCACGGCGCCACATATCTAATCGTCCTGTACCGCTGCCGCACATAAGCAGGCGTCCCCGGCGGCGGATTTACGACCCGCACCCAGCGATAACGCCAAGGACCTCGAACAGCTACGTACGCGCCTGGGAGCGTAGTGTGATTAATGCCAATTCCTCCTGGCGTGTTCACTCCAAGTTGTTGGGCGAGCGCGGCCGCTGACAGCAGCAGGCAAATGCCGCTGACCACGCGCGTTCTTCCTGGTTGCCTCGAACCCGAGAACAGACTTCCGCGATACGGTCGAAGCCTCCAACTTCGCCTCGCCCGACGCCTCTTGGCAGACCCGGTGGCTGGAAGACCGTACTTCTTCGCGGCCGAAGCTGACCACACCGGCCCTTGTGCAGAGCTGCCAGACCCGGAAGAAGCACGAGAGTCAGGCCCGGAAGAAGCATGAGAGTGTTTCTTGGTGGCCCGTTCGTCGCGCTCCCAGGGATAGTCTCCATGTGTCGGCACAATTCTATATTTTGCACTAAAGCTGACATCTGATGTGACCTCGCGATAAGTACGGCGCGAACGCGCCATCCCAAGCGCGGCTTAGGTTGGGGGCGTGCTGCATCCAGATCCGCGAGACCCCAATTATGTCTGACAAAACTGCTAAAGTTCCCACTATGGGTGTGCGGTTCGCGCGCTCCGCGACCCGTCACCGCATCTCAAAGGAGAGCATCCGCCATGTCATCGCCAACTATCGAGTCCGTTTCGAGGAGCCGCCGCCAGACACGGAGGCGCGAGCGCGCTCGACGCGCATCGTCTATCTCGGAGAGGCCGATCGTGGACATGCGCTTGAGGTCATGGCCGTCGAGGGCAAACACGGCGAGTTGCTCGTGATCCACGCAATGGATCTGCGCGATAAGTACCGAAAGCGATACGAGGACCGGAGATGACCAAGTTCACGACAGCTAGCGGCGAGGTGCTCGCCGAGGAGGACATCGAGGCGCTGGCCGACGAGGCCGAACGCGGCTATGACCTCAGCAAGGCCACAAAGGTCACGATCGGAAGGCCATCTCTCGGTATAACCGGCGCCTCCCCGCGCGTGCAGGTGCGCGTGGATCCCCAGCTCGCCAAAGCGCTCCAGGCCCGCGCCCGTCGCGAGCAGCGCTCCGTCAGCGAGATTGCCCGCACCGCTCTACGTGAATACATCGAGCGCGCAGCCTGACGGCTGCTATTCGCCGCGCGCCACCGCAGCAAGCACTCGCGGCTTAGGACTTACGCTGTAGGCACGCGATGAAGGTGACCCACATTCCGCGGAGAAGTATGGCCCCATGTTTATCCTCGCTGTGGTCTTCGTCGCCTGTCTGGGTGCGGGGGTCGGGATTAGCTCGCGTTGGCTACCGGACCTGGCTGTGGGGCCGGTTGGCGGCTTGGCGTTCTTCGTGGTGTGTGGCCTGCTGGGCGCTGCCTTTGGGCTCGTGGGCCTGCATATCTACTCGATCGTGAACCAGCTAAACCATTTTGGAGGCCTCGGGGTATTTCGGAGCGAGAAGGCGGAACTCCTGGCATCGGGCCTGGAGAGCATGCTTTGGGAGGCCGGGTCACTGTTCGGACTCGCAATCGCGGTCTACCTGCTGGCTCCCCCGGCGGAGATAGCGAGTCAGGATGCGAGCAGCGAGTAAACAGCCAGGCCTGCCAGATCACAGAAAGTAAAGGCAGCCACGCCAAACGCCCATCCAGCGATCACGTCGCTCAGGTAGTGGACACGGATCGCGATGAACAGCATTCCTGCGCCTAATGTCAGCAGGCAGCTCGCCGCAATTGGGACGACCTGACGTCTGCGCTCGGTGCTCAGGCGCGCGAAGGCGATCGCGATCGCGATGAAGCCGACGCACAGGGCTGAGGATGTGGAAGGAAAGGAGTAGCCACCGGCGCTGACCAGAGCCCCGGGTGGGCGTGGGCGCGCCGCGGCCGTCTTTGCGAGGTGGGCGCCGATCTCACAGAGCAGAAAGCCGGTTACGACCGTGACCGCCTCACGCCGGGCGCCTCGGCGCAGCAGCACGAGGACAGCGACGAGCACAAAGATCGCGAGTACCACCGGAGCGATTTTCGAGGCGGGCTTGGCCACGTCCGCGAGAAAACTCCCACGAGCTAGTCCGAGCAGCCTGAAGGCATGGCGGTCCATCCCCGGTTCGCGGTCGCAGGAAACGAGTGAAGCAAGGGCGCCAACTACCAGCACGCAGACTCCAAATATGAGCAGTCGCACGACAGAGCCGCGCGACGTAATCGACGAAAAGGACCTTGAACTCACCGATCCAAGCCTATGGACATAGAGGGCAGGACATCGTCCTTTGATCCCGCGTTCGTAAATATCCAAAAACCAAGATCAATTCGGCCCCAGCCGGCTTGTATTTGTGCTTCTCTCTAGATTTAGAGGTACAATCCACGGAAGCTCAGGACTCACACTGCGCTGCAGCTCGCCATCGACCAGCGCCAAAGCGCGGTCGACGCCGCAGGGCCTGGTTGTCTCGCCGAATGTCATCAGGATCGCGATTCCGTCCGCCGCGAGCGAGCGCAAGAGCAACAGGACCCCATCGCGTTGGGAGTCATCCAAGTCGCTTATCGGCTCGTAGATCAGGAGCAGCCGTGGCTCCAGTGAGAGCGCTTCCGCGAGGATGACGCGGACGGCCTCGGCGCGGTCGAGCTCGTTCACGGTGAGGTCGGCGCAATCCGCGACGCCGACGCGCTCCAGTGCCGCCCGCGCACATGTCTTGGCGGCCGCAGAGCGGACGCCGTGAACAACGAGTAGGCCCGTCATCACATTGTCGAGCACGTGTAGGCCTTTACGGCGCTTGCGGCCTGAACGTCGGCCTCTGCCCTCTAAGGGCCTGCGCTGGCGGCAGTACCCGATCCCATGACCCAACGCGTTCTCACCGAGAGCGGCCAGATCTCTCCCGTCAAAGCGCACAACACCCGTGTCCGCTCGCGCGAGGCCCGCGGCGATACGCAGCAGCGTCGAGCGACCGGAGCATTCCGGACCCCAGACTGCGACCAGTTCGCCCGGGTCGAGGGCCAGCGAGACATCGCGCAGCACTACTCGCTCGAGCGGTCCATCTCTGTGGCGCTTGCCGACGTGCTCCAGCGCGAGCAGGCTCATTGAGCCGGACCCATGACCACACAGCTTAGCAAAGTAACGTTGAGAATCAAGTATTCAATTTTCGTGTAGCGCGGCTCGCGGCTTACAAACCCCGGAACGACCCCAACATCGCCCACCACCCCAATATCGTCCACCTCGTTATCGTGCGAGCAGTGGCTCAGGGAACTGGCACAAATAGCTGGATGCGAGGGGGCTCCACGCCGTTGCGTGGTGCGTTGCTGGGTCTGCTGCTCGAGCGCCCGGGTCATGGCTACGATCTGGCCAACCGCCTGATCGCGAGCCTGGGCGAGACGTGGCGGATCGATCCCAATGATATTTACCGGCTGCTCGAACGGTTGGAGAATGAAGGACTCGTTTCCTCAGTCCAGGAACCCAGGCGCGGCAACGAGCGGCGCATGCTCGTGGTGTATCACCCGACCGAGCAGTCCACTGGGGCGCTCGAGTGCTGGATGGAGACGCTGCTGCCGCGCGAGCCGGTGCGCCCGAGCTTGCACGCGAAGCTCGCGGTGGCGCGTCCGGAGGATGTCCCGCGTCTGCTGCTCGCGCTCAGGGAGTGCGAGCGGGAATGCTCTGAGCTCGCACAGCTGGTCCGCCCGAGCGACGACGAGGTGCGCTCGTGGGTTGCCCTACGCACGGACTGCATACGCGACTACACGTACACGATGTTGCTCACCGAGATCGCTTGGGCTGAACGCTCGCGCCAGCGGATCGAAGGGTATGTCGCCAGCACCTCATAAACAGGTGTGACAGCTCTGGGCTGATCTCATCGAGTCCCAGCCCAAGATTCAGAAAGCCGCAATCGCAGGCCCTGTATAGACCTTGCCACCGGGACTGCGCCAGCTAACGCGCCAATCGACACCTCGCACGGATGAGCGCAATTTCCAATAGCCATCAGCGTCGGTATTCACAACTTGCAGCGTGCGATAGCCCTGTGACTGGCTCGGCTTGATCAAGACCCGCACATCGGTCACACCCGTCGCCGGTCGCACCAGCCCCCACAACAAAAAACCTGAGGCGCCCTTTACAGCCGCGCGAGTGACGGTAAGTGGCAGGGCAAAACCATAATACGATGGCTTGGGCGCTCCGTTGGGCATCTCGATGCCGGTCCGGTAACCAACATATCGACCGTGTGAGTGTTCGTCGCGCAGTAGATATTGAGAGAATGAAGCAACATCTGGATTTTCCCACGCCAGCCGTTCTGAGATCGCCGCGTCTTCAGCCTGTATCGACAGCGATACTCCAAGCAGGCTCGGCTTGGTCTGTACGCCATACTCCGTCAAGTAGATCGGCACGTGCGCGGGGATGGCATGTGCACGCGATGCTAAATAAATTGCATGAGACAGACGCGAAAGCACGCCAATCGGTACATCGTCTTGGTTGGTCGGCCGATAATAAGGTCCTGGGACGGCCGGATAGGTGTAAGGATGATGAGCATATCCATAGATTGGCAGCATTTTGCAGGCGCCGTTTTTGCGGTAGGTAGAGGTTAAGCAAAGCGCTCCGCGTAAGAACGCGAGCGGGGCGACCTCGCGCTCTACCCCTTCGCGTCCCGCGTCGACTGCGTCTGTGCCAAACGGCGCGGTTTCGCCAAACAACACCTTGGGCGATTTCAACCCGGCCGCGGTCAGTCCCGCATAACCCGCCTCGAACAGGCCGCGATAGATACGCGGCGACGCCGGCGTGCCATTGGAGTTGAATTGCGGGGCGAGCCAACCCGGCACGTTGGGCTCGTTCCAGATCGCCCACAGCGACACCTGTGATCCGTAGTGACGCCCGACCGCCGTCGCAAATTCTTCAAAATCCTGATCGTCGGGACGTGTAACCAGATCATCGTGGTTGGCTGTCGCCCATCTCGGGACTGGTGAGGTGAGAGTCAGTAGGACTTTCCAGTGCAGCCGCTGTGCTTCATTGATCAAGAGGTCGTATTGACCCCAGTCATAACTGGCGGGGTTCTCCGCTTCGAAGGAAGGGCGATTTGGGCTGTTTGGATCGGGCGCGACGTCATGCCAGTGAAGCTCGATCCGCAACGCTTTCACGCCAAGCCCTTTCAACTGGGCAATTGCCTCACTGCGCAGTGAAGGATTGAGCAACTCCGCGGGCGCCTCAAAAAACACGATCTGCTTATGATCAGCCAGCGCCCGCGACGGAATCACACTGAGCATGGCGAACGGGAACACGCCGACTAACACGAGCAATATTCTTGTTGCCAATGAGGCTGAAATGGCCCGACACCGGTGCAATATCCTTATCGCCCATGCCACAAAAATGGCCCGAAATCCGTGCAATATGTGCATCCGTGCGACACGCATTGCCGGTTAATACACATCGACTCACCAAATAGTTGCGGTCACTCTCCAAAGTCCCAAAACCACCGCCGAGAACTATGGCCCGCCGCGGCCAAGGCGCTCAGGCCGGCGGAAAGGCGGCTGCGAGGGTGCGCGCGAGCGCGTCGATCGTGGGAGGCTGCAATGGGCCCCGCTTGTTGATCTTCTTGGCGAGCGCTCGGCGACGGAGCAAGAGGTATCCGCGCATCTTGGGAGTGCCGAGCAACGGCAGGTCGGCGGTCGGGAAGCACAGCACGCCCTGCACCCACACATCCGGGTGACCGCTTGCCCTGAGCGCGTCTCGTACGGCATGCACCTGGTGATCGAGGCCATCGATGAACTTGGTGCGGTTGCGTCCAGCGATCAGCAGCTTTGCGCCTCCGAGGAGCGGCTTGGCGATGCGCACCTTTCCTTTGACGTTCTTGGCGTCGATGACGAATACGCCGGTTGGAGCGATCGCGAGGTGGTCGATGTCGCCGCGACCGCCTGGCATCCGGCGATTGTGCAGGATGATCGCCAGCCCACTCGCCGTGTGTTTCTCGAGGTACGTGGCGACCGCCTTCTCTCCGAGATCACCCTGATGGAAGGCGGACTCGTGCTGCGGTGTGCCGCGCAGCGCGAGCAGCAGCCCGCCGATCCAGGGATGGGTCTCGCGGGTACGGGATTCGCGCTTGCGCTTGCGCCGCTGATACTCGCGAGCAATGCTGGCGCCTGGCTGCCCACGCTCGAGCGCGGACGGCGTGCTTCCCGCGACACCGGCTTGAGCTATCGGCTCCGCGCCCGACTCCACGCGCGGCTCCGCGCTCGACCCCACGCAAGCCGCGCATGTCATCGTACGAGTCGTTGCATCCCACCGGGCCCGCGACCCGGCCGGCAGAGCAGTACCGCACACCACGCACACAGCGGGCCACCGCAGATTGAGCATCAGAGGCCCTAACTCCCCAACCCAAACTCCTCCGCCAGCAACTCATAGGACCGGCGGCGCGCCTCGTGCGCGTACGTGATGCTTAAGACAATCGCCTCCTCGGCCTTGTATTTCGCGACGACGTCCTCGAGTTCCGCCCGCACCGTCTCAGGCGAGCCGACGATCGCGCGCCGCTGCGAGCGCGGCTGCCCTGAGCGATCATCGGCCGCCAGGAACTCGACAGCCTTCTCCGGCGGCGGCACGGCGATCAGCTGTCCGCGACGCAGCAGCGTGAACGTCATGCGCCCGCTGGCCGCCAGGCGCCGTGCCTCCTCGTCGGTCTCGGCGCAGATCACCCACACACCCACCGCCACGCGCGGCTTTGCGTCCGCGTGTTCGTGTTCGGCGAAGCGCTCGCGATACAGCGCGGTGATCTCAGCCCCCTTGGGGTTGATGAAGTCGGCAAATGCGTACGGCAAGCCCAGCTCGGCCGCCCAGATCGCGCTCTGCTGAGAGGACCCCAGCAACCACGGCTCCGGCCGCTCGGGTCGCCCGGGGAGCGTCTTTGCCAGCCGCGCAAATGGATGGTCCGCGGGCAACCGGTCATCCAAATAACCGAGCAGCTCAATTAATTGCTGAGGAAAATCATCCGGCGCCGCCTGGCGACGATCGCGCTGCAAAGCAAAAGTCGTCAAAGGATCGGTTCCCGCGGCACGCCCAAGCGCGAGATCGATCCGCCCAGGAAATAATCCCGATAGCAGACTAAAACTCTCGGCAACCTTGAACGGAGAATAATGCGGAAGCATCACCCCACCGCTGCCAACACGGATACGTGAAGTTGCCGCCGCGATAGGCCCGATCAAAGCCTCGGGAGAGGGGCCGGCAAGCATCGGCCCACCATGATGCTCAGCCACCCAATAACGGTGATATCCAAGTCGATCGGCAAGCTGAGCAAGGTCAATTGTGTTGCGCAAAGCCTGCGACCCAGACGACCCCTCAGAGATTGGGGACTGGTCGAGAATGGAGAGGGAAAATGAATTAGTCATTGCCTCACCGCCCCCACCTGCCCAACCGCGCCCACCGCCCGCCACGCCGATGGCGGCTCACCGTGCCAACCACGCCGACCTGTCCGACGGCGCCGCGCAGGCCCACGCATCCGACACACCCCACGCAACCAGTGCAATCCAGGCACCCGACGCAGCCGACACACGCAAGGCAGCCCACGTTGCCGAGCCCGGCCACGATCGCGGCGCTCCCAACAACGCCCGCACTGATCAACGCACCCGCGCTGCCGATCACCCCGGCACTCGCGACTGTCCCCGCGCTGCCGATCACGCCGGCACTGGCAACCGTCCCCGCACTCCCAATCACCCCCGCACTTGCCACTGTCCCCACACTGCCGATGACCCCTGCCTCGCTCGTGGTGCCGACGCCTTCACTCACACCAGCGTGCTCTTCGGTGCCTGCGCTGCCCGACACGGATGATGCCTCGACGTTCTCCAACATGCCCTGCATGGATAGCACTTCAGCTCGACTGTCTCGCGCATACGTACCGTCCGCAGCCAGAACTACTTTTCAATCGATGCTCGTAAGCGAGTTCAGTGATGGCACAGAGGTCGACCAGGTGATGCTGGTCCGCGAGGTCGAGCGCCGCCAGCTCCGCCATGGTGGCGAGTACCTGCGCCTGCACCTCGGTGACCGCACCGGAGCGATCGTCTCGATGGTGTGGGAGGAGATGGAAATACCCCAGGAGCTCGCCTGCGCCGGTGCCCTTGTACATGTACGCGGGCGTTACACCGTGCACCCCCGCTTTGGCCCGCAGATCAACTTGCGCAGTCTCGATGAGGCGGTCCCGGGCAGCTTCTCGCTCGAGGACCTGATCGATGGTCCCGTACGCGCGGTGGAGCTGATGGAGGAAGAAGTGCGCGAGCTGCTCGACACGATCCAGGAGCCGCACTTGCTGATCCTGCTGCGGCGCGTGTTCGGCGCGGACTCCGAGCTGTGGGCCGGCTACCGGGTGGCCCCAGCGGCCAAGCACTACCACCAGGCTTACCGCCACGGCCTGCTCGAGCACTGTCTCGGCGTCGCCCAGGCCGTCAGCGCGGTCAGCGCCACTTTCCCCGGCATCGACCGCGATGTGGCGGTCACCGGCGCGCTGCTGCACGACATCGGCAAGCTCGAGGCCTACACCGACTGCGGTGGGCGAGAGCAGATCATCGACCTGACCGATGCGGGGCGGCTGCTCGGAGAGATCCCGCTCGGCTACTACCGCGTCCGCCGCATGATCGAGGACATCGACGGCTTCCCGGCGGAATTGGCGCGGGCGGTCGAGCACATCATTCTTTCCCACCACGGCTCGCTGGAGCACGGCAGCCCGGTGGTGCCGTGTACGCGCGAGGCGACGCTCGTGCACATGATCGACAATCTCGGCGGGCGGCTCGGCAGCTTCGATCGCCTCGAGAAGGAGCTCGCCCCCGGCAAGCGCTGGTCGAGCTTTGACCGCGCGATCGGTGGCGGCGCCTTCTTCCCCGCGCGCGGAACCGAGGGCACTGGGGGCATGGAGCCCTCAGAGCAAGTACGCAAAGCCGCGTAGCGCCCGAGAATCGGCTGGGCCGCGTCGAGGCCGCGAAACGCCCGCGTGAAAGTCCGCAAATAGCGAGCGCGGCGCCCCCGCGCGAGAATCCTCTCGCCGCAGGCTTCTATCTTTTGGAGTCCATGGCAAAGGACACCGAGAAGCTGATCCGCCAGTTGTCGCTGATCTCCTACCTGATGGCTGAGCGCAGGCCGGTCACGGCATTGGAGATCCGGCGCGACGTGGAGGGCTACAGCGGCATGAACGAGGACGCGTTCGCGCGGCGCTTCTACGCGGACCGCTCCGAGCTCGAATCGCTGCGCATCCAGCTGACCGTCGAGCGTCCCGCCGATGGGGCGGCCGAGCAGGAGAACTACTCGCTGCGCCCGGAGAACTTCCACCTGCCCGCGATCGCGTTCTCCGACAAGGAGCTCGCGGCGCTGCAGACCGCGCTGAGCCTGCTCGACGGCGAATTCGCCTACGCCGAGCCACTGCGCCTCGCGCTGCAGCAGATCACCTGGGGGCGTCCCAGCCCGCTGCGGGCGCCCGAGCAGCAATCGGTCGCGCTCGGCATCACGGCCTCCGCCGGTGGCCACGAGCCTCTCAGCGCGCCTGGCGAAGGTGGAGACGGCGATCTTCCGCAACAAGACGATCGTCTTCGACTACTACACGATGGAGCGCGACGAGGTGGGCTCGCGCCGCGTCGATCCGTATCACCTGCTGTTCCAGGGCGGTCAGTTCTATCTACTCGGATATGCCCACGAGCGCAAGGCGATCCGCGTGTTTCGCCTGTCGCGGATCCGCGGCAAGGTCTCCTATGCGACCAAGGCCGAGCACGACTTCCGCCGTCCGGCTGACTTCGACCCGCGTTCCTACGCCAACCGCGCCGACTGGCAGCTCGGTGAGGAGCAAGGTGTGGCCGAGATACTTATCTCCGAGCGGATCGCCTGGCAGATCGAACGCCACTTCGGCCGCTACGGCGAGATCCGCGACGCCGATCCCGACTTGGTCGGTGGCGATGAGGTGGGCGATGGCGACAAGCTCTTTCTGACCAGCTACTCCAACCCCCGCGGTCTCGTCTCGTGGGTACTCGGGCTCGGCGCGCACGCGCGCCTGCTCGGGCCGGAGGAGCTGACCGAGGAGCTCGGGCGGCGTGTGGAGTCGCTGGAGCGCCACCACGGAGAGGAGCTGCCAGACGCTGCGGAGACCAAGGGCGCCGGCCGCAAGACGCGCGCGACGCGCGCCTCCACGCCCACGCGCACCAGCCGCCGAGGGAGTGCCGGCGCGGGCGAAGGCGACGGGTCCGCGGCGCGCGGCGACACCGCGATCCGCCCGGAGCGCTTCGCGCGCCTGGTGACGCTCGCGAGCATCCTGATCCAGGCCGGACGAGCGGGTGGCGCGCAGGCCGGGGGACTGGGCCGGGTGAAGATCGCCGAGGTCTGCGAGCGGTTGCAGCTCTCAGATGAGGAGCTGCGTGAGGATCTCAACGTCCTGAACGTCGTCAACTTCGGCGGTGGCTCATATGTGCTCTATGCCGAGATCAAGGAGGAGGAGGGCGAGATCGAGGTTGACCCCGAGCCCTACAGCGACAACTTCGACCGGCCCGCGCGCCTTCTGCCCGTAGAGGCCAAGGCGCTGGTGGCGGCGATCGACCTGATCGGCGAGCACATTCCGGAGGGCTCGCTCACCTCGGCGCGCGAGAAGATCGTTGCGGCGCTCGGTGAGGACCCGATGGAGCAGGGTTTGCAGGTCGCCCATGCCGGGGGCGACGATTCCGCGGTGGCGCGGGTGGTCTCCAGCGCGATCGTCGAGCGGCAAATCATCGAGCTTGAGTACTACAAGGAGAACGAGGATCAGATCGTCAAGCGCCGGGTCGAGCCCTATGCGCTGACGAACGGTCGCGAGGGCTGGTACGTCGCGTCGTTCGATCCCGAGCGCGACGCGATGCGCCACTTCCGTCTGGACCGGATCAAGAGCGTGAACGTGACCGAGGAGTGCTTCGAGCCGCGGCCGGAGGTCGATCCGGCGGCGGAGGTAGACGGCTGGCTGCGCACCGGCGAGGTCGAGACCTCACGCGCGGCGAGGGTGCTCGTCTTCCCCGAGCGTGCGCGCTGGGCGCGCGAGGCGCGGCGCGTCGTGGAGGAGCGCGGCGACGGCTCGGTTGTGGTCGAGCTGAGCTTCGCGGGCACCGACTGGCTGGTGCGCGAGATCCTCAAGGAAGCCGGCGATGCAGCGGTGCTGGAGCCGCAGGATGCGCGCGAGGCCGTGCGCGCGGCGGTGGCCAAGCTACGCGAGGCCCACGCCGTGCCGGCCGGCGTGACGTGAGCCGCCACACTGCCGATCATCCCCGCGCTCCCACGAGCCGTCGCTCTGCCCTGAGCCGCCGTGCCGCGAGCCGCCGCGCCCAAATCGAGGTCACGTGAGCCGCCGGGCGCAAATCACGATGACCGACGCGGAGGTTGCGGCTTTCCTCGAGGCGGAGCGGACCGTCACCTGTGCCACGGTGGGCCCACGTGGGTGGCCGCACCTGATGCCACTCTGGTACGTGCTGCGGGGGGCGCCCTCGGGCGAGCCCGCCCCGCGGATCTGGGCCTGGACGTATGGGGCTTCGCAGAAGGTGGTCAATCTCGAACGCGACCCGCGAGTTACATTGCAGGTAGAGGCCGCCGAGGCGTACGCGGAGCTGCGCGGGGTGATGCTCGAGTGCGAGGTCATCATTCACCGCGAGCTCGAGCTGGTAACGGCGCTCGGCGCAGACATCCTGCTGCGCAACTCGGTCCCCCGTGACGAGCAGCCGCCGCTGGATCTGCCACCAGAGGTGCGTGACGTGGTCGCCGCCCAGGCCGTCAAGCGTGTTGGGCTCGAGTTCATCGAGCGCCGCCGCACGAGTTGGGACCACCGCAAGCTCGGCGGGCTCTACTGATTCTCCTCCCCCGGTAGGCTCCCGCCCATGGAGCCGCTCAAGGGATTGATCCTCTCTGGGGGCAAGGGCACGCGCCTGCGTCCGATCACGCACACGAGCGCCAAGCAGCTCGTGCCGGTCGCCAACAAGCCGGTGCTGTTCTACGGCATCGAGGCGATGGCGCAGGCGGGGATCGAGCAGGTTGGGATCATCATCGCCCCGGAGACCGGCCAGGAGATTCGCGAAGCCGCCGGCGACGGCTCCAAGTTCGGGGTGCAGATCACCTACATCGTCCAGGACGAGCCGCTCGGCCTGGCCCACGCGGTGCTGACCGCCCAGCTGTTCCTCGGTGAGAGCCCGTTCGTGATGTACCTCGGCGACAATCTGCTGCAGGGTGGGATCTCTGATCTCGTGGCCGCCTTCCGCGAGCACGAGCCCGATGCCCTGATCCTGCTCACGCCGGTGCCCGACCCGGAGAACTTCGGGGTTGCTGAGCTCGCGCCGGCAGACCCGAGCGATCCGATGCCCGCCCACCCAGTCGGCCGGGTGCTGCGGTTGGTCGAGAAGCCCGCCGAGCCCGCAACCGATCTGGCGCTCGTCGGCGTGTACATGTTCACCGCCGCGATCCACGACGCGGCGCACGCGATCAAGCCCTCCGCCCGAGGTGAGCTCGAGATCACCGACGCGATCCAGCACCTCGTCGACGACGGCATGCGCGTCGAGCCGCACATCGTGCAGGGCTGGTGGAAGGACACGGGGCGCTTGGAGGACATGCTCGAGGCCAACCGCCTGATCCTCGACAATCTCCAGGAGCGCATCGAGGGCGAGCTGATCGACTCGCAGGTCGACGGCCGCGTCGTGATCGAGGCCGGCGCTCGCCTGGAGCGCACGACCGTGCGCGGGCCCGCGGTGATTGGCGCGGGGGTAAAGCTCAGCGACTGCTACATCGGTCCCTATACGGCGATCGGTGAGAACTGCTCGATCTCCGGGGCCGAGGTGGAGCACTCGATCCTGCTTGCCGGCTGCGCCGTCTCAGACCTCGACGGGCGCATGGAGAGCCTCGTTGCTCGGACGCAACGTCACCATTCGCCGCGGCGACCGCCAGCCTCGCGCGTACCGCTTCATGGTCGGGGACAACTCCGACATCTCGATCCTGTGATCCGTCGGGTCGACCCAATGAGGAGCTCATGCGGCTGCTGATCACAGGCGCCGCCGGCATGCTTGCCCACGACGTGCGCCGGGTCGCAGAGCGCGCCGGGCACGAGCTCGTGCTGGTCGATCTGCCCGAGCTGGACATCACCGACGCCGCGGCCGTGAGTGCGTTCTTCGCGACGGAGCGGCCCGAGGCGAGCATCAACTGCGCCGCCTGGACAGATGTCGACGGCGCCGAGACCAAGCAGACCCAGGCTCACGCGGTCAATGCCGACGGCGCCGGCAACCTGGCGCGAGCCGCCGCTGAGACTGGCACTCCGCTGCTACACATCTCGACCGACTACGTATTCGACGGCACCGCTCCGCTTGACGGCGACGGTCGCCCGCGACCCTACGTCGAGTCCGACCCCACCGGCCCTCGCTCGGTCTATGGCTCCACCAAGCTCGACGGCGAGCGCCAGGTGCTCGCCGCCTCGCCCAAGCACTGCGTCGTACGCACGGCTTGGCTCTACGGGATCGACGGCCCCAACTTCGTCGCCACGATGCTGCATCTGGCCGGCGAGCGCGACGCTGTGCAGGTCGTCGATGACCAGATCGGCTCGCCCACGTGGTCAGGCCACCTCGCTCCGGCCGTGGTCGGGCTGCTCGAACGTCAGGTGAGCGGGCTGGTCCACCTGACTGGCTCAGGCCGGGTTTCGTGGAACGGCTTCGCCCGCGAGATATTCCGCCAGGCCGAGTTGAGCTGCGATGTCGAGCCGGCCACCAGCGAGCAGATGGCACGCCCCGCCCCCCGCCCGGCGTGGTCGGCGCTGGAGTCCGAGCGTGACGACGTCCTGCCGATGCCGCCCTGGCAGGATGGTCTTGCCGGCTACCTGGCCGCAAAGAACGGGATCCTGCACACATCATGAGGAGCCAGTGGCGGGATCCTGATCCTGCGCATCCCATGAGGGGCGTGTGATGGAATGATGCGCGTATGAAACTCCTCGTATGTGGCGGCGCCGGGTTCATCGGCTCGACCTTCGTGCGCCTGCGCGTCACCGAACAGAGCGACGAGGTGACCGTGCTCGACAAGCTCACGTATGCGGGCCGTGAGGAGAACCTGCGCGAGGTCGCCGACAGTGCCGGCTTTCGTTTCATCCGGGGCGCGATCGAGGACCCCGAGGCGGTTGCGGGGGCGATCGCGGCGAGCCAAGCAGATGCGATCGTCAACTTCGCCGCGGAGACGCATGTCGACCGCTCGATTGCCGAGCCCGACGCGTTTGTGAAGACTCATGCGCTCGGCACGCATGTGCTGCTGGAGGCTGCGCGTGAGCATGGCCTGCGCTACCTGCAGGTTTCGACCGACGAGGTGTACGGCTCGATCGAGCAGGGCTCCTTTACGGAGGAGAGTCCGCTGCGCCCCTCCTCGCCCTACTCGGCCACGAAGACGGGCGCCGACCTGCTCGTGCAGAGCTATTTCCACACCTATGACCTGCCGGCGGTGATCTGTCGTGGCTCGAACAACTACGGGCCCTACCAATATCCCGAGAAGCTGATCCCGCTGATGATCCTCAACGCCCTGCACGGCGATTCGCTGCCGGTGTACGGCGATGGCATGCAGGTGCGCAACTGGATCCATGCCACCGACTTCTCGCGCGCGATCGGCCACGTGCTCGAGCACGGTGTTCCCGGCGAGGTCTACAACGCGGGCGGTCCCGACGAGTGCGCGAACGTGGATGTCGTCAAGCGGATCATCGAGCTGACCGGGGCGCGGGAGTCGCAGATCGAGTACGTCACCGACCGGCCTGGTCACGACCGTCGCTATTCGCTCTCCTCGGAGAAGGTACGGGCGCTCGGCTGGCTACCGCGGGTGCGCTTCGAGGAGGGCCTGCAGGAAACCGTCGCGTGGTACCGCGATAACGCTTGGTGGTGGGAGCCGATCCGCTCCGGCGACTACCGCGAGTACTACGAGCGCCAGTACGGCCGCGCCCTGAGCTGATCGCTCGACAGCACGCGACGATCAGCTCAGCCACTCACCCGAGGCCAGAGATCTTCCATTTCCCGGCTTCCTTGACCAGCGTTAGCGTGCTGACCTTGCTCTTGCCGGCGTGGATGCTTTTTACCTGAGCGCTCGCGCTCGTGGCGCTGTTTTGCTGGACCTCCTGGACCGCCAGTTCGGGCGTGTCCACCTGCGTGAGCTGGTTTTTCAGCGCTTGCGTGCAGCCTCCGTGTGCTGAGTTCAGGCGCGTGGTTACGGCCCTCGCTAGGAGCGTGCTACAGATCTTCTGCGCTTCGCCCGCCGTCGCCTCGCTCTGCAGGTTGGCGATCGTCTGCGCGACCGCGCGATTTTCGCCTTTGTAGGCGCTCGTGTCCGTTGTGTTCGCGCAAGCGCTCATTCCAAGTGCGAGCAATGGGGCGCAGAGCAGCACGAGCGCGCGCTTGATCGGAACCTGGATCACGGCCGCAGAGAGTACGCGACTGCCCCGCCCAATGGCTACCTGACCGCGCTATGCCTAGAGTCCGGTACGGTTCTAGTGAATGGTGCGTCCTGCTGCACAAGTGGTTGCGCTCTCCGCGGGAGAGGCGGTCTTAGGTCTGCTGATCGAGCAGTCTGGGAACAGCTATCAGCTGGAGCGCCGCTTGGAGGCGCGCTTTGGCTCAGCGCAGTTTGCGCACGGCACCGCTTATCAAGCGGTCAAGCGGCTCTCCAAGCAGGGGCTGATTCGCGCTGTCGAAGAAGATCGATCCTCGCGGTCCGCCCACGCTGAGCTCGGAGGCATGCCGGCCACCGCGTATGAGGCGACCGCGGCGGGGATCGAGCACTTCGACAATTGGCTACAGGCGTCGACCTCGATGCCGCCGGTACGTGAGGAGCTGCTCGCCAAGATCTCGTTCTGCGGGCCGGAAGATCTGCCGAGGATGATCGAGATCGTCCGCGAGGCCGAGCTTGCTTGTATGGCTCAGCTGGAAGGTCTCGGCGAGCGGACGCGTAGAGCGCGCCGGCTGGCCGGCAACGATGAGTGGCGGCGGCTGATGGGCATCATCGTCTCCTCGGGGGACGCCGCGTGGTGGGATGCGCGGATCAAGTGGCTGCAGGCGCTGCGCCAGTATCTGCAAAGGGAGGGGCAGCGCTTCCAGGCGGGTACGGGACCGGCCTCGTCGCTTCGACGGATTTGACGATGGCGATGCTCTCGCTTACCGAGGTATGTCTGAGCTTTTCCCGCGGGCGGCGATATACGGTGGAGGTGCTGAAGGATGTGTCGCTGAAGGTCGACGCGGGGGAGGTCGTCGCGGTGCTGGCGCAGCGTGCGCAGGGCAAGACCTCGCTGCTGCGGGTCGCGGCGGGGATGCAGCGGCCCGACCGGGGGCGTGTCCACTTCGAGGGCGAGGACCTCTGGGCTCTGTCGGAGCGACAGCGCTCGCGGCTGCTGGGCGGGCGGATCGGCTGGGTTGGGTCTGCCGTGCCGGATCTCGACGTGCCGATGCTCTCGAACGTCGCGCTGCCGCTGTTTGCGACGCATGGGAAGCGCGAGGCGTCCGCGCGGGCGCTGGCCGCGCTGGAACGGGTGGGGGCGGAGGATTGCGCGGAGCAGTTCTGGGAGAGCCTGGCGGATTGGGAGCGTGCGCTCGTAGCGGTCGCCCAGGGGATCGCACGCGAACCAAAGCTGCTGCTCGTCGACGATCTGACGGTCTCGCTCGGGCTCGGGGAGACCGACGATGTCGCGCAATTGCTGGTCGCGCTGGCCAGAGAAGGGGGATTCGGCGTACTGATGAGCGTCTCGGATGCCGCCGCAACGGGCTGGTCCGGGCGCGTCGCGACGCTCGCCGGCGGCGAACTGCTCGAGACGCCGAGGTTGCCCGTGGCGCCAGGGAACATCATCGACTTCCCGGGCGCCGGTTTGGGAAGTCGCGATCCCAGACGCGGCGTCTCCCCCTAGTGCTGGAGCTGCTCGAGCTTTCAAAGCGCTATCCCGCTGGCGATGGGGAGCTGGTTCGTGCCGTCGATGGCGTGTCGCTTCAGGTCGCTCGCGGTGAGCTGGTGGCGCTGTACGGCCCGAGCGGTTCGGGCAAGACGACGCTACTGATGCTGATCGCGGCGCTGCTCTACCCCGACAGCGGGACGGTGATCGTGGACGGGCGGGAGATCTCCACGCTCTCCGACGACAAGGCCGCCTCCTACCGGCTGCGTGAGCTGGGATATGTCGCCCAGACCTTCGATCTGCTCCCGGGCGCCACCGTGGCGCAGAACGCCGCGATGAAGCTGTGGCTGACAAAGGATGCGCGGCGGGCCGAGCGCATGGTCGAGCCGTTGCTGGTGCGCCTGGGGCTGGGCGAGCGCCTGCGCAGTCGTCCGAGTGAGCTCTCGATGGGCGAGCGCCAGCGCGTGATGATCGCGCGGGCGCTGTCGATGGAACCGAAGCTCGTGCTCGCGGACGAGCCGACGGGGAGCCTCGATTCCCAGCGTGGCCGCGAGGTGCTGGAGCTCCTGAGCGAGACCTGCCGCGAGCGCGGCGCCGCCGTGCTGCTCGTCACCCACGATCCGCAGGCGACGGTATTCGCCGACCGCGTATACGCGCTGCGCGACGGCCGGCTCTCAGACTACGAGCCGGGCGATGTCCTCGCCTCTGCAGACAAGCACCGGCTCGAAACGTAGCGATGCGGCCATCGAGCGTCGCCCATCTCTACCGCGTTCGCCTACAGGCGCGGCTCGTGCTCGTGCAGGAGCTGCTGGCGATCCTGGGGCTAGCCGTCGGCGTGGCGTTGCTGTTCGCCTCCCAGGTCGCGAGCGCGAGCCTCAACGGTTCGGTGGCGCAATTGGCGAGCGAGATCGTGGGCCAGATGCAGTTCCAGATCGAGTCACGCGACCCGCGGGGCTTTGACGAACGACTGCTGGGCGAGGTCCAGCGTCTGCCCGGTGTGCGCGAGGTGGCGCCGGTGCTGGAGGAGCCCGTCACCGCGATCGGCCCGGCAGGCCGGCAGGCGCTCGAACTGATCGGCACGGACCCATCCTCGCCACTGCAGGGCAGCCCGCTCCTGCGGCATTTCCGCTACGCCCAGATCGAGCGCCTGCAGGCGCTCGCGCTTCCCTCGCCCGTCGCCGAACAGGTCGGAGTCCAGTCGTTGGAGCCGCTCGAGCTCCAGGTCGGTGCGAGCACCGTCACCGCTCTTCTCGGAGCCGAACTGGGCGCGAAAGCGATCGGGGAGCTCGTCCACAGCCTGGTCGCGGTCGCGCCGCTGGCCTATGCGCAGAAGCTCACCGGCATGCGCGGTCGTATCACGCGTGTCTTCGTCCAGGCGATACCCGGACGCGATCGTGAAGTGCACGCGGGGTTGGTGAGGCTGGCGGGGGACTCTCTGAACGTCGAGCCGGCTGACTTCGACGCGACCCTCTTCAGGGTCGCGGCGGCGCCGGCCAACCAGGGCGAGGACCTGTTCGCGGGGATCAGCGCCCTCGTCGGGTTCCTGTTTGCGCTGAGCGCGATGCTGCTGACCGTGCCTCTGCGCCAGGGCCTGATCAGGAGCCTGCGTGCCAACGGCGCGACGAGATTGGACATAGTGGAGGCGCTGCTGTTCGATGCGCTCGTGCTCGGTGGCGTGGCCGCGCTGCTCGGACTGGCGCTCGGAGACCTGCTCTCTCTCCTGGTGTTTCAATCAAATCCAGGCTATCTGTCGTTTGCGTTCCCGATCGGCTCGCAGCGGATCGTGACTTGGCAGAGCGCCGCTATCGCCGCTGGCGCTGGTTTGCTGGCGGCGAGTATCGGCGTGTTGGCTCCGCTGCGGGAGATCTTCTCGCGCTCCAGCCGTGCTCCTATATCTTCCAAGCGCCGCATTCGCCGCTGGTGGAGGGGCGGGGCTCTGGCAGGCGGCCTGTCCTGCCTTGGGATGACAACGAGCATCCTCCTGCTCGCGCCGCAGTCGGCCGTCCTGGGCAGCGTGATCTTGGTCATTGCGCTGCTGCTCCTCCTCCCTCTCCTGCTCGATGCGATCGTCGCCGTCTTCGACCGCTTGCAAGCTCATCTCGATTCGGCATCGACGCGTATCGCCGTGATCGAACTACGCTCGCCCAAGACGCGGGTGCGATCGATCGCGATCGCCGCGACCGGAGCGATCGCGGTGTTCGGCAGCGTCGCGATCCAAGGGGCGCACGCCAATCTCCAGCATGGTCTCGATCGCCTCGTCCATCAGCTGTCGGCGGCCGCTGACGTGTGGGTGCTTCCGTCCGGCACCCAGAACCTGCTGGCCACGACTCCGTTTCGCGATAGCGCCTCTTCCACGCTGGAGCGTCTCCCCGGTGTGCGGTCCGTCGGCCTGTACCGCGCGAGCTTCCTCGACTACGGCGATCGTCGCGTGTGGGTCCTCGCGCCGCCGTCTTCCGCCACCAATCCGATTCCCCCGAGTCAGCTTGTGAGGGGCGGGGACGCGCTCGCGACGGCCAGGCTTCGCATGGGCGGCTGGGCGGTCCTCTCGCAAGCCATCGCCGTTCAGGATCACCTGCATATCGGGCAGCGGTTCACGCTGCCCTCCCCTCATCCGAGGACATTCCGGGTTGCGGCGTTGACCACGAATCTCGGCTGGCCACCTGGCGCGATCATCCTCAACTCCTCCGACTACGCGCGTGCCTGGGGCAGCACCGACCCCAGCGCTTACAACGTCATGCTCGAGCGGGGCGCCCACCCGCAGGCGGTGCGTCACGAGATCCAGCGGGCGCTCGGGTCGGGGTCGGCGCTCGTAGTCCAGACCGCTTCGCCAGCGCGACGCGCTCCAGCAGGCGGCCAGCCGCCAGGGCCTCTCACGCCTGACGCAGATCGCCACACTCGTCCTGATCGCCACGGTGCTGGCGATGTCGGTCGCGATGGGGACGATGATCTGGCAGCGCCGTCCGCGGCTCGCTCGCATGAAGGCTGCAGGGATATGAGCCGGGGTGTTGTGGCGGGCGCTGCTCTGCGAGAGCGCTCTGCTGCTCGGCGCCGGCTGCTCGATCGGCGCCGTGTTCGGTATCTACGGTCAGCTGCTGATCAGCCACGCGCTGGCGAGCGTCACGGGCTTCCCAGTCGTCTTCTCGGTCGGGGCTCTGATCGCGATCTCGAGCTTCGGTGCTCGTCAGCGCCGTCGCGGTGGCGATCGTCGCGTTGCCGGGCTATCGCGCCGCCGGCGTGTCTCCCTACGCGTAGCTCTGCCTACCGGCCGCCGGCGCGTCGGAAGCCGCCGTGCAAGCGGTATTTCGAGCTGTTCGACTCGGCTATCGAGTATCCGGTATTTGCAGTCCACCCGATCTTCTAGGCTCGGGAAATATCCCGACCTCGCGAAAGAATCGACCCGACATCACTCGCCCCAGGCAGGTCTGGGCTCTCCTGAGCCGCCGCCGACCCGTGAGCTGCTGTGGGGTCTGCCGGCGGTCTCGCGTGAGATCGATTGCTGGCGAGCACGCGCGGAGGCGATTCCCGATCGGCCGCTGCGCGAGGACGCGCTCGATGCGCTTGCGCCGCAAGCGCGACCACATCTCTACGGTGCCGCGCTGTTCTGGATCCTGCCGCGGCGCCGCAATCGTGCGTCTGTTGCGACTACTCGTCGTCTACGAGATCGATCTTGGAGTTTCTCGACAACACGAACGAGCGAGCGGCGCACGCCGGCCAGGCAAACGGACGCCAGCTGCACCTCGCGCTCGTCGAGGCTCTGGATCCCGACGCGCCGATCTCCGACTACTACCGCCTTCATCCCTGGCAGGACGATGGCGGCTACTTGCGGGCGCTCGTGGAGAGCTGCCGGGCGCACTGCACGTGCGCTGCCGTCCTACGCGCGCGTCCGTGTACGTGCGATCCGCGAGGCGAAGCGCGCGCAGGTCCTCGCCCTCAACCACGACCCCGATCCCGGCAGTCGCGAGACCGCGCTCAGACAGTGGGCCGCGTGGGAGTTTCCCGACGGCGAGGAGGCGAGCTGGTTTGAGCTGAGCGCCGCGGCGAGCCGCATCACTGACCGTACACGTTCTGCTCGCGCTGGCCGCAGAGGAGGCGTTCGAGGAGTGCGACCTAGACAGCGCTCACGCCGTCTACTTTCCATGGTGCTCGCTGGCGATCACGATGTTGGACAGCTACGTCGATCAGTTCGACGATGCCGCCAACGGCGATCACAGCTACATCGCCCACTACGCCAGCCGCGAGCTTGCCGTACGGCGCCTCTGTGAGATCGTCGATCGCACCGCGGTGCAGGCGCGCGGCTTGCGCAATGGCCACCGTCACGCGGTGATCGTCGCCTGCATGGTCGCGATGTACCTCTCGAGGGACAGCGCATATAGGCCCGAGCTGCGTGCGAGCACCCGTACGCTTGTCGATGCGGGTGGCTCTCTCACCAAGCTGCTGCTGCCGCTCCTCCGAACGTGGCGTATCGCCTACGGCCTGCGCTCCGCGTAGATCGGATGGTGAGCGGTGCGGCGAGAAATCGGGAATGGCCTTCCTCCAGGTTCGCGTGCGCCTCGCGCCGTGCAGACCTTCTTGCTCTGGAGGTGGCCGTTTGAGCATCTCGAACGGTGTCGTGGTCAGCATGGCCCCACCTTTACGCTGCGCGCCACCAGCCGTCCGCCGCTGGTGTTCCTCTCCGAGCCCGATGACATCAGAGCAATGCTCGCCGCGCCCGCCGACGTGCTCCACCCCGGAGCGGGCGCGGATACGATCGAGCCGCTCGTCGGCGGGGAATCGTTCATGCTTCGCGACGAGGACGAGCACCTCAACGGGCGCAAGGCGATCCTCCCGGCCTTTCACGGCAAGCTGGTGCGGGAACACGCTGAGCTGGTAGGGGAGGTGGCACGACGCGAGATCGCCTCATGGCCGCGGGAGGCTCCCTTCGCGCTGCATCCGCGTCTGCGCGCGTTGACGCTCGAGGTCGTCCTGCGGACGATCTTCGGCGCTTGCGAACGCCTCACTGACGATCGCCTGTATGCGCTGCGTGATCGCCTGCTCGCGATGCTGTCGGTGACCGCCAGCGCGGTCTTCCCGGAGCCCCTGCTGCGCCATGGTCCCGGACGGCGAATCTGGACGCGCTTCCTGCGCGAGCGAGCAGAGGTCGATCGGCTGATTCACGCGATCGTCGAAGATGCGAGTCGCGCCGGCGAGGGCTCCAGCGACCTGCTCGGCAGGCTGCTAGAGGCCCGCAACACGGACGGCTCGCCGATGTCGCCGCGGCAGGTGCGCGACAACCTGATGTCGGTCGTCCTCGCCGGCCACGAGACTACCGCCTCAGAGCTGGCGTGGGCGTTTCAGCTGCTGGCGCACAATCCGGTCGTGCTCGATCGGCTGATCGAGGAGCTCGACGCTCACGGCGGCGAGGAGTACCTGACCGCGACGATCCAGGAGGTGCTGCGCCACCGGCCGGTGTTCCTGTTTGCGATCCCGCGCGCCGTCAAGCAACCGATCGAGATCGGTGGCTGGACCTACCGCCCACCGGCTCAGTTGTTGGGGTGCATCTATCTCGTGCACCACGATCCGGCGCTCCATCATGAGCCGCACGAGTTCCGGCCCGAGCGCTTCCTGGGGACGGCGCCGACGCCGTCCACGTGGCTGCCGTGGGGTGCGGGACGCAAGCGCTGCCCAGGCCTGCACCTGGCGATGCTCGAGATGAAGACCGTGCTACGCACGGTGCTCGCGAGCGCGACCGTGGGCCCCGCCGGCGCGAGGATCGAGCATCCACGCTGGCGGAGCGTGATCGTGACCCCGCACGCGGGCTCGCGCGTGGTGCTTCTCCTCGCCACGCGCTGGAAATTGATGGCGACACGTCACTAGGCACGGGCCCGCGCCATCGTCAGTATCGAGCAATGCCCCAGATCTCAGAGAACGGAATCAAAATCGAGCTGTCCAAGGCCCAGATCAACCAGATCGTGCGTGAGGCCGCGCAGGACGATGGTCTGCTGGGACTGCTGGGCGGTTTGGAGGAGCTCGACGTCCAGGCGTCCTCTGTGCCGATGGACGATGTGCGACTCTCGCGCTCGCTGCTACGCGGCCTGATGGTCCTCGCGTCCTACCCCACCGACGGAAGCGCCCGCTCGGTGACCGACGTGGCCCACCAACTCGGCATGGGCATCAGCACGACCCACCGCTACACCTCGACGCTCGTCGAAGTCGGCGTGCTCGAGCGCGACCCGATCTCGCGCCAGTACCGCCTCGCCAAGCGCATCTAGAGAAGCCCGATCTCGCGTCGGTAGTGCCCCGCCACATCTGAGCCGAGGCCCCGATCTTCGCAGCTGAAGGGCCGATCTCGCTAGGAACGCGTGCGGTACTCGTCGCGACCGGAACCTTTCTAGCATCGCGAAAGCTGCTAGATTGCCCGAGACGCCCACCACGACGGTGCTCCGCGAGCCGGAGCGGATGGAGGTTACTTGCTGATGTCTCGAACCAAGTTGATCCTCGCGGGCCTGCTGGCCGCAGTTGCCGTGAGCGTGGTCGCGACGGCGTCGACCTCAACGCCGGCGTCGGCGTCGGGCAGTTGTTCGAAAGTGAGCACGGCGCCGGCCTACTGCGTCGAAGGGGCGCCGCTGGTGAGCTCCTCCGCGGAAGTCGAAGGCACGAACAGCGGTGCGTCCATCCTCAAAGGTACGGTCGCGAGCTGTGACCGCGGAAGTCAAATGCGAAAAAGGTAAATCGACCGGGACGATTGAAGGTGGGGCCGCTGGAACTGTGGGTAAATCTAAGAGCGACTATGACTTTTGAAGACATGCAAACTCGTCACACCGACCAATTGCGAACTCACGTCGACGGAAAACAATTGGGACATCAGAACTCAAGGACGAACTGGAGTTGACGGGAAGCGGGAAAAGGATCGAAGATAAATTCGAACCGAAAATAGGCACCACGTTTGCCTCGATCGGGATCGAAGGCAAAGAATCCTCGTGCGTTATTGCCCACGTCGGAGAAGAAATAAAATTCGCCGTGTCGGGATCGCAGGTGTGCGAAATAGACACGAGCAATACCGAAGCGGAAACGGAAGCGACCACCCACAAAATGAAGTGTAAATCCGGTCGGCCTTAAAATCGGCGGGAATCAAGTCGAAATGACGAGTGAAATGAGGCGGTCAAACTGAGCGGCGCAAAACAATGGAGCGTCAAAGAAACCTAGCCGAGGAATGCGGTAGCTGCATGTGCACTAGGGGGCCGGAGAACCTCGTTCCTTAGTAGTTCCGGGCCAAGGCGGAATGGGTCGCTGGGCTTTGTGTAGGCTTGCTCAGTGTTTAGGATCGGGGGAGGAAGCCTGTCGTCGCGGATCGGCAGTGCCGGTCGGGCACCACTGCCTCTGTTGCTGCTGACATTTGTCTGTGTCTGTGTCTGTGTCGGTTTCGGGGCTGGGACCTTCGCGGCGGTTGCACACGCGGAAGGCTGTCCCAACGAACAGCTCCGCGGACAGGACGGTTACGCGCTAAAGCTCCCGGACTGCCGCTCCTACGAGCAGGTCTCGCCCGTCGACAAGAACTTCACGGACGCCCTTGGGTAACCCGGACTGTCGTGCAGAGCTCGCCGTCCGGCGATGGGGTCACGTTCTTCTCCGATAGCGCCGTTCCCGGGGGTGCTGAGCGCGCGAGCATCCCCGCTCTACCTCAGCAACCGCGGCGATGACGGATGGTCGACCCAGGGGCTCGTGCCGCCGCCAATCCCCCGGCGGCGACTGGCTCCGGGCAGGGTCGCGACCGTGCGGCCTGACCGAAGACCTCTCGCGCGGCGTTGTCCTCGTGGAACCCGGTCTCGAAGCGGGTTTAGCGCCCGACGTCTACTCCTATCTGCGCGACAGCGCCACCGGCGCCTTCCGGCTGCTCGGCCCCGGCGTCGCCACGTTCGCGGACGCCGCGGCCGACGATTCGCGCATCGTCTTCGAGTCCCGCGAACAGCTCCTGCCGGACGCCGCCCCCGACGTCGTCAACCTGTACGAGTGGGACGGAGCAAGCCGCCCGGTCAGGAGCTGAGCGTAGCCGGCATCCTGCCAGCGACGGCAAGGCGGCAAGCGACCGACGGCGGTCGGTTGCCGGTCCGGGCGGTCCGCGCTGGGCGAAGAAGTTGTGGGCGGCGCGACGGGCAAGTTTTACACGCAGAACACGATCTCCGCAGACGGCTCGCGCATCTTCTTCAGCGACGCCGGCACCGGGCAGATCTACATGCGCGAACCGGAAGCCGAGCGGACGATCCCGGTCTCCGCCGGTCCGGCGTACTGGCGCGCCGCGACCGCCGACGGCTCTATGGTCTTCTACACCGAAGGCGAAGACCTCTACCGGTTCGACGTCGATAAGTTCGAGGCGAGCAAACAGCCAGAACCGGAAGCGCTGGCGGAAACGCGCGAAGCGCTCACGAGCGGCGCCGCGGGCGTGCTCGGGACGCTGGGGATCGCGACCGAAAACGGCTCCTACGCGTACTTCGTCGCAACCGCGTGTCCTGGCGAGCAACGAAAACGGCAACCAGGAAAAAGCGCAAGCGGGCAAGGCCAACCTGTATGAGTGGCATGACGGCGAAACGATCTTCATCGCCGCGACTGGACACGGAAGGTGAATACGATGAATACGACTGGCGTGGTTTTTAGTAGCGGCGAATCTCGGGGATGTCCTGCCACGGGAGAGAAGGGCTCGCGGGTCACTCCCGATGGCACAACGGTACTGTTTGCTTCGCAAGCGCGGCTGACGGGCTACGACAACGCCGACCACGACGAGCTCTACCTGTATGACGCGGCGGGCGGAAGGCTCACGTGCGTATCGTGCAATCCGGCGGTGTGCCGGCGACCGGCGAAGCGTATCTCGCTGGCAACCCGTCGGTAACTCGACAGAGAACCTGGAACGCTCATGCCTTCCTGACGCGCAACCTCTCCGAAGACGGCAGCCGCGTCTTCTTCCAGACGAAGGAAGCGCTCGTGCCGCAGGACACGAACGAACAGACCGATGTGTACGAGTGGGAGCGCGAAGGAGCGGGCTCTTGCGAACATGCCAGCGCGAGCTTCAGCGCAAGCAACGGTGGCTGCCTGTATCTGATCTCGACGGGCGAAAGCGACGAGCCGTCCTATTTCGGCGACGCGAGCGCTGACGGCAGCAACGTCTTTTTCTTCACGCGGCAGTCGCTCGTCGGTCAGGACCAGGATGAGAACGACGACCTGTATGACGCGCGCGTCGAAGGTGGCATCGCCGCCCAGAATCCGTCACCCCCGGTGGGCTGTGCGGGCGAAGGCTGTCTCGCGCCGGCTGACGCCCCGCCGGTGTTTGACGTACCGGCGAGCACGACGTTCGCGGGAGTTGAGCAACCCAGTGCTCGCCACCGGCCGGCAAGCCCAGGTCGCTTACCCAAGCGCAGAAGCTCGCGAGCGCGCTGAGGGCATGCGGGAAGCGGCCGAGGAAGCAGCGAAAGGGCTGCGCGGCGCGGGCGCGGAGGCGCTACGGCAAGACGGGCGACGAAGTCGATGCGCTAGACGATGATCGCTTGTTGGAGTCGGCGCGGCCTCGCCATAGGGCTGCTGATGGCTTCGCTCGCGACGGCCATTGTGTGTGCGCCCGCGGGCCCGGCTTGGGCGAGCGAAACCTTCGGCGTCGAAAGCTTTGCAAGCTCGATCGTCAGCAACGAAGCGGGCGTGCTCTGCGACGCAGGCTGGCTCACACCCGTACGCGATGACGACGATCGATTGTGTTCAACCATGTCGTGACGGCGGTGGAAGAACCTCCGCGCGTGCGCACGTACGGCGATCCGAAGGACATCGAGGTGAATCTGCCGGCGGGGGTGATCGTCGACCCCCGCGCGACCGAGACGCGATGCACCGAGGCTGAGCTCGAGAGCCAGGAGGGCCCGGCCAGCTGCCCAAACGCGGCTGCCGTGGGCGTATTCTCGATTCACCTCGACGGCAACGAGTTCATCGACGAACCGGTCTACAACATGGCGCCTCCGGCGGGCGTGCCGTCCGAGTTGGGCTTCAACGCGGCGGGAATCGGGATTGATCATGCACGTTGGGGGCAGAGGTACGCACCGGCGCTGACTACGGCATGTCGGCGGACATCTCCGAAATCTCCCAGGAACACCCGATCTACGGTCTCGAATTGACTCTATGGGGAGACCCATCGGAAGCGAGCCATGACGACGAACGCGGCCTGTGCGCCGATGGGGAAGCAAAACAGATATTCAAGGAAACTGGTATCCGCGACAGCTGCCCCATGGAAAGGACCAGCGCTCCGTTTCTGACCCTGCCGACGTCGTGCACCGGCGAACCGCTGACCACGATCATGAGCGTCGATTCATGGCAGGAACCTGGGGCCCTGAACCCGGATGGAACTCTCGACCTGGGCGATCCGCGCTGGCAGACGGCGATATCGTCCTCGCCGCAGCTGACGGGCTGTACGAGCCTCAATTTCAGCCCGAAACTGACGGTCAGCGCCGCCGAACCGGCAGCCGCAAGCGCGGAATCGCCGAGCGGGCTGAACGTCGATCTGACGATCCCGCGCGAAGAAGACGTGGAAGGCTTGTCCGAGGCGGACTTGAAGGAAGCGGAAGTGACCCTGCCCGCAGGCTTCGCGATTTCGCCCTCGGCGGCCGGAGGCCGCGAAGCGTGCACGCCCACGGAGATCGAACTGAACAATGCGAAAGCCCCGACTTGCCCCGAAGCATCGATCCTCGGCAGCGCAAAGATCGTCACGCCGCTGCTCGAAGACCCACTCGAAGGTTCGATTTACCTCGCGCGACCATACGAAAACGAACTCGCCTTTGGCTCGCCCGAACACCCGGACGGGTCGCTGCTCGCGCTCTACGTGGTCGCCGAAGGCGATGGTGTGCTGATCAAGCTCCCCGGAAAGGTGGAGGCAGATTCGCAAACGGGCCAGTTGACGGTCACGTTCGCGAACCTTCCGCAGCTGCCGATCGGCGAAATGCAGTTGAGCCTGTACGGCGGCGAACGGGGACTGCTCGCGACCCCGGCAGCGTGCGGCTCTTACGAAGTCCAGGGCAAGCTCACACCATGGAGCGGCACGCCCGCCGTGGCGGAGTCCTCGAACCTCGAAATCGACTCGGGACCGGGCGGCGGCCCGTGCCCGAGCGGGCGCTTTGACCCGTCGTTCATGGCCGGCACGGAGAACAACCAGGCGGGGGCGTTCAGCTCGTTCTCGCTGACCTTCTCGCGCCAAGACGGCGAACAACGCTTCGGCGCTTACACGGTGCAGCTACCTCCGGGGCTGTTGGGGATCTTGAAGAACGTCGCGCTGTGCCCGGAACCGCAGGCCTCCCAGGGAGACTGTCCGCAGGCCTCGGCGATCGGCACGACGACGGTCGGTGCCGGCCCCGGCGCTGACCCGTTCTACCTGCCCGAGCCGGGCCAGCCGGCGAACGCCGTGTACCTGACTGGCCCCTACGCGAGCGCGCCCTTCGGTCTGAGCATCGTCGTACCGGCGATCGCTGGGCCCTTCGACCTCGGGGACATCGTCATGCGGGCGCGGATCGAAGTCGACCCGCACACCGCGCAGCTGACGATCTCGAGCGATCCGCTGCCGTCAATTTGGGAAGGCATCCCGCTCGACATCCGCACGGTCAACCTGAGCATCGATCGCCCGGATTTCATCTTCAACCCCACCGATTGCGCGCCGCTGAAGGTGACGGGCACGGTCTCCTCGACCGGCGGCATGGGCGGCGTGGGCGCCACGAGTGCGGCCGTCTCATCACCCTTCCAAGCGGCCAATTGCGCGCAGCTGCCGTTCGCGCCGAAGCTCACAGCGCTCACCGAGGCGAGGACCAGCAAACAGGACGGCGTCTATCTGCACGTGAAGGTCGTCTCGGGCCCCGGTCAGGCGAACATAGCAAAGCTCAAGCTCGATCTCCCCAAGCAGCTGCCCGCACGGCAGGCGACACTGCAGCAAGCCTGCGCCTCGGTGGTGTTCGCAGCGGATCCCGCCGCGTGTCCCGCCGCCTCAGTCGTGGGCCGGGCGAGCGTCGTCACACCGGTGTTTGGGAACCCGCTCACCGGCCCGGCATACCTAGTGGGCCACGGCGGCGCGGCGTTCCCGGACCTCGAGATCGTGCTCGAGGGCGAAGGCGTCGAGCTCGAGTTGGACGGGCAGACGAGCATCAAACATGGCGTCACCTCCAGCACCTTCAAAGCGCTGCCCGACGCCCCGATCTCGACATTCGACCTCGTGTTGCAGAACGGCCAGCACTCGCTGCTGGCGACGAACCTGCCGGCAAAGACGAAGGGTGAGTTGTGCTCGCAGACGCTGCGCATGCCGGTCGCGATCACCGGCCAGAACGGCGCCGTGGTCAAACAGAGCACGAAGATCGCCGTCTTCGCATGCCCAAAACGTAAACGAGCTCGTGGCTAAACGCGGATATGTCCTCGTCGCGGGTGGGGCGCTGATCGTGTTACTTCTCGTGCTCGTCCTGACGTCTGGGGGATCTCACGCCAACGGCGACTATGCGCCATTTGCCGAGTGCCCTCTGAGCAATCGCGCGACAGGCACATGCATTTTCGGCCCAGACCGAAAGTGGCAAATTGATAATCGGGCGCAAGACGATCCCGATCACAAAAACGATCACCTTGCAGGGCGGGGTTCACCAAAATGAAGTAGCCGGGAAGCAGGAGTTCATCGGGGCGCAAAACGACGAGACGCTGTCAGTCGCGCCCCAGTCAATTCCAGGAGGGCTCCGTGCTGTCATCGCTCCGGGGCTCCTACCAGGGAGCCTGCGGGAGCGCTTCGACGAGTTGATCGCCCGCGGGGCCGGGCAGGTGACGGCGACGATCGCACTCGCGGCGCCCGCGAGCGACGATCGGGGTGAGTACGCAAAATCTGATCGAAGCAAAGGGAGTCGGGCTGTCGCTGCCGGTGAAGCTCAGGCTCAGTAATCCGCTGCTCGGGGAAAGTTGTTACATCGGCTCGAACGCGCACCCGATCGTGATCGACCTGAGCACTGGTACGACGAGATCCTCACCGGCGCGCAAGCAACTCACGGGTAAACCGGGTCATGCGAGATTCAAGGATGAATACAACCTCGTGACGCTCGTGGACGAGTCACTCGTCAGCGACTCGTTCGCGGCTCCGCGAGCCGAGAGCTGCGCGGGTACTCCTCCCAGCTCGACCCCGCGATCGACGCCGGGCTCGGCCTGCCGATCGCGCGTGGAGACAGCGAGGCGCTGCTCAACGTCACGCTGCGCGACGCAAACGCCTCAGGCCGTGAAAGCTTCCCGGCGCTCCTAGGACTCCCGGGACGTCAGGACTCCGCGCTGCCCCAGGACTCGTCGTCGCGGCGGTAGCCGAGCCGCGCGGAGATGCGGTCGGCCGTCGAGACCAGGTGCGGGCTGAGCGCGTCGACGAGCTCAGACAGCGAGATCATCGAGGTGTGCGCCGCCAGGTTGACGGCGGCGACGACCTCACGCGCCTCGTTGCGCACGGGCGCGGCGATCGAGTGCAGTTCGGGCGCGAGCTCCTCGTCGTTGACGGCGAAGCCCTCGGACTGGATCTCATCGAGCTCGGTGAGCAGCGCTTTCTTGGAGGTGATCGTGTTGGGACCCTGCTTGGTCAGCTTCATCTCCGTGAGCAACTCGGCCTGTTCGTTCTCTGGTAGGTAGGCGAGCAGCAACTTGCCCATCGCCGTGCAGTAGGCCGGCAGGCGCGATCCGGGGTGCAGGCCGAGGTCGATTTTGCTCTGTCCGCGGCGGAAGGAGCGAGCGCGGTCGACATAGAGAATCTCGATACCGTCGAGCACGGCGAGGTTGGTCGTGTAGGAGGTGCGCTGGCGCAGTTCCTCGAGGTACTCATGCGCGTGCTCGCGCAGGCCGGTCGAGTTGAGCGCCGCCATGCCGAGGTCGGTGACCTTCAGCCCGAGGCGATACTTGCGCGAGGCACCCTGCTCGAGGTAACCGAGAGCGACGAGTGTGATCACATAACGATGGGTGGTCGAGCGACTCATCCCGAGGTCATCGGCGATATCGGCGATCCCGAGGACGGGACGCTCGGGTGTGAAGCAGGCGAGAATCGCAAGCCCACGCTCGAGCGATTGTGAGTAGCGAGGTTCACGCAGACTCGGAACAGACCAGGCCGGCTCTGCTGGATTTTTTGTATGTTTAGAATTAATCGATTTAGGTCGAGCCATTTAGTAGGTTCCTGTTCTCGTTCTGATGACCATTCCCGTTATGGCGATCCATGTCTTGCCGGGCATCATACTTCTCGGTGTTGCTGGCACGGCTAGAAGCATCCAAAAAGTAAGGCTGAGTAGATTGTCGATGTTCGGTTTTTTAGGTTTATTTGAGTGAACAAAATAACGTGTGGCCCGCGCAGACCGCTCGAGACACTCCACGACCGCTGCTCACGCGACCCGCTGAGCGAGCAAGAGACTCGCAAGAGGATGGCGCGCTAGCCTCGCTGGATGCCCCTTTCCAGCTTCAGCCCGCGCACGCGCGCGTGGTTCGAGCAGGCCTTTGCCGAGCCCACACCGGCCCAGGCGCAGGCATGGCCGGCGATCGCGCGCGGCGAGCACGTTCTGCTCTCCGCCCCCACCGGCTCGGGCAAGACGCTGGCGGCCTTTCTCTGGGCACTCGATCGCCTGAGCACCGACAACGCCATCCCCGACTCTGCTCCTCCCGCCGCCCCTCCCGCCACTTCCCCCGGGCACGTGCGCGTGGTCTACGTCAGCCCCCTGAAGGCGCTCGCCTACGACATCGAGCGCAACCTCCGCACGCCGTTGCGCGGGATCGGCGCCGAGGACGTGCGGGTCGGCATACGCACAGGCGACACGTCACAGCGCGAGCGCGCGGCGATGCTGCGCAACCCGCCGGACATCCTGATCACGACGCCGGAGTCGCTCTACCTGATGCTCACCTCGCGTGCGAAGGAGATGCTCAGCGAGGTGGAGGCGGTGATCGTCGATGAGATCCACGCGGTCGCGCACTCCAAGCGCGGCTCACATCTCGCGCTCACGCTCGAGCGCCTCGAGGCCCACGTTCGTGCCAACGCACCGGTGCCGAACAACGCACCTGGGCAGCACGGACACGCCCACGAGATCCAGCGCATCGGTCTCAGCGCCACCCAGAACCCGCTCGAGGAGATCGGCCGCTACCTCGTCGGGCCGCACCGGGAAGTCACGATCATCGACGCCGGCGCCCGCAAGCAACTCGACCTGCGGATCGAGGTGCCCGTCGAGTCGATGGCCGAACCGGATGCCGGACCGCCGCCGGCGCCTGAGGAGCCCAAACACGATCCCCTGGAGCCCGTCGCTGGCGGCGAGTCCACGCGGAACTCAATTTGGCCGGCGATCTATCCAGAGCTGCTGAAGCTGGTCAGAGAGCACAACTCGACGATCATCTTTGTCAACAACCGCCGCTCCGCTGAGCGTGTCGCGCTGCGCCTCAACGAGCTCGCCGCCCGCGAGCAGGACGCCGGCGACTCTCCACCACATGACATCGCCCGCGCCCACCACGGCTCACTCGCGCGCGAGGAGCGCACCAAGGTCGAGGAGCTGCTCAAGGCGGGTGAGCTCCCCTGCCTCGTCGCTACCAGCTCGCTCGAGCTCGGGATCGATATGGGAGCCGTCGACCTCGTCCTGCAGATCGAGTCGCCGAAGTCCGTTGCGCGCGGCCTGCAGCGCATTGGCCGCGCCGGTCATGGGGTGGGAGAGGTCAGCAGGGGGCGGATCTTCCCCAAGTTCCGCGGCGATCTACTCGAGTGCGCCGTCGTCGCTCGCCGCATGCATGAAGGCAAGATCGAGCCGACCGTCGTGCCGCGCAACGCGCTGGACGTTTTGGCCCAGCAGATCGTCGCGATTGCCGTCTCCGCCGAGCCCACCACCGCCGCCTCAGATGCGCCGGACGGTGAGCCCCAGGACGCCGGGGTCTCTGTCGATGATCTACATGCCCTCGTCACCAGCACCCACTCCTACGCTGAGCTCTCGCGTGAGCTACTGGAGAACGTGCTCGACATGCTCGATGGGCGATATCCCTCGCAGGAGTTCGGCGAGCTGCGCGCGCGAATTGTGTGGGACCGTGTGGCCGGCACGATCCGCGCCCGCAAGGGGTCCCGTCAGCTGGCGATCGCCAATGCCGGCACGATTCCTGACCGTGGCCTCTACGCCGTGACTCTTCCCGACGGCCGGCGTGTGGGGGAGCTCGATGAGGAGATGGTCTACGAGGCTCGCCCTGGGCAGGCGTTCCTGCTGGGCGCCTCGACCTGGCGGATCGAGGAAATCGGGCGCGATCGCGTGATCGTCACCCCGGCACCGGGAGCGCCCGGGGCGGTGCCGTTCTGGAAGGGCGACTCGGTCGGCCGCCCGAAGGAGCTGGGCGAAGCGATCGGCGCGTTCTCGCGCTGGGCCGTGGAGCAGGAGCCGCAGACGTTGGAGCACGACTACGACCTCGATCCGCGCGCCGCGCGCAACCTGCTCGACTACCTTCGCGAGCAGCAGGCCGCGACGCGCGTGCTACCGAGTGAGCAGACGATCGTGGTGGAGCGCTTTCGCGACGAGATCGGCGACTGGCGGCTGTGCATCCTCTCGCCCTACGGTGGCCGCGTTCACGCGGCCTGGGCGCTCGCCCTCAGCGCGCACATCCGCGAGCGCTTCGATCTGGAGGCCGACGCGATCTCCTCCGACGATGGGATCGTCCTGCACCTCCCCGACCTCGATGGCGACGACGTCGAGTCATTCCCTTCCGCTGCGGAGTTGGTGCTGATCGAGCCGGAGGAGCTCGAGCAGGTGCTCACGGCCGAGCTGGGCGGCTCGGCGCTGTTCGGCGCACGCTTCCGCGAGAACGCCGGCAGGGCCCTGCTGATTCCCCGCGCGTATCCCGGCAGACGCACCCCGCTGTGGCAGCAGCGTTTGAAGTCCCAGAACCTGCTCGAGGTCGCCAAGCGCTACGCGGACTTTCCGATCATCCTCGAGACCTATCGCGAGTGTCTGCGCGACGTGCTCGATGTGCCGGGACTGCAGGAGCTGCTGCGCGCTCTACACACGCGCGAGATCTCGCTCGTCGAGGTTGAGACCCCCACCGCCTCGCCGTTTGCCTCCTCGTTGCTGTTCGACTACGTCGCGACCTACATGTACGAGGGCGACACGCCGAACGCCGAGCGCCGCGCGGCGGCGCTGTCACTCGACCGCGATCTGCTGCGCGAGCTGCTGGGGCAGGAGGAGCTGCGCGAGCTGATCGACCCTGGCGCGCTGGAGCGCGTCGAGCAGGACTTGCAGTGCCGCTCGGAGATCACCAGGGCGACGAGCCGCGATGGACTGCACGACGTGCTGCGCCGCGTTGGGGACCTGACCGCGGAGGAGGTGGCCGAGCGCGTCTTCGACGGGATCGATCACGTCGGCATGCTGGGAGAGCTGGAGCGTGAACGGCGCGCGATCCGCTTGCGCGTGGGCGGGGAGGAGCGCTACGTGGCGGCGGATGAGGCCGGGCTATACCGCGACGCGCTCGGCGCCGTTCCGCCCGGGGGTCTGCCCGAGGCCTTCCTGGAAGATGTGCCCGATGCCCTACGCGTGCTCATCGCGCGTTTCGCCCGCACGCATGGGCCATTCAGGACCGATGAGCTCCACGCCCGCTATCGCCTGGACGCCTCAGCCGTCCTGCGTGAGCTCGAGCGCGCTGCCCAGCTGGTCCGAGGGGAGCTGCGTCCTGGCGGCAGCGAGCGGGAGTGGTGTGATGTAGAGGTCTTGCGTCGCCTCAGACGAGCATCGCTGGCGGCGCTTCGCAAAGAGATCGAGCCGGCCGATCAGCGGGCCTTGGCGGCCTTCCTGCCCTCTTGGCAGGGTGTGGATCGCCACTCCGGCGCGGGCGCGGGAGTCGACCGCCTGCGCGAGGTGCTCGTGCCGCTGCAGGGCTTGGCGCTGCCCGCGGAGATCTGGGAGCGCGATGTGCTGCCGCGGCGGATCGGCGCTTACTCTCAGACGTGGCTCGACAGTCTCTGCGCGAGCGGCGAGGTGGTGTGGGTCGGCGCGGGCTCGATCGGGCGCAGCTCGGGGCGGGTGGCGCTGTACTTCCGTGAGGATGCGCCGCTGATCGGAGCGCCCCCCCTGCCACGTTCTGGTGCCGCGAGGACATCTCCTCCAGGCACTCGTGAGCACGACCAACTGCGCGAGCGACTCGCGCGCGGACCAGCCTTCTTCACCGACCTGCTCGCTGAGCTCGACATCGCGGGGGAGACGCTCCGCGAGGCCTTGTGGGATCTGGTGTGGGCGGGCGAGGCCACGAACGACGCGTGGGCGCCGCTGCGCGCCCCGCATTTGACGCTCGCTCGCGGCGGACGAGCCGCCCGTGGTGGCGAATCCCCACTGGCCGGCTCCGGGGTCGGCGCAGGGGCCACCGCAGGACGCTCGATGACCGGCCGCTCCCATTTCGCCAGTCGCAGAAGAGGCGCGCAGGCGCAGGTCCAAGGCCGCTGGTCGCTGACCGCATCGCTGTTCGGCGAGCCCTCTCACTCATTGGCCTCCTCCTCCTCCTCCTCCTCCTCCTCCTCGACGCCGCTCCCCTCGCCTGAGCGCCGCCGCGCGCTCGCCGAGTTGCTGCTCGAGCGCTACGGGATCGTCACCCGCGAGCAGGTCCTCGCCGAGGGGATCCGCGGTGGCTTTGCCTTGCTGTACGACTCGTTTGCGAAATTGGAGACCCTGGGCGTGTGCCGCAGGGGCTATTTCATCGAGGGGATGGGTGGCGCGCAGTTCGCGCTGCCGGGAGCCGTCGAGCGTTTGCGCGCTGGCCGATCTGCCGGTCGGTCTCCGATCGGCGGCCAGGCCGCCGATACTCCCAGTCGCGCGGATGATCGCGGTGGCGCTCACGCACGAACCCTGGTGCTCGCCGCCGCCGACCCGGCGCAGCCTTACGGCGCCGCGCTCCCGTGGCCGCGACGGGAGGACCGGGAGCCTGGCAGCCGTCCGGCAGGCCGCCCGGCGCGCGTCGCCGGTGCTTATGTGGTGATGGTGGAGGACGAGCCGCTGCTGTACGTCGAGCGCGGCGGCCGTGGGTTGGTCACGCTCGCCGAATCCCCGACAGGCTCTATCGCGCCGGCTTCTCCCTCGCCCCCCAGCAGCAGGGGCGAGCCGCTGCTGGCGGCGCTCGCGGCCCTGGCGGAGGCGGTGCGCGCCGGGCGTGTTGGCAAGCTTGCCCTGGAGCGGATCGATGGTGAGCCGGCGATTGCCTCTCCGCTCGCCCAGGAGCTGATCGAGCTGGGCTTCCATTCGGGCCCTCGCAAGTTCACGCTTAGCGCCTGAGCTGCTCTCAGACACCCGGCCGCGCCGTATGGCATCGTGGCGGCAATGACGGAGTCTCCGCACACGCGCCAGTCACGCACGCGCCAGCTACCTCCGCGCGTGCGCCCGTTGCGGGTCGGCCACAAGGGCGCCGACCTGCTGGCTCCCGGCAACACGCTCGCGAGCTTCCGCGCGGCGATGGACGCGGGTGTGGACATGATCGAGTTCGACGTGCTCTCAGAGCACACCGACGGCAGCGGGCGATTGCTGCTGGCCCACGACTACGAGTCGCTGCACGATGGATCGCCGCTCACGCTCGAGCAGGGACTGGCGCACCTGGCGGCCGAGGAGTTTGCGGGCGTGGAGCTCGATGTCGACGTGAAGATCCCCGGCTATGGGTCGCGTGTTATCCAAGCGCTACGCGACGCGGGCTTGATTGAGCGCTCACTGGTCAGTTGCATGTACACAGCCGAGCTCGACGCGATGCGCGCGCTGGAACCCGCTCTGCGTCTCGGCTGGTCGGTGCCGCGCCTGCGTCGCGACTACACGACCGACATGCTCACAGCGATTCCCGCCCTGGTGATCCTCAGTGGCTACCGTGCGCTTTTGCCCCGGCGCGTTCGCGAGGCTCTGCTCAGCGGCCGCTTCGACGCGATCATGGCTCACTGGCGCCTGGTCACCAAGGCGCTGGTGCGGGCGGTGGCCGATGGCGGCGGCAAACTGTACGTGTGGACGGTGGACGATGCCGCGCAGATCGCGCGGCTGAGCGCGATGGGCGTCGACGCGATCATCACCAACGACCCCCGTCTGTTTGAGGTCAGCTAAGCGAGCAGTCAGCTGCGCTGAAGTTCGCCGGGTCGGCCCCCGCGAGGCTCGTGTGCCCGGCTGTGGTAGGTCGCGAGATGCTGTACACGACTATCGAACCCCGGCGCCACTGGAAGTCCACGACGCCGCGCAGTTCGACGGGCGGCTTGCCGGCGACCGGCACGAGCTGGAAGCTACGCCCGGTCTGGCGCGCGGACTTGGCTGCACCGACGGCGACGAAACCCGAATCCGCGCCATTTTCCAGATCGACCCACTGCTTGGTTGCGCTGTCAAGGTACTGGAGGCGAAAACGCATGTACATCTCATCCTTGGCGTGCTCGTCGCCTGGCATCGAGCCACGGATGCCAACCGTGTTGGGCTGATCGGTTGGGTTGCACACATCGACGGTGGCCCACAGCTGCGGCGACTGTATGAGTGCGCGCTCGGCCGCGGTGGTCTTTTTTGTGGCGAGTCGCACACCGCCCTTCACAGCCGGCGACTGTGTGGGCGTGGCGGAGGAGGCGAGCGCGGGGACTGACAGCAGCACCCCGAGCACGGCCAGCAACGCGACTGGCCTGGCGACAGGCGCGATCGGCTTGGCGGCAGTCATGTACGGAAGATAGCGCCGGCGGCACCTATCCGCCGCAGTGCGCGCAGTGTGGTATTCCCTGGAAGATGGCGGGGATGCGCTCAGCGGAGGTGGTGGAGCTGCTCGCGCGCGTGCCGGTGCTCTCCACGCTCGATGCAGACGACCTGGAGCGGATCGCTGAGTTGGCGGTGCCGCGTCAGTTCGAGCCGGGCCAGGTTGTCTTCCGCGAGGGCGATGCGAGCGACACCTGTTACATCGTCCGCTCCGGGCGTGCTCGAGCGGTGCGCGAGCACTCGGGCGGACGCACGCTTACGCTGGCGACGTTCGGGCCGGGCGAGTTCTTTGGCGAGCTGGCGCTGTTCGAGGACGAGCGCCGCTCGGCGACGGTGGAGGCGATCGAGCTGACGGATGTGGTCGCCGTGCTCGGTCCAGACATGCGCAGGCTGATGATCGAGCACCCCGGTATCTCGGCCCGCTTGGTGATCGCGCTCGGCAGACGGCTGCGTGAGACTAACGAGCGGCTTACGCGCCAGTCTTTTCAGACGGTGCAGAGCCGCGTGGCGGTGGTGCTGAGTGAGCTGGTGGCCCAGGAGCTGGCAACCCAAGAGTCCTCCGGCGATGCCCCTGGGAAGAGCACCGAGGTGTCCTCTGGCGAGACCCCTGGAAAGGACGTACAGGTGACCGCCACTCAGGCCGATCTGGCCCAGCTGGCGGGCTCCTCGCGTGAGTCGGCCAGCCGCTTCCTCGCGGTGCTGGAGCGCGCTGGGGTGATCTCTCAGGGGAGAGGTCGCCTGGTGGTGCACGACCCGGATGCGCTCGCTCAATATGTCTTCTAAGGGGTCTTCTAAGGGCAAGAAGCAGCCCCGCAAGTTGCCCCGGGCGCAGGAGATCTCAGCCGGTGGCGTCGTACTGCGCGGCGAGCAGGTGGTTGTGATCGTCCCCACGCGCCGTGCGCCCGACGGCTCGCGAGTGTTGGCGCTGCCGAAGGGACACGTAGATCCGGGTGAGACCGCGCTGCAGGCCGCTGAGCGCGAGGTGCGGGAGGAGACGGGAGTCGTGGTCGAGCTCGTACGTGAGCTGGGCGAGGTGCGCTACTGGTACCGCCGGGATGGGCGCACGATCCCCAAGTCGGTCACCTTCTACCTCTTTTCCTACCTCTCCGGCGACACCGCCGACCACGACGATGAGGTCGAGGAAGCCCGCTGGATCGATCTGAAGGAGGCCCGTAGCGCGCTTACCCATGCAGCCGAGCGTGAGATGGTCATACGCGCGCTGGCCTATTTGCGGGAAGACCGATAGCCTGCCAGTCATCGTGCAGGTGCTCAACTTCTATTCGACGATCTTTGCGGACGAGCTGAAGCGTGGTCGCAAGACGGCGACGATCCGTCTCGGGGACAAGTCGGGCAAGTATCGAAAGAACCAGGCGGTGCTGGTCACGATCGGCTACCAGTACTCACCAAGAGAACGGATCTTTGAAGCCGTGATCGATCAAGTCGAGGTTACGAAGATCGCCGATCTCTCGCCGCGCGACATCAAGCACGACAATCCCGAGTTCCGCCGCCACGAGGAGCTGATCAACTTCCTCGAGCAGATCTACGGGCGCAAGGTCTCCCCGGAGGACACCGTGACGGTCGTGCGCTTCTCGCAGATTCTCGATACGCCGACCGGCATGACCGAGGCGATGAAAGGCTTCGGCGGCGCCCAGAATTGAGAAGTTGGGCCTGCGCGAGGCGTGCAAGCGCACGCGGCAGGGCCTAGAAGTAGCAAATCGGGTGGCACTGTTGTCTGCCAACTGCCAGCCAGCCCTTGAAATGTGCCGCCGTTTCTATATATTGGCTGTGTCGTTGGCACTCTCCCCCTGAGAGTGCCAGTAGGCGGCCGGATTCTCCACGAGAGCGTCGCGAGCCGCCGGACGTATTCCTAAAGCGGAGGTTTTCAACATGAAGCTCAAGCCCCTGGGCGATCGTCTGATCGTGCAGGCAATCGAGGAGGAGCAGACCACTGCAAGTGGCCTCGTGCTCCCCGACACTGCCAAGGAGAAGCCACAGAAGGGCAAGATCGTCGCGATTGGCGACGGCAAGCTCGACGAGAACGGCAAGCGCATCCCGTTGGAGGTCAAGGAGGGCGACGAGGTCCTCTACAGCAAGTACGGCGGGACCGAGATCAAGATCGACGGAGAGGATCTGCTCGTGCTGCGCGAGTCCGATGTCCTCGCCAAGGTTTCATAAGGAGATTTGAACTGACATGGCACACAAGGAACTGAAGTACGGCTCTGAGGCACGCAAGGCGCTGGAGACAGGCGTCGACGCGGTCGCAAACGCCGTCAAGGTCACGCTCGGCCCGAAGGGCCGCTATGTAGTACTGGACAAGAAGTTCGGCGCGCCGACGATCACCAATGACGGCGTGACGATTGCCCGTGAGATCGAGGTCGAGGACGTCTTCGAGAACCAGGGCGCACAGCTGGTCCGCGAGGTTGCCACGGCGACCAACGACGTGGCCGGCGATGGCACCACCACCGCCACGGTGCTGGCTCAGGCGATCGTTCGCCAGGGTCTGAAGAACGTCGCGGCCGGGGCCAATCCGCTCGCGCTCAAGCGCGGTATCGAGAAAGCCGTAGACCAGGTCGTGGCGCACATCGCCTCGCAGGCCAAGGAGGTCTCCGGCAAGGACCAGATCGCCCGCGTGGCGACGATCTCGGCCGGTGACGACGACATCGGCGATGTGATCGCCGATGCGATCGAGAAGGTCGGCAAGGACGGCGTGGTCAACGTCGAGGAGGGCCAGACGTTCGGCATGGACCTCGAGTTCACCGAGGGCATGCAGTTCGACAAGGGCTACATCTCGCCCTACATGGTCACCGACCAGGACCGCATGGAGGCAGTGCTGGAGGACCCGTACATCCTGATCGCCAACCAGAAGATCGGCTCCGTCAGGGACGTGCTGCCGGTGCTCGAGCAGGTCATCCAGTCCGGCAAGACGATCCTGATCATCGCCGAGGATGTCGAGGGTGAGTCGCTCGCGACACTCGTGGTGAACAAGCTGCGGGGCACCTTCACCGGTGTGGCCGTCAAGGCGCCTGGCTTCGGCGACCGCCGCAAGCGGATGCTCGAGGACATCGCGATCCTGACCAACGCCGAGGTGATCACCGAGGAGTTGGGGCTGAAGCTGGAGAACACCGAGGTCAAACAGCTCGGTCGCGCCCGGCGTGTGGTCGTGACCAAAGACACGACGACGATCGTCGATGGTGCCGGTGAGGCCGCGGCGATCAAGGGCCGCATCAACCAGATCAAGGCCGAAATCGAGAACACCGATTCGGACTTCGATCGCGAGAAGCTGCAGGAGCGCTTGGCAAAGCTCTCCGGCGGCGTCGCCGTGGTCAAGGTCGGGGCGGCTACCGAGACGGAGATGAAGGAGAAGAAGCACCGCGTCGAGGACGCCCTGCAGGCCACAAGGGCGGCACTCGAGGAGGGCATCGTGCCCGGTGGTGGCGTTGCGCTGCTGCAGGCATTCTCCGCCGTCAAGGTCGACGACATCGAGGATGAGGACCAGAAGACCGGAGCACGGATCGTGCTGCGGGCATTGGAGGAGCCGCTGCGCCAGCTCGCCGAGAACGCGGGCCTCGAGGGCTCGGTTGTCGTCAACGACGTGCGCAAGGCCAAGAAAGGCCAGGGCCTGAACGCGGCCACCAACGAGATCGTCGATCTCGTGGCCGCTGGGGTCATCGACCCCGCGATGGTCACCCGCTCGGCGCTGCAGAACGCCGCGTCGATCGCCAAGAACATCCTCACCACCGAGGCGATCGTCGCCGAGGTGCCGGAGAAGGAAGGCGCCGGCGGTGGCGGCGGTGGCATGCCGGACATGAGCGGAATGATGTAAGAAGTATCTTCTGTAGCAAGATTCCCTCTACAGGAATCGTGTAGCGCAGTCGATAGGAAGCACAGGGGGCCCGGCAGGATGCCGGGCCCTCGTCTGTTAAGGACCCACCCACCCCACCGGAACCCACCCACCGAAGGACGTGGCCTGAGGACCCCAGAGCCGCGAGCGCGCTGCGCGCCCGGGCACCGCTCGTCGAGCCCGCTCAGGTCGGTCAACGCTGTCCGCTCGCCTAGCCCGCTCAGGTCGTCTCTGAGCCCGCGCGCGCAGCGTCCGCGTCGGCCCGGGCGCGCGCGATCTGCTCGAACTCGCCACGGAACTCGGTGAGGCTGTCGGCGAGCGCCGAGAAGTCCGAGCCGGGAAGCACCAGCAAATCGAGCGCCGTCAGCGCTCGCGTGCCGGCGCTGCGCGGACGGCGCCCGAGCAGCGCCATCTCGCCGAAGTATTCACCCGGCCCGAGGGTGCTCACAACCTGCGTCTCAGAGCCCACGAGCTTGAGCACCTCCACCTGCCCGGAAAGAATCATGAACAGGCTGTCGCCGGTGTCCCCCTCGCTGAAGACAATCTCTCCCGGCTCGTAGTGGGCCTGGGTGGCGCCGCGGCCGGCGCCGAGATTGAGCTGCACTGGGTGCGCCGGGAGCATCATGTCGCTCAGCCACGAGATCGCGACACGCGTCTTGCGTGCGGCTCCCGGAAGCTTTGACCAGTAGATGCCGCGCCACATCAGCCAGGCCGGCAAGCCCTCCACCGTTATCCCCCCGGGCAACTCGGCGACCGCTCTGTGATGGCCGAGCGCCCCGAGCTTGCCGAGGCCGGTGAACGCGAATGAGCGCAGCGGCGCGTGCGTGTGAGTCGCGACGATGTTCGCCGCGAGTACCTTTGCTTGGCGAATCGCGTGCTGCGCCGTGGGTGGGCTTGGCTCGCCACCGGGCATCGGGATCAGCCCGCAGTCCCCGACGGCCCAGACGCCGTCGTGCCCGGTAACCGCGGTGGTGGCGTCGCATCGCAGCCTCCCGCGCTCGGTCGGCAGCCCAAGCGCCTCGACGAGTGGGTTTGGCGAGGAGGGCACTGTCGAGATCAATGTCTGCGTGGCGATCCGCCGTCCGTCCGCGAGCACCGCATTCTGCGGGCTCGCCGCCACGAGACGCTGGCCGAGCAGCAGCTCGATACCTTGCTCGGCGAGCGCGGTGGTCGCATACTTAGCCAAGCGCGGCGTGAGCTCGCGCTCCAGCACGCTCGTGCCGATGTGTACGAGGACGATGCGAACGTCCTCACGCGGGATCGAGCGGTAGTGCCGCAGCGGCTCCCCGCACGAAGTCGTTGAGCGCGGCCGCCATCTCGGTGCCCGAGAACCCACCACCGGCGATCACGAACGTCAGCATCGTGCGTCGCACCTCGGGGTCGCTGATGATCGAGGCTTGCTCGAGGACGTGGATCACGTGGTTGCGGATGCGGACCGCGTCGGCGAGTGTCTTGAACGGCAACGCGTGCTCGGGCAGGCCGGGGATCCCGCGGAAATCGGTGACGTTGCCGAGCGCGAGCACGAGATGGTCGAACGCCAGCTCGTGCGTCTGGGGTGTGAGTCCCGCGCCGAGGGTCACGATGCGTCGCTCGAGATCGACGCCCTCGATCTCCCGCACGAACAGCTCGGTGTCCGGCAACAGCTGGCGCAGCGGGCTGACGGTATCGAGGATGCCGACGTCGCCCGCGATCACCTCCGCCAGCATCGGTTGGAAGACGAGGTAGTTCTCGCGGTTGACCAGCGAGACCTCGACCGGTGCGCCCTTTGCGGCCAGGCGTTCGAGGTAAAGCGCGGTGTAGACCCCGCCGAAGCCACCACCCAAGACGAGCACTCGCGCCGGTTTCACCGTGTGCTGCCTGAGTTCAGCTCTACCCACGTCATGCTCGAAGTTTGACCTGCCTAGATACGACCTGCTCGGAAACCTCTCCGCCTATTCGACTTCCGCGACCGATCGAGGCCCGTGCCCGACGTACTTTGCGGAGGGTCGGATCAGCTTGGCCTCGCGCTTCTGCTCGAGAATGTGCGCCGACCACCCGGCCACGCGCGCGCAGGTGAACATCGGCGTGAACAGGTCCGGTGGGACTTCGGCCAGGTCCAGGACGACGGCCGACCAGAACTCGACGTTCGTCGCCAGCACGCGGTCGGGCTTACGCGCGTGAAGCTCGGCGAGCGCCGCCTTCTCGAGCGCTTCCGCGGCCTCTACACGTGGCGAGCCGAGTTCCTGAGAGGTACGACGCAACACTCGCGCGCGAGGGTCTTCCGCGCGGTAGACGCGATGGCCAAAGCCCATCAAACGATCGCCGCGATCCAGGGCCGCCTTGACCCAGCGCTCGGCGTCGCCGCTCGCTTCGACTTCGTCGATCATCTTCAACACGCGCGAAGGCGCCCCACCGTGCAGCGGACCGGACAGCGCCCCCACCGCCGCGGACAGCGCCGCGGCGCAGTCGGCGCCCGTGGAGGCGACGACCCGGGCGGTGAAGGTCGAGGCGTTCATTCCGTGCTCGGCGGCTGAGACCCAGTAGGCGTCGATCGCCTTGACGTGGTCGGGGTTGGCCTCACCGCGCCAGCGGATCATGAAGCGCTCGGGGATCGTCTTGCCCTCGTCGATCTCCGCCTGTGGCACCGGCGGCTGGCCGGCTGCGCGCGCCGATTGCGCGACGAACGAGAGCGCCATCACCGAGGCGCGCGCGAGGTTGTCGCGGGCCTCCTCGTCGGTGATGTCGATCAGCTGTCCAAAGCCCCACTCGGGCGCGAGCATCGCCAGTGCCGACTGGACATCGACACGGTGATCGCCGGAGCGCACGGTGAGAGCATGCGGTTCGGCCGGCGGCAGTCCCGGTTTGAAATGCCCATCTACGAGCAGGCCCCAGACCTGCTCGTAGGGGACCGTGCCGACCAGGTCCTCGATGTTGACGCCGCGGTAGCGCAGCGCGCCACCGGCTTTATCGGGCTCTGCGATCTCGGTGGCGAAGGCGACGACGCCTTCGAGGCCCGACTGGACTTCAGGTGGTGATTGAACCTCGCTCATGGCGCTCTGCTTTCTAAGGATGAATTATCGAGGGACCCGACCGAAGCCGGTGGACACGCGCCTACGGCGCGAATCCCCGTTTCGGCCAGTCGGCCTGCGGCCGACTGCGCCACCCTCTTGGCTGCTTGACGGGGATGGCGCCTTGTGGGCGCACCCATATGATGAACGACCCGGCGATCAGAGGAGGAGCCGTGCCCGATAGCGATCTGATGTTCCGCTCGGCGATCGAGCTCGCGAGCATGGTGCGCGCGGGGGAGGTGTCCTCACGCGAGCTGATCGAGATCTCGCTGGCCCGCATCGCGGAGCTCAACCCGCAACTGAACGCGTTTGTCGATATCGATGGCGAGCGTGTGCTTGCGGCGGCCGATGAAGTCAGCCCCGGCGACGAGCGCCCGTTCGCGGGAGTGCCGATCGCGATCAAGAACAACCGCGCCGTGAAGGGCTTGCGGCTCACGTATGGATGCTCGCTGATGCAGGACTTCGTGGCCGGCTATGACCACTCCGTCGTGCGACGTCTGAAACAGGCGGGGTTCGTTGTAGTGGGCACGACGACGCTGCCGGAGTACGGCATCCTCCCGACCAGCGAGGCGCGCCTGTTCGGACCGACCCGTAACCCGTGGGATCTGCAGCGCACCCCTGGTGGCTCCTCCGGTGGCGCGGCGGCGGCGGTGGCGTCGGGGATGGTGCCGGTGGCGCACGGCAACGACGGTGGCGGCTCGCTTCGTATTCCGGCGGCGTGCTGCGGTCTCGTCGGTTTGAAGGTCGCGCGCGGACGCATCTCCTCGGCCCCCGACACGGGTGACTCCCCGCTGGGGGGTGACGGGGTTCTCACGCGCACCATCGCCGACACGGCGGCGATTCTCGATGTGATCGCCGGCTACGAGATCGGCGACGCCACCTGGGCGCCGCCACCGCCGGAGCCGTTCGCCGTGGCGATGGCGAACACTCCCGGACGGCTGCGGATCGCGGCCACAACGTTGCCACCCACTGCGGATGCGGTGGTCGACCCCGTGTGTGTCCAGGCTGTCAGCGATGCCGCGCAGCTTTTGCGTTCGCTCGGGCACGACGTGCAGGAGGTCGACCCACCGTGGCAGGTGGAGGGCCTGGCCGACCTGTTCGGCGCTGCCTTCTCGATTCACGTGGCCCTCTCGATCGCGTACTCCGGAGTGGTGGGCGGTCACGAGCCGAGTGCCGAGGACATGGAGCCGATGAGCTGGGCGCTCTACTCGATGGTCAAGCAACTCGATGCGGTGCAGGGTTTGGGTGTACATACACAGCTGCAGCGGTTCTCTCGGCGGTTGGTTTCCTTCCTGGAGCCCTACGACGCGCTGCTCACGCCCGCGCTCGCTGAGCGGCCGCTTCCGCTCGGCACGCTCGACACCGCCGCGGCTGATCCGATGTCGACGTTCACACGGTCGGGTCTGTTTACGCCGTTCACGCCGGTGTTCAACGCAACCGGGCAGCCCGGCATCTCGCTGCCGCTGTACGAGGGCGAGGATGGTCTGCCGCTGGGCGTGCAGATCGTGGGGCGCCCGGCCGATGAGGCGACGCTGCTCGCGCTCTCCTCACAGCTCGAAGAGGCTTGTCCCTGGGCGCAGCGGCGCGCGCCCCTGACGTTGGTGGCCTAGAGATCTCTCTGAGTCAGGCGGCGCCGAGCACGGCGTGCATCGGCGCGGGCGTGATGCCCAAGCTCTCGACATCGGCTGCGCCCCGGCTAGAGAGCATCGGAACCTCCATTAGCTCGGCCTCGTCCCAGGTGGCAAACGCACGCGGCCCCATGGTCGCTTCCAGCAAACGCAGTCCGCGTGAGACGATCGGCGTGGGGATGTGCAGCAGCTGGCGACGGCGCCCCAGCGAGCGCAACACCAAGCGCACGATCTCATTTTGGTCGAGTGTTTCGGGGCCGGCCAGCTCGTAGCGCGTGTGGCGGCTCTCCGCGCTGCTCGCCGGTGCGCTTAGGGCGCTCATCACAGAGTCGGCTACGTCCTCGGCCCAGATCGGCTGGTAAGCGGCTCGACCTCGACCGGAGACGGGCATCGCCGGGAGCAGCGCCATCCGCTCCAGCAGGGTCAGCCAGGGGTCTCCGGGGGCGTAGACGATCGAAGGGGCGAATACCGTCGTATCCAGGCTCGCCTCGCGCACCGCCTGCTCGGCGAGTGCCTTTGCCCGGAAAAAGCGCGCGCGGTGATGGGTGGAGGCTCCGAGCACGGAGAAGAACACGAAGCGCTCCACGCCCGAGCGCTGCGCCGCTCGCACCATCCGCCAGGTGGCGATGCCGTTGAGCTCCTCGATTGAGCCGCGTGGCTGATCCCGGATCGAGGCGGCGAGGTGTACGACTGTGTGCACGCCGCGCAGCGCGTTGCGAAAGGACGGCGGGTCAGTCAAGTCGCCGAGCGCGATCTGCACGCGCACGCGCTGGGGCCCCAGCCGCCGGGGGTCGCGCACGAGGCAGCGCACCTGGGTTCCTTCGGCCACCAAGCGACGCAGCAGCGCGGAGCCCACCAGACCGGTCGCGCCGGTAAGCAGCAGCATGCTTCGTACAATATGCCTCCCCGAGGGGGAAGCCCCGCAAACCCGACTCAAGAAAGAAGCGAATGGCCTACGTAATCGCCGAGCCGTGCATTGGCACCAAGGACAACTCCTGTGTCGAGGTCTGCCCTGTGGATTGCATCCACCCAACGCCCGACGAGCCCGGATACGACGCGGCCGAGATGCTCTACATCGACCCCGAGGAGTGCATCGACTGCGACGCCTGCGTCGAGGCCTGTCCGGTGGACGCGTGCTTCGCGGAGGATCAGCTCCCCGACGAGTGGCAGAAGTTCACGCAGATCAACGCCGACTACTTCGCCAACGCCAAGTAAGACTCATCGAGCACGTCCAGAACGGGAACGTCCGGGACGGCCGCTTCGATCAGCTCCCGCAGCTCTTGCGAGTCGAAGCGGTGCGACTGTGGCGCTACAGGGTTTACCGTGATGGCCTTCAAGGCGATCGGGTGTAGGACCTCGATCGCCAGGTCCTGACGTTGATACCAGCTTGGGCCTCGATGCGAGAGAAACACCTTCGTCGGATCGCTCACGACGATCCGCAGGGTGCGTTTGGCCCGCTCGGTCCGAGCCGTCAGCAGGCCTTCGAGAAAGCGCTCGCTGAGAGCGCCGTCGACGCGGAACGTGTCCGCTTGTGGACGCTCGCGCAGCAGCGCGGCGATCTCGCTGGGCTCGGCGGCGAGAACGAGCTGGCGCGGCAGCGTGAGGTTCTTCTCCCCCTCGACCGGCGCGTCCTCGACCGGCGCGTCCGCGACCGCCTCGCCGGCCACCGGCAGCATCACCAGATCGACGGCATCCTTCGTGGCCGCCACGACCGCCTCGATCTCCTCGCTCAGGACCGCGCCCGTGGCCATCACGAGCCCGTCGGCTACGGCGGGCGAGGAGGCCGCGCGGCGGTCGATCGCGCCGTCGATCAATACCTGCTCGGCGCCGAGGGCAGACATCGCATCGCTCACCACGCGCAGATCCTCGCCGGCGCTTGGGCCCGCGACTTCGACGGCGCCCTGCTCTGAGAGCCTCGCGACGAGGACTTCACCAAGCGGGGTTCTCACGCCGGTCTGAGCCAGCCGCTCATGCGCGACGCCACTTGCTCGCAGGAGCGCGTCTGTGCTCGCCACGAGGCCGCCTGCCGCAAGCAGGATCCGCGGCTTGTCGATCCGCGCATCGATCACGTCGTGCTGCTCCCCATCGCGGCCGATCGAGGTGACCCCCACGATCCGCCCAGCCTGCGCGTGCTCGGCCAGAATCCTCGCGAGCGTCTCGGTCTTGCCTGTGTTCTTCGCCAGCCCGACCAGTGCAAGCCTCTGCACCGGAGCAATCAGTTCCGAGAGCACTAGCCGGCCAGGCGCGTGGCCAACTCGCGCACGATGAAACTCGCCACGTGGTGCGGGTAGGTGCCCTTGGAGAAGCCGGCGTCGTATCCGAGCTCCTTGGCGAGCTCGTTGGATACCCGTGGGCCCCCGCAGGTGAGGATCATCTGCTTGCGAGCGCCCTCCGCTTCGACGATCTCGACGAGCTCTGTGAGGTTCGCGACGTGCAGGTTCTGCTGGGTCACGGTCTGCGAGACGAGGATCGCATCGGCGTTCAGGTCGATCGCCCTGGCGACGAGCACGCTGTTGGGCACCTGGCTGCCGAGGTTGTGCGTCTCGAATGCCTTGTAGCCCTCCAGGCCGTGGTGCCCGTGAAAGCCCTTGAGGTTGAGCATCGCGTCGATGCCGACGCTGTGGGTGTCGGTGCCGGTGGCCGCTCCGACGATCACGATCGGGCGGCCGATGTGCTCGCTGGCAAAGGCTTCGATTTCGCCCTCGCCCATGTACTCGATGTCGAACCCCTCGCTGCTCAGTGAGGCGTAGTCGACCGTCTGGGTGCACTCGCCGAACATCACGAAGTAGGTGTAGCCCTCGGTAAGGCGCTGGTAGTGGACGACCTCGGGATGCACAAAGCCCATCTTCACCGCGAGCTCCTGTGCGGCCTTGCGTGCGGCGAGCCCATAGGGAACGGGCAGTGTGAAGCTGAACTGCACGATCCCGTCTCCGAGCTGGTCGGCGTAGGGCTTGACTCGCTCGAAGTCGATCTCCCGGCGCGAGCCGTCAGCTGGTGCTGAGGGCGCGCTAGACACCGCTAGGCGCTCCTTGCATCAGCTCACTCGCCGGGTTGATGTAGCCCTCGCCCGTCTCGACGATCCCCTCGATCCCACGGCCCTCTGAGACCTGGCGGCGCACATCGCCGAAGACCCCTTCTCCGAGTGCGGTGAACAGGCCCACCTGCGCGATCCGCTCGAGCAGCTCGTGCGCTTCACTGAGAACCTCTTGGGCGCGCGTCTGGATGATGCCCCCGCGCTTGAACTCGATCTCATCGCCGAGGTCGCGCGCGGCGTCGAACACGTAATTGACATTTTCGAGGCCGATCACGCGGTCGTGCACATGAGGAGTGAAGATCCCCTCGGTTGGTACGCCGATCGTCTGGATGCCCTGATCGGTGGCGATCGTGACGAGGTTGAACAGCGAGTCGGTGGCGTGCGTGCGGAACAAATTGCCGTCCATGTGGCGCGTGGGGGGCATGTACTTGACGGGGCACTCCGGGAACAGCTCGCGTGTGAGCTGTGCTTGGGCCCACTCGAACAGCAGGCTGTTGACGACGGGCGTGTCGATCTCAAACGCGTCGCCTAGAGCTATTCGCGAGTCTGGCACGCCCGAGTCAAGCGCGAGCTGGCGGTTGATGAACTGCGAGGCCGTCACGGACGGCGCCGCCGCCATCGCGTCGGCGGTGCGCAGGTAGTTGTCCTCACCGGTGTTGATCACGACGCCGAAGTAGCCGTTGATCATCCGCGAGACACGCTGGTCGATCAGGCCCCGGATCGGGTTGATGTCGCGGTAGAGGATTCCGTAGAGAGCGTCGTTGACCATGTTGTCGAAGCCCTCGATCGCTCCCATCACCGCGATCTCCGGCATGCACAACCCCGAGCAGAAGCTCGACAGTCGCACGTAGCGCCCGTGCTGCTCGGACCACTCGTCCATCGCCTCACGCATGATCTTGAAGTTCGCCTGCGTGGCGAAGGTCCCGCCGTAGCCCTCGGTCGTCGGGCCGTATGGCACGTAGTCGAGCAGGCTCTGGGCAGTCGAGCGGATCACCGCCACGATGTCGCCGCCGGCCTCTGCCACCGCGAGGGCGTGAACGACGTCCTCATAGACGTTGCCGGTGGCGGTCAGCACGTAGCGCAGCGGCGGTGGGCTCTCGCCAAGACGCTCACGCAACTCGTGGCGTTGGGCCATGCGCTCGCGCATCTGCGCCAGGCTCCTCTCGCACTCCTGGGTTATTCGCGCCCTGATCGCGCCATCCTGTGCGCGTGGCAACGCGCACAGGTCGAGCTCTCTCGCGTTCACCGCCTCGGCGATCCGCTGCGGCGAGCGACTCTCGTCGTCGAGCAGTGCGTTGCCCAGCCAGTAGGCGATGCCCTGCTCCAGCTCACCGCGGTCGCGAACATGCTCCACGAGCACGTTCGGTAGCGGTGCGTCGAGCTCGTTGACGCCGTCCACGCCAAGCAGCCGCACGAGTGTGCGCTCGACCGAGACGGTCGTCTTGTGAGCAATCTCCTCGCTGACCTGCCCGGCGATCTGAGTTGCCGCCGCGCGAGAGGACGCGATCAGTCCGGGATCGAGGTCGAGCTTGCCGTGTGTGCTCATCGCAGATCCCTGACGATCGGGAACGGAATGACCTCGCGCAGGGTCTCGCGTTCGGTGAGGATCATGATCAGGCGGTCCACCCCCATCCCGCCGCCGGCGGTCGGTGAGTAGCCGTACTCGATCGCACGGGCGTACTCCTCGTCGTTTGGATGTGGAACGTCCTCGTCATCCACCATCCGCCGCTTGCGCTGATCGACAAACCGTTGCCATTGGTCCACAGGGTCGTTCAGCTCGGTGTCTCCGCTGACTAGCTCGATCCCGCCGATGACTGCGTCGAAGTGCTCCCCCAGCTCGGGATGCTCGGAATGGCGCTTGGTGATCGGGAACGGCTCCAGCGGGAAGTCGAACACGTGCGTCGGCTGGTTGATGTGCGGCTCGATCAGCTTCGTATACACCGCGAGCACGAGCTCCGCCCAAGTGCTCGCTGGGTGGATTCGCTCCTGCAGCGCCTCCTTCAATTGCTCGGTCACCGCGGCGCGGTCTTCGCCCATGAAGTCGATGCGGGTCTTCTCGAGGATCGCTTCGCGCATCGTGATCCGTCGCCAGGGCTTGGCGAGGTCGATCGTCTCGCCGCCCCGCTTGATCTCTGTGCGTCCGAGCACGCGCTGGGCGACGTCTCTGAACATCTCTTCGGTCGCGGTCGCGACGTCGTTGTAGTCGGCGTAGGCCATCATGAACTCGATGATCGTGAACTCGGGTGAGTGCTTCGGCGAGATCCCCTCGTTGCGGAACACCTTGCCCATGTCGTAGACGTTCTCCATACCGCCGACGATGCAGCGGTTGAGGAACAGCTCGACGGAGATGCGCAGATACAGGTCGCGATCGAGCGCGTTGTGATGGGTGGTGAACGGCCGCGAACCGGCGCCGCCCGCCAGCGATTGCAGCGCCGGTGTTTCGACTTCCACGAAGTTGCGTTCGTCCAGCCACGCGCGGATCGCGGCCACGATTCTCGCGCGCATCACGAACAGCTCACGCGTCTCGTCGTTTGCGATCAGGTCGAGCTCGCGGTAGCGATAGCGCGTGCCGGTGTCGCCGAGGCCATGGTGCTTGTCCGGTGGCGGGCGCAGCGTCTTCGTCAGCAGCGTGCACTCCACTGCCTCCAGCGCCAGCTGCCCGCGCTGGGTCACATACACGCAGCCCTCCACCCCGATGATGTCGCCGATGTCGAGGCTCATGATGCGGTCGTACTTCTCCTCGCCGAGCTCGTCGAACCGCACGACGATCTGGACCTGGCCCGACAGGTCACGCAGGTCGAGAAACGAGGTCTTGCCGTGCCCGCGTCGTGAGATCAACCGCCCGGCGATGTGGTAGCGAAACTCCGGGTGCTTGCCCTGCTCGAGGGCGGCCGGATCGTGTGCGGCGTTGACCGCGGCGATCAGCGTGCGGTCGGGCATGCTCACCGGCGGATAGGGGTCGATCCCTTCAGCCCGCAGACGCTCCATCTTTGCGCGTCGTTCGTCGATCTCGACGACACCGGCCTGCGGGGTCTGCTGCTCCTCTTCCTGTACGGACATAACGACGATCCTCTCAAGTGGGTTGCGCTTGTCAAGCGATCGAGCAGGATGTCTCTAGTAACCGGACTCCGAATCCCGCGAGCGCGAGCTAAGCCATTGGCAGCGACATGCCCACTGGTTTTCGACTCTCCGGAGCCGTGGGCGCCGTGGAGGCGACCGCCACCAAGGGCAGGACCGGCAGCGCCGGTGGACGTCCCATCGCGATCAGTCCGCGAGCGGCCTGATGAATCGCCTGAGACGCGGGATCGCCGGGATCCTCGATCACGAGCGGGGTACCGCTGTCGGCGTGTTCGCGCAACGGCATCGTCAGCGGAATCTTGCCCAGCAGTGGCACGTCGAGCTCATCCGCCAGCTCCTTGCCGCCGCCCTCGCCAAAGATCGCGAAGCGCTCGCCGCTCGGCGTCGTGAAGCCGGACATGTTCTCGATCACCCCACTGATCTCGAGCGAGACCTTGTGGGCCATCTCGGCGGAGCGGCGCGCGACCTTCTGCGCGGTCGCTTGCGGGGTGGTGACGATCACAAACTGGGCTTGGGGCAGCAGCTGGGCGAGCGTCATCGAGACGTCGCCCGTGCCCGGAGGCAGATCGATCAGCAGGAAGTCGAGCGCACCCCAGTCGACATCCTGCAGGAATTGGGTCAGGGCCTTGTGCAGCATTGGTCCGCGCCATACCACGGCGGCGTCCTCCTCCACGAAGAAGCCGATCGACATCACCTTCACGCCATGCGCGTCCAGTGGGAGGATTTTGCGCTCCGCGGAAACTGGCGGCCGCGTCGAGCCGAGCCCGTACATGCGCGGGATCGAGTAGCCCCACACATCGGCATCCAGGATGCCCACGCGCTTGCCCTCGCCCGCGAGCGCCGCCGCGAGATTTGCGGTCAGCGTCGACTTGCCGACACCGCCCTTGCCGGAGCCGATGCACAGCACGTTTGCGACCTGCGCGAGCGCTCCGTCGGGCAGGGAGCCACGTCCAAGCTTCTGCTGGAGCGCCGCCTTCTGTGTGTCATCCAGCACGTCGAAGTACACATTCACGTGCGCCACTCCCTCGAGCGCCCCCGCGGCCTCGGCGACGGCAGTCTGGAAATGGCCCTTGATCGGGCAGCCCGGCGTGGTCAGCGAGACCGTTATGTCAACGACTCCATTGCCCCCGATCTCGATCGAGCGCACCATGTCGAGCTCGACAATCGAGCGATGCAACTCGGGATCGATCACGACCTCGAGCGCCTTACGGATCTCCTGTTCGCTGACCACGGTCCTCATTCTGACAAACCTTCCTCGGTTCGGCCGTTAAATGATCCGCGGGCGGAGGGGACCGCCCGCAGATCGAGGGAGGAGAGGTTGCTACTACTGCCGGCGGGATATGAGGCCGGCAGACTTTCCCGCTGCACCGGCCTCTCCAGGTCCGGGCGGTGGGGGAAGGTGCTCTTCAGACTCAGACGAGGCTCAGGATGCGCTCCTGAACGCGGTTCGGCAGCTCGGTGACGTTCTTCGTGACTGCGTCGCGCCGATCCTCCAGGCTGCTGACGGTCTTCTCCAGCTCACGCCGGCGCTGGCGCAGTTCACGCTCGAAGCGGACACGGGCTTTGCGCACCTCGCGCTCGAGCCGATTGCGAGCCGTGTTGCCGCGGCGCTCGAAGCGGCGTAGCTGGGCTTGAGCCTTGGTCGTGGAGCCGTAGCTCGAGATCGCGTCGTTGACGGTCGAGACCACCCGTTCGCGGGCGATCAGCGCGGCGCCGACGGGAATCAGGACCGCGCGCTCGGTGTAGTCGCCGAACACATCGACGGTGTTACGTGTGGCGGTCTCCGTCTGACGGAGGGCCGACTGAGCCTGGTGGACCGAGCGCGTTTGGGCCGCCTTCGCCTTGGTCGCCTTGGCCTTGGTGCTTTGGCTGCGGGCACTGGCGGAGGTGCTGCCGCGGCGGGCAGCAGAGCTTTTAGCGGCCGGTTTGGCGGCTTTGGCTTTGGTGCTGGATGAAGTGGTGGTTGCCATGTGGAGCGAGTCTCCTGTTCTGTCCTCTCGGCGAGGACCGGTACGTTTGTTCGTTCTCTGTTCGTTCCCGATTTGGTCGAAGCCTAACGGCGAACACATGTTTGTAACCCGCTTGCCAGAGATTGTTACACAGATCCTTTCCAAGGCGTAAAGACCTCGTGAATAAAGCCTATGGAACGGACTAGCTTGTAACAGGAGGAACATGTGTTCGAGCCAGCCAGAGCTCCGGTGCCTCGAGCTCAGCCGTGCTCGGCAGCATCTCCGGGCCAGTCCAAACGTGGGCCAAAGCCTGTGGACCCTCCGCTTGAACGACCGCGTCGCAGAAACGCTTGCCAACCTCGTACTGCTTCATCTTCAGCTCCAGCCCGAGCAGACGCTCCAGTACACGCCAGGGCAGCCCGCGCGTCTCTCGCCGGCGGTTCATCGCGGCTCGCAGCCGCGGGAGTGATGGGAGCACCTCGGCGCCGACCGCGTCCATCGTGTGCTCGGCGTGTCCCTCGATCAACGACATCGTCGCCTGCATCCGCTCGACCAGCTGCCAGCGCTCGTCGCCGAGCGTCAGGCGCAACAGTTCCCCGCGGCGCGCTCGCTCGAGTAGCGCGCGCAGATCGCTTTGATTGATACCCCGCACGCCCATCCGCTCACCCAGGTTTGGAATCCACCCACCTCGCCGAGCGCCGCCGGCAGTCTCCTCCTCGCTCTTGGCGGCGTCATCGCTCGCGGATCCGCCGGCAAGCTTCACCTGCAAGCCGTCGATCAGCTCCCTGAGCATCCCTCCCAGATGATCGCGCAGCCATGGCGCTCCCGAGAATTGCACGGCATGGGTGATCTCGTGGATGCTCACCCACAGCACGAGCTCGTCACGGTCGACTCCCAGGATGCGCGCCGCGCCCGCCAGGTTCGGCGCGAGCAGCAATAGCCGTGGTTGCACCGAGGCGTCGAGCAGAGCGAGGTCGTACTGCCCGAGCACCCGCTGGGAGAGCACACCCGTCAGCGCTCCCACCTGCGCGCCGAGCGCCAGCCCCGAAGCCGATCGCAGCGGACCGCTCAGCGGGCCGAGGAGCCGGCTGGAGTCTCCGCTGATGTTCTCGCTCAGCGGCGCGAGCAGCGGTCGCATGGTCTTCAGGTTCGCCGCGATCCAGGCCTTGCGGTCGACTGTCTCGAGCGTTGGCAGCTCCGTCTGGGGCTCGAGGCCGCTATAGGAGCCCACGCGCCCGGCGAAGTCGCGCACAAGCGGCTCGACCGATGTGGCGCGCACGCCCCCGTACGGCGGCGAGCCGGCTACCAGCTCCCCGATCCGCTGGGCCGCGCCCCAATCGATCATGTCGGTGCCCACCCCTCAGAGGGTAGGGCCTCCCACACCCTCGACCGGGACTCGTATCCTTGGTCTGTGCCGCCTGCCTCAAAGATCGTTCCCACCTCGCCCGCCGGCGATGGCGCTCCCGCAAAGCCTCGGGGGGATACCGCTCCCGTCGCTGTGCCGGGCGACTCCGTCGGCGAGGAACGTGGCGCGGCGGCTTTCCGCGAGCGCTCTGAGGTCCGCGATGTGCTGGCCTGGATGCGCCTGCTGGTCGACCCGCAGGATGCGGCCGCGGTGGTGCGCGCGCTGGTACGTCCGCCGATCGAGTTGCGCCAGGTCGACCTGGCGCGCGTGATCGCACTCGCGCGCCGGCGCAAACTGGACATGGTCTCGGCGCTCGCGACCGCGATTGAGTCGCCGCAGGTCCCGCCCGATGCGCGCGAGCGTATCCAGCGTTTTCTCGAGCTGCGCAAGGCGGCGGCGCAGGCCCTGGACACGGGGCGTCCGGATCTGCTCGCGCGTGTGGTCCTGGGGGCCGAGGGGCAGGATCGCGCCGAGGACCGATCGGTGCTTGACGGACCGCGAATCGAGGACGCGCTGCAGGAGGCGTTGCTCCAAACGCTACGCATGATGCGCGAGGAGGTGCTCGCGAGCATCGCGCGGATCGGTGGCCGTCTCGGCGAGCTGCGGCTGGACACCGACCTGGACATCTCTCACGGGGTGGTGCGTTATCTCGAGCTGCTGAAGCTCGCCGCATTGGTACAGCGCCCAGCGGGGCAAGATGTGGCGGAGGCGCTGGCAGACATCAACGCTCGCCTGCTCGCCGCCACGACCCCGCTGCAGCGCGAGATCTTCCAGACGTCAATGCTCGATGAGACGCTGCTGGCCGATCGCTCGGAGATCGGCGGACACGATGACCGTGTCCGCGCGCAGGCGATCGCTCCCCGCGAAGCATCCTCACTCGGGCCGTTTTTGCCGCGCAAGGGGATCGGCCTGGCGCTCTCGGCCTCGGATGTCGAGACCTACCGCGGCTGTCCACTGCGGTACAAGTTCGCGCGGGTCTTGCGCATTCCGACCGAGCAGACGCGCCACCAGCGCTTCGGGATCGTCGTCCATCAAGTGCTCGAGCGCTACCACTCCGCCTCTGGCGAGACGCTCGGGCAGCTGCTGGAGCTGCTCGAGGCAAGCTGGCGCAAAAGCGGCTTTGGCGCAAGCGAGCAGGAGCGCGCCCTGCACGAGAAAGCGCGCGCCGCGCTCACGCGCTACCACGGGCGGCTGCACGGCCAGGATTCACAGCCGGTGTGGTTCGAGCGCTCATTCTCCTTCCGGCTCGGACCCCATCATCTGCGTGGGCGCGTCGATCGCGTCGATCGCCTGGCGGGTGGCACGGGCGACGAGTACGAGCTGATCGACTACAAGACCTCCCGCCCGAAGACCGTCACGCAGCTGAAAGACGACATCCAGCTCTCGCTCTACGCGCTCGCCGCGCGCGAGTCCTGGGAGCTGGAGGCCTCCCGGCAGGCCTACTACTACGTGCTCGACGATCTCAAGGTGCCCGTCGTCCGCGACGACGCCGATGCGGAGCGGGTCAAGAACATCGTGCTCGCCGTCGGCGAGGGCATCCTCGCGCAGCAGTTCGAGCCGACCCCCTCCCGCGCGGTCTGCTCGCTCTGCGACTACCGCATCGTCTGCCCGGCCGCTGAGAAGTAGTCCCCCGCTCGCCTGCCTCCGCTCCGCTGCCCTCCGCTCGCCCGCTCTACTTCTCGTCGGGCCCGCGCTGACGCAGGAAGCGCTGGAATTCACGCGCGAGCATGTCGCCGGAGGGAACGTCGTCGGGCATGATCTCCGCCTCTTCGCTCTCCGCTGCCTGCTCCAATCGTTCGACGAACGCCTGGATGTCCGGGTCGCTCTGCACCGCGAGCCCCACCTGGCGCTCATAGTCGGCGGCCGAGACCTCCAAATCGGAGGCATCCACCGAGACGCCGATCAGGCCTTCCACCCGCCGCACCAACGCCAGCGCGGCCTTGGGGTTGGCGGCGGCGGCGACATAGTGGGGCACACCCGCCCACAGGCTTGCCGAGGGCAGTCCCGCATCCATGCAGGCGCTGTGCAGGACGCCCACGATCCCGGTGGGTCCCTCGTAGTTCGAGGGCGCCAGTCCCAAGCGCTCCACCAGTGCTGGATCGGATGCGAACCCGGTCATCGTCACCGGGCGGGTGTGGGGCACGTCGGCGAGCAGTGCTCCCAATGAGACGACCAGCTGCACGCCGAGCGCTTCGGCGAGCTCGACGAGGTGCGCGCTGAAGGCGCGCCAGCGCATCGACGGCTCGACGCCCTGGACGAGCACGAGGTCACGCGGCGCCCGCGGCGCGAGCGCCTCGAAGACCTCCACCGTCGGCCACACGATCTCCCGCCCCTTGCCCTCGGTGAGCTTGATGTTGGGACGGTTTGCCTGGAAGTCATAGAACTCCTCGGAGTCGATCCGCGCGAAGCGGTGAGCATCTAGCGAGGAGGCCAGGAAGGAGACGGCGCTCGAGGCGGCGTCTCCGGCATCGTTCCAACCTTGGAACGCGCACACCATCGCTGGGGCCCTCAGGCCAGCCGGACGGCGGTCCCAGATGAGGGGCTGCATCCGAACCACCGTACATCATGGGTGAATGGCCTCCGCAACAAGCCTCTCGCCGCGGGAAACCCAGACGGTCGTCACGTTGCGCGCCGATCAGGAGATAGACGGCGTCTTTGCCTGCATCCGCAAGGAGCGTCAGCTCTCGCGCGCGGGTACGCCCTATCTGACGGTCGAGTTGCGCGACAACACCGGGACGATCCTCGCGCGTGCGTTTCGCGATGCCGACATGCTGGCTGGGCGCTTCGAGCGAGGGGAGCTCGTGCGTGTGAGTGGGCGCGTGGAGCGCTTTCGCGACGAGCTGCAGATCGCGCTCGCCACGATTGCGCGCGCGGATGGCGTCGAGGCCGACCCCGACCGCTTCTTGCCGACGGCCTACCGCGACCTGAACGAGCTCGAAGGCTTTCTGGAGCACCTCGCGCGAGAGGTCTATGACCCGGGACTCAAGGAATTGCTGTCGCGCCTGCTCGGTGATGAGGCGCTGCGCGCGGAGCTACGCCGCGCGCCCTGCTCGCTGCCGGCGCTCGGCTCGGACTCCGGTCGAGCGGGCTCGGGACGCTCAGGCTCTCACCACGCCTATCTCGGTGGTCTGCTCGAGCACACCGTTGCGGTGGCAACGATGGCACTCGAGCTCTGCACGCTGCATCCGCGTCTGGACCGCGATCTGCTGGTGAGCGCCGCGATCGTCCACGACCTTGGCAAGACCCGTGAGTTCACCTACGGCTCAGAGATCGCGCGCAGCAGAGAGGGCCAGTTGCTGGGTCACATCGAGCTGGGCCTGCGTCTGCTCGCATTTCACGCTCCGCGGTCCCTCGAGGATGAGCGCCGGCTGGCGCTCGAGCACTGTGTGATGCTCCATCACGGGGCCGACGCGGCAAGCGGGCAGCGTTTCGCCTCCGGGGAGGCTCTGGCGCTTTATCGGCTAAACGCACTCGATGCTCAAGTAAAGGGCGCTCTAGAGCACGGAATGTCGCGGTAGTCGATCAAGCGGCGTCCCGCGAATGCCGATAAAAACGGCGATGCGCGATACCGCCATGCCCACAGCCAGCTCGCCTCCGGGATCTGAGGAGGAGATCGCCAACGGGCCTCCCGGAGACGGCCTGTACTCCCCGCTTCGCTCGGGACGCTCCGCGCGCATGATCGGCGAGGTGATCGTGGACCTGGGCTATGCCGACCGCGAGACGGTCGAGCAGGCGGTGGCCGACGCACGCTCGCAGGGCAGGCCCACCGGCCAGGTGCTGGTCGAGCAGGGCATCCTGCGCCACGACCAACTTGCCCGGGCGGTGGCTGAGCGCTTCGGCTTGGACTACATAGATCTGTCGGTCTACGACCTCGATATGGGCGCGGTCAACCTGATTCGCTCAGAGACCGCCAAGCGCTACCAGGCAGTTCCCGTCGGCTACACCGACGACGGAATGTTGCTGCTTGCGATGGCGGACCCGACCAACGTGTTGACGATCGACGACGTCGCGATGATGACGGGTCAGCGCGTAAAGGTCGCGGCGGCGTCGGTGGAGGATCTGAACCTGCTCCTCACGCGGCTCGCCCGGATGGACGACTCGATCGAGGACATCGTCGACGAGGATCATGACGCCGACTCCGAGCCCGATCTGCTCTCTGAGGAGGCTGACCGCGACGCTCCGGTCATCAAGCTGGTGCACTCGATCGTCGCTCAGGCGGCACAGCAGGGAGCCTCGGACATCCACATCAACCCCGAAGAGGGAGACACACGCGTGCTGTTCCGCGTCGATGGAGTGCTCTCTCCGGCCGCCACGGTCAAACGGAGGATGGCGATGAGCGTGGTGTCCCGCATCAAGATCATGGCGGACCTGGATATCTCCGAGAAGCGCCTGCCGCAGGACGGCCGATTCGCGTTGACGGTCGACGGGCGACGGGTGGACATCCGCGTGGTCACGCTGCCGCTGGTCCATGGCGAGGGTGTCGTGATGCGCATCTTGGACAAAGGGGTGTCTGTCGAGGGGCTCGAGGCGCTGGGGATGCAGGAGGACGAGCTCAAGCGCTTCTCAGGCGCGATCGCCAAGCCGAACGGCGCCGTGCTCGTCACCGGACCCACCGGCTCGGGCAAGTCGACGACGCTGTATGCGGCGCTGAGCGTGCTCAACGACGGTCAGCGGAGCATCCTCACGATCGAGGATCCGGTGGAGCAACGCATGCAGGGCGTCAAGCAGATGCAGATCGCGCCCAAGGCCGGGGTCACATTCGATGTTGGCTTGCGCTCGATGCTGCGTGCCGACCCCGACGTGATCATGGTCGGTGAGATCCGCGACCGCGAGACCGCGCACATCGCCATCGAGGCGGCGCTCACCGGACACCTCGTGCTCTCGACCCTGCACACACGCGATGCGCCCAGCGCGCTGGGCCGCCTGATCGATATGGGCATCGAGCCGTTCCTGGTGTCCTCGGCGATCGACTGCATCGTCGCCCAGCGCCTGCTGCGCCTGCTGTGCAAGCACTGCAAGCGCCCGCTGAAGGTTTCAGAGGCCGTGCTCGTCGAGCACGGCTTGGCTGGCGCCGAGCTGTTTGAGCCGGTCGGCTGCTCGCGCTGCGGTGGCTCGGGCTATCGCGGCCGGGTGGGGGTGTACGAGGTGATGTCCGTCAGTGAGAAGATCCGCGCGCTGATCCTCGAGCGCGCCTCGGTCGACGAGATGGTCGCCGTCGCCGTCGCCGACGGGATGCTGCGCCTGCGCGACGACGGCTTGTTGAAGGTACGCGAAGGGCTCACTTCGATCGCGGAGGTCGAACGGATGACCTCCAGCATGCTCTGAGCGACGGCTTGCGCCTACGGCTGGGGCAGCGGGCCTTGGAGCGTCACGCGCACACATGACGCCGCCCACAAGCCGAGGCTCCGCTACTTCTTCTTTGTCGTGGCCTTTTTCTTGCCCTTCTTACCCTTTGTCGCTTTCTTCACGATCGCCTTGGGGTTCAGCCGGTTGCCGCCCGACAGGGCGTCCGGCTTGCAGCCCGTGGGACGGCCGAGATCGTACGGTCCCGAGATCGCCTGGGTGAGCACGCCTTTTTCGAGGTACGCGTAGGTGACCGTCAGCAGCGGGTCGACACGTGGCTCGGCGCACAGCTTGGACCCGATCGAGAACTGCCCGGTGATCGTCTCGTATCCCTGCTTGGCCAGGCCGACACAGTTGAGCGCGTAGCCGGGAATTTCCGCGGAGCAGGAGAACGTGTCGGTCAGCGACTTCCCAGTTGCAATCGAGTTCGCGAGCGGCTGACCCTCGACCCCGGTCACCGGGATCTGTGCCTGCAACTGGTAGCCGGTGATCGGGCCGTTGCAGTAGAACGTGTACTGCACCTGCTGTTCTTCGCTGCCCGCTTCTGGCTGGCCCGCGGCGATGCTGCCGAGGCAGCTGTCGTTGTTGGGGTTGGTTTCTTCCGCGCGGCTGATCGCCGGGGTGCTGAGCAGGGCGAGGGTAGAACCCACGATCGCGACGAGCCACCACGTGGCCTTGCGGTGGGCGGGATGTAGTGCGTGCAACGTGGGTCTCCTTGGTTGGTTTCAGAGCTGCGGATGTACGGTCTGGGGGTGCGACGTCTAGTGCAGGAGCCCGGAAAGGCTCTGCTTGGGTGAAGTTGGGTTGAAGGTGCTTGTCGCCCGCGCTCCGGCGCGGGCGAAGGGAGAGAGGAGCAGGACGCCTGCGGGAGTCTCGGAGCTGAGCGTCGCGGTCGACGTGCCGGCTGGCAGACTCGACGCCGTCGCGTTGCCGATCGTGGCGAAGCTGATCACGATCAGGCCATGAGCACGGTAGGCGGCGCTCGAAGTGATCGTCGGGACGGTCTGTTTGAGGAATTCATCGGCGGCACTCAGCGCGCCCGCGGTCTCGGGCGCGCACTGTGCGCCGGTCGCGCCTTCGGGGCACGGAGGCTGGACGATCGAGTCCAACGTCTGCGGTGGTGTGCCCCCGAGCAGGCCGGCCTCGCTTGCGAACGCGCCGCCGTCCAGGGCGGACCAGCTGCTCAGGAGCGTGCCCGCGGGCACCAGCTCGGAGTCGATGTAGGCGGCGGCGGCCGGCTGGGAGAGGGCCTGCGCGAAGGTGGCGCCGGAAAGCGTGATCAGCCACACGCTCGTGACCGGTGGGAGCGTGCTCGGCTTGGTCGTGCTCGTCGGCGCAGTCGTTTTCGTAGTCGTCTTCGATGTCGAGATCGGCGTGGCCGTTGCCGATGACGAGCTGCCTTTCACGGTCCGTTTGCGCAGTAGCCGGCGTCTTTTCCCCGTGGGCGTCGCTTCCGCGCTGAGCGGCGGCGGCTGGACTGGGGCCACCGTGCTCTGCGCGGCTCTGCTCGTGGCGATCCGGGCCAGCGAGCTGAGTAGCACCGGAAGATTGGAGCTGGCCAGGGATGCGTTGGGCGCGGGGCCGATCGCCGCGCCGACGGCCACGCCGAGGACAAGCATCCCCGCTGCCAGCGTCGCGATGGCCCGTGAGGAGGGCAGGCGCGGGACGCCCGAGGCGGGTCGTGGGCCATCCGCCGAGTCGTGGCTGGGGGTGTCAGGCGTGGTGGTCAAGAACTTGGATTGGTCAGGAAGCAGGCGTGTCGGGACATCTTCTTCATAAAATAGCTTATCTTGATCGGGCTAATGAGGATTATGCTAGATTCGCTCGCGACAAACTGTCAACCATCGGAAATGGAGTCTCTGTTCAATGCATCGAATCCGCCGTCTCTCCGTCGCCCTCACGGTCGCTGGCGTGGTCGGGGTCGCGGCGCCCGCCCTCGCCGGTGCCACCGCCCTGGTGACCATCAGTGGCGCCACGTCTTCCTATCCGCTTGTCTCTCTGCTCGCGGCTAAGTACGTCAAGCTGCACCCGAACAAGATCAGGTTCAAGATCACCCAGGGCGGCACGACCGTCGGCCTGAGCAACGTCAAAAACGGCAGCGACACAATCGCCGACGTCGCCCAGGAACCAAACGGCAGCGATGCGGGTTTGAGCTTCAATCCGATCGCCAAGTACGCGATCTGCGTGGTCACGAACAAGTCCAACCCCGTGACCAATCTCACCCCGGCGCAGGTCACCTCGATCTTCACCGGTAAGACGAAGACGTGGAGCAGCGCGTTGGGCGGCGCCACGGCTGCCGGCCCGATCGATGTGATCACCCGCACGGCCGTCGCTGGGGTGCTGACCAGCTTCAAGTCGCTGCTGCTCGAAGGCAAGAGCGTCGAGTCCAGCGCCACCGAAGAGTCCACCGAGGGTCTGGAGCGCCAGCAGGTCGAAAGCGACCCGAACTCGATCGGTTTCCTATCCAACTATCAGGCGAACAAAGGCGGCCTGACCTCCGTCGAGTACAACGGCGTCGCGTGCAACCAGACGACAGCGGCCTCCGCGCAATACGCCGGCGTGGCGGTCTTCTTCGAGGTCACCAAAGGCCCCGCAAAGGGAGCCGCGGCGGCCTTCATCAACTGGATCGACCAATCAGGCGCGGCGAAAAAGATCATCGCCAGCCAGTGGGTCCCGATCGGCTAGCAGCAGTTGCTCGAGCGGCTGAGAAGACCATGGCCTGACCACCGCGCCGAGCGTCTGCTCGGCGCGGTGTCGTTGCTGATCGGCATTGGCGTGCTCGCGATCGTCGTGTTTGTCGCGACCAAGGCTTGGCCGCTGTTCCAGCACAACGGGCTCAGCTGGTTGTTGGGCGGCGGGGATCTCGAAACCGAGATCAACAAGATGACCGCCGCAACCAGCAACCCGTCGGCGGCCGTCTATCACCTGCGCGCGTGGCCGCTGATCTACGGCACGCTGCTGACGAGCGGGATCGCGGTCGTGCTTGGTCTGGTGATCGCGGTGCTCTCCTCGGTCTTCATCGTCGAGCTCGCGCCCAGGCGCGTGAGCAGGGTGGTGATCCCGATGGTGCGCCTGCTCGCGTCGGTTCCGTCGGTCATCTACGGGCTGATCGGGATCTTGGTGCTGGTGCCGTTCGTCGGCAACCACATCATCACCCTGCACGAGAAGGAATCGGTGGCGAACGTCGTTCAGCTGACCGGCCAGTCGCTGCTCGTGACCGTCGTGATCCTCACGGTAATGATCACGCCGATCATGATCGCGCTGATCTGCGAGGCGCTCTCCTCGGTGCCGCCATCCTGGCGTGAGGGCGCGGTGGCGTTGGGGCTGAACCCGCTGCGCGCGGTGCGCGCGGTGACGCTGCCCGCGATCCGCCCAGCGATCGTCGCTGCCGCCGTGCTCGCGGCAGCGCGTGCGCTCGGTGAGGCAGTGATGATCCAGATGGTCTCCGGTGGCAAGTTCTTCAGCCCCAAGCCGATCGACGGGACTGTGTTCTTCTACGAGCCGCTGCGCACACTCGCCTCGGCGATCGTCGACCTGCGCGACGGGATCAGCTCGCCCGCGCTGGGCGCCGGCGTATACGGGTTCGCGCTGCTGCTGCTGTTCTCGGCGTTCGCGCTGTCGGTGACCGGCTACCTGGTCAAGCTCCCGCTGCGCAAGTACCAGACACGCGGATGAGTACGCCTCCGACATCCTCCGCGCGCGGCTGGAGCTGGCGTGATTCCACGCCCAACCCAAGCAAGGGCGGTGGCGGCGGACGCGGTCGGCGCTCCTCGCCGATGAGCTGGCGCTGGGGCGATCGGCTGGTGCTCGCGGCCGCGTGGATCGCTGGGATCATGCTGTGCGTGATCGCCGCCGCGATCGTGCTGTACATGGGATACCGCGGCGTCCAGTACCTGCGCCCAAGCCTGATCTTCAGCCGCCCGCAGGTCAGCGCCAATCAGGCCGGATCGGGCGGGTTCCTGGATCCGCTGCTCGGGACGATGCTGCTGACGGTGATCGGCATCGCGCTCGCGCTGCCGCTCGCGCTCTCGGCCGCCGTGTGGATCGCCGAGTATGGCCAAGGTGGGCGGGGACGTCAATCCCTCGCGCGCGTGGTCGAGTCGAGCATCGAGGTCGTCGCCGGGACCCCCGACATCGTGATCGCGATCTTCGGGCTTGCGGTCTTCCAGCTGTCGCTGTTCGCGCCGTTCTCGTTCACCGCCGAAGGCGGCGGCGTATATGGCAAATCGTTCATCGCGGCCGGCGCGATGATGTCGCTGCTGGCGCTGCCGCCCGTGTATGCCGCCACACGCGACGGTCTCCAGGCGGTCCCCGGACATCAGCGTGAGGCGGCTTTTGCGCTCGGCAAGACACGCATCACGACGATCCGTCGCGTGCTGATCCCCAGCGTGCGCTCGAACATCGCCACCGGCGTGACACTCGGCATGAGCCGCATCATCGGCTCGACCGCGATCGTGCTGCTGCTGCTCAGCAGCGCGCGCATCGAACCACAGGGCTCGTTTCCCGGGATCAACGTGCTGCGCGGCACCGGCTCGTCGTTGACGGGCTACATCTATGAAAACTCGCCGGCCGGCGAAGGCGGCGCCCCGCAGAAGGCATACGCGGCCGCGTTCGTGCTGCTCCTCCTCGTCCTCGTCCTGAACCTGATCGTGGGGCGCATCGGTCGCTCCCATGAGCAGGCTACAGGCATGTCCGTGACGGGAGGGGCCGTATGAGCCGCATGCAACTTCATAAGTTTTCCCCCATGAAGGCCCAAATCTTGGGTAACCTCATTGGTCTTATCGAGAACATTGGTTTGATGGAGAAAGCACCCGATGAGTCCTAAAGAGATGCTGCTCGAGCGCAGGAGCTTCGCCGCAAGTGAACGTGAGGAGCTTGGTGACCCTCGCCGGCCTCGCGCCGATCGGGAGTTGCGTGAGCCGCAGAGCGTTCGCGAGCCCGAGGCATTGCACGGAGTAGAGGCCGCCCGCGGACCAAGCCAGACGCGCGGACCAAGCCAGACGCGCGGGCCAAAGCACGCTCACCAGGCGGACCTGTCATCGGGACCGCAGGTGCCGCCCGTGCGCACGATCGTGCTCGATCGTCCGCCCGTCGCCGTCGCGCCACCGCTGCGCGAGCGCAATCCGCTGCGTGAACCCTCACCATCTACGGCTGGGTCCGAGCGCCTGCGCTTGCGCGACGTGAGCGTGGCCTTCGGCGAGAAACAGGCCGTCAAGTCGGTCTCGCTGTCGGTCCACAAGGGCGAGGTGCTGGCGCTGATCGGACCGTCGGGCTGCGGTAAGACGACGCTGCTGCGGACGCTCAACCGCCTGACCGAGCTGACCGCGAGCGCCTCGCGCTCGGGTGAGGTACTGCTCGACGGTGAGGACATCCACGACCTTGTGGACACGACGCTGCGCTCACGTGTGGCGATGGTCTTTCAGCAGCCCAACCCATTCCCGATGTCGATCTTCGACAACGTCGCGTTTGCGCTGCGCGAGCAGGGGCGCAGGCGGCCCGGGCGCCGCGAGCTCGAGCCGCTGGTGATCGACGCGCTGAGCAGGGCGGGACTCTACGACGAGGTCCGCGACGACCTCGACCGGCCGGCGCTGCGCCTGTCGGGCGGCCAGCAGCAGCGCCTGTGCATCGCCCGCGCGATCGCGCCGCGACCCGAGGTGCTGCTGATGGACGAGCCGTGCAGCGCTCTGGACCCGATCTCTACGGGCGTCGTCGAGCAGTTGATCGGCGAGCTGCGGCGCGAGTTGGCGGTCGTGATCGTTACTCACAACCTCGCGCAGGCCCACAGGGTGGCCGACAAGGTGGCCTTCATGTACCTGGGCGACCTCATCGAGTACGGGACGACGGAAGACATATTCGAGGCTCCGCGCGCGGAGCGCACGCGCGAATACGTCCAGGGAGCCTTTGGATGAGCATGCGACCGATCGGAGATCGGTCGGCGCCGCGGTTGAGTTCTGGTGTGGTGCGGATGAGGCGGGCACTGGCCGTTGCCGGTTGCGGAGTGCTGAGTGTGGGCCTGTCTGCATGCGAGAGCACCGAGCAGGAAAGCGCCCGGATAGGCCGTGAAAACAGCGCTGGCGCTCAGGCTGCGCACAGACCGCTCACGCACAGACCTCTCACGCATAGCCACGCCGGTGCGCGCTCGCGTGAGCGCAGAGGTGGCCCCACTCACGGGACGCCCAGCAGCGGTTCGGTTTCCCGATGACGAGCCTCGCTCCGGTACCGGCTGAAAGCTCAGCCTGCGCGAACTGCTCGGCTCCGCTCCTCGCGGACCAGCGCTACTGCCTCTCCTGTGGGCATCCGTGCTCGCCGGTTCGACTTGCGTTCCTGGATGTCTTGGAGGCAGAGCGCCCAACCCCGCTCGGCGTGGGGCCCGTGGGTAACACGCCAGTCGCCTATCCGCCCTATGCCGAACCCCCGGGGGGACCGGCATGGCTGCGCCGCTACTCACCGTTCTTCGCCGTCGCCTCGGTGTTGCTGCTCGCGCTGATCGTCGGCCTGCTCGTCGGCCATTGGGTCACTCAGAGTAAGACGCCCGTGGCCAGCGGCCCTGAGGTCGTCAAAATCGAAGGCCTGGGCGGCACGCCGCTCGCCTCGGCGACGGGTACGACCACCACTCCCACGAGCGCCGCGCCAACGGCGACAGGCAAATCCAGCTCGTCCGCCAAGAGTGAAGAAGAAAAAGAAAAGGCTGAAGCCAAGGCGGAAGAAAAGGCCGAAGAAAAGACGCCCGCCAAAGCGCCACCGCCCGCCAAAGACAGCGCTGAAAAAGTGAGCAAACTGGAAAAAACGACGGGCAAGGCGAAAGAGAAGGAAGTGAACAAGATCACGACCGCGCCAATCGAAGTCAAATGAGCGCGCCCAGATCGATCCCCGAGAGCGCGCCCGGCTCGATCTCCGAGCTGCGCCAGCGGCGACTGGAGTTGGCAGAGCAGGTGGCCGCGCTCACCTGGGACCTCGGCGGCCTTACCTACGAGATGGCCGTTCGCGACCACTACCGTCTCGACGTGCTCGCCCGCCGGGCCGCCGAGCTGCAGGAGGCCGACGCCCAGCTCGGCGAGGTGCAGCGGCTGCTGGCTGGCGCCGAGGCCGGCATTCACGGCCAGTGTCGCTCATGCGGCTCCGTGCACAGCCGCGGCGCGGCCTACTGCTGGCACTGCGGTGCCCCGCTGATGCAAGAGGCACGACCGTCGGTACTCGGAGACGCGGTGCATTCCGCCCAGCCAGCCGATCCTTCAGCGCTCAGCGTCAACGATCGTCCAGAGGATCTCGGTAGCGCCTCTCCATGACGTAGCGTGCCTCGGATGGCACGCATCCTCTCCGCGCCGGCGCGGTTACGCACGCAAATCGCGCCACGGCGTCTACCGCTCACGCTGACAGTCCTGCTCACAGTCGCCTGCGCCACACTCGCGCTCCTACTCAGCCTCGCGCCGGCGTCCGCAAAGACGACGACGGCCAGGGCGTCCTCGGGCACCGGCCCGCATGAAGGTTCCTGTCCGATCTTCCCTAAGAGCAACTCGATCAATCAGGACATCTCCCACGCACCGGTCGACCCCAATTCGGCTGCCTACATCGCGAGCATCGGGCTCACGGGCCACCTGCATCCGGACTTTGGCACCAATCCCAGCTACGGCATTCCCTACACGGTTGTCGATCCCCACCAGCCGAAGGTGCCAATCAAGTTCACCGAATACGGCGAAGAATCCAATCCTGGTCCTTATCCGATCCCCGCAAACGCGCCGGTGGAGGGGGCAGGCGAAGCAGGCGATCGGCACGTGCTCGTGCTGCAGGAGGGAACCTGCAAGCTTTATGAGCTGTACAACGCCCAGCGCGCGGGAGCGGGCTGGGACGCGGGCTCGGGCGCCGTCTTTAACCTGCGCTCGAATGCGCTGCGCCCGAACGGCTGGACCTCAGCGGACGCCGCCGGGCTGCCGATCTTTCCCCTGCTCGTGCGCTATCCCGAAGTGCGCGCGGGTCAGATCGACCATGCTCTGCGCGTGACCGTCCAGCGCACGCAGGCGGGCTTCATCCATCCCGCCACCCACTTGGCCTCCTCGAGCAGCGATCCCGATCTACCCCCAATGGGGCTGCGATTGCGCTTGAAGGCGAGCTACAGCCTCGCCGGCTACCACGGCGAGTCGCTGATCATTCTGCGTGCGCTAAAGCGCTACGGCTTGATCGTCGCCGATAACGGCTCGTCCTGGTACATCACCGGTGCGCCCGATCCTCGCTGGAACGACGCAGACCTGGAACAGATCAAGCAGGTCCCAGGCTCCGCCTTCGAGGCGGTGCAAACCGGGCCGGTACTGCACACCGGCTGATGTCCGCACGCTCCTGATGCGATTTGCGCTCCGTTGCTAGGCCTGGTGTTGCGGCTCGACCGGAGCCGCAGCGACCTGAGCCGGTGGCGTGGCGACCGGAGCCTGCACGGGGGCGGGCTGCGCTACCGGAGCCTGCGGCTGGGGCGCGGCCGCGGTCAGCGTCGACTGCTGCTGAGCGGGCTCCGTGTGGCCTGAGCTCACGGAATCCTTGAACTCACGCATGCCGGTTCCGAGCGAGCGGCCGATCTCCGGCAATCGCTTGGCACCAAACACCAGCAACAGAATGACGACGATGAAGGCAATGTGGAGTGGATTATCAAGTCCCATTACCACCAGTCTACGCCTTCTCGGGGGCGTATGGATCATTTTTTAGTGTCCTTCGCACCAGTTGAGCCGCAATTAGGAGCATCAGCAATGCGAACGCGGTTCGCAGTACGGCTCCCGACAGCACGTTCGCCAAGCTCACGCCGGCCGCGGCGCCCACAATCGAGAGGGCGCCCATCCGCAGTGCGTCCGGCCGGCAGACGTTTCCGCGGCGGTCCTGAGCGATTGCGCCGACCAGCGCGACCGGGACGATCGCCAGCAGTGACGTCGCCTCCGCCTGATGCTGGCTCAACCCCAGGAAGATCACCAGACCCGGCACGAACAGCACCCCGCCGCCGATGCCCAGCAACCCCCCAAGCACTCCGGCTGCCAGCCCGATCGCGATCGCGCCGATCATTCGAGTAGCAACTCGATCGCCGCGGCCACCAGCACCGCCGCGAACAGCAGCGCGATCGAGCGGGTGGCCAAACGTTGCTGGCACCACGTGCCGAGCATCACTCCGCCGACGGCGGGCACGCCGATCAACAGTCCGTCGAGCAACCGCACGTTGCCGTACGCCGCCTGCACTGCTGTGGCGAACGTCGCGATGAAGACGATCGTCGCCAGCGACGTTCCCGTGGCCACGCGCTCGCCGTAGCCCAGCCACAGCACAAGCAACGGCACGATCACCGTCCCGCCGCCCACTCCGAAGAGCCCGCTGAACAAGCCCGCAGCCGTACCGATCGCCATCAACTCGAGCGTTCGCGATCGCGAACGCTCGCTGCTCGTCCCCAGCTCCTCAGCGAGCACGTACGATGTGGGACCAATCAAGCACTGTGCGCGCCATACTAGTGCTCGTGTCACCTGCTGCCACGCTCGTGGAGGCGCTCGAGCCGCTCCGCTCCGAACCCGCCCGCGCAGCAGTGCTTCTCGACATCGACGGCACCCTGGCTCCGATCGTCCGGCATGCCGCCGACGCGCATGTTCCCGAGGCGACGCGCTCGCTGTTGATCGAGATCTCCAAGCGCTATGGCGTTGTCGGCTGCGTCAGCGGCCGCCGTGCAGCGACTGCCCGCCAGATCGTCGCGATCGGCACGATTGCCTACGTTGGCAATCACGGCGGCGAGCTGCTGCGCTCCGGGGCGACTCGCCCCGAGGTCGATCCCGAGCTGTCCGCCTGGACCGAGCGCGTGCGTCAGTTTGCCGCGCGTGCCTACACCGCCGAGCATCAGCGGATTCGCGTGCGCAGCGAGGACAAGGACGCGATCGCCGCATTCCACTGGCGCGGCGCCCCTAACGAGGATCTGGCTGCCGAGGCGGTGCGGCGGATCGCCGAGCAGGCGCTCCAGGAGGGTCTGGCGGTCCACTGGGGGCGCAAGGTGCTGGAGGTGCGTCCGCCTGTCGCCCTGGACAAGGGTCTCGGCATCGCCACGCTGCTCAAGAGCCCACCCACCCCGCCGGTCACCACCGCGCTATATGTCGGCGATGACAGCACCGACTTGGATGCCTTTCGCGGACTGCGCTCGCTCGTGCAGGCGGGAAGCTTGACTACCGCTATCTGTGTGGCGGTCAGCTCTGATGAAGCTCCCCCGGAGCTGGCGGCGCAGGCCGATCTTCTAGTCGACGGCACCGGCGGCGTGCGCGGCTTGCTCGAGGCGTTGCTGTAGTTAGTCTCAAAGTGCGCTTCGTCGATTTCCTCAAGACCACGGTTCTGCTCAGCGCTGGCGCCGCCACCGCGCTGGCCACGGTCACTGTCCTCGCCGCTGAGCAAAGCTCCAGCACACTGCTGGCGCCGATCGCTGTGGGCTGGTGGGTGCTCGCGACCCTGATCGGCCTGCGGATGGGCAGGCGGGCCGAGACCAGCCCACCGATCGCGCGTCTGCTCGCTGGTGCCAGGGCCACGACTACGCTGCCCGAGCAACACCCGGGGGCGATCCTGCTCAACCGGTTGTGGTCTTTGCTGCTGTTCACTTTGCTGGCGGGCGGCTTGGCCTTCCTCGCTCCCCAGATTCCCGGGATCGCCGCCGGCTTCGCGATTATCTGGGCGCTGGCTTGGCGCCGTCAGGATGCGGCGGTGGCGGCGATCGAGGAGCGCGACGGCGTGTGCTTCTACGTGCGCCGCACTTCCCCCGTACGACCGATGGCGCTCGATCGCGCACCCGGCTTCAAGGCGCTGCGCCCGGAGCGCGTAAACGGCGCCGTCACCTGACATGGCCGCCAAGCCCGCGGTGGACGTGCTGATCGTCTCGCTGGGCTCCACCAGGGGTTTGCGCGCGGCCGACACGGAGCTGGCGCAGTCACTGCGCCGAGCCGGTGTGAGCGCGACGGTCGCTCAGGCCGCGCCACCGCCACGGATGCGCACCCTCGTTCTGACCGATCTGGGCTGGGCGCTGGCGGCTCGCCGCGCGGGCAGCGCTGAACTCGACCGCCTGCGCCCGCGCGCGGTGATCTACTCGAGCACCACCGCCGCGTTGTTGTGGCCGAGGCCGGGAGCGATTCGCTTTGACGCCACCTCCGCCGGTAACCGCCGCGGACGCCATGGCCTCTGGCAGCGACCGCTCGAGCGCCGCCGGCTGCGCCAGGCGCCGCTACTGCTTCCGTGGAGCGAGAGTGGCCTGCTCGAGGCGCCCGCGTCTGCCCATCGGGGGGACCGGGCGCTGGTGCTCCCCGTCCCGGTAGAGCCTTCGGGACCCGCCGAGCCGGTGAGGGACATCGCCGCGATCACCTACGCTGCCAACCCCTCGAAGAAGGGGCTCGACCGGGTGCTCGAGGCCTGGCGAGGCTTGCGGGCCGAATGGGCGCAGGAACACTCAAAAGAGCACCCGGATGAGCTGCTGATCGCCGGCGCCTCGGCGGCGGAGCTCCAGGCTGTCGGACTGCTTGCACCCAGAGAGGAGGGTGTGCGAGTGCTGGGCGTGCTCGCCACCGAGGAGTACCGAGAGCTCCTGCGACGGGCGCGCGTGTTCGTCTGTGCCCCGCGCCGCGAGGACTATGGGCTCGCCCAGCTCGAGGCGCTCGCCGACGGCTGCCTGCTCGTCAGCACCCCCGCGCCTGGACCATATGCGGCGCTTCCAATTGCCCGCGAGCTCGACCGGCGGTTGGTAAGCGACGATCTCCGCAGCGCGCTACGCGTCGCACTGGAGAATCCGCTGCCCGACTACGCGATACGCGCGCGCGAGGCGCTTGCACCGTTCAGCCGCGTGGCGGTCGACCGGGCGGTGGCCGAGCAGCTGCTGCCGCGGCTGTTGCCGGATATCCGCAGGTGAGGCGATGGGCCGCAGGTGAGGCGATGGGGATGTCGTAAGTAAGCGGGATGGGGACATCCTGGAGTTCCGCGCGTGGATATGTGGCGCGTTTTCCCGGAAGACGCTGGTGCGCGTCGGCATGGGTGACGATCGGCGCGACACTGGGCTTTATCGCCCTCACCTGCTGGTGGTTGACGCAGGATCGCAGCATCCCGATCTACGATGCGGGTGACCATCTCCAGGTCGCACTGTACTTCCACCAGCTGCTAGCCAGCGGCGATCTGCTCGGACCGCTGAAGTTCACATGGCAATACCCGCCCTTGGGCGAGCTCGTCGGCGCATTGGCGGCATCGATTGGCGGGGTCAACGTTGCGGCGCCGATCATCGGCGAGAACGTCCTGTTCGTGTCACTGCTGAGCCTTGGCTGTTACCAGACGGGACGGCTGCTATTCGATGCCAGGGTGGGGATGTTGGCGAGCATCTTTGCGTTGGGCTCGCCGCTGCTGATCGCTCAGTTCCACGTTTTCATGCTCGACGCCCCCGAGACCGCCCTGGTGTCCATTTCGATGTGGCTGATTCTCGCCAGTGAAGATTTCAGCGCTCGCAAGTTCACCGTGCTCGCCGCTCTAGCCTGCGGAGCTGGCGTATTGATCAAGGTGCAGTTCCCGTTTTTTATCATTGGCCTGCTGCTCGCCGCCGTGCTGCACGGTGGGTGGCGGCGCCGGGGGCAGTTGGAGCTGTTTGCCCTGCTCACTCTGTTGGTGGGGGCGCCCTGGTACATCTTTCATCGGTCAGAGTTCTCGACCATCTTCAGCCTAGCCGGATCGGGCTCAGAAGTAATCAATGACCTCAAGGTGGCCGGAGCGAGCTCAGCGGCGATCAGCGGGACTCTGCCTCCCACCTGGTCCATACGAAATTTCACCTGGTATTTCTGGAGCGCACTGAACTCAGAGTTGTACTTCTTCCTGTTCGCGTTCCTGATGGTGGGCGCGCTGTGGATGCTGATGATCCAACTGCGACATGCGCGCCGCCCTGTTGATTTCACAGGTGCTCACCCCCAAGGGGGTGATTCCCGCCGTCAGGTGGCGCGGCTCGAGTTGCTCTGCGGGGCGTTCGTTGCGTGGCTGGGGATCACCCTCACTCCTCACCACGACATTCGCTACGGCATGGGGCTGCTGCCCTACCTCGCCGTGATTGCCACCGGCTGGATCGTGTCACTGCCCCGCGTGGGGCGGGTGGCAGCGAGTATCGCAGTGGTGCTCGCGGTGCTGGCAAACACCTTGAGCACCACGTTTGGCCTCGGCGGCACGGTGGTACTCGCTTTGGCGCACCCGCTATCGGTCAGCCAGGCCCAGCCTGACCGGATAACGCTGTATTCGAGCAACGGATATCTCGTGGCTGGTCCCAGGCGTGATGGTGATCTCGAGAGTGTGCTGAAAAGTCTCAGGCGGAGCGGCGTGCGCGGCGTGCGGCTGCGTGAGAGTGAAGGCACCAGGCCCGATTTCTCCTTTGAAGGAGTAGTTCCCTTGGACACGATCGCGGGACTCTCCAGCACTATCGAAAATGGATTTGGAGGGACCGACATCGCCTCTATACGCTTCGACTATACGGATGTCAGCTCGAGTGTCGTCGCGTTGATTCATCGGGCGATCACGTCTGCTTCGCCCCCAGCGTGCACGCGGCTCAGCGACCAGACCGGCGTGTGGGTGGCGCGGCGCAACCCCCGGACACACTCGGTCATGCTCTACTGCCCGTCGCTTACTCCCGCTTACTATGGGAGCATCGCGGCGTATGGTGAACCGCTCAGCTGAAACCGCCCGACAAACCGCTCGGCTGAAACTGCCCGACTGAACGCCGTTCGGACTTCAGCGCCCGCGCTTTCCCAGCGTGACGAGCTCGCTCCACGGCCGGGTGTTGACGACGTCGGCGGCGGTCAGCCACGCGCGCCGCGCGGTGGCAATCCCCCAGCGCATGTTTGCGAGCGTGTCCGTGCGGTGCGCATCGGAATCGATCACGATCGGAACGCCCGCGAGCGCCGCTGCGCGCGCGTGAATGTCAGAGAGGTCGCGCCGGCCGGGGTTGGCGTTGATCTCGAGCATCGTCTCCGCTTTAGCAGCCGCCGCGAATACCGCGTCGAGATCGATCGCGTAGGGCTCGCGTCGGGAGATCAGCCGCCCAGTTGGATGGCCGATCGCTTTGACCAGGGGATGCTCGACAGCGGCGATCATGCGCTCGGTCATCGCCTGTTCGCTCATCCCGAACGACGTGTGGATGCTGGCGATCACCCAGTCGAGCTCGGCGAGCAGCTCGTCCTCGTAGTCGAGCGAGCCGTCGGGCAGGACATTTACCTCGCTGCCGGCGAGCAACTCGATGCCCTCCAGCCGGGCATTCGCTTCTCTCACCAGCTCGATCTGGCGGCGCAGCTGCTCGGGCGAAACATCGTCGCCAAAGCCGTGTGAGGCCGAATGATCGGTGATTGCCAGATACTCGTATCCCCGCTCGCGTGCGGCGAGCGCCATCTCCTCGATTGAGTTCTCCCCGTCGGAGGCCGTCGTGTGGCTGTGCAGATCGCCGCGGATGTCCGCTAGCTCGATCAGCCGGGGCAGCTCGCCGCCGCGAGCGCCCTCCAGCTCGCCACGGTTCTCGCGCAGCTCGGGCTCGATGTAAGAGAGGCCGAGCAGCTCGTATACCTCCTGCTCGGTGGCGCAGGTGTGGGTGACGGCGGTCGCATCCTCGAGCACCCCGTACTCGGAGACGTGCAGGCCCCTGCGTACCGCCGCTTCGCGTAGCGCGGCATTGTGCGCTCCCGAGCCCGTGAAGTGCTGCAGCAGGTTGCCGAGCTGGCCGGGCTGGGCGATTCTCAGATCGACGCCGATGCCGATGTGGGTGCGTCCCTTGGCTCCGGGCTTACCGGCGGAGCTCACACGCTCGATCTCCGGCAGGCCGGCGAGGCTCTTGGCGAGCGTCGTCGGCTTGGAGGTGGTGGCGATCAGGTCGATGTCCTTCACGCTGTCCGCCATGCGCCGTGCCGATCCCGCCACCTGCACGTGTGTGCCCGAACCGCCCCGCTCGATCAGGCCCGCGGCGAGCGTCTCGCCCAGCTCGATCGCGCGTGGCAGCAGCAGACGCTCGGACGCCCGCCCGGGTATGCCTGCCTCGAGCGCCGCGAGCACGCCCGTCTCGAACTTCGCGCCGAGTCCCTTCACGTCGCGCAGCCGCTGCGCGAGTGCTGCCTCGCGCAACTTCTCGGGCGAGTCGATGCCGAGCTCCGTGAACATCAGCCGCGCGCGCTTCGGTCCGAGGCCGGGGAGCCGTGTGATTGCGATCAGGCCTGGAGGGAACTGCGCGCGCATCCGCTCCGTCGAGGGGGTCGTGCCGGTGTCGAGCAACGTGATGATCTTTTGCTGGAGCGTCGCGCCGATCCCCTGAAGCTCGGTCGCCCGGCCGGCGCGGGCCAGCGCGGCGACCGAGAGCGATGCCTCGCGAACCGTCTTGGCCGCGTTGCGATAGGCCAGCACGCGATGGATGACCGCGCCGTCGAGCTCATATAGATCGCCCAGCTCATCCAATGCATCGGCGATCGCCCCATTCGTCATCTCCACTGCTCTAGGGTACGCCGACCGATGTCTGGCGAGCCCTGGCTGATCCTCCCCACATACAACGAGGCCGAGAATATCGAGGCGATCGTCGCTGCCGCTGGAGAGGCGCTCCGTGGCGCCGCGCCCGACGGTTGGCGTGTGCTGGTCGTCGATGACGGCTCGCCCGACGGCACCGGTGAGATCGCCGATGCTCTCGCCTCCAAGCACGATTGGGTGCAGGTGCTGCATCGCGCCGAGAAGAACGGCATCGGCCCGGCCTACCTGGCGGGCTTTCGCTACGCCCTCGATCACGGCGCGGGCTATGTGATGGAGATGGACTCCGACTTCTCCCACAACCCAGCTGACCTCGCTCGGCTACTTCAGGCGGTCAAAGCAGGCGCTGATCTGGCGCTCGGCTCGCGCTACGTGCCCGGCGGCGGCGTTGTCGATTGGGGTCTGCTGCGGCGTTTCATCTCAGAGGGCGGCTCCACTTATGCCCGCCTGGTGCTCGGCCTGCGGGTGCGGGATCTGACCGGCGGCTTCAAGTGCTTTCGCCGCGAGGTGCTCGAGGCGATCCACTTCGACGGCGTGCGCTCCCAGGGGTATGCGTTTCAGGTCGAGCTGACCTATCGCGCGGTGCGCGCCGGCTTTCACGTGGTCGAGGTGCCGATCGTCTTCAAAGACCGCGAGCGGGGACAGAGCAAGATGTCCTGGCGAATCGCCGCCGAGGCGATGTGGCTCGTGCCGCAGCTGCGCTTCAAATAAGGGCGCCTGCGCAGCTGCGCTTCAAATAAGGAGGCTCCGCGGCTGCGCTTCAGGTAATCGCGCCCACAGGCCGATGAAGAGACGATGGATGCCTCTGCCTATGCGTTCGCCCACGGTGTGCGCCACACACGCACGACCCTGCGAGCCTGGCAACGGACCCCCGGCGTCGTGCTGGGTCGCTGGGTCGCCGGCTCCGCCCTCGCGGCCACGGGCCTGCTGCTGGCCGTGCTGGCTGTGGCCTCGTTCGACCACGGCTATCAGCAGATCATCACTCTGCAGCCGCCGTTTGCGGTCGGCGACGGCGCAAACGTGCTCGATGTGCTGCGCAGCAACCTGCTCGTGCTTGCCCTGCACGCGATGGCGTGCGTCGCTGGATTCATCGCGGGTAGCTCGCTGCCGCTGCAGGCCGAGCACCACCACGGCATCTCGCGCTGGGTGCACGAGCACGGCGGGCCGATCGCGATCGCGTTCGTCGGCTGTGCGACCGCCTTCTCGTTGAGTGCTCAGGCGTACGTGATCGGGCACACCCTCGCCGGCGTCTCCGGCTTCCTGCACGTTTCGCCCGCCCTGCTGCTGCTTGGGGTGCTTCCGCACGCGATCCCCGAGTTGATCGCCTTGTTTCTGCCGTTGGCGGCGTGGATCCTCGCCAGCCGGCGCGGGGAGTGGGAGCAGCTACTGGCCGCGACGGTCGTGACCGTTGCCGTGGCCATACCGGTGCTGATCATCGCCGCCTTCATTGAGGTGTATGTCTCGCCGCATCTGTTCACGCTGCTGACCAACATTCACCCGCCGATCGTGCGCAGCTCCGAAGGTTTCCTCGTGACCGTCCGCTGAGGTCTGTCGCGGTAGCGGGTCAGCTTGGATCTGGCGAACGTTTGCGCCTCAGATCCTGCCGAGCACGAAGGATCGGAAACACCAGAAGCGTGTCGATCGCGAAGACTCCGAGCAGCACGATCCCGATGACCAGCACGACATGATCGTGGCCCGCCCCCACGAAAACCAACACAACCCCGAGTGGACCGGCAAGATTGGCCGAGATATATGCTTTCTGGGCGCGGGAACGTCGCTTGAAGTCGCGAGCAAGTGCGCCCATATCCCGAACGGTAGTGCACTAGCCTAGGTACCTCCGTCACCCCTTCCTTTACTTTGTATAGTGAGTAGGCAAGGGAACGTATAAGAGGAAAGCAATCAAGGAGAACCCCATGGCAGGCACGTTGAACGAAGTCACAGACACCAACTTCCAGGCCGAGGTGATCGAGTCGGAGGGTCCCGTGCTCGTCGACTTCTGGGCGCCTTGGTGCGGCCCGTGCCGCGTGGTCGCGCCCGTGCTCGAGGAGATCGCCTCTGAGCGCCCGGACCTGCGCATCGTCAAGCTGAACATCGATGAGAATCAGCAGACGGCGGCCAACTTCCAGGTGCTTTCGATCCCGACGATGATCCTCTTCAAAGGCGGCCAGCCGGTCAAGACGGTGATCGGCGCCTACCCGAAGAAGAAGCTAGAGGCCGAGCTGGAGCCGGCCCTCACGGCTGCCTAACCCTCACAAGGCTGCCTGAGAGGTCCTCGATCGCCTCAGTGGGCGTCGTTTGACTTCTGCAGGCCGATCGTGAGCGCAAGGTCGTCGATCTCGGTCTGCTCCGAGTAGTCCATCGCGACGGCACTCTCGCTCGCACTGTCCCCCAACTCTGACAACTCTGACAACTCCGGCAACTCCGGCAACTCCGGCAACTCCAGCCTGACGGCGAGCGTCTCTCCGACAAGGTACCCGCGGTGGGCCTCGGCGGCCGCGATCAACGCGGGGTCGCCGGTGAGGTGCAGGGCGATCCGGTCCTCTACCTCCAGGCCGGCGGTCTTGCGCGCGTTCTGCACGGCGTGGACGATCTCCCGCGCATGCCCCTCCTCACGCAGATCGTCATCGATCGTCAGGTCGAGAGCCACCGCGTGGGCGCCCTCGCGCTCGACGCTGTAGCCCTCGGGCGCCTTCATCGTGAGGATCACGTCCTCGCTTGACAGTGTGTGCTCTCGTCCGGCTACCGCGATTCCGATCCCGCCGCCGCCGTCGCGCACCGCTGCCGCGACTCGCGCTGGGTCAAGCGCGGCAATCGCCTCGGCGGCCTGGGGCATGTCCTTGCCAAACAGCGGCCCGAGTGTGCGGTAGTTGGCCTTGACCTCGTACTCGCTCAGCTCCTCGGCGGCCGCGACAAAACGCATCTGCCGGACGTTCAGCTCCTCACGAACCACATCCGCCAATCGTTCGATCGCCGCGCGCTCGCGCTCGTCGGCCACCACCACGGCCTCGCTCAAGGGCTGGCGCACCTTGATCTTGGCCTTGCCGCGCGCTCCCAAGCCGAGGCGCACCGTCTCACGCGCAAGCGCCATCGCCTGCTCGAGGGCCTCGTCACGCTCTCCGATTTCCCCATTAGCGATCTCCCCACTCTCCCCACCCGTGGTCTCCCCACCCGCGGGGAAGTCGCACAGGTGCACGCTCTCGAGCGTGCCGTCGAGGTTGTCGTAGATCTCATCGGCGATGAACGGGCAGAAGGGAGCCAGCAACTTGGACACCGTCAAGAGGCACGTGCGCAGCGTTTCGAACGCGGCGGGGTCACCGTCCCAGAAGCGCCGGCGCGAGCGGCGCACGTACCAGTTCGACAGCTCGTCGACCAAGCTCGCGATCGCCCGTCCGGCGGAAGTGGCGTCATAGGCGTCCAGCCGTTCGGCGACGAACTGGGCCGTGCCCGCGGTGCGCGACAGCGCCCAACGGTCGAGATCGTCGATCGCCCCTGTCGTCGCCTCCACCGTGGTCGCTTCTGCCATCGCCGGTCCTGCCGTTGTCGCTCCTGCCGTCGTCGGTCCCTCCTGCCCCTGCTCCGGCGCGCCGGCGAGCACGGTCGCGCCGCCAAGCACCGTCGCGTTCGCCTGCGCGTAGAGGGTGTAGAAGAAGTACGTGCTCCACAGCTGCTTGAGGAATAGGCGTACGCCCTCGCCGATCGTCTCGGCGGAGAAGCGGTAGCCATCCCACGGCTGCTTTGAGGTGAAGAAGTACCACCTGAAAGCATCTGCCCCGTAGGTGTCGAGCACCTGCCATGGCTCGACCGTGTTGCCCTTGGACTTGGACATCTTCTGGCCGTCCTCATCGAGGATTAGGCCCAGGCACACCACGTTGCGATACGGCGCTGGCTTGCCCAGCAGCGTTGAGACCGCCAGCAGCGAGTAGAACCAGCCGCGCGTCTGGTCCTGCGCCTCGCAGATGAAGTCTGCCGGGAAGAGCTCTCGAAACTGCCGTCCTTGGCGAACGGATGATGGTGCTGGGCGAACGGCATCGAGCCCGAGTCAAACCACACGTCGATCACCTCGGGAACACGCCACATCTCCTGATCGCATCCCTCCTGTGGGCACGGGAAGGAGATCTCGTCGACGTAGGGTCGGTGGTGATCCTCGAGCTTGCGCTCCGAGCGCTCGGCGAGCTCGGCGTAGGAGCCGATCACATGGATGTGTCTGTTCCCACAGCGCCACACCGGCAGCGGCGTGCCCCAGTAGCGCTCGCGTGAAAGCGCCCAGTCGACATTGTTCTTCAGCCAGTCGCCGAAGCGTCCCTGCTTGACGCCCGGCGGATGCCAGTCCACCGTCTCGTTCGCCGCCAGCAGCTCGTCGCGCAGCTTCGAGGTCGCGATGTACCACGAGGGTTTCGCGTAGTAGATCAACGCGTCGCCCGAGCGCCAGCAGTGCGGGTAGGAGTGCTCGTAGTCCTGAACCTTTAGCAGCAGCCCACGCTCGCGCAGATCCTCGATCAGCTCCTCCGTCACATCGGCGTCCTTGACGCCGCGACCCTCGTAGGACTTGCCCGCGTGGTTGCGCACACGCGCGTCGAACGTCCCGTCAGGGCGCACAGGGTTGTAGAGGCTGCCAGCGATCGTCGGATCGAACGGAACTCGCTCAGAGGCCGCGGCCACGCGATAGTCGTCCTCGCCAAACGCCGGCGCCAAATGCACGATCCCCGTCCCGTCCTCCGTAGTCACAAACTCGTCGGACAGGATCGGAAAGCCGCCCGGCTCACGATCGCTCAGCGCGAAGATCGGTCCCTGATAGGAGCCGTAGCGCTCGATCAGCTCCACGCCGGAGAACCGCTCGAGGATCTCTGTTTCCTCACCCAGGACCGCCTCCACCCGGGTCTCGGCGAGCACGAAGATCTCATTCCCGACGCGCACCCGCGCATAGGTGGCCGTCGGCGAGACCGCCACCGCCACGTTTCCGGGCAGCGTCCACGGCGTGGTCGTCCACACCAGCAGCCTGTCCGCACTCGCCGGGCCTGCGTCCGCGCCGCCTACCGCCGCGCTCGCGCCGCCCACCACCGGCAGCTTCAGGAAGACGCTCGGATCGACGACGTCGCGGTACCCGAGCGCCACCTCATGGGAAGAGAGCGTGGTCTCGCAGCGCGGGCAGTACGGCACGACCTTGCGCCCCTCGTACAGCAATCCTCGCTCGTGGATCTGCGCGAGCGCCCACCACACCGACTCGATGTAGCTCTCATCCAAAGTCCGGTAGGCGCCATCGAGGTCGAGCCAGAAGCCGATCCGCTCGGTCAGCCGGTTCCACTCCGCAAGGAACGTGAACACCGACTCGCGGCACTTGGCGTTGAACTGCGCGATCCCGTACTCCTCGATCTCTGCCTTGTGGTGGATGCCGAGCTCTTGTTCGACGGCGATCTCGACGGGCAACCCATGGCAGTCCCAGCCGCCCTTGCGCTCCACCCGATAGCCGCGCATCGTCTGAAAGCGCGGGTAGATGTCCTTGAACACGCGTGAGAGCACGTGATGGGAGCCGGGCGGGCCGTTGGCGGTGGGGGGGCCCTCGTAGAAGACCCACTGCTTGGCGCCCTCGCGGATCCGCAGCGACTGGGCGAACACGTCGCGCTCGCGCCAGCGCTCCAGAACCTCGAGCTCGAGCGCGGGGAGCTCCTGGCGCGGGTCGACCGCGCGATGGGGGAGCAGCGAGTGTTTCTCGGAGGCGCTCACAGGGCGGCCCATTGTAGGCGCGGCCAGATCTGTCAGGACGGCGACGCGGCCTACGATGAGTGGATGGCCCCTCGTCGCGCCCCTCGTCGCAGTCCTCGTGGCACCCGGCCATGAGGCTGCGTCTCTACCACCACCCCGATGGCGCGCGCGTGGCCTACCGGGAGCTCGGCACCGGGCCGCCGCTGGCGCTGCTGCACTCCGCGATGCTCTCCTACAAGGAGTGGGAGCCGGCTGTCGAGCAGCTCGCCGACCGCTTCCGTGTGGTGCTCCCCGACCTGCCGCTGCACGGAGATTCGGAGGACCGGCCACGGCATCCCTACACGCTCGATTGGTTCGCCGATGTGATGTCGGGATTCGCCGCCGACGTGCTCGGCCCCCGTCCGCTGATCGGCGGTCACGACGCTGGCGCGGAGATCCTGCTGCACGCGATCGCGCGCGGGAGCCTACGACCCAAGCGGCTCGTGCTGATGGGCAGCCGTATGCATGCCGCGCCACAGGATGCCCGCTTGCGCGCCGCCTGGCGCCTGACCGCCGCCGCCGGTGCTGTGCCTGGGCTCGACCGCCTGCTCACATACGGCGCCCGCGCCGCCTTCAGGCCCGAGCGCGGTCTGCGACTGTCCGCGCGCGGCGATCCGGCGGCGCGCGATCTGGTGCGCCACGCATTTGCCGACGTCGCCGGCAACCCGAGCCTCGCGCGCTCGTGGGCGAGATGCGCGCGGGCATGGCCGCGTGGTGCGCAGGCCCAGCTGCTCGAGCTGTATCCGCGCCTGGAGATGCCGGTGCTGCTGCTGTGGGCCGACCGTGACCGGCTGCACCCAATCGCGACCGCCGAAGAGGCGCTGGAGCTGCTGCCCGACGGTCAGCTCAGGGTGCTGCAGAGCACGGGCTTTCTGATCGCCTATGACGACCCGGTGGGGCTCGCCCGGGAGCTGGCCGCGTTCTGCGGGTAGGGTTCCGCGGGCGGGCGGGTCCCAAATTGGGTCCAAATAAAACCAAGGAGAGCCGATGCCGGAGAAGCGATTGTGGGGCGGAGAGACAACCAAGGCCGTCGAAAACTTCCCGATCTCGGGCGAGCGGGTGCCGGTGTCGGTCGTGCGCTGGCTGGCACGGGTGAAGGGCGCCGCCGCGCTCGTCAACGGCGAGCTCGGCCTGCTCGATAAACGCCGCGCCACGAGCATCGCCAAAGGCGCCGGCGAGATCGCCGCCGGCAAGCACGACGCGCAGTTCCCGATCGACGTCTTCCAGACCGGCTCGGGCACTTCGACGAACACGAACACCAACGAGGTGATCGCGGCGCTCGCCGGCTCGAGCGTGCATCCCAACGACCACGTCAACATGGGCCAATCCTCCAATGACGTGTTTCCCTCGGCCGTGCACCTCGCGGCGCTCGACGTCGCCCAGAACGAGCTGCTTCCGGCGCTGCACCAGCTCGAGCGCTCGTTGGCGAAGAAGGCCAAGAGCTTTCAGAACGTCGTCAAGTCAGGGCGCACGCATCTGATGGATGCCGTCCCCGTCACGCTCGGGCAGGAGTTCGGCGGCTATGCCGCGCAGGTCGCGCTCGGCCAGGAGCGCGTGCGCTCATCGCTCGTCCACGTCGGGCAGATCCCGCTCGGCGGCACCGCCACCGGCACCGGTTTGAACACCCATCCCAAATTCGCCGAGAAGGTCCGCGCGCGGTTGAAGAAGGAATCCGGCTTGAAGCAGATCGCCGCCCCCCTGGATCGCTTCGAGGCGCAGGCCAGCCGCGACGCGCTCGTCGAGCTCTCCGGTGCGCTGAAGGTCGTGGCGGTATCGCTCTCGAAGATCGCCGGGGACCTCGCGCTGATGGGCTCCGGTCCCCGCGCCGGGATCGGCGAGATCCGCCTGCCCGAGCTGCAGAAGGGCTCCTCGATCATGCCCGGCAAGGTCAACCCGGTGATCCCTGAGGTGGTGCTGCAGGTCGCCGCGCAGGTGATCGGCAACGACACCGCGGTCACCGTCGGCGGGATGCAGGGCCAGTTTGAGCTCAATGTGCGGATTCCCCTGATCGCGCGCAACCTGCTGCAGTCGCTGCACCTGCTCGCCAGCACCTCACGCGTGTTCGCCGAGAAGTGCGTTGACGGCATCGAGGCGAACAAGGAGGGCACCGCGGCCTCGGCGGGAGCTACGCTCGCCGCCGCGACCGCGCTGAACGGTGTGATCGGCTACGACAAGGGCACGACGATCGTCAAGAAGGCCACCGACTCCGGTCGTCCGCTACGCGAGGTCGCCTTGGAGGAGGGGGTCGACGCGAAGCTGTATGACGCGACGATCGACCTGCGCAAGATCGCGCGGGGCAATCAGTAAGCACAACGTCCACCGCGCAGGCGGTAAATGGTCATTTCCGGGCCTGGCCGGTGGAAGGCAAGCGGGTAGTAGTCAAACGTCCAGTCGAAGTTGAACCCCACGCGGCTCTTCCCTGGACTGCCGTTCCCCGGGCTGCTCTGCCCCGAGCCGTATGGCGAGACGTGGTAGACGACTTTGCCCTGCCTTTCCAGTTCCCGGTAGTAGGCGATCGCATCGGGCACGGTCTGCGGATCGGCGAACGCCCGCCCGGATTGGGTGTAGCCGCTCACCACCCAGCAATAATCATTTCGCTCATAATAGGAAATCAACGCAGGCCCAAGCGTGCTCTCATAATTTTCTAATAGAACGGTCCGATGTGTCGGTTCGGGCGTGCCCCTGGACGGGTTCAGCAGCACGCGCAACGTGGGGTACTTGACCCAACGTACCTCACCGGGACCGAGCCGGCCGGTGTCATCGAGCCATGCGTTGGGAACCACCGGCTCGACCACGATCCGCGCGCCAGCGGGTATGTTCTTCACCACCCACGCACGCGCAAGATTACGGGTGTCGGCGCGTGAGAGAAGCAAGCCGGAGTGAATGCTGTACACGATGCCCTGGGCCGCCAAAGCGATTACAGCAAGCGCGGTAAAGCCGACACGCATCCGCGGAGCACGCCGCGCCGCCCAGCCAGCCAGCTCAAGCGAGAAGTAGGCCGCCAGCAGGCAGGCGACCGGGAAGATCGGCAGCAGCCAGCGTCCGAAATAACGCCCCTGCAGGCTCAAAAACAGGAGATATAAAACCGCAACCGGCACGAGCACCCAACCGACCCGTTGCTGCCCTCGCCAAATACTCACTGCCCCACCAAGTGCCGCCAGCGCGGGAATCCACCCTAACCCCCAGGTGAACGACCACAGATAATAGATAAAGCTGCCCTGCTTTGGACCGCCGATCCAGGAGGCATGTGACATTTCCGTGTAACTGGATTGAAGTTTTAATTCGGTTATGAACAGGTGAAAATCGAGCAGGGAATATGGATTTGCGATCAAATATGCGCCCAGCGCCGCCACCAAGGCGACCCCGAGGCCAATCGCCACGTCTCGCCGCGCGCCCGGTCTTCCATTTGCCCGCGCCGGTCTTTCCTCAACGCTCGCTCTCTCATTCGCCCGGGCGCCCGCTCTCCCCTCAACGCCCGCTCTTCCGTCGAGATACCGCGCCACAGCCGCGGCCAGCAGCGGGAGGACCATCACGCCCGCCGTGTACTTCGTCGCGCCGGCCAAGCCCAGTCCAACGCCCGCCATCAGATAATCGAACATGCGTCCCCGGCGCAAGATGCCGGCCGTGCCGAGCAGCGAGAGCGTCAGCGGCGCGAGCGTCGGCACGTCGTTCAGCGCCAGGTGCCCGTAAAAAACCGGTAGGAAAGCCACGGCCATCACGGCGCTCGCCAGCAGGCCGACGGCGCGATTGAACAGGCGAGCGCCCACCAGGTAGAGCAGCCAGACCGAGACTGTCCCGAGCAGCGCGACGGTGATCCGGGCGACGAGGAATAGCCGATCTGGATGCAGCGCGAATTCGTGGGTTACGCCTACCCGGCCGCCGAGCCAGATCGCAAAGATCACATGCAGCAGGTAGGTGAGCGCCGGCGGGTTGATGAAGTAGTGAGGGTTCAGGCCGTGGTGAAACATCGCCACCGCCTCGGGCACGAAGTGCCCGTACTCGTCCACGTTGTAGACGTAGGGTAGGCCCTGCTTGATGCCCCACAGGCGCAGGGCAAAAGCGAGGATCAGCACAAGCGCGAGCGGACCCCAGTAACGCCATCGTCCGTTGCGCATCGCCTGCAATCCTATGCGCCCGCGCGGCCCTCCGCGCACAAGTCGATGCGGCCCGCGCGGTCCTCCGCTCACACGCAGGGAAACGCAACTTCTCGGCGTATAGGCTGTTTCGATGGCCGTGTTCAGCACTCTGCGCCTCGCCACCCTGCGCTCCCGTCCACTGCTCGCCGCGGCGCTGCTGATCTGCGCCCTGGCGCTCGCGCTGAGCGCCACGCTCGGCGTCTCCACAGCGCTCTCTGCTCACTCGAAGAGCCAGCCCACGGCCCGCGCCGCCGCCTCGTTCCAGGTCGGCATCGCCGACGAGCAGACGGAGATGTTCTCCGATCCCCTGTGGCGGCAGTTGCACACGCACATCACCCGCTACATCGTCCCCTACGACGCCGCCGTCCGCGGCTACTCGCTGATGAAGGCCGACTCCTGGATTCACGCCGCCGAACGCCAGCACCAGCAGGTGCTCGTGGCCTTCTACCACTCGGAGTACACGCCCACGAAGATGCCGAGCGTCAAGACCTACGAACAGGACATAAAGAAGTTCATGGCGCTGTTTCCGAACGTCCACCAGTACCAGCCCTGGAACGAGGCCAATCGGGGCGACGTCCGCTACAGCTACGAGCGTTTCGACAGCCCCACGGCGGTCGAATCGGCGAAGTACTACCAAGCGCTGCGGCGCGTCTGCATTAAATGCACGATCCTCGGCCTGGACATCCTGGACCAGAATCTGGTCGGTCCCACGCTGACCTACATCGCTCAGTTCAAAGCCGAGGTTGGTCGCCTGCGCGTGCCGATGCCGACCCTCTGGGGGCTGCACGACTACTCGGACACCAACCGTTTCTCGAGCGTCCGCACGCGCGCGATCCTGGCGGCGGTGCCCGGGGACGTCTGGTTGACCGAGACGGGGGGGATCGTCAAATTCGGCGGCGCCTTTCCCAACTACCGCGGCTCGGGTCTGGCGCGCGCGGCGAAAGCGCTCAGCTACATGTTCGCGATCGCCTCGAACTACACCAGAATCAAGCGCTTGTACATCTATCAGTGGACCGGCGGCACGTCTTCGACGATCTTCGACTCGGGCCTGACCGACGCCCATCACCACCCGCGACCGGGTTACGTGATCGTCTGCGCGCATCTGCACGGCGCACACTGCAAGGTCAAGGTCAGCTCGCAGTGAGCCCAGCGCAACTTCCCCTGCGCTAGGGTGTCTCAGCCTACGGTGCGTCTGATGTGCCCGCCTTCGCAGTGGCGGCCTTGGCTCCTCCGCGAGCACGTCTACGCTCCGCTCCCGTCCGCAAGCACGTAAGCAACGATTGAATCGAGGGCCAATGTCGCGTATCCGCATACTCCTTTGTGCATTACTCGCCTGCTCGGCGCTCCTCTCAGCCACGCTCGGCGCGAGCCAGGCGCTGGCCTCTGCCAATCAGAAGCTCTACTTCGAGGCGCCAATGGACCTGTTGAACCCGAGCACTCGTCCGCACGCGCTCGTGCAGCTGCAAGAACTCGGCGTGCGCGCACTGCGCGTGGAGCTCAATTGGTATGAAGTCGCGCCCGACCCCACCAGTGTCACGAAGCCGAACTTCGAAGCGAGGAACCCCGGCAGCTACGCCTGGGGCCAGTACGCCGTCCTGCTCGCTGAAGCCCAGCGGCTGGGCTGGCAGGTGCTGCTGACCGTCACCTCGCCCGTGCCGCGGTGGGCCACCGCCAACCACAAAGCCCCGTACACGACACGCCCAGACGCGCAGGACTTCAAGGAATTCATGACTGCGGTGGCCGGCGAGTTCGGCTCGGAGGTCTCGGTCTACTCGATCTGGAACGAGCCCAACGAGCCCGCCTATCTGATGCCACAGTGGAGCTCCAGTGGCAAGCCCGTCTCGGGACGCATCTACCGCGGCCTCTATCAGGCCGGCTACGAAGGGCTGCAGGCGGCCGGGATCGCTCATCCCAAGGTGCTGTTCGGCGAGACGGCGCCGGTCGGCTACGACACAGTCAATCCCCGCAAGGAACACTCGGCCGCGCTGCTGCATCCGGTGGCGCCGCTGGCCTTCATGCGCGAAGCGCTGTGCCTGAACGCGAAGTACAAGAAATCAGGCTCCTGCGGTGAGCTGCAGATGACCGGCTACGCCCACCATGCCTACTTCCCGGCGGCCGGTCCCAAATATGTCTGGCCGCAGAAGGACAGCGTGACGATCGCCTCGATCTCGCGGCTGTCAAACGCGCTGAACCTGGCCGCGCGGGCGCACGCGATCCCGGGAGGTGTGCCGATCTACCTGACCGAGTTCGGGGTGCAGAGCAAGCCGAACAAGTACGAAGGCGTGTCGGCCGCAAAGCAGGCCGAATACGACGCGATCGCCGAGCACATGGCCTACTCCAACCCGCGGGTGGCGGCGTTCTCGCAGTACCTGCTCAAGGACGACCCGCTCAGCGGGCGTCTAACGGCCAGCACGATCGGCGGCTTCGTCGGCTTCCAGACGGGCCTTGAGTACGTGACCGGCCAGCCCAAGCCGCTGTATGCCGGCTTCCCGGTGCCGCTGACGGTCACCAAGCGCGGCGGCGGCTTCTCGCTGTGGGGCCTGGTGCGCCCCACGACCAGCGCCACCAAAGTGACGGTGCTGATCGAGCGCAAGGGCTCGCACAGCTATCGCACGCTGAAGACGGTGAGCACCAACGGCGCCGGCTACTGGTCCTTCAACTCCTCCACCAAGGGAACCGCCTGGCGCGTGCGCTGGATCAGCCCGGCCGGCGTCAAGTACGAAGGCCCGCCGATCCGCGCCTACTGACGGCCTACTAAACTGACCGCATGAGCGCGCCCCAGCTGAGCGTGCTGATGCCGGCCTACAACGAGGCTGGCACGATCGGCGATGTGTTGGAGGCGCTGAAAGCGCTCGACTACGAGCTGGAGATCATCGTCGTGGACGATTGCTCCAGCGACGAGACGGCCGCGATCGTCACGGCGCTGGCAGAGGATGACGGGCGGATCACGCTGTGCAGACACGAGCGCAATCGAGGCAAGGGGGCGGCCGTGCGCACGGCGCTCGCGCGCTCGACGGGTGCCGTCGTAATCATCCAGGACGCCGATGCCGAGTACGACCCGGCTGACATTCCCAGCCTGGTCGACCTGATCCTCGCCGGGAGGGCCGACGCCGTCTATGGCAGTCGCCTGCGCGGCGGCCAGCCGCAGCGCGCGCACCTGTTCTGGCACTACGCCGGCAATCGCTTTTTGAGCCTTCTCACCGGGATGCTGTTCAACACCACGCTGTCGGACATGGAGGTCGGCTACAAGGCGATCCGCGGCGACATCGCCCGGGGCCTTGAGCTCGTCTCCGATGATTTCTGCATTGAGCCGGAGATCACCGCCCGCATCGTCTCGATACCTGACATCCGTATCTACGAGGTGCCGATCGCCTACTACGGCCGCACGTTCGCCGAAGGCAAGAAGATCACCTGGCGGGACGGGCTGCGCGCGGTGTGGGCGCTGTGGCGCTTTCGCCTGGTGACGTGGCGCGAGCGCCCCGACCGCACCGCCGATCTCCAGACGAGTCTTAGTAGGAGCTCGGTGTCGCCGTTTGAAGCTGACGGTGGAGAGCTTTCGCGACGGCGAGCAGCGCGGGTCGCGCGACGCCGCTCGCACTGACGAGCCCCGCGTCCCAGGTCGACTTCTTCGCTGCCTGGGGAGTTCCGGGCGAGCGCCAGTGGTAGTAGTAGACGCGCGTGATCCGCGGGCTGATCGCGGCGAGCTTGAAGATGTTCTTGGCGACTTTGGCGGCGTAGGCGACGCCGTGGTAGATCAGTTTGCCGTGGAAGCGCCACCAGACGATGCCGCCGACCTCGCTGAACCAGACTTGACCGTGGACAAAGGAGAGGAGTCTCCTGATCGCACGAGAATTGTCGGTGCTGACGCTGATGTACGGATTCAGCGGCCAGATCTTGGGATAGGGGTGGGCGCTGCGCAGGAACTGGCCGATCCAGCGCTCGATGTTGCCATCGGCGTCGAGCGTGTCCGGCGCGGTGACCATGCAGCCGGAGCAGTGGGAGGCGATCGCGTTGTAGTACTGCGCGGCAAGCCGCGGATGGCGCGCGGTCGGCTGCCCCGCGTGGGTGGCCTCGTCCCAGGGACAGAACTCGCTGACCCAAGGGAAAAGCGCACGGAAACGCAGGAAGTCCTTGAGGAACTGCGCCTGGGTGGGCGCGCGATCATTGCCGTCGGCATGCTGGAAGGTGATCAGCGGCGTGATCCCGGCGCGCCTGACGGCGGCCAGCCAGGCGCTCACGGCCGCCAGATCGCGCGGGACCGCCACCACGTTCCAGGGCACGACATCGCGCGCGTTACGGACCCCGAGCTCGGCGACCCGTGGGTCGGAGAACGTCGCCGGTTCGTAGTCCGCGAGCCCGAACTGGAAGCCGGCGGCGGCCGCCGTCGCATCCGGCGTATCCCACACCGAGGCAACGGATGCTGAGGCCTCCGCCGGCGCCGCCCCTGCCCCCGCAGCCGACCCCGGAGCCGCCATGGCCGACAGCGCGACACAGGCCAGCACGACGCCGAGCGCCGCCTGCTTGGTGGGACGAAGCATGACTATGCCTTCAACAACGGCGCGTCGCGTTCGGAGCGGCGTCCCTCCACCCACTTGCTCGCGGCTGCCCGCCCGCTCGCGCCCGGATCGCCGCCCCCACCGTCGCCCTCAACCGCGCCGAGCATGCGCTCCAGCAGCAGGCGCGCGCCCGTCTTGGACAGCGGTTCGTTGAGGTTGCCGCACTTCGGCGACTGGACGCACGAGGGGCAGCCGCTGGCGCAGGGGCACTCGGCGATCAGGCGCAGCGCGTCGCCGCAGAGCTCCTCGAAGCGCGTGAAGGCGGTGCGCGTGATGCCGATGCCGCCGGGATGTCCGTCGTAGATGAAGATCGTTGCGCCGCCGGTCTGCGGGTGCAGGTTGGTGGACAGCCCGCCGATGTCCCAGCGGTCGCACATCGCGATCAGCGGCAGCACGGCGATCTGCGCGTGCTCGGTTGCGTGCAGCGCGCCGAGCAGCGCCTCCAGCGGGATCGCGTCGCCCAGCCCCAGCTCGGCGGAGTGCAGCTCGAACCACAGCGCCTGCGTGGAGAAGCTCGTGGGCGGCAGATCGAGCCCCACGAGGTCGAGGAACGCGTTATCCGCCACACGCTTGCGCTGGTAGGCCAGCACGGTGTCGGTGACGGCGACCTCGCCGAAGCTGAGGGTCACCCCGAGCGTCTCGCGGCGGTCGAGCAGACGCTCGATCGTGGTGTCGGTCTCGCGCTTGGGCTGTGTGTACCAATCGCCGTCAAACGGCGCGATCAGCGCGCGGCGATGTTGCAGGTCGAGCTCGCGCACCTCGTAGGAGCGCCCGAGGTGCAGGTAGATCGCGCCCTCGTGCACGGTCGAATGGGCGCGAGCGACCTCCGTCGAGCCGAGCAGCTCGCCGGAGGCGACGTCGATGATCGCAAAGCTCTCAGCGGAGGCAGAGCGCAGCGAGACCTCCGCCGCGGGGTATCCGCTGGGCTGGCGGGGAACGTAGGTATTGGCCCCGCCCCCCCGACTCGCTCCCCCAGCCGGCGGCGCAGCTCGCCGGTGCTGAGCAGGACCTCGGCGTGGGCCTCCCAGCGCGGCCCGAGGAACTCGGCATCCTCGCTCGACAGGGGCCCCTCGTGCGCGGCGCAGAGCAGGTGCCGGCGGAAGATCTCCGGGCTCTCGTGGTCGAGGATCGCGGCCTCGACGGGACGCTCCAAGAAGTCGTCGGGATGGCGGCAGAAGAACTGGTCGAGCGCGTCCTCGCCCGCGACGTACACCGCCAGACCCCGACCGCGCCGCCCGGCGCGGCCCCACATCTGGCGCAGCGAGGCGACGGTCCCGGGGAAGGTGACGACCACGGCGGCGTCGAGCTCGCCGATGTCGATGCCGAGCTCCAGGGCGTCGGTCGTGATCACCGCGCGCAGCTCGCCGCGGACCAGGCGGCCCTCGAGCTCGCGACGCTGCTGGGAGGTGTAGCCGGCGCGGTAGGGGACCACGAGCTTGGCAAGCTCGGGGTCGGAGTTCGTCTCGGCTCCGTCCAAATCGGCGACGAGCAGCTTGTGCAGCACCTCGACGCCCTTGCGCGACTTCATGAAGCAGATCAGCCGCGCGCCGTCGCGCACGAGCCGCGCGAGCAGCTCAGCCGCCTCAGCGAGCGCCGAGCGGCGCTTGCCCAGCGCCTCGTCGGTCAGCGGCGGATTCCAGATCGCGATCTGCCGGCCCGGCGCCGGCGAGCCGTCCGCGTCGATCAGGCTCACGTCCTCCAGGCCCGTCAGGCGCTCGGCCAGCTCGATCGGGTTGGCGATCGTGGCCGAGGTGAGCAGGAAGCGCGGGGTCGTGCCGTAGGCCGCCGCGATCCGCCGCAGCCGCCGCAGGACGTTCGCGACGTGCGAGCCGAACACGCCGCGGTAGACGTGGGCCTCGTCGACGACGACGATCGCGAGGTTCGCGAACAGCTCGGCCCAGGCGGCGTGGTTGGGCAGGATGCCGACGTGGAGCATGTCGGGGTTGGTGAGCACGATGTTCGCCCGCCGGCGGATGTCCGCGCGCGCCTCGCGCGGCGTGTCGCCGTCGTAGATCGCCGGGTGGACTCGCTTGGTGAGACCGAAGGCCGAGAGCGCGCGCGCCTGGTCCTGGGCGAGCGCCTTGGTCGGGTACAGATAGAGCGCGCGCGCTTTGGTGTCGCGGCAGAGCACGTCGAGCGTCGGCAGGTTGAAGCACATCGACTTGCCCGAGGCGGTGCCGGTGGTGACGATCGTCGGGCCGTCCCACGAGGAGTAGATCGCCTCCGCTTGGTGGGAGTAGAGGCGCTCGACCGCCAGGCGCTCGAGCGCCGCGAGCACCTCTGGATGCAACTCCGCGGGTGGCTCCACGAGCTTGGCCTGGCCAGGTCCTTCGCGCGCCTCGCGCACGAGTCGCCCATCCTCGCGCGCCTCGTCCAGCAGCGCGCTCCAGGGCTCGATCGTGCGTTGCAGGGCCACCGCTTGCGATAGTAGAGGCGATGGACTCTCCGATCCCCGCCGCGCGCGAGAATCACGGCAACGACCGTCTTTCGATCGCCTCCGCCGCTGCCACGCGCGCTCTGTACCTCGACCTCGACGGCACATTGCTTGGCAGGGGCGCTTCGCTGCTGCGCGACGGCGAGGGCAACGTGTCGCTCGATGGGGTGCGCGCCGTGCAGGCGTGCATGCGCGCTGAGGTGGAGGTGGTGCTGATGTCAGGGCGCCGGCGCGCGCAGGTCTTCGAGGACGCGCGGCTGCTCGGACAGAGCTCCTTCATCTACGAGTCCGGCGCGTGCGTCGTGCTGGATGGGGAGGAGCAGTGGCTGACGGGCGATCTGCTGCCGGGCGAGCTGAGCATCGCCGAGCAGATCGAGCGCTCGGGCGCGCCGGAACTGCTGCTGGAGCGCTATGTGGGGCGCTTGGAGTACCACGAGCCGTGGCACACCGAGCGCGAGGTCTCGCACCTGTTTCGCGGTCTCGTGGACGCTGGTGAGGTGGATGCCCTACTGGCCGAGCACGGTCACGGGGACCTGCGACTGGTGGATAACGGAGTGGTCAACCGCCGCTCACCCGCACTGGCCGACTGGATCACGTGCGTGGCTACCACCTGCTGCCCACCAGCGCCTCGAAGGCAAGCGCGGTCGCTTGGCACCGTCGGCACGCGGCTATGCCCGTGAGGAGATGCTTCGCGGTGGGTGACTCGCGCGAGGACCTCGCGTGCGCGGAGCAGGTAAATGTCTTCTGGCTGGTGGCAAATGGGATGGAAGCGCGATCCGTCGATCCGCAGACACTTGCAAAATACGACGAACGCGCGCGTCACTGAGGCCGGAAACGGCGCGGGGGTCTACGAGGCCGTCGTGAGCACATTGATGGGTCCGTCATGAGCACGTTGATGGGCTGAGCAAAACGTCCGTGGGTTGAACGTCGGTGGGTTGACTTTTGTGATCGTCCGCGCGTCGCGTGGGCGTCACGAGCGCGTAGGGGCGGGGCCTCCATGCCCCGCCTCGAGGCTCACTTCTCCGCTCAGGGCCTCCCTTCCTCGCCTCCGAAGATCTGCATGCCCCGCCGAGACCTACTTCCCTCTCGCCCAACGCCACGTACGCCGCCAAAACCCGGGCTGCGGACGCCTGCGCCAGAGCGCCGGCGGCGGCACCGTGGCCCGCACGAGCGCCACCCACTCATCCAGCGGCAACTCGCCGGAGATCAACCGTCCCAGCGCGCTCGTCACCGGTGCGCCGACGCCTGCCGCCTCCAGCGCACGGGCCAAGAGCGGCACGGACTCCAAGGCCTCGACCGCCTGGCCGATGCGCGCGGGGATCTCCGCGGCGGGCACGCCGCCGGCCAGCAACTCACCGGCGCGGCGGTTGCGGCTATCGCGCGCCAGGGCCGTGGCTACCAAGTCGCCCGCGCCGGCCAGCCCGATCATCGACTCCGGTCGCGCGCCCAGCCCCTCGGCGTAGCGCCACACCTCGGCGAAGATGTGCCCGGCGGCCGCGCCCGCGGCGTTCAGGCCCTGGGCCTCGGTGGCACCCGCGGCCAGCGCCGCTGCGTTCTTCGCGGCGCCCGCCAGCTCGACGCCGAGCGGGTCGTTGGACTGCTCGCAGACGACTCCCGCGCGTGTGAACACCTGCGCGAGGGCGCGCGCGAGCTCCTCCTCGCTGGAGGCTGCCACCAGCCCCGCGCCCTCGTGCACCATCTCCTGGGCGTGCGCCGGTCCGCCGAGGCAAGCGACCCGCTGCGGGCCGAAGCGCGCGCTGAGGACCATCGTGGGCGGCAGCCCTTCCGGCGGAACGAGACCCTTGGCCACCGAGACCACCGCCGCGCGCTTGCCCAGCCCGGCCTCGTCGAGCATCGCGATCACCTCGTCCAGCCCGCTGGAGGGCACCGCCAGGAACACGTAGTCGGCGCGCGCCACGCCGGCCGAGGTCGGCTCGATGCGAAGCTGCGTGGGCAACTCCACGCCAGGTAGGTAGACGCGGTTCTCGCGCTCCCGCTCCAAGTCGGCCGCTTGCTCGGCGGTGCGCGCCTGCAACGTCGTGCGCAGCCCGCCCCGCGCGAGCAGCACAGCTAGCGCCGTGCCGAACGATCCGGCCCCGATCACGCTCGCGCGCTTGGCGCCCGGCGTGGGCAGCGAGCGCGTGCGCGAGGCACGGACCGCTGGGCTCGTGGCCGTGGGCGCCGCGGCGCTTGCGGGCGCGGCGGCACTCGCAGGACCGCCCGCGCTCGCTAGATCGCCCGCGCTTGCCAGACCGCTCGCGCTCGCCGGACCGCCCCCGCTTACCAGACCGCCCCCGCTCGTCAGGCCGCCCGCGCTTGCCAGACTGCCCGCGCTTGCCGGTGTGACGGCGCGCGACGTGCCCGGGGTCGCAGTAGGCTCGGGGTCGGTCATCTGATGAGCGAGCCTAACGACACCGGCGCATGAATCTCTCGCGCCAGCGAAACCTGAATGCAAGCTCACGCCCCAGGACCTCAGGCGAGTCGACCTGGCGCAACTGGGCCGGCGATCAATCCTGCCGTCCGGCGGCCGTCGAGCTCCCCGGCTCGATCGAGGAGATATCCGAAGCGCTAGCCCGCGCCGCCGCGCACGATCGCCGCGTACGCGTGGCCGGCGCCGGGCACTCCTTCAGCGATATCGCCCTCACCGAAGGCGCTCAGCTACGCCTGGAGCGACTCACACGCGTGCTCGACGTTGACCGCTCCTCGGGGTTGGTGCGCGTGCAGGGGGGAATCACGATCCGTGAGCTGAATCTATGCCTGGCCGAGCACGGGCTCGCGCTGGAGAACCTCGGCGACGTCGACGCCCAGAGCATCGCCGGCGCGATCTCCACGGCGACGCACGGGACCGGCGCGCGCCTGCGCAACATCTCCGCGCAGGTGGCCGAGCTCACGCTCGTGCTCGCCGACGGCTCGACCCTGCGTTGCGCCGAGGAGATCGACTCCGAGGTCTTTCGCGCCGCGCGCGTCGGCCTCGGCGCACTCGGCGTGATCGCCGAGGTCACCCTCCGTTGTGTCCCCGCCTTCACCCTGCGCGGCGTCGACGCTCCCGCACCACTGCACGACACGCTGGAGCGCTTCGAGGAGCTGGCGCTCGGCAACGACCACTTCGAGTTCTTCGTCTTCCCGCACGCCGATACCGCGCTCACGCGCACCAATAATCGCACCGATCAGCCTCCGCGCCCGCGCGGCCGGGTCAGCGCCTACGCCAACGACGTGCTGCTCACCAACCACGCCTTCGAGCTGCTCTGTCGCGCCGGGCGCCGCTTCCCGCGGCGCATCCCGCAGCTCAACCGCCTCGTCACCCGCCTCGCCGGTGCGGCCACGCGGGTCGATCGCTCCGATCGAATCTTCGCCAGTCCGCGGTTGGTGCGCTTCACCGAGATGGAGTACTCGCTACCGCGCGAGCGCACACCCGAGGCGGTCAACCGCATCATGGCGCTCGTGGCGGCCGAGAGCTGGGGGGTGGGCTTCGAAACCACTTCGCCGTGCCGTTCCCGATCGAGGTGCGCACGGTCGCGCCCGACGATGCGCTGCTCAGCACCGCGGCCGGCCGCGACAGCGGCTTCGTCGCGGTCCACATGTATCGCGGCATGGCCTGGGAGCCATACTTCCGCGCCGTCGAGGCGATCATGGACGAGCTCGGTGGGCGTCCGCACTGGGGCAAGCGCCACTTCCAGACCGCCGCGACGCTGCGCCCGCGCTATCCCGACTGGGACCGCTTCCAGGCCGTCCGCGCCCGGCTCGACCCCGAGGGACGCTTTGCCAACGCCTGGACCGACCGAGTCCTGGGACCCGTCCAACCTCCGCGACCCACCGCCTCTGCCGATGGCTGACGCGGCCCATAACCACGCGGCATACGCGCGCTTGGAGCGCGCCACCGTGGACCTGGAGGCGCCGTTTGCGGTGATCGATCTCGACGCGCTGTGGGCCAACGCCGAGGATCTCGAGCGCCGCGCCGCCCCCAAGCCGATTCGCTTGGCGAGTAAGTCCGTTCGCTGCCGCGCTTTGCAGGAACGCGTGCTTGCCCGCCCGGGGTTCGCCGGCACGCTTGCCTTCACGCTCCCGGAGGCCCTCTGGCTGGCCTCTCACGGCGCCGAGGACTTGGTCGTGGCCTATCCGACCGCCGACCGGCAGGCGCTCCGAGCGCTCGCCACACTCACCGCGGAACGACCCATGGTGCGTGTCACGGTGATGGTCGACAGCGTCGAGCAGCTCGACCTGATCGATCGCGTGCTCGAGCCTATGCGCGGCGATCGCGACGCCGCTGTGCTGCGCGTGTGCATCGATCTCGATGCGGGCTGGTGGACCCTCGGCGGTCGCCTGCGCATCGGCGCCAAGCGCTCGCCCGTCCACACTCCCGAGCAGGCCTCCGCGCTGGCGCGTGCGATCCTCGCCCGCGGTGACCTAGCGCTGGTAGGGATCATGTCCTATGAGGCGCAGATCGCCGGCCTCGGCAACACATCGCCCGGGGGGAGGATCGGCCCCCGGCTACGCGCCCGCGCGATCCGTGCGATGCAGGCGCTCTCCGCGAGCGAGCTGGCTGTGCGCCGCGCCGCGGCGGTTGCCGCGGTGCAACAGGCGATCGGGGAGTCCTCCTCCTCCAGTCCTCCTCCTCCTCCTCCTCCTCCTCGCTGGAGTTCGTCAACGGCGGCGGTACCGGCAGCCTCGAGTCGACGGCCGCGGAGGGGGCGGTCACCGAGGTGACGGCCGGTTCGGGGCTGTATGGCCCTGGCCTGTTCGACGCCTATCACGCGTTCACCCCCCGTCCCGCGGCGCTGTTCGCGCTGCCCGTCGTGCGCCGTCCCGGGCCCGGCGTGGTCACGGCGCTGGGAGGTGGCTACCTCGCCTCCGGTCCGGCCGATCGGGCCCGCCTGCCGCGCCCGCACCTGCCGGCGGGGCTGCGCTTGGACTCCCAGGAGGGCGCCGGCGAGGTGCAGACGCCGCTGCTCGGCGCCGCCGCTGGCACACTCGCGCTTGGTGACCGCGTCTATCTACGCCATGCCAAGGCCGGCGAGCTGTGTGAGCGCTTCGCCAGCCTGTACCTGCTCGAAGGCGAGCGGATCGTCGAGGAGGTGCCGACCTACCGTGGTGAGGGACAATGCTTCCTATGAGCCCTCCATCGGACACGCTCGAGGTGACGCTGCGCGAGGTCGTCGAGACGCTGGCCCAGCTCGATCGCACGCCCTGCTCTCCGGGTGAGCGCGAGGCGGCCGAGTGGTTGCACGCGCGCCTGAGCTCCGTCCCGGGAGTCGAGTCGCAATTGGAGGACGAGCCTTCCTGGGGCATCTTCCCGCCCACCTCCGCGGCGCTGGGATTGATGGGAATCGCCGGCGCCGCACTCGTCCTGGGCGCCCGTAGACGGATCGGGGCGCTGCTCGCGGCGGCGAGCTTCGCGGGGATCGTCGATGAGGCCCAGAACGGCCCCCGCCTGGTGCGGCGAGCCGTCCGCCGCCGCCGCACGACCGTCAACGTCGTGGCCCGTGCTGGCAAAGGCGCAGCGGCGCTGAACGACAATGGTGGGCCGCCGTCGGACGGGCGTGAGACGGTGCCCGGCGGACGCGAGATCGACACGCTCGTGGTTCTCGCCCACCATGATGCCCCGCAGACGGGGTTCATCTTTGACCAGACGCTCCAGCGCCGGCTGCACGAGCTCTCACCGCAGCTGATCGAGCAGATGAAGACCTCCCCACCGCAGTGGTGGATCGGACTGGCGGGACCGCTATGCACGATCGCCGCGGCTCTTGGCCGCCGACGCGCGCCGGCGTGGGCGGCGATTGCGATCGGCATGCTCGCTGGCGCCGTCGTGATCGATGTCTGGCGCAGCCAGACTGTCCCGGGCGCCAACGACAACCTGTCCGGCGTCGCTACGCTGGTGGCGTTCGCGGAGCTGCTGCGCGAGCACCCGCTGCCGGGCCTGCGCGTGCTGCTGGTGTCGTGTGGGGCCGAGGAGACTTTGCAGGACGGCGTCCGTGCGTTCATCGCCAGTCATCGCCATGAGCTCGCGCCGGGGCGAACGTGCTTCGTCAACCTCGACACCGTCGGCTCGCCGCACCTCGTCATGCTCGAGGGCGAGGGGCCGGTATGGATGGAGGAGTACGCCGGCGCCTGGCTGCGCGAGTTGATCGCCGAACGTGCCCGGCAGCTCGACATCCCGCTGGAGCGTGGCTTTCGTGCACGGGCGTCGACCGACAGCGTGATCCCCAGCCGCGCCGGCTACCCGACCGCAACGCTTGTGTCGCTCACCGACTGGCACAGCCTCGCCAACTACCACCTGCCCAGCGACGTGCCCGCGAACCTCGACTTCGGCACGGTCGCCGACGCGACCCGCCTGGTGTACGAGCTGGCGCGGTCACTCACCACCGACGCCGCGGCTCACAGCACCTGAGCCAGCCTTCTGCCCGCCGCCACGAGCGCTCTTCGGCTGCCCGCCTGCACGATGACCTGCAGGTCGAGGATGCGCGCGTCGAACAGATCAAGCGCATTGGAGCCGGTCACCGCGTAAGCAGGCACGCCCGCCTGACGGGCTCGGGTGGCGATCTCGAACGCCACGCTTCCTCTCAGCGCACGCTCCTCGAGCCGCCGCTCTCCCAGAATGACCGCGTGCGCTCGGCGCATACGCACGTCGAAATTCAGTCCCTCGAGCAGCGCTCCCACATCCAGCGCTCCCACATCAGATCTTTGTCCCTCCTCGACGGGGATCGGACACAAATCGGGCTCCGGGGCTCCGCCCACGCGCAAGCCCTGCGCGATGGCCAGCGCGACATGCTCAGCGCTCAACACATCGCCAAACGGCCCAGACACGATCAGCGCGGCTTGCGGGATTCCCACGTCGGGCATCCTTACAGGAGATGTCGGAGGGCGACACTATCCATCACGCGGCTCGGCGTATCCGCGCGGTGCTCGCCGGCCGCACGCCCGATGAGATCCTCACACCACATCCACGTCACGGCCCCGATCGCTGGCCCGAGCGGCTGGCGGGTCACGCCGTTGCCGAGGTGCAAGCGCGCGGCAAGCACCTGCTCATTCACTTCGAGGGAGACCTCACGCTGCACTCCCACCTGCGCATGACGGGCACCTGGGGGGTATACGAGCGCGGCCGTCCTTGGCATCGCGCCCCACGCAAAGCCTGGCTGGTGGTACGCGCAGGGGAATGGGAGGTTGTCCAGTTCGACGGCCCGGTGCTCGAGCTGATGAGCGAGCGGCGCATACGCTTTGACCGGCGATTGACCGAGCTTGGTCCGGATGTGTTCGGAGAGGATTTCGAGGCGGCTCTGTTCCTGCGTCGCCTGCGCGATTATGATCCGAGTCGCCCGATCGGGGATGCCTTGCTTGACCAGCGCATCCTTGCCGGTATCGGCAACGTCTGGAAGGCCGAGGCGTGCTTTGCCGCTTCGCTGGATCCTTGGCGTCCTGTCGGAGAGGTGAGCGACGAGCAGGCGTTGGCGGTCGTCAGCTTCATCCGGGAGTACATGGCCCGGGTCCCTCAGGCGCCTGCCGGCAACGGTATCCGGCCCAGCGCGGTGTACAAGCGAGCGGGTCAGCCCTGTCTGCGCTGCTCCTGCAGGATTCGCGCACGCGGGCAGGGTGAGAACAACCGCATCACCTACTGGTGTCCCGGCTGCCAGCTTTGAGTCGATAAGGCATCCTTTGGAGCCATGGCGGCTAACAAGGAGCACGTCGTTCTCGATGTAGACGGGCGCGAGCTGCGCGTGTCCAACGCCGATCGCGTGATCTTCCCGCCGACTGAGCGCTCCAGCGCCGTCACCAAGCTCGACCTAGTCAACTACTACCTCGCCGTCGCAGACGGCATCATGCGGGCACTGATGCGGCGGCCGACGACGCTCGAGCGCTGGCCGAAGGGGGTGCACTCGGGGATCGTGCCCTCGACACGCGAGAAAGGTGGCGGCGACGCGTTCTTTCAGAAGCGCATCCCGCGTGGGGCGCCCGAGTATGTGCAGACCGCGACGATCGAGTTTCCCTCGGGCCGCACCGCTGACGAGGTCTGCCCGACGGAGATAGCAGTCGTCGGCTGGGCCGCGCAGATGGGCACGATCACTTTTCACCCGTGGCCGGTCCGCCGCGAGGACCTCAACCATCCCGACGAGCTGCGCATCGACCTGGACCCGCAGCCGGGCACCGATTTCGCTGACGCCGTCCGCGTTGCCGCGCAGGCGCGGGTGCTGCTAGAGGAGCTGGGGTATGTCGGGTTCCCCAAGACATCCGGCGGCCGGGGGGTCCACATCTACGTCCGCATAGAGCCACGCTGGACATTCACCGACATGCGCCACGCAGCGATCGCTTTTGGTCGTGAGCTCGAGCGACGCCTGCCGGGTCAGGTGACGACCAACTGGTGGAAGGAGGAGCGCGGCGAGCGGATCTTCGTCGACTACAACCAGAACGCACGCGACCGCACGATCGCTTCCGCTTACAGCGTGCGCCCCAAGCCGGGGGCGCCCGTATCCGCACCCTTGGCCTGGGAGGAGCTCGAGCAGGCCCAGCCCGAGGACTTCACGGTGACGACGATGCCCGCCAGGTTCGCCGAGACGGGCGACCGCCACGCTGCCATCGACGACATCGCCCACTCGCTCGAGCCATTGCTCGAGATGTATGAGCGCGACCTCGCCGAGGGCCGGGGAGACATGCCCTACCCGCCCGACTATCCGAAGATGCCCGGAGAGCCCATGCGCGTCCAGCCAAGCCGCGCGAAGCGCGATGAGAGCGAGGAGGACGAGTGACCCTTCCGTTGGAGCCGCCGGTGAAGCCCCAGTTGGCCCTCTCGCGCAAGGCCCTACCTGTCGGCGAGGATCTTTCCTACGAGATCAAGCTCGACGGGTTCCGCTGCCTGGCGTTTGTCGACGGTGAAGAGGTATTCCTGCAGTCGCGCTCGGCTAAGCCGCTCGGTCGCTACTTCCCCGAGCTGGTGCTCCCGCCAGGGCGCTACGTGCTCGACGGCGAGATCGTCGTTCGCGGACAGGACGGTCATGAGGACTTCGACGCTCTCGGCCAGCGCATCCACCCGGCCGTCTCCCGCATCGAGCGCCTGTCCGTCGAGACCCCCGCCGTCTACGTGGTCTTCGACCTGCTTGCCCAAGAGGACGAGTCGCTGCTGGAGCGGCCTCTCTCCGAGCGCCGCGCGGCGCTGCAGGAGCTGCTGATGGACGAGACGTTCGCTGGCGCGCCGGTCGAGCTGATGGAGACGGTCGCGACCGAGCAGGAGGCCCAGCGTTGGCTCGAGCACGCCGAGGGCGCGATCGCCAAGGAGCTCTCTGCGCCCTACCGTCCCGGCGAGCGCAAGGGCACGTTCAAGGTCAAGCGCGTGCGGACGATCGATGTCGTGCTCGTCGGTTGGCGTCCCGGCAAGGAGCCCGACACTGTCGGCGCGCTGATCCTCGGCCTATACGACGGTCCAGGGCTGCGCGTCGTCGGACACTGCTCCGGTTTGTCCGCTTCCGAGAAGCGGCGTTTGGTTGGCTTCTTCGCCCCGTATGAGTCGGGAGAGCGCGGCTCGGCAGACCCCAGCCGCTGGAGCTCGAGCAAGGACCTCGAGTGGGTTGGTCTGCGCCCCGAGCTGGTTATCGAGATCGACTTCGACCATGTCTCCGCCGGGCGCATCCGTCACGGCGCCAAGCTACGTCGCTGGCGCGATGACAAGCCGCCCACGGAGTGCACGTTTGACCAACTCGCCGGCTGAGTGTCGTCTAGCATCACGGGCGTGAGCGACGAGGGCACCACCATGGCAACATCACCAGCGTGAACGACGAGGGCAACACCACGGCGACAGTCGCCGAGGAGGAGTATCTGCAAATCCTCTTCTGGTTGCAGGAGGCCGGCCTGCCGATGACCGGCGCGAACGTCGCGCGCGCGATGCAACTCTCGCCGCCCACGGTGCACGAGATGATCGTCCGCTTGGAGCGCGACGGCTACATCACCCGCGGCGCCGATCGTGCGATCGTCTTCACCGATTCAGGCGCTGAGCACGCCGAGGGCATCGTCCGCCGCCATCGTTTGATCGAGCGCTTTCTCACCGACGTTCTCGGCGTGCCCTGGGACGAGGTCCACGAGGAGGCCGAGCGCCTGGAGCATGCGATGTCCCCGGTGCTCGAGGAGCGCATGCTCGCGGCGATCGGCGACGCCAAGACCTGCCCCCACGGCCACCCGATCGTCGCCGGCGCGCGCCTCTCGGGCGTACCGCTGGCCGACGTCGCCGTCGGCGCCAGTGTGCGTGTCCTGCGTTTCGAGAACGAGGCCGAGGATCTGCTGCACTACCTCAAGGCCTCTGGCCTGGAGCCCGGCCTGGAGGGCATGCTGGCTGTTCACAACGACGAGCAGGTGGTGCTCGAGAGCGCCGATGGTCACACCTGCACGATCACCCCGAGCGTCGCCGAGACCGTCTCGGTGATCGCCGACCCCTCGCCGCCCGCCCGCACGGCGCTGCCAGAGCAGTTGGTCTTAGGCCAGCGCTACGGCCGCTGACTCGCGAGTGTGCCGTAAGAGCGAGCAGTGCCGCCGTCAGAGTGAGCGGTACGCCTGTGCCAGGCGTGCAACGCCTTCGTCGATCTGCTCAGGAGTGACCCCCGAGTAGGCCAGCCGTAGCGTGTTCTCGCCGCCCTCCAGCAGGAAGTCGGTTCCCTTCACGAACGACACCCCATGCTCGCCGGCGGCCTTGTGCAGAGCATGCACATCGGTGCCCACGGGCAGCGTCACCCACATGAAGTAGCCGCCTTCGGGCGCCACGAACTCGGCCTCCGGCAGCTCGCGCGCCAGCGCCAGATCCAGCGTCAGTGCGCGCTTTGCCAGCGCGGTCCTGACCGTCTCGATCGAGCTGTCGATCGCGCCCGAGGCGCAGAACTCGTAGACGATCGATTGCGCGACCATGCTCGGCGAGATGTAGGTGTTCGTCGCCAGTTTCGCGATCGCCGCGATCAGATCTGCCGGGCCGACCAGATAGCCGACGCGGATGCCAGGGCACACGGTCTTCGAAAAGGACGAGGCGTACACCACGTGCTTGGGGTCCATCGACAGCATGCTCGGCAGCGTCTCGCCACTGAAGCGCAGATCTACGTATGGGTCGTCCTCGAACACCCAGAAGTTGTGCTCGGCGGCGAGCGCGAGCAGTGCCTCACGCTTGGCCGGCGAGAGCGTATAGCCGGCGGGGTTCTGGAAATTGGGGATGATGTGCGCGAGCTGTGGCTGTACTGGGGTATCCCCATTCAACAGTCTGGCCAGCGCATCCGTGTCGATCCCGTCGTGCTCGAGCTCGACCGCGTGCACGTGTGCGCCGCGCTCGCGCAGCGAAAGCAGTGTGCGGTCATACGTCGGGCGCTCCACGATCACGTGGTCGCCGGGTCCCACAAGCTGCTCAAACAGGAACGCATCCGCTTGCATCGAGCCGTTGGTCACGAGCACGCGCTCGGGCTCGACGCCGTGCCGGTCGGCGATCCACGCGCGCAAACGGGGATAGCCGACCGAGGTGCCATATGCGGTTGTGCCTCCCGGGTCGCTCTCGAACGCGCGGATTGCCGCGTCGCGCAGGCCCTCCACGTCGACGATGTCGAGCGAAGGCGCGCCACGCGCAAATGAGATCGTGGGGCCTATGTGTTTGTCGGGCACGGCGGCGAAGTTTAGGCGTCCAAGCAGCTCGCCATATTCGTGGGTCAACTCACGGGCGGTGTGCTCCAACCGATCGCGGAAGCGCAGCAGCTGCTCTGCGCTGGGCGAGTCAGCCTCGGGAGGCTGCTGAGGCGGCTGACGTGGCGGGGGCACCACGGGGTGTGGCGGTTGCGGGGAGCGCGGTGGTTGTGCCATCTGGCCGGGTTGCCACGATGTTCCCGCGACCGTCGGCCGTTCCCGCCCGGTCGGTGCCAAGGGCGTTGTAGGCGTGCTGGCCGCGGGCTGCTCAGCCTGCTCGACCACCTCATCGACCAGTCGTCCGGCGGTTGAGGGCTCCGCGACCGGGGCGCTCACACCGCCCAGGCTCACACCGCCCGGGCTTTCGCTGCGATCGGCTGAGGCCAGGATGCGCTCCAGCTCCGCCACCTTGCGCTCCAGCTCACTCAGCGTCTTGGAGACCTCTTGATCCACGGACCTAGCGTAGCTGCGTTACCGCTATCTCCGCCACCTCGGTCGGAGTGCGACCGACGCGCACGCCCTTCGCTTCCAGCGCTGCCGCCTTCGCGGCGGCCGTGCCGGCGGAGCCCGAGACGATCGCACCGGCGTGACCCATCTGCTTGCCGGCTGGGGCGGTGAAGCCGGCGATGTAGGCCACCACGGGCTTCTTCACGTGTGCGGCGATGTACTCGGCGGCCTCCTCCTCGGCCGAGCCGCCGATCTCGCCGGAGAGCACGATCAGCTCGGTCTGCTCATCCGCCTCGAAGCACTCGATCACGTCCACAAACGACGATCCCGGCACGGGATCCCCACCGATCCCGACGATCGAGCTGCAGCCAAAACCAGCCTGGGCGATCTCGTTGCCGATCTGGTAGGTCAGCGTGCCTGAGCGCGACACCACACCGACATTGCCCTCCTTGAAGAACGAGGCGGGGATGATGCCGACGTTGGCCTTGCCAGGGGAGAGGATGCCCGGGCAGTTGGGACCGATCAGGCGGGTGCCCGGATAGTCGCGCTTGAGCGTGTTGTAGACACGCAGCTCGTCGTGCGCCGGGATGCCCTCGGTGATCGCGATCACGAAGCTCGACCCCGGCCGCGGCGGCCTCGAGGATCGAATCGGCCGCGAACCGCGGGGGCACGAAGATCATCGCCGTGTTGGGCTGGACGCTCTCGGCTGCCTCTGTCCACGAGTTGAAGACCGGGATGCCCTCCACGTCCTGGCCGCCCTTGCCCGGCGTCACCCCACCAACCACGTTCGTGCCGTAGCGCTGGTTGTTCAGCGTATGGAAGGAGCCCTCGCGACCGGTGATCCCGGCGACGGCCAGACGCGTGTCCTTGCCGACGAGCACCGACATCAGCTCTGTCCTCCCGCGCTCTTACCGGCTGCCAGGGCGACGACCTTCTCGGCTGCCTCGTTCATCGTCCTGGCGGCGTGCACGTTTCCCAGCGCGGCCTCCTGCAGCAGCTCGCGGCCGGCCACATCGTTCGTGCCGTCCAAGCGCACGACGAACGGGACCGTCGGTTTGATGTCCGCAAACGCGGCGATCAGACCCTTCGCTACCTCGTCGCAACGCGTGATGCCCCCGAAGATGTTGAACAGCACAGCCTTGACCGCGTCGTTGGCGAGGATCAGCTCGACCGCCTGCTTGATCTTCGCGGCGTCTGAGCCACCGCCGGCGTCGAGGAAGTTCGCCGGCTTGCCGCCCGCCTGCGCGACGACGTCGAGCGTCGACATCACCAGGCCGGCGCCGTTGCCGAGGATCCCGATGTCGCCCTCGAGCTTCACGTACTGCACGCCCTGTTCCTTCGCGCGGCGCTCGATCGGGTCTTCGTTCTCCTTGTCGGCCAGCTCCTGGTTCTCGGGGTGGCGGTAGAGCGCGTTGTCGTCGAGCGAGACCTTCGAGTCCAGCGCCTTGACCTCGCGCTCGGGCGTCACGATCAGCGGATTGATCTCCGCCAGCGACGCGTCCTCCTGGAGCCACACCTCATACAGCGCCACCAGCGCGTCGGCGACGCCCTCGATCACATCGGCGTCGGCCTTGCCGTCGGTGGCGATCTGCACCGCCTCCGCCCGGGAGAGTCCCTGCAGTGAGTCGACGTGATGACGGATCAGCTTCTCCGGGGTCTTCTCTGCCACCTCTTCGATGTCCACGCCGCCCTCGACGCTGAACATGATCAATGGCGCCTTGGCCGAGCGATCGAGCAGCACCGAGGCGTAGTACTCGGTGGCGATGTCGCTCGCGTGCTCGATCCACAGGGTGCGCACCGTGTGCCCATGAATGTCCATCCCCAAGATGTTCGTAGCGTGCTCGAGCGCCTCGGCCTCATCGGCTGCGAGCTTCACGCCTCCCGCCTTGCCGCGGCCGCCGATCAGCACCTGGGCCTTGACGACCACCGGATAGCCGATCTCGTTCGCCGCCGCGACGGCGTCCTCGACGGTGGTGACGGCTTTGCCGGCGGACACCCTCAGGCCGTGGCGGGCGAACAGCTGCTTGCCTTGATACTCCAACAGGTCCATAGCGGCGCGGGACTCTAACGAAATTTGGTCCCACCCACCCCCGCACTGCGCGCAGAGCCGTGCGCAGGGCATAATGCCGACCCGATGCCCATTCCCAAAAACGTCACCTTCGTCACATTCGATGTCTACGGCACGCTGATCGACTGGGAGACAGGGATCTACGAAGCCTTCGCCAAAGAGGCCGAGCGCGATGGCTTCGAGATCGACCGCGCCGTGCTGATCCCGCTGTTTCACGAGATCTCGCGCGAAATCGAGGGCGGCTCCTACGAGCTCTACGCGGAGGTGCTCCGCCGTACGGCGATCGAGGTGGCCAAACGCATGGAGTGGGCCCTGGAGCCTTCTCGCTCGGGTTTCCTGCCCGACTCGGTGCAGCGCTGGAAGCCCTTCAAGGAAACCAACATCCAGCTGGGCAAGCTTGCCAAGAAGCACAAGCTCGGCCTGCTCTCCAACATTGATGACAAGCTGCTCGGACAGACTCGCCGCCATATCCCGACCGACTTCGACCTCGTCGTGACCGCTCAGCAGGTGCGCTCCTACAAGCCCGACCTTGCCCATTTCACCGAGTGCGCCAGGCGCATGGGTGGCAAGCGTGGCTGGGTGCACGTCGCGGCAAGCCACTATCACGACGTTGCGCCATGCGTCAAACAGCGGGTGCCCGTGATCTGGGTCAACCGCAACAAGGAGACGCTCGACTCCTCGCAGAAAAAGCCGACGGCCGAAGTGCCTAACCTCAAAGAGGCCGCCAAGCTACTCGGCATCACCTGAGGTCGTAGGGCCGCTGCGGTGAGAGCCGTCTCTCTCCATCGCGACGTGCTGGTTGCCACCAGCGCCGTCCTCCAGGTCAACTGCGTGGTCGTTCGTGGACCGGTCGACGAGGAGGGAGAGAGTTTTCTGATCGACTCCCCGGTCCTGCCCGACGAGCTTGCCACGTTACCCGCGCTGCTCGAGCAGGCCCGCTTCCCCGCTCCCAGCGGGCTGCTCGCCACACACGGCGACTGGGACCACCTGCTCGGGCGGCTCGCCTTCCCCGGCATCGCGCTCGGCTGCGCACAGAGCACGGCGGAGCGCCTGCGGGCATCGCCGGGCGAAGCGCAGCGCGAGCTACGCGCGTTCGATAAGGACCTGCTGATCGAGCGGCCTCGTCCGCTCGCGCTCGGGTCGGTCCAGGCGCTGCCCGTCCCCGGCCGCTGCGCCGTCGGTGACCGTGAGCTGGAGCTGCATCCCGCCGACGGACATACCCCAGACGGCATGGCGATCGTGATTCCCTGGGCGCGCGTGCTCGTCGCCGGTGACTATCTGTCGACGGTCGAGCCTCCCGAGGCCTCGGCAAGGGAAGTTCGGTCGAGGCCTATCTCGCGACGCTGGAGCGTTTGCGCCCATTGGTCGCCTCAGCCGAGCACATCGTCCCTGGCCACGGACCTGTGCTGAACGCCGAGCGGGCGCTCGAGGTCCTGGAGGAGAACGTCGCCTTGCTTACGCAGGCGACTTGATCGTCGCGATCGGGGCGCCGGCGGCGATCGGGGCGCCCTCCTCGATCGGCAGCTCAGTGATCGTGCCCGCCTTGTGCGCGGTGATCTCGTTCTCCATCTTCATCGCCTCGATGATGCACAGGAGTTGACCCTCGGTGACAGTGTCGCCCTGTTTGACGAGCACCTTCCACATGTTCCCCTGCAGCGGCGATGGCAGCGTGTCCGGCCCCCCGCCGCTCGAGCTCTCACGCTGCTTGCGCTTCGGCGCCGCCCGTCCGCCTGCCGTCGAGCCGCTCGCCGCTCCGGCGCCGCCGCCACCGCCCGCAAACGGCGGTCCGACGACGCGAACGTCGAAGCGCTGCCCCGAGACCTCGACCTCGTAGGTCTGCTCGACCTTCTTCTCCTCGCCGGCGTTCTCTCCCGGGGGCTGGGGCGCGGGGAACGCAAGCGTCTTCAGCCAGGCTTTGTCCTCGAGCAGGTCTCTGCACGTCTCGCCCTTCGCCCACTGCTCGGTCGCGAGCAGCGCCTGATGGAAGGGAATCAGCGTCTTCAGACCCTCGATCTCGTATTCGCCCAGCGCGCGCAGCATCCGTCTGGTCGCCTGCTCGCGGTCGGAGTCCCACACGATCAGCTTCGCCACCATCGGGTCGTACATCGGCGAGACTTCGCCGCCCGCGCCGACGCCCGAGTCGACGCGCACGCCCGGGCCGCTCGGCTCCAGATAGGCACCGATCTTGCCCGGCGCCGGGGCGAAGTTCTTGGAGGCGTCCTCGGCGTTGATCCGGCACTCGATCGCGTGTCCGCGCAGCTCGATCTGCTCCTGCGCATAGGACAACTCCTCGCCCGCGGCCGCTTTGATGCCCTCCTTGACGATGTCCACCCCAGTCGTCAGCTCGGTCACGCAATGCTCGACCTGCACGCGCGTGTTCATCTCCAGGAAGAAGTACTCAGGCTCCTGGCCTTCGCGTGCCGAGAACAGTCCCTCGATCGTTCCTGCGCCGACGTAGTCCACGGCCTTTGCCGCCTCCACGCCGATCTTTCCAATCCGCTCGCGCATTGCCGGATCGACCACCCACTCCGGCGCCGGGGACTCCTCGATCACCTTCTGGTGGCGGCGCTGGATCGAGCAGTCGCGCTCGCCCAGATGGATCACGTTTCCGTGACGGTCGGCGAGCACCTGCACCTCGACGTGGCGTGGGTCGTGCAGGTAGCGCTCGAGGTACACGGTCGGGTCGGAGAAGAACTTCTCGCCTTCACGACTCGACCCCTCGAATGCTCCCTCCAGCTCGTCTTCGGTTAGCGCCACCCTGAAGCCCTTCCCACCTCCTCCGCCCGCCGCCTTGACGGCGACCGGGAAGCCGATCTCGTCCTTGGCGATCCGCAGCGCGTCGGCGACCGTCGCCACGGCCTCGGTCGTGCCCGGCACGATCGGCACGCCCGCGGCCTGCATCAACTCGCGGGCCTTCGTCTTCGAGCCCATCGCGTCGATTGCGCTCGCCGGCGGGCCGATGAAGACGATTCCGGCGTCCTCGCAGGCCTGCGCGAACGGGGCGTTCTCGGCGAGGAAGCCGTAGCCCGGGTGGATCGCCTCGGCGCCTGAGCGCCTGGCCACGTCGAGGATCTTCTCGATGCTCAGGTAGTTCTCCGCTGCCGGTCCCTCGCCGAGGTTGTAGGCCTCATCGGCGCGCTTTGCGTGCAGGGCGTCGCGGTCGAGCTCAGAGTACACGGCGACGCTTGCCACGCCGAGCTCTTCGAGCGCGCGCGCGATACGAACCGCTATCTCACCGCGGTTGGCGATCAATACCTTCGAGAACATCGGCGGGTAGCTTAGTTAATGAGGCGGCGTATCGATCAGGCCGCTGACGCGGCGATCATCCCCGCGCCGACGGTCTCGTTCGAGGCCTCGTCGATCAGGATGAAGCTGCCGGTGCGGCGATTGCTCGCGTAGGGATCGAATACGAGCGGGGCGCTCGTTCTCAACCGCACCCGGCCGATCTCGTTCAGCCCCAGCTCCGCGGGCGCCGGTCCGCGCTCGAGCGTGTCCACGTCGACGTGGTCCGTGATTGCATCGATGACGGCGGTGACGCTGCGCGTGGTGTGCTTGATCGCGTAGCGGCCTCCAGGCTTCAGCGGCCGCTCGGCCATCCAGCAGATGTCGGCTTCCAGCTCGCGCGCGACCGTCGGCGCCTCCTCCGGGCGGCAGATCGTCTCGCCGCGGGAGACGTCGAGCTCGTCCTCCAACCGCAGCGTCAGCGACATTGGGGCCATCGCCTCGTCGAGCTCGCCGTCGAACGTGTCGATCGCGGCGATCTTCGTCGTGCGACCGCTCGGCAGTGCCACAACCTCCTCGCCCTTGCGCAGCGCTCCACTCGCCAGCTGGCCGGCGTAGCCGCGGTAGTCGTCCACGCTCGCCGCGCTGCCGTTCGCCGTGGTGGCGCTGCCGTTCACCGCCACGGTCGCGGTGGGTCGGATCACCCACTGCACGGGGAACCTCGCGGGCCGATCGTAGGGGTGGTCGTAGGCGACCTCGACCTGCTCCAACAGCTCCAGCAGAGTGGATGGATGGACCTCCCCGTCAAACCATGCCATTGCCTGCGAGCGCTCGACGACGTTGTCGCCGTTCAGCGCCGAGATCGGCATGTAAATGATCTCGTACTGATCGCCCGCCCTTCGCCCGCCCTCGCGCAGGTTGGGGGCAAAGCCCTCGAACTCCGCCACGACTTCTTCAAAGCGCTCCTGGGAGTACCCGACGAGGTCCATCTTGTTGACCGCCACGACGAGCTTTGGGATTCCGAGCAGCGCGCTGATGAACGCGTGGCGCTTTGACTGCTCCAGCACCCCTTTGCGTGCGTCGAGCAGGATCACCGCGACATCGGCGGTTGAGGCACCCGTGACCATGTTCCGCGTGTACTGCCTGTGCCCCGGGCAATCGGCGATGATGAAGCGCCGCTTCGGTGTCGCGAAATATCGATACGCGACGTCGATCGTGATCCCCTGCTCGCGCTCTGCCCGCAGCCCGTCGGTCAGCAGCGCGAGGTCGAGCGAGCCCTCGCCGCCGCGCCGCTCGCTCGCCGCTTCGACGTGCTCCAGCTGATCCTCGAGCACCTGCTTCGTGTCGTACAGCAGCCTGCCGATCAGCGTGCTCTTGCCATCGTCGACGGAACCCGCTGTCATGAACCGGAGTAGGTCGAGGGTCACTAGAAGTACCCGGCCTTCTTGCGGTCCTCCATCGCGGCCTCCGTCACCCGATCGTCGGCGCGTGTCTCCCCACGCTCGGTGATCCGCGTCGCGGCGATCTCGCTGACGACCTCCTGGAGCGTCACCGCTTGTGAGCGCACCCCACCGGTGCAGGTCATGTCGCCGACGGTTCGGTAGCGCACCGTCTCGGTGTGCACCTGCTCGCCGTCGATCAGCTCGACGCCCTCGCGCCACGCGTACAGCATTCCGTCACGCCCGAACACCTCGCGCTCGTGAGCGAAGTAGATCGACGGCACCTCCAAGGACTCCTGGTCGATGTACTCCCAGACGTCGAGCTCCGTCCAGTTGGAGATCGGGAACACCCTGACGTTCTCGCCCTGCTTGATGCGCCCGTTGTACAGGTTCCACAACTCTGGGCGCTGTTTCTTCGGGTCCCACTGGCCGAAATCGTCGCGGAAGGAGAACACGCGCTCCTTCGCCCGCGCGCGCTCCTCGTCGCGCCGCGCGCCGCCGAAGGCCGCGTCGAAGCCGTGCTCGGCGAGCGCGTCCAGCAGCGTCACCGTCTGCAGCCGGTTGCGCGAGGCTCGCGGCCCTGTCTCCTCGACTGCTCGGCCCTTGTCGATCGACTCCTGCACGCTCGCCACGATCAACCGCTCGCCCAGTTCCGCCGTGCGCCGGTCGCGGAACTCGATCACCTCGGGGAAATTGTGTCCAGTGTCCACGTGCATCAGCGGGAATGGGAACGGCGCCGGGCGGAACGCCTTCTCGGCCAGCCTCAGCAGCACGATCGAGTCCTTCCCGCCGCTGAATAGCAGCACCGGTCGCTCCAGTTCGGCCGCGACCTCGCGCATCACGTGGATCGCCTCGCTCTCCAGCGCGCGCAGGTGACTGAGCTGTGGACGGGCCGCGACGCTCATCGAGTCAGCGGACGGGCTCTACGACATGGATGCCGCACTCCGTCTTGTCCGTGCCTGCCCAGCGGCCTTCGCGGCCACTGCCCGGCTGCGTGCACGGTGCGCAGCCGATCGACTCATAGCCCTGGTCGTGCAGTGGGTTGTATGGGAGGTCGCGCTCGTTGATCCGCCGCCACAGGTCCTTGTCGGTCCAGTGGGCGAGGGGGTTGTACTTCCACAGGCCGCGGCCCTCGTCGCGTTCGATCAGCTCAGTCTTCGCTCTTGTCGGGCCCTGCTCGCGGCGGATGCCGGTGATCCAGCCCTCTGCGCCGGCCAGTGAGCTCTCCAGGGCCGCGACCTTCGCGACCGAGCAGCAGTGCTCAGGGCCGCTCCACGGCTCACCGGCGCTACTCGCGTCGCGCACCTCGATCTTCACGCCGAAGCGCTCCTCGAACTGCCGCCAGGTCTGCAAGGTCTCGGGAAAGAGGACGCCGGTGTCGATTGTCACGATTCTCACTGCGGCTTCCGGGTGGGCGGGGTTCATTTCCTCTCCCAGCCGCAGCAGCTCATCGAGCAGCACCGACTCCTCCTTCTGGAATGAGCACAGCAACACGGCTCGCTCGCCGTGGCGCGCCGCCTCGCGCAAGGTGTGGGTCAGGCTGAGGCCGGGGTCGATCGGGCTGAGCGCCTGCTCGCGCCCGAGGGTGATCTCCGCTGTATGGCTGTCTTGAGGGCTCATGTTCTGCTTGTCTCGCTTGTCTTGCTGTTCTCTCTGTCTTGGTCGTCTCGTTCGCGTCAGTCCTTGAGCTATACCGCGCACTCGCCCTCGCCGCGAATCACTTCGAAGGGAACGTTGCGGTTCCAGTCGATAAACGTGTTCATCGTCTCCAAGCCGAAGTCGACGGGCATCGACAGGTCCTTCACGAGCCCCTCGAGCTCGGTCGTGCCGACACGCTCGGCGAAGTCGTTCCACTCCTCGCCGTCGTTGCGGTTGGCCTCGTAGTGGCCGATCCAGCGCTCGACGGCGTCGGGGACGCGCTTGGAGGGCAGACGCAGCTTCAGGCGCGTACCGAACTTGACCTCGCCGCCTTCGAACACGCCGCCGACATGGGGGATGTAGGCCGGGATTGTGTGCTCCCCGACTTTGATCGACGCGCCGGTGAAGCCGATGCTCGCCACGTGGTGCTGACCGCAGCCGTTCGGGCAGCCCGAGATCTTCACGTTCAGCTTGCGCGTGATCTCATCGGTGATGTCCATCGCCACGATCCGCTCCTGCACCGCCTGGTTCAGCCCCATCGAGCTCGTGATCCCGAGCTTGCACGAATCGGTCCCGGGGCACGAGACCACGTCGGTGATCTCGCGCGAGCCGGCCTCGCCGAGGCCGAGCTCTGACAGCGCTCGCCAGAGGTCATAGACGCTCTCCTCGCGCACCCAGCGCAGCACGAAGTTCTGCTGGACGGTCGTGCGCGCGTAGCCGCCGGCGTATTCACGCATGGCTGCCGCCAGGCCGCGGAACTGCTCCGGCGTGAGGTCGCCGCGCAGGACTTTCGCCTCGACGGTCACGTAGCCCTCCTGCTTCTGCTCGCGCACGTTCGCCCGCCGAAAGCGTTCGAAATCGGTCAGGTCTCCGTTCGGGCTGCCGTATTGCTCCCGCGGCGCGGGCGCGCCCTCGCGCTCGTCGTCGAGGAACAGCCTGTCCTCGATCGAGAAGTCGCGTTCCGCCACCCAGTCGCCCTTGCACTCCTCCTCGACCTGATTGCGCAGCTCGTCGATCCCGAACTTGTCGACGAACACCTTGATCCGCGCGCGCGCCCTGTTCTGGCGCAGCCAGTCCTGGCGGTCGAAGATCCGGAACACCGCCTCGGCGAGCTTCAGGTACTCGCCGTTGTCGAGCTCAACGAACTCGTACAGCGCCGGCGCGACGCGCGGCATGATCGAGGTGCCGCCGCCGACGAGCATCTCCGCGCCGCGTACCGTGCCTCGTCCCTCGATCTCCTTCGTGCGCGCGCGGAAGGCGATGTCGTGGATGCCTGAGATCGCGCGATCGCGCGGGGAGCCGTCGAACGCCGTCTTGATCTTGCGCGGCATCGCCTGCGTCGTGGGGTGGCGGACGAAGTAGCGCACGTACGCGCCCGCGTACGGCGTCATGTCGAACAGCTCGTCCTTGGCTACGCCCGCCCATGGGTCTCCGGTCACGTTTCTCACGGTGTTGCCGCAGCCCTCGCGGCTGGACAGCCCCGACTCGCTGAGCTCGCGGATCGCCGGCTCCATTTCCGCCAGCGGGATGTGGTGGATCTGGACGTTCTGCCGGGTCGTGATGTGGCCCTTGTTCAGCGGCGCGTACTTTTCGACGACATTCGCGAAGGACTCCATCTGCTCCGGCGTGACCCCGCCGAACGGCAGCTTCACGCGGACCATGTTCACGTCGGGCTGGCGCTGCCCGTAGACGCCCTGCTTGAGGCGGAACTTGATGAACTCGTCCTCGGGTATGTCGCCGGCGAGGAATTTGGTGGCCTCGGTCTTGAAGTCGTCGAACTCTCGCTCGATGATCGGGATCACGTGCCCGGGTACGTTCTGCAGGATCTCAGGATCCGCGAGCGTGCCACGCGGGGCGGGCGCTGAGTCCTGGGCGGGGGCTGAAGCTGACTCCATCTGTGCGACCTCCTGCGGTTCCTGGTCCGTGTCCTGGGCGAGTTGTGCGGTGGGGAGCTGGACTATCTAAAGATTGTCCTAAAGCCTAGCGGCTTTCGGGTATTTATCCAGACGCCGGAAACGTGAACTCTGGATCGCGCGTGACCCCTTCGAGGATAGCCGCGCGAATCCAGGAGTCGGGGTACTCGTCCTCAGAGCTCGCCGGCGGCGCCGTCGCGTGCATGAACTGCTCGATCGCCGCCGCGATCGCCGCTGCCTGTGCGGGTGAGGCTGGGCGCGGAGAGATCTGAGGCAGGGGAATTGTGGGAATCCTCACAGGGGAATGTTGCCGTGCTTGCGCTTCGGCCCCGGCTCGCGCTTGGAGCGCAGTGTCTGAAGCGCCGCGATCAGCCGCGGGCGCGTCTCGTGCGGGACGATCACATCGTCGATGTATCCTCGCTCGGCTGCCGTATAGGGGTTGGCGAAGCGCGCCTTGTAGTCGTCCATCAGCTTCTGACGGCGCTCGTCCGGAGTCGGGCTCTGCGCGAGGTCGCGACGGTAGATGATGTTCACAGCGCCCTCCGGGCCCATCACCGCGACCTCGGCCGTCGGCCAGGCGAAGTTGAAGTCCGCTCCGAGGTGCTTGGAGGACATCACGTCGTAGGCGCCACCGTAGGCCTTGCGCGTGATGATCGTGACCTTTGGCACCGTCGCCTCGGCGAACGCATACAGCAGCTTCGCGCCGTGTCTGATGATGCCGCCCCACTCCTGAGCGGTGCCCGGCAGGAAGCCGGGGACATCACAGAACGTCAGCAACGGGATGTTGAACGCGTCGCAGGTGCGCACGAAGCGCGCGGCCTTCTCGGAGGCCGCGATGTCGAGCACGCCGGCGAGCTGCGCGGGCTGGTTGCCGACGATGCCGACCGTGTAGCCGTCCATGCGTGAGAAGCCGCAGATGATGTTCTTGGCGTAGTGCTCGTGCACCTCGAAGAACTCCTCGTCGTCGACGATCAGCTTGACCACGTCACGCATGTCATACGGCTTGTTCGAGTTATCCGGGACGACCTGATCGAGCTCGGGGTCCATCCTTTGCGGGTCGTCTGACGGCTGTACGCGGGGCGTCTGCTGGAGGTTGTTCTGGGGCAGGAAGCTCAGCAGGTAGCGGCAGTCCTCCAGGCACGCGTCCTCGTCCTCGGAGGCGAACTGCGCGACGCCCGACTTCGTGTTGTGCGACATCGCCCCGCCGAGCTCCTCGAAGCCGACTTCCTCGCCGGTCACCGTCTTGATCACATCGGGGCCGGTGATGAACATATGCGAGGTCTCCTTGACCATGAAGATGAAGTCGGTGATCGCCGGCGAGTAGACCGCACCACCGGCGCATGGGCCCATCACGAGGCTGATCTGCGGGATCACACCTGAGCTGCGCACGTTGCGCAAGAACACGTCGCCGTAGGAGCCGAGCGACACGACGCCCTCCTGAATCCGCGCTCCGCCGGAGTCGTTGATGCCGATCACCGGACAGCCGATCTTCGCGGCCAGATCCATGATCTTGCACATCTTCTCGCCCATCACCTCGCCCAGGGAGCCCCCGAACACGGTGAAGTCCTGGCTGAACACGCACACGGTGCGGCCGTCGATCGTGCCGTGGCCGGTGACCACGGCGTCGCCCCAGGGCTGGTTCTTCTGCATGTCGAAGTCGTACGTGCGGTGGCGCACGAACGTGTCGAGCTCCTGGAAGGACCCCTCGTCGAGCAGCTTTTCCACGCGCTCGCGCGCGGTGTACTTGCCGCGCGCATGCTGCTTCTCCTCGGCCTCCGGCGATGAATGGATCGCGGCCTCACGCAGCTCTTGTAGCTGGGCGAGCTTCTCCTCGTAGGTCTCCGGCGCCTTCTGGCGCGGCGGTTTGCGGTGCCCGCTGCGAGAAGCGGCTAGCAGCGCGGCGTCGTTCTGCCGGTCGTGTGCATTCGAGGCCATCCGGCGCGGGATCTTATCCGGGGGCTCGCGCCGGGTGGTTCTCGAGCCGGCCTCAGGCGATGCCCGGATGAGTCACAGACGCTGCGCCGGCAGGCCTCAGACCGCCTCAGGCGCGCGAGAATGGCCGGTGGTGCGCGGCACCCAGCCGGTCGAGCACGGCGGTGAGCACCGCGGTCACTTCCTCGGCCGCGACCTGCTCGGCCGCGATCTCTTCGGCCGCCTGCAGTTCCGCCGCGATGTCCGGGAGCTCCTGCGGCGGCTCATCCTGCGGTGGATCCTCCTCGGCGAGAACCGGCTCCGGCTCGACTGTCAACTCCGGCTCCAGCGCTTGCGGCTCAGAGAGCACCTGCTCCTGGCGGCGGCGGAAGATCCTGGCGAAGAATCCCCGGCGCCGCTCGGGCTCTGGCTCCTCGGTGGTCGCCTCAGGCTCCTCCACTTCCTCTACCGCAAGCTCTGCTTCGCCCGCGCCGCCTAGCGTCTCCGCTGCCGACTCCCCGGTCGCGGGCCCCTCGCCCTCCCCGACCGTAAGCTCCGTTTCGTCCGCGGACTCCGGCGCGGGCTCGATCGGCGGCTCGACCACAGCGAGCTCGCGGGCGACCGTCAGCGTCACCTTCGTGCCCCATCCCGATGCCTTCAGCAGCACCTTGCCGGTTGTGTCCGCGGCCTCCCATTCCACGGTCTTCTCCGGCTCGACGCGAGTGATGCGAATCTCCCCCAGCTCGCCGAGATGGCGCGCCAGGGAGACCGGGTCGCTGAGCTCCGCCCACAGCTCGGGCGGGGACTTGACCAAAGTGCGCTGCACCTCCGAGGAGATCATCGGAAGACCATTTCGCGCGCGCCGCGAGGACTCCTTCAGCGTGGCGATGCGCACAAAATGCGCCGATCCCAACGAGGCGCTCTGGACGCTAAGCCGCCGTGGTGCCGGCAGGGCGCTCGCCGGGCAGGCCCTGCGCATGCAACAACTCAGCCAACTGGACCGCGTTCAGCGCGGCGCCCTTGCGCAGGTTGTCGGCGACGATCCACATGTCCAGCGCGCGCTCGTGCCCGGGGTCGCGGCGGATCCGCCCGACGAACACGTCGTCCTGGCCGGCGGCGTCGATCGCGAGCGGATACACCGCGGCGCTGGGATCGTCGAGCACGCTCACGCCCGGCGCGGCCGCGAGCAGCTCCCGTGCCCGCTCGGGGGAGAGGGGCTCGCGCGTCTGCACGTTGACGGCCTCGGAGTGTCCCGTCAGCACCGGCACGCGCACGCAGGTCGCGCTCACGCGGATCGAAGGATCGCCGAGGATCTTGCGCGTCTCGCCCATCAGCTTGCGCTCCTCGTCGGTGTGATCATCGCCGGCGGCGAACGAGCCGGCGTGGGGCAGCGCGTTGAAGGCGATCTGATGCGCGTAGGTGCTCGGCGGGGCGATCTGGCGTTCGGCCGAACCGGAGACAGTCGCTCCGCTCCCGTCCCCGAACCGGCCAGCAGCGTGCGCGTCTGCTCGAGCAGCTCATCGACGGCCTGCCTGCCGGTGCCGGAGACGGCCTGGTAGGTGGAGATCACCAGCCGCTCGATCCCGGCCGCGTCGTGCAGCGGCTTCAGCGCCACGACCATCTGCATCGTCGAGCAGTTCGGGTTCGCCACGATTCCCCGGTGGTCGGCGAGCGCCTCGGGGTTGACCTCGCTGACGACGAGGGGAACATCGTCGTTCATGCGCCAGCGCGAGGAGTTATCGACGACCACCGCGCCGCCCGCCGCAAAGCGAGGCGCCCACTCGCCCGAGGTCGAGCCGCCCGCCGAGAACAGCGCGAGATCAAAGCCCTGGATCGACTCCTCAGCGAGACCCTGCACCGTCAGATCGGCGCCGTCGGGACCCGCGCCCTGCAGCACCCGACCGACCGATCGCTCGGAGGCGAACGCAACGATCTCGCGCGCCGGAAATGCGCGCTCGCGCAGCAAACTCAGCATCAGCGTGCCCACCTGTCCGGTGGCGCCGACGACGGCGACTCGATACCCCTGGCTCATAGGGCTCTCAGGGTATCGGCCCGAGGGAGCCCAGCACCGGGACTACTAGCCCGTATGCGTCGCCATGAAGTAGATCGTGATCACGACCAGCAAATCCATCAAAGCCCCCACGCCGCCGATCACCCGCACGAGCGAGTCATGCTCCGCGCTGAAGCTCACCGGCCCCTCGCCCGCGCCCGCCACGTCCTGCTCGGCGACCTCGATCAGACGCTTCTCCCGCGGACCGAGGTAGGCGCCCTCGACGGCTCCGATCACGATCACGACGCCTAGGCCCCACTGCACAAAGAACGTGCTCCAGAGGTGTAGATGGGAGGCGAGGTAGATCCCAAAAATCACGATCGCCGCGACCCCGGGCATGATCACGCGCTGGCTGATCGCATGGAGCGCTCGATAGAGGGCGGGCAGGGCGCGCGTGTCTGACTTTGCGACTACACCAAGCAGGACCGGATAGGCAAACGTGGCGCCAAAAGCGATCACAACCGCGAGGATGTGCAGGGCAAGAACGACTTCGTAGAACGCGACGGCTACGAGCACGGGCGAAAGCCTAGCTGCTGTGGCGGCCGGGGCTCAAAACGTCGGCGCGTACTTGCCGAACACGTCCTGCATCGCCCCGCAGACCTCGCCCAAGGAGCAGCGATCCTTGAGCGCCTGGCGGATCGCGGGCAGCAGATTCTCCGAGCCGCGTGCGACGCCACGCAGCTCCCGTAGGCGCTGCTCGGCGAGTGCCTGATCGCGCTCTGCCTTGAACTTCCTCAGGCGGTCGACCTGTTCGCGCTCGGACTCGGGGTCGACGCGCAGCAGATCGGGAACCTCGATGCCCTCTTCCTCGTACTTGTTGACGCCCACGACGATGTCCTGGCCGATGCGGTAGCGCTCCTGGTAGCCCCAGGCGGACTCGTCGATCTCGCCGGTGATGAACTGGATTGCGTTGACCGATCCCCCGAGCGCGTCGACCTTTGCGATCAGCTCGTTGGCGCGCAGTTCGATCTCATCGGTCAGCGACTCGACGAAGTAGGAGCCGGCAAATGGGTCGACGGTGTCGGTGGCGCCGGACTCGTGCGCCAGGACCTGCTGCGTGCGCAGCGCGATTTTCGCGGCGCGCTCGGTGGGCAGCGCGAGCGCCTCATCGAAGCCGTTGGTGTGCAGCGACTGGGTGCCGCCGCAGACGGCCGCAAAGCCCTGCAAAGCGACCCGCACGATGTTGTTCTCCGGCTGTTGGGCGGTCAGCGTGACGCCGCCGGTCTGGGTGTGAAAGCGCAGCATCGTCGCCTTCGGGTTCGTCGCGCCGAAGCGCTCGCGCATGATCTGCGCCCACATGCGCCGCGCGGCGCGGAACTTGGCGACCTCCTGGAAGACGTTGTTGTGGCCGTTGAAGAAGAACGCCAACCGCGGCGCGAACTCGTCGACGTTCAGCCCAGAGTCGATTGCGGCCTGGACGTAGGCGATCCCCGAGGACAGCGTGAAGGCGACCTCCTGCACGGCCGAGCAGCCCTTCTCGCGGAAGTGATAGCCGGAGATCGAGATCGTGTTCCATTTCGGCACGTTCTCGTGGCAGTACTGGAACAGGTCGGTCGTCAGGCGCATCGTCGGGACGGGCGGGTAGATGTAGTTGCCGCGGGCGATGTACTCCTTCAGCACGTCGTTCTGGGTCGTGCCGCGCAGCTGCTCGGAGGGCACGCCCTGCTCCTCGCCGACGAGCTCGTACAGCAAGAGCAGGCAGGCGGCGGGGGCGTTGATCGTCATCGACGTGGAGACCTGATCGAGCGGGATGCCGTCGAACGCCGTGCGCATGTCGTCGATCGTGTCGATCGCCACGCCCGTGCGGCCGACCTCGCCGAGGCAGCGCTGGTTATCGGAGTCCAGGCCCAGCTGGGTGGGTAGGTCAAACGCCATCGACAGCCCGGTCGAGCCCTTGGAGAGCAGATAGCGGTAGCGCTCGTTTGACTCCTTCGCGGATGCGTAGCCGGCGTATTGGCGCATCGTCCAGGTTTGCTTGCGGTACATCTCGCGGTGCACGCCGCGCGTGTAGGGAAACTCGCCGGGCTCACCCAGCTCGAGCTTCTCCGGCAGGTCGTCCTGCGTGTAGAGCTCGGAGATCTCGATCCCCGAGTCGGTGAAGCGGCGAGGGTCCTTGGCCCCGACGATCGGGGCGACGGTGAGGTGCTCTTCGGGTTCGCTCATGGCCGGAGAGGTTATCCTGCCATCCGTGGCCACCTGTCTAGTCACCGGCGGTGCCGGGTTCTTGGGGTCGCATCTGTGCGATGAGCTGTTGGCGCGCGGTAACCGGGTGATCTGCGTCGATAACTTGGAGACGGGCTCGCTGGCCAATATCGAGCACATCCAGGATCCGGGTTTCACGTTCCTGCATTTGGACATCATCGAGCCCTATTTCATTGATGAGTCGATCGACTTCGTCTATCACCTGGCGTCGCCGGCGTCACCGATCGACTACCTGCGGCTGCCGCTGCACACGTTGAAGGTCGGCTCCTACGGCACCCACCACACGCTCGGTGTGGCGAAGGCGAAGCGGGCGCGTTTCCTGATCTCCTCCACGAGCGAGGTGTATGGCGACCCGCAGGAGCACCCGCAGCGCGAGTCCTACTGGGGGCATGTCAACCCGATCGGGCCAAGGGGCGTGTACGACGAGGCCAAGCGCTACGCGGAGGCGCTCACGATGGCCTACCACCGCCAGCAGGGCGTCGACACGGCGATCATGCGGATCTTCAACACCTACGGCACGCGCATGCGCCCGAACGACGGTCGCGCGATCCCGACGTTCCTACGCCAAGCGCTGCAGGACCGCCCGATTACCGTGTTCGGCGACGGCAGCCAGACGCGCTCGTTCTGCTTCGTCTCGGACCTGATCGCCGGAATGATCGCGCTAGCCGAGTCGGGCTTTCACGACCCCGTGAACATCGGCAACCCCGACGAGTTCACGCTGCTCGAGCTGGCGGAGACGATCGTCGAGCTGACCTCCTCAAAATCGGGGATCGTGCACGAGGCGCTCCCCGTCGATGACCCCAAGCAGCGCAAGCCCGACATCACGCTTGCCGGGGAGCTGCTGGGGTGGTCTCCGCAGGTGACGCTGCGTGAGGGCCTGCAGCGCACGATCGACGCCTCCGGCGCCAAGGTCCTAATCGGCTGAGTCTGCTCACCGCAATCGTGATTGCGAGATGCTTCCCAGAAGCATCCTTTGCGGAGATTGGGGGTAGTAAGAGGCGGATGGACGACAGCGCTGGCGGGTGGCACGACCGCTACATCTGCGAGTCTGAGACGTTGTGAGTAGCGAGATGGGACCACATCCTTCAGGAACGTCCGCCCCGCCGGCTCCCCGACCACCTTCCTCGCGTGGTGGGCGGATACTCTCCCCCCCGGCCCACGCCGACGCGGCCCACGCCGACGCGGCCCACTCCGACGCGGCACCCTCAGACACGCCACGCTCCGAGGCGGCCAGATCGACGCTGTCTGAGGCGACGGCGCGCAAGGAGCCTTCCGACCGGGACATGCGCAGCAAGCGCCCGCCGGCGATGTCGTTCCTGCTGAGAATGGCCACGGCCAGGCGGCTGGCACGCGTGCTTTCCCTGCTGGCGCTCGACTTCGTGGGTGTGGCGCTCGCGATTCTCACGGCGCTGGTGCTGAAGGCGGCAGTGCTGAGCAACGTGGGCGTGAGCCCGGCCTACCACGAGACACGGCACTTCCTCCCCTTCGCCTATCTCGTGACCGCGCTGCTGTTCGCGCGTTCGGGGCTATACGCCGAGCGGGCGCAGCGTCCGGGCCTGTCGCGGATCGTGGGGGCGCTGTTCCAGGTGGCGTTCCTCGCGCTGGTGTTCGCGGTCGTCAGCGGCGAACACTTTCAAAGCTTCTACATCTTCTACGGCTCGCTGGGCTTCGCGCTGCTGTACCTCTCCTCGTTGCGCGGTGCCTACGAGTGGTTGACGGGAGTGTTGCTGCGCGCGGCCGGCTATCGGCGCCGTGCGGTGCTGGTCGGCACGGGCAAGCACATCCGCGATGTCGCCCACGCGCTCGCGGACGCGCCGCACTCGCCGATCGAGGTCGTCGGCTTTCTCTCGCCCAACGAGTTGCCTGCCAATGGCCTGCGCTCATTGGGCTCACTGGCGAAGCTCCAGGACGTGCTCGACAACGAACGGATCGACGAGGTGATCATCGCCGATCCGGATTTCCCGCAGGTCGAGGCTGTGGAGCTGGTCGACCACTGCCACCAGCGTGGCGTGCGCGTGCGCTTGGTGCCGTCGACGATGGAGATCCTGATCCACCGCGCCGAGTTCGTGCCGGGCCAGTCGGTGCCGCTGTTCGAGTTGAGCTCGCCTGTGTTCGAGGGGATTGACTTCGCGCTGAAGCGCACCTTCGACCTGGTGGGCGCGACGCTGCTGCTGTTGCTACTCAGTCCGCTGTTGCTCCTGATCGTGCTCGCCGTACGCGTGTCATCACGTGGGCCGATCGTGTTCCGCTCGACGCGCCGCGGAATCGGCCAGCGACCCTTCGCGTGCTTGAAGTTCCGCACGATGCACACCGACGCCGAGCAGCGCCAAGCCGACCTGGAAGAGTTCAACGAGGCATCGGGGGCGCTGTTCAAGATCCGTGATGACCCGCGAATGACACGGGTGGGCCGGGCGCTGCGGCGCTACTCGCTGGACGAGCTGCCCCAGCTGGTGAACGTGCTGCGCGGCGAGATGTCGCTCGTGGGTCCGCGTCCGCTGCCCGAGCGCGACTACGAGATGCTTGAAGACTGGCATCGCAAGCGCTACCTCGTACTCCCCGGGATCACCGGCTTGTGGCAGGTCTCAGGTCGCTCGGAGCTCGACTTCGATGACCTCGTGCACCTCGACTTCATCTACCTGGAGCGCTGGTCGCTGGCGCTCGATCTGACGATCATCCTGAAGACGATCCCTGCGGTAATCATGCAGCGCGGCGCCTACTGAGCTCCCGCCACAGCCTGCTCGTAGACCTGCCAGGTGGCACGCCCGGCATCCTCCCAAGTCCAAGCGGGCGGTGCTGGCGCCGGGCGGCTGCTCTCCTGCGCGGCGAGGACCAGCGCCTGCAGGTCGCCCGCCGCCACGAACGTGGCCCGCTCGTCGAGAACCTCGCGTAGGGCGGGGACCTCGCAGGCGACGACCGGTGTGCCGCAGGCCAGCGCCTCGACGGCCGGCAGCCCGAAGCCCTCATCTTCGGATGGCATCACGAGCGCGTGGGCGCCGGAGTAGATGGCGGCGAGATGCTCGTCAGAGACGTGTCCGGTGAGCGTCACGTCGGGCAGCTCGTGTGCCCAGGGGCGCGTGGGACCGACCAGCACCAGCGGCAGATCGCGAGGAGTCGCCGCGAGCTTGGCGACATGCTTGCGCGGATCGGGGTGCTGCAGTCCTCCAACCCACACCAGATAGCGCTCGGGCAAAGCAAAGCGCGCGCGTGCCTCGGCAATCTCGTCAGCTGGGCGCGGATACATCATCGAGTCGGGCGCCTCGGCGATCACGACGACGCGCTCACGCTCCAGGCCGAGACGCTCGACGGCGTCGTTGGCGACCGCTTCGGTAGGCACGATCACGCGCATGGCTCGCTGTACCGCCAGCTGACGCAGACGCAGACGCACGCCTGTGCGCAGGTGCTCGCTGCGGCGCTTGAGCGCCGCGAGGTCGTGCAGCGTGACGATCATCGGGCATGGGCTGCGCAGCATCGCGCCCTCCATCCAGGGGGCATGGAAGACGTCGGAGGCGCGCCGTGGGCGGTGGGTCTCCTCGATCTCGGCCTCGCCGCCGGCCGTGTTGCGCAGTGCGTCGAGCAGGCAGCGGGAGTAGCGTCCGACACCGCGTGGATCGGTGGCCCGGCGGCTGTCGAAGGCGACTCTCACGAGCGCGTCATCGACTGCTCACGCGAGTTCGCGGCGTCCCCGGGGAATGCACGCAAGGCAACATAGTCGGTTCGAGGCCGAGATGATTGTCGTGGCGTTTGCGTTGCAACCATCTCCCGCGCTCTAGCCTTGCCGAGGATGCCAGCTACAGGCGACTACCACGAGGCCCTGTGGCAGGGGGTGCCCGAGGGGCTGGATCCAGCCGAGGAGGGGATGCGGCGCGCCTTCCTGCTCGCACATGTTTCCGCGGGCGCGCGAGTCCTCGACGTGGGCTGTGGCGAGGGGCGCTTTGCCTCCGTGCTCGCGCGCGCGGAGGCCGAGGTGGTGGGGATCGACGTCGCCGCGGAGCCGTTGCGCCGTGCGCGCTTGCGCTATCCGGAGCTCGACCTACGTCAGGTGCCGGCGCAAGGAGCGTGGCCGCTGCGGGACGCGAGCTTTGACGCCGTGTGGGCGGGTGAGGTGATCGAGCACGTCGCCGATACCGCCGGTTGGCTATCTGAGCTGCGCCGTGTGCTGCGCTCCGGTGGCGTCCTGCTGCTGAGCACGCCCAGCCACGGGCGCCTGCAGATGCTCCGGTGGGCGCTTGCTCCACGTGCCTTCGATGCCCACTTCGATCCCCGCGCCGATCACCTGCGCTTCTACACGCGCCGTACGCTCACCGAGCTGCTCGAGGACTTTGGCTTTCACGATGTCGACGTGCGGAGCGCCGGAGGGCCGCCTGGCGCCCGGCGCCAGCTGCTGGCGAGCGCACGACGGTCGCGGTTTTAGTCAGCATGGTCTCGCGCAGGGCTTGGATGTAGGCGTTCTGGATGGCGAGCAGCGCGGGGTCATGTTCGATCGCCGACAGCGGTGCGACTGCCTCGGGGTTCAGGTAGACGGTCGCGCGCAGCTCCTTCAGCGCGGCCCTGGGGTTGCCCGTCTGCAAGTCATATTCGCCCAGCGTCTGCCACGTCTGAGGGTTGGAGGGTTGGAGGTGCACCGCTCGCACGAGCGTCGCGCGCGCCAGCGCGCTCTGGCCGGCGTTCTGCTGGATCCTGGAGAGGGTGAACAGCGCTTCCGCCGAGAGCGGGTCGTAGTCGACGGCGTTCTGCGCCGCCGCCCGCGCGGCGGCTGGATCGCGGGCGCTCAGAGCCAGCGCTTCCTGGGAGGCGTCGGCCGAGCGCTGCGGCTGGCGCTGTGCCCAAGCGGCGAGCAGCGCCGCGATCACGGCGGCCGCGGCGACGCCAAGGCGCAGAGGGCCCAACTCCCGCAGGGAGGGTAGGCGTCCCTTGCTCTGGCGCTCGCCGTCCGCCGCACTCCCCAATGGCCCGCGGCCGAAGCCGGGAGACACTCGCCCTTGACCGATTCGGGAGACACTCCCCTCGCTCGCGTCCCCGAATCGGCCAGCATCCCCGTTTCGGCCAGCGAGCCAGCCGGCGCAGAGCAGGGCCACGCAGGCGTCACCGGGGACAAACCAACTCCAGTCGACCGTGGAGTGGATGCCGAAGCAGACCACGAGGCAGAGCATGCTGAGCATGCCGACACGCTCGGGCGTATACGGCAGCGGCTCAGCTCGCCAGCGCCAGCGCCTCCAGCGTCGGTTGAAGGGGTGTGTGGAGCGTCCCGCCGCGGCCATCCACGCCGCGAGCAGGAACAGGACGATCGCCAGTCCCACGAGGCCGAGATCGGCGAGGGTCTGCACGACGAAGCCGTGAGCATCATTGGCTTCGAGATCCTCGGTGCGATAACGCAGGCGGGCGGTCCCGTAGCTCCTTGCGCCGGCGCCGAGGACGGGGTGGGCTTGGAAGACCTTCAGCGCCTCGTTCCAGTAGCGCGCACGGACGCTGCCGATTGCGGTCAGGCGACCGGGGGTGTTGGGCGGAACGGCGGCGTGGGGGTTGGTGAGCGAGTGAAAGCCATGCGAGATGGAGCCCGTAAACCCGCGGTGACTGGCGCCGAGCGCCCCCGCGAAGGCGATCACTGAAAGCACAATGATGCTCAGGAGGATCGCCCCGGCGTTGTGCCGTGTCCGGGCCGAAATCACCCCGCCCGCCCGTCGGTCGGTACAGAAGCGAATCGCCACCCCGGCGATCGCGAGGACGACGAGCATCGCGACCACCAGCGCGCCGAGCTGGCGCCCAGCGATCACGCGCGCGTGCAACGCGACGCTGTCGGTGCTGAGCGCATGCCGCGAGAAATCCCATGCCACTACGACCCCGGCGCCGGCGGCGCCGGCGAGCAGCACGGTGGCGCCGCGCAGGCGCAGCGGCACGACCAAAAACCACAGGGCCAGGCCTAGCGCCAGCGCGAACAACGCCCCACGGGAATAAGCCAGCATCAGCGTGAGCAGCAGCAGGCTCATCGCCGGGTAGGCCAGCGCGCTCAGCAGCGCGTGTCCGCTGCGGCGCGCGCCCAGCCACATGCAGCCGATCACGCCCATCGCGGCGGTCAGGCCGGTTGCGTTCCAGTAGCCGTATGGCGCCTGCAGGCGCGCGTAGATGTCGTGAGCGTCGAGCTGTGCGGGAAAGACCTTCGTCAGCAGGGCATAGCCGCACACCACAACGGCCGCCAAGATCACCCCGCCGAGCACCGCGGGCCAGTGGGCTGGGGCGGCACGGGCGAGCGCGACGGCGGTGCCGAAGACGGCGCTGTAGGCGAACATCAGCCCGGCGTTTTGCCAGCTGGCATCGGGCTGCACCGACCACACCACCGACAGCGCGCTCAGCGCGGCGAACACGAGCAGCAGCCCAAACGGCCACAGTCCGTACACCCTTCTCCCCTGGGGCGTGAGAATCACCGCGCCGGCCACGATCACGCCGCAGCCGAGCGTGAGGATGATCTCCGTCGTCGTCGCCTGCTGGACGGGTGGGAGACCGCCCCCGGCGAAGAAAGTGATGAAGCAGAAGATCGCGGCGCACGTCAGCGCCGTCCACCACACCGGCGCTCGATCCGCGAGCGGCGGTCGCCGCGATCCTTCGGCGGGATCAGGTGCCCGCCCGGCCCGACGGGGACCCGATCCACGCTCGTGATCGAGCGCCGGAGCGCGGCCCGTCGGCGGGGTGGGATCAGTTGTGGTGACGGTTGCGGACACGGTTTCGGATCTCTCCGCCCGCGAGCGCGAGCGCGCATGCGAGCAGGAATGCCAGGATGGCCAGCAGGGGGTTGGGTAGCGAGCTGAGAGCTGAGGCGATGTCGGCGTGCACGACGCCGGGGCGGATGATCTGATTGCCCACCTGTTGTGGAGTCGAGCCGGCGCGCGGCGCGCTGTTCAGCTCTCTGCGCTCAGCCGGCGTGGCGGGTGGGGTGGCGCTCGCGCCCGTCGCGGCCGATCCGCCGCCTCTGCCGCTGGACCCTCCGCGAGAGTCCGCGGCGGCCAGCTGGGCCTGGTGGATCAGGCTGGCGCAGCCGCTGTACTCTTCGAGGCTCGTTTCAAGCTCTTTCAGGGCCTTGCTGTAGTCCTTCTGGCTAAAGCCACGCAGCGATTCGCCGTGGGTGCACCTGAGAATGATCTTTTCGCCGATATCGGCGTCGGCGGGTGTCGCGAACAGCAGGAACACGATCAGCAGCGCGGCCGGTAGGGCCAGCGCTCGCTTGGGGATGACGGTTCTCATGATCGGGCGTGGTAACGCTACCAACGCTCCCGGGCGAGGCCGAGGGTAGCGAGCGCCGCGGTAAAGCCCGCGGCCCAAGCGTCGTAGGTGAAGGCGCGCACGTCACGCGCGCCGGCTTTGCCCAGACGTAGCCGCATCGCTGGGTCGCCGGCTAGGCGGCGCATCGCGTCCGCCAGCGCGGCGCGATCGCCGGCTGCCACCACCAGGCCGCTCTCGTCATTGCGCACCAGCCCGCCGGCGGCTGCGCCGACGGCGTCGCTCGCGATCACTGCCAGCTCGCGGTTCATCGCCTCGTTGACGACCAAGCCCCAGGGCTCGCGAAACGTGCTTGTCGGGATCGACGGGACGACCAGGACGTCAGATTCGGCGTAGAGACTACGCAGCTCGATGGGCGTCACGGTGTCCATGCGGAGGATCTCTTCCCCGGCGTGTCCCGCCGCGCCGCCGGCGGGGACCCGAGGGGGGCCGGATCCCACACCGACGAGGACGAGCGCGGCGGTCGGGGCGTGAAGACCCGCTGCATGCCAGGCCTCGGTAAGCACCCCTAATCCCTTTTCCCGGACTGGGCGACCTACAAACAGGAACTTCGTCGCAACTTGCTCAGGCCAGGCTGACAGACCCCCGATCGGCCAGCTCGGTGGGGCGATTTCAGACGCGCTCCAGAAGTCGTTGTCGACCGCCTGGGGAGCAATGTGCACGTTGTGAGCACCGCGTGCGCGTACGTAGGCGCTGACGTGCGATCCGTAGGTGACAACAGCATCCGCGGAGCGGTACAGCCGCCGCAACGCGAGGAAGCTGAGGGCGTGCGCCGCGCTGCGTGGATGGGACCACAGCGCGCTCCACAGGACCAGCGGCAGCTTGGCGCGACGCGCGCCCGCCCAAGTCGCACCCATTGCGATGCGCCCGCTGGTGGAGCAGACGACCGCGCGATAGCGCCCGCTGGCGGCCAGCGCCACCGGCTCGTGTTGGCGAATGTAGCGGTGCGGGAAGGGCAGATCGCCGTCGAGCGCCTGCTCCGCGGAGGACCCGGGCCCTCCGTGCTTGGAGGGTCCCCCGAACAGCGCGAACTCGACATTCTCGGCTTCGTGCAGGCGTGCGAATGCGCCGACACGGTCGGGTGGCGCATGCCCGGTGACAAACAGGACGGGCTTCATGATTGATCCCCCCCGCCCTTGCCTCCTCCCCAAGGGCGTGCTCGTAGGCGGCGAGCGTCTCTGCGCCGCAGCGCTCCCAGGTGAAGTGGGCGGCTACGGTCGCACGTGCGCGCTGGGAGGCCTCGCGCAGCCGGTGCGTGTCGGATAGGAGCTCGTCGATGCGCTGAGATAGTCGCTCGATGTCGCCGGGAGGCACGAGCATGAATCCGTCGCCGGCGGCGGCGATCTCCTCGGGCCCAGGCTCGCCGCGACACCCGATCGCGGGCAGGCCGCCGGCCATCGCCTCGATGTAGGCCACCCCGAACGCCTCCTCGGTTGAGGGCATCACGAACAGCGTGCATCGCCGTGCCGCCTCGAGCGCCTCCGCGGGTGCCAGCTGCCCATGGAACTCGACTCGCTCGGAGATTCCCAGACGGGCGGCAAGTCCTTCGAGCGCAACTCGCTCGGGGCCTTCGCCGACGATCGCATAGCGCAGCGTCGGATGTCGCGCTCCAAGCACCGCCACGGCGCGTAGTACATCGGCGTGACGCTTACGTGCAACCAGGTGCGCCACTGTCACCAGCGTGGGCTGGGTTGCGGCTCTCGCGCGACGCGACGGATCCGGGGTCGCGGGTAGATCGGTGCCGAGGTGCACCACACGCGTCTCGCCGGCGCCGTGCGTTTGCGCCAGCTCGGCGATCCCCTGGCTGTTGGCGAGCACCAAGCGGGCGGCGCCCAGCCCGCGTGCCACCGCAACGGCGCCCGCGGGGGTGCCGGTTGGCGGCGCTGCAGCCGTGTAGAGCACGTCGCCGCCGTGCACGGAGACGACCAGCGGCACGTCCAGGCGTGTACGGCGTACGGCGTCAGCGGCCGGCACGGCGTTGTGGGCATGAATCAGGTCGAACCTAAACGAGCGACGTAGCCGGCGCAGGGCCAGCCCAAGGGCCGGCGCGGCCCATGCGCCCCAACTCGCATAGGAGCCCGAGCGGGGTGGCGAGATGTATGGGATATAGGAGATCTGCAGGCCGTCATGGGTCTGCTTGCGTGGCTCGCGCACAAGCTCGGCCAATGCGCTGTAGGCGCCGAGTGCTCCGGCCGAGAGCGAGGCACGCGGGGGGATCAGGCGATGCAGGACCAGCACGCGCACCTCCGCACCCCCGTCGCGCGCGGCGAGCGCCTGGCGGTGAGCCCAGACGCCCAGCACCGGGTCGCCCTGGCGCGGGTAGAACTCGGCTACGACGGCAACCTTCACCAGCCGCGGTGGGTGGCCAAGGTGCGTTGTATTTCGTGGGCGCTCAGATACGGTCGCTCGGCGAGGAAGGCACGCGCCTCGGCGATCGCCGCCTCGCGCGAGTAGGCGGAGGCCGCGGGCGCCACGCGATGGCGGATCGCGACGGCGTCGAGCACGCCGCAGCGCCAGTGCCGCTCGCGGGCGAGGGCCGCCCAGTGGGCGTCCAGTCCCCAGCCCATGCGCAGCTCGGGGAAGGGCAGCAGGGTGGAGAAGGTGCGGCGGGAAAAGGCGGTAACCGGGCCGATCTCCACGAAGGGAGTCTCGCGCACGACGCTGAACGGGCGGCGGCGGGTGAGCAGCCAGGCGGCGTGGGAGTTCAGGCGATGAGCGGGTTGGGCGAGATCGAGCGAGAAGCGCTCGGCGAGGAACAGGAAGCGGTCGAGGAAGCCGCGAGGCAGCAGCACGTCATCGTCGATCAGCAGCAGCCAATCGTGGTCTCCGATTGAAGACTCACCCACCTGAGCACCGACCTCAGCCGTGAGCATCCGGTTGAGGTTCTCGAACTTGCCGAGATCTCCCGGGCGCACCCGTGTGCAGCTCGACATCGTGGCGGGAGCGCAACAGCTCGGTGCGAATCTTCTGTGCCAGCGCGCGATTCTCGGGGCGCTCGACACCGAGCACGAGCACCTTCCGTGGGGACGGATCGCGCCGTGCCGCAAGATACAACCGCAGGCGCTGACCGCTCGCCAGCTCCCAGGCATTTACCGCCTCGTCCTGCACGCCGCGGCGGACGGCATCGACACCTCCGACAGTGCCGCTCGCGCCGGAGAGGAAGTCATCGACCACTTCGCCCAGTCCGCTTGCGCCCGTCGTACCGCCCAACTCGTAGCTCGTCGGCGCCTCGCCACGCGCTTCGCGCAGGCTTTCCCGCAGACGCCCGGCGCTGTGCGCGACCATCACCAGCCCGGCGGGGCAGCGGCGGCGGAGCACATGCCCCAAGCAGCCGAGGAGCGTGAGCAGCTCGCGCGAGGGGCTTGGGACTCGCCCGCCGCCGCCTGAAGGCCGCCCAGCAGCCTCGCCACGAAAGCGCTCGAAGCGACGGCTGGCGCGCCCACGCGTGTAGGCGGCGCGGGCGAGCGAGCGCAGACGCGCATCCGTGCCCGCGCGTCGGTGCTCGAGCGCCGCGGCCGCGACGTACAGGACCCGAGCGTCCGGCTCCTCGGCGCGCAGGCGGTCCTGCCACTCCTGCTCGTCGCCACCGTGCTCGAGCGAGACATCGAACGGACCGACTCGCTCCAGAGCGGCGCGGCGGATCGTCATGTTGGCGCCCCAGGCGTAGCGCGTATCCGTGTCCCGCGCGCCCAGCTGCAGCGAGGTGATGGGCGGTCCCTCGCGACCGCAGCTGCGCAGCCGAGAGCCCTCCAGGCGAGGCTCGATCGGACCGGTGAAGACGTCGACGTCGGGGTATCCCTCTGCCGCCCTGAGCAGCGCCGTCAGCCATCCTGGGCGCACTCGGACGTCGTCGTCGACAAACACCACCAGCTCCCCGGTCGAGCGCTCCACGCCGGTGTTGCGGGCCACGTTCAAGCCGAACGGATCGGAATTAGGCTCATAGCGGGCGCCGAGGCGCTCTACCAGTGCTCGCGTCGCCATCGAGGCCACGGCGTCATCGATCACCAGGACCTCGGCCCCCGCGGCCCGCGCCTGCGGGACGATCGAGGCGAGCGCCACCTCCAGATAGGTCGGACGTGCGCGGGTGGGGATCACGATCGATGCCGAGGGGGTCATGATCCGAACAGTCTAGGTTTGACGCTCACATGGTCCTGTTCCTACACAACCGTTACCGCACCACGGGCGGTGAGGAGCGCGTGGTCGAGGATCTGATGGCGCTGGTCGGAGAGCAGCTGGGAGAGCAGGTGGAGCTGTTGGGCCGGGACTCGGCGAGCCTCAGCCGGGGCTGGGCGGCGGCCGGGCTGCTGCGCGGGGGTCTGAAACCCGAGGAGGTTGGCAGCGCGGTGCGGCTTACCGGCGCGCGTGTCCTCCACGCGCACAATCTCAACCCGACGCTCGGCTGGCGTGCTCTGGCGGCGGCTCGCGAGGCCGGGGCGCGTGTCGTGCTGCATTTACACCAGTACCGGATCGTCTGCGCGATCGGCGTGTGCTTCACGCGCGGAGCGGAGTGCACGCGCTGTCATGGGCGCGACACGCTGCCGGGGGTACGCCTGAACTGTCGCGCCAACCTTCCAGAGGCGGCTGCCTATGGCGCGTCGCTGGCGCTGTGGCAGCGCCGTCTGGCCGATCAGGCCGACGCGGTGATCGTGCCGAGCGAGTTTGCGCGCGAGCGGCTGCGTGAGCTGGGCGCTCCGCTTGACTGGGAGCGCGTGCATGTGTTGGCCCCGCCGGTGCGCGCGGCGGTGGCCGAGTCCTCGGTACTCCCTGGTGCCTATGCGCTGGTGGTTTCGCGCTTGGCGGCCGAGAAGGGGGTGGATGTCGCGATCGATGCATGCCGGAGGGCTGGCATCGAGTTGGTGATCGCCGGCGAGGGACTCGAGCGAGACGCGCTACAAGCACGAGCCGGCGACTCAGAGGTGCGCTTCGTCGGTCACGTGGACGACGCTGAGCTGGCCGCGTTGCGCGCCGGAGCATCGATCGCGCTGGTCCCCTCGCGCTCGGCCGAGACCTTTGGGCTGGCGGCGGCCGAGGCGATGGCGGCGGGTCTGCCGGTGGTCGCCAGCCGAGTGGGCGCGCTCGGAGAGCTGCTCGACGAGCAGAGTCTCGTTCCGCCAGGCGACGCCGGCGCGCTGGCGCTGGCGATCGGACGCCTGGCTGGCGATCGTGCGGCGGGCACATGGGGATTGGAGCGCGTCCGCGCCCTATGTGCGCCGGAGCGGGTGGCTACGTCGCTGTCCTGCATCTACGATGCGGTGACCCATTCGGGATAGGCCCTAAGCTCCCGGCCGTGTCCCCAGCGTCAGACACCGACACGAGCAAACGCGCTCTCCTGACCGGCATCACCGGCCAGGACGGATCGTTTCTCACAGAGCTGCTGCTGGAGCAGGGCTACCGCGTCACCGGCCTGGTGCGCGGAGCGCCGGGCCGCTCACTCGGCTGCGCGGAGCACTTGCGCGAGCGCGTCGGCGTGGTGTTCGGCGATCCGCTCGATCTGAGCTTCCTGCGAGGAGCGATCGAGGACAGCCGGCCCACCGAGATCTACCACCTCGGAGGCCCGTCGTTCGTTCCCGCCTCGTGGGAGCACCCTGCCCAGGCGTTGAGCGCGATCGCCGGCTCGACGGCCACGCTACTCGAGGTCGTGCGCGAGCGCAGCCCCGACACGCGAGTGTTCGTGGCGGCATCCGGCGCGATGTTCGGCGAGGCGCACGAGAGCCCGCAGCGCGAGGACACGCCGTGTCATCCCACCACGCCCTATGCGATCGCCAAGCTCGCCGCCCACCGCCTGGTGGGAGCGGTGCGCGAGCACGACGGGTCCTACGCGTGCTCGGGGATCGTCTTCAACCACGAGTCAGAGCGCCGTCCCGAGCGGTTCGTGACGCGCAGGATCACGCGCGGGGCGGCGGCGATCGCCCTGGGGCTGCAGTCAGGAGCTGACGCTGGGGGACCTCAGCGCGGTGCGCGACTGGTCCTTCGCGGGGGACATCATGCGCGGGGCCCGGCTGATGCTCCAACAGGAGCGCCCTGAGGACTTCGTCCTGGCGAGTGGCGTGCCGCACACGGTCGCCGAGTTTGCACAGGCGGCGTTCGCGTGCGTCGATCTCGAGGCCGAGCGCTATCTGCGTGTCGATCCAACGCTGGTGCGCGCCCGGGAGAGCACACCGAGCGTGGGGGATCCGAGCAAGGCGCGCGAGCGCCTGGGGTGGAAACCGCGACTCTCCTTCGGAGAGCTGGTCGGCGCGCATGGTGCGGGCCGACATGCGCTCGCTGCAGAGCGAGGGGGCCAGGCCGTAGACTGCCCGGTCCAATGACGACCGTTGGCGTGATCGGGCTGGGTTATGTGGGCCTGCCGCTGGCGGTGGCGTTCGCTGGGGAGGGCTGCGATGTGGTCGCGGTCGATCTCGATTCGCGGAAGATCGAGGCGATCGAGGCGGGGGACTCGTACATCGAGGACGTTCCCTCTGAGCTGCTGCGGGAGGTCGGTGGGCGTATCCACGCGAGCACGCGATATGCGCGTTTGGCCAAGGCGGATGCGGTGCTGGTGTGTGTGCCGACGCCGCTGACGCGTAACCGCGAGCCGGATCTGGGGCCTTTGATCGACGCGACGCGCGCACTGGCGGAGGTGTTGCAGGCCGGGCAGCTGGTGGTGCTCGAGTCGACGACGTATCCAGGCACGACCAGGGAGCAGGTGGCGCCGCTGCTCGAAGCCTCAGGTCTGGTGGCGGGCCGGGACTTCCATCTGGCGTTCAGCCCAGAGCGGGTCGACCCGGGCCGCACGGACTACACGCTGCGCAACACCCCGAAGGTCGTGGGGGGCTTGACGGATGCGTGTGCGCAGCGCGCGGAGGAGATCTACGGGCTGGTGTGCGAGCACCTTGTGCGTGTCTCGAGCCCCGAGGCGGCGGAGCTGACCAAGCTCCTGGAGAACATCTTCCGCTCGGTGAATATCGCGCTCGTCAACGAGCTCGCGTTGCTGACCGACCGGATGGGGATCGATATCTGGGAGGTCGTCGACGCGGCGGCCACCAAGCCCTATGGGTTCATGCGCTTTGAGCCGGGTCCGGGGATGGGCGGGCACTGCCTACCCGTCGACCCGTTTTATCTGAGTTGGCGCGCCAGGGAGTTCGACATGACGACCGAGTTCATCGAGCTGGCGGGGAAGGTCAACCAGCAGATGCCTTACCACTGCGTGGCGAAGGTCGAGCGTGTGCTGAACGACGCCGGCCTGCCGGTCAAGGGTGCGCGGATCGCGGTGCTCGGCGTCAGCTACAAGCCCGGCGTCGGCGACATCCGCGAGAGCCCAGCGCTGAAGATCATCACGCTGCTGCAGGCGCTCGGCGCGGATTTGCGTTATCACGACCCGCACGTGCCCGCGCTCGGAGAGTTCGACCTGGAAAGCCAGCCCCTGGAGGCGACCCTGCAGGACGCCGACCTGACGCTGATCGTCACCGCCCACCCCAGCGTCGACCACGAGCTCGTCATCCAGCAGGCCAGGCAGGTCGTCGATCTGCGCGGCGTCACCCGGAGCACCCACGCCGAGAACGTCATCCGCCTATGAGCGCGCTGAGTGAGGATCCGCGGGCGCCTGGGTTGATGCTTGGGAAAGACGTGCAAATTGGCAGAGGGGTGTCATTTGGCGCTTACGTGGTCGTGCACGAGGGCACTCAGATCAGCGATGGCTGCGTGATCGAGGACCACGTCGTGCTGGGCAAGCGCCCGCGCTTGGCCCCCGGCTCCTCCGCGGCGGGCGAGGTCAGCCGGCTGGAGCTGGGCAAGGACGTGAAGGTCTGCTGCGGAGCCGTGGTCTTCGCGGGCGCACGCGTGGAGGAGGGGTCGATCCTCGGCGACCAGAGCTACGTGCGCGAGCGCACGCGGATCGGCCCGGGCTCGGTGATCGGACGGGGAAGCGTGGTCGACAACGACGTCCTAGTGGGCGCCCGCGTGCGCGTGCAGACGAGCGTTTACCTGACCGCGGGCACGGTGATCGAGGACGACGTGTTCGTCGGCCCGGGCGTGACCACGACCAACGACGACACGATGGCGCGCCATGGGGGTGGGCGGGACTCCGAATCCACCTTGCGCGGCGCCACGCTGCGGCGCGCGTGCCGTGTGGGCGGTGGCACGGTGCTGACCCCCGGCGTGGAGATCGGCGAAGAGGCGTTCGTCGCCGCGGGCGCGGTGGTCACGCGTGACGTTCCCTCACGTGCGGTGGTCATGGGAGTGCCCGCCCGCGTCCTGCGCGAGGTGCCGGACGAGGACCTCCTGGAGCGCTGGCGCTAGCCCGCGTTTCGCACGGCCGCCACGACCTCGTCAACCTGCTCGCGCGTCAACACCGGGCTCAGTGGAATCGCCAGATGTGTGCGCGCGGCCTCGTCGGTCGCGGGCAGCTCCACCCCGGCGCCCCACTGGCGCATCGCGGCCTGGCGGTGCACGGGCGTGCGGTAGTAGGCCTTGTGGCCGATCCCGGCATCGGCAAGCGCGCCTTCCAGTCTCGCCACCTCGGGATGCGCGACGACGTATAGATGCCACGCCGGCGAGGCTCCCTCGACCGCACGCGGCAGTCTCACCAGCTCGCCGAGCCCGGCCTCTTCGTAGTGGCGCCCCGCCTGGCGGCGACCGTCGGCCCAGCCGTCGAGGTGGGGCAGCTGCACGCGCAGGATCGCCGCCTGGAGCTCGTCCAGGCGCGAGTTGTAGCCAACCTGCTCGTAGGTGACCTTGTCGTGGGAGCCGTGGAAGCGCAGCGTGCGTGCGCGTTCGGCGACTGCGACGTCGGAGGTCGTGATCATCCCGCCGTCGCCAAAGGCGCCGAGGTTCTTGGAGGGGAAGAACGAGAACGTGGCGGCCGTCCCGAGCGAGCCGGGGCGCCTGCCGCCTGGGGCAAGCGAGCCGGCGGCCTGGGCGGCGTCCTCGAGCACTGCCACTCCGAGCGCTTCGATCTCCGCGACCGGCGCCACGTTGCCGAACAGGTGCACGACGATCACCGCCTTCGTGCGCGGGGTCAACACCGCCCGCACCGTCTCGGCCGTGACGCAGTACGTCTCGGGATCGATGTCGCAGAACACGGGCGTCGCTCCGGTCGGCGGGATCGCCTCGGCGGAGGCGTAGAACGTGAACGAGGGCACCACGACCTCATCGCCCGGCCCGACGCCCATCGCGCGCAGCGCGATCGTGATCGCGTCGGTCCCGTTCGCCACGCCGACGGCGTGCTCGGTGCCGCAGTAGGCGGCGAACTCCTGCTCGAACGCGCCCACCTCCGGCCCGAGGATGTAGCGCTCGGAGTCGAGCACGCGGTCGATCGCCGCCCGCAGCTCCCCACGCAACGCGATCAGCGGCGTGGAGGTGTCGAACAGCGCCACCCCCATCGGATCAGCGCGGGGCGAGCAGCTCGAGGTCGGCGCGGGTCATCAGGCGGATCAGCTCCTCGAAGGAGGTCTGCGGCTTCCAACCGAGGTCGCGCTCGGCCTTCGCCGGGGTGCCGATCAGGTGGTCGACCTCGGCCGGGCCTGACGAACGCGGGGTCGATCGTCACGTACTGCTCGAAGTCGCCCAGGCCGGCCTCGTCGAAGGCGACCTCGCAGCACTCGCGCACCGAGTTGGCCTGACCGGTGGCGATCACGTAGTCCTCGGGGGTATCGCGCTGCAGCATCAGCCACATCGCTTCGACGTAGTCCTTGGCGTAGCCCCAGTCGCGCTCGGCGTCGAGGTTGCCGAGACGCAGCTCCTTCGCCAGCCCGTGCTTGATCGCGGCCGCGTGCCAGGTGATCTTGCGCGTGACGAACTCCAGGCCGCGGCGGGGGGACTCGTGGTTGAAGAGGATGCCCGAGGTCGCGTGCAGGTCGTAGGACTCGCGGTAGTTGACCGTGATGAAGTGCCCGTAGGCCTTGGCCACGCCGTAGGGCGAGCGCGGGTAGAACGGGGTCGTCTCGGTCTGGGGCACCTCGAGCACCTTGCCGAACATCTCCGAGGAGGACGCCTGGTAGAAGCGCGCCTCGGGGCAGACTTCGCGCATCGCCTCGAGCATGCGCGTGACGCCGACGCCGGTGAACTCCGCGGTCAGCGTCGGCTGGATCCAGGAGACCGCGACGAACGACATCGCCGCGAGGTTGTAGATCTCGGCCGGGCGCGCGGCGCGCAGGCTGTCGACCAGCGAGCGCTGGTCGAGCAGGTCGCCCTGGTGCAGGGTGATTTTGTCGCGCAGGTGCTCGATGCGGTCGAACTTCTCGGTCGAGGCGCGGCGCACCATGCCGTGCACCTGATAGCCCTTCTCGAGCAGCAGTTCGGCCAGGTAGGAGCCGTCTTGGCCGGTGATGCCGGTGATCAGGGCGGAGGGCTTGTCGGTCATGGGACGGGACCCTATCGAGCCCGCTCGGCGATCCACTGCACGGTGGCGGCGATGCCGTCCTCCAGCTCGATCCGCGCCTGCCAGCCGAGCAGCTCGCGGGCCTTCTCGCACCGAGGGCCAGCGGCGGGGGACGTCCACGGCGAAGCTCGGCAGGTGCTCCAGCGCGAAGTCCGCGGGATCCTTGCCGCAGGCCTCCCAGACGATCCGCGCGAGCTCGGCGACGCTCAGCTCGCGCGCGGCGGCGATGTTGAAGTCCTCGCCCAAGCCCGCCGGCGAGCTCATCGCGGCGACGATCCCGTCGGCGATGTCCTGCACGTGGGTGAGCGTGCGGGTCTGCTCACCCGAGCCGAAGATCTGTAGCGGCCGCTGCCCGCAGAGGACCTTGGCGATCAGGTCTGCCACGACATGGGCGATCCCCGGCTCGGCGTGCGGGGCCTCGCCCGGGCCGTAGGCGCCCGCGGGACGGCAGATCGTGTAGGGCAGGCCATGCTCGGCGTGGGCGGCGCGGCAGTAGAGCTCGCCGGTGAGCTTGGAGAAGCCGTAGGCCGAGTGCGGCGGCGGGCAGTCCGGCAGGTGCGCCTCGCTGCTCGGGAACTCGCTCGCGCGCTCGAACACCGCCGCGCAGGAGACGTAGGTGAAGCGCTCCACCTCCAAGTCCAGGGCCGCGCCGATCACGGCGTTGCAAAGCGCGTTGTTGACCGCGGTCAGGGTATGGGGCAGGCGGTGGTGGTTGGCGATGCCCCCGGCGATCGCCGCCAGGTGGATCACGTGGCTGCAGCCGCTCATCGCCGCCTTGGCCTCGCCGCTCACGCGCAGGTCCCCCGTGTGGATCTCGCAGCCCTCCCGCATCCAGCGCGGCGCGGGCCGCTGGTCGGCGACCCGTACCTCATACGCCGGGTCGCCCAGCAGCCGCCGCACGACCGCGGCGCCGATCGTGCCGGCCCCACCGGTGACGAGCACGCGACTCATACGCAACCCCCGCGGCTCACAGGCGACTCATGCGGCTCACGCAACCCTGTGCCGCGTGCGCCTGTATCGCGCGTACTGGCGCGCGAAGCCGGCCACGAAGCGGGGGTTGTAGCGGGCGTAGCGCGGCCACAGGCGGCGCGGCTCGCGCGACAGGCGATAGGTCCACTCCAAGCCGCTGCGCTGCATCCACGACGGGGCCTGGGAGACGAGGCCGGCATGAAAGTCAAAGGCGGCTCCCACACCCACGAGCAGCGGCGCTTGCAGGCGGGGACGCATGCGCAGCATCCACTGCTCCTGCAGGGGCTGGCCCGTGCCGACCCACACGACCTGCGCGCCCGACGCGTCGATGTCCGCAAGCGCCCGCTCGTCCTCCTCGGCGCTGAGCGGGCGAAACGGCGGAGAGTGCCCGCCGGCGATCCGGATGCCCGGGAAGCGCTCGTGCAGGCGGCGCTCGAGCAGCTCGCGCGCGGGTGCGTCGCGCCCGCCGTACAGGTACATCGGGATCTCCTTGAGAGCGGCGCGCGCGCAGAAGTGGGCCATCAGGTCTGGTCCGTAGATGCGGGTCGCGCCGGGGTGGCCGAGCGCCTGCAGCGCCCACACCAGCGGCTGGCCGTCGGGGACCGCGAGCGTCGCGCCGAGCGTCGCCGCCAGCGTCTCCGGTTCCTCTTGGGCTTTCATCACCAGGTTGACCGCCGCCGCGGTCACGTAGCCACGCTGATCGGCGGCGATCATCGCCTCCATCCAGTCCAGCACCTCCTCATAGTCAGAGATCGCCAGCGGGATGCCCAGGATCTCCGCGCGCGGCGGGGGGGCGGGGGCTGTGGAGGTGGGCGCGGGCGGGATCGAGATTCGCTCAAGATACCCATGACCGACCAGGAGCTACGGGCGGTCACGAGCCACGAGCAGCCAGCGGATACGCTAGGGGCCCGTGCCGATCGACGCCGACTTCTGGGCTGGACGGCGCGTGCTGCTCACCGGCCACACGGGCTTCAAGGGCGCGTGGCTATCGCTGTGGCTGCAAGCGCTCGGCGCGCGCGTGACCGGCCTCGCCCCCGGCGTGCCAACGAGCCCGTCCTTCTTCGAGCTGGCCGGGATCGGGGCGCGGATGGAGTCCGAGCGCGCGATCGACGTGCGCGACGCGGATGCGGTGCGCGAGGCGCTGCGCGAGGCGCGTCCCGAGGTCGTGCTGCACCTGGCGGCCCAGCCGATGGTCAGGCGCTCGCTGCGCGATCCGGCGATGACCTACGCGGTGAACGTGCTCGGCACGGTGAACGTGCTCGAGGCAGTGCGTCTGGAGCAAGGCGACGTCAGGTCCGTGGTCGTGGTGACCTCAGATAAGTGCTACGAGAATTCAAATCATGGGAATTCAGATAACGAGAATGGCTCACGACGGTTCGTCGAGGACGACCCGCTCGGCGGCAGCGATCCCTATTCGAGCTCGAAGGCCTGCGCGGAGCTGATTGCGGCGGCCTATCGCCGCTCGTTCTTTGTGACCGATGGCGCCCCGCGAATCGCGACCGCACGCGCAGGCAACGTGATCGGTGGCGGGGATTGGGGCGAGGACAGGCTGATCGGCGACATCGTGCGGGGTGTGCAGGCGGGCGAGGCGGTGAAGGTACGCAACCCCGATGCGGTCCGGCCGTGGCAACACGTGTTGAACCCGCTGAGTGGATACCTGCGGCTGGCCGAGGAGCTGTGGCGCTCGAGGGACGCTACGCAGGCGTGGAACTTTGGACCACAAAAGGGGGATGCGCAAACGGTGCGCTGGATTCTCGAGCGATTGGAGCGACTGTGGGGAGGGGCTTTTAAATGGGAGATGGATAGGAGAGAGAACCCGCCGGAGGCGGGGTACCTGGCGCTCGACTCCGCAAAGGCCGAGCAACGGCTGGGCTGGCGTCCTGGGTGGGATCTGGGGCAGGCGCTGGAGCGGGTCGTGGAATGGCATGAGGCGCAGCGCCGGGGCGAGGATATGCGGCGGGTGAGCCTGGCCCAGATCGAGCGGTTCGGCTAACCTCGAACCCTCGCCCGCATCCCCCCCGAATACCTGCCGCAAACCCCGCTGCGCGAGCCGTTGGTTCTTACCACTTGTAGGATTCGACTAAGTCGCCGTTTTTCTCTACCCTTTTGGTTTATGAGCCCGCTGCTGGTGCGTCGCTACCGTGCCGAACTCCTGATGCGCAAGGAGTTCAAAGCGATGAGCGGGAAAGTGCTGGGAGTGGTCCGGGGGCGGTTGCGGGCGAGTGGCGTGAGCCTCGACGCGAGCGACCTGGAGGCCTGTTACGCACAGGCCTGGCAGGGCCTCTTCGAAGTGATGATCGCGGGCGAGGAGATCGAAAGTCCCCCCGCATGGCTTGTGACCGCGACTTTTCGGCGGGCGATCGAGGAGCACCGCTCACGCCGTCGCAGCTACCCAACCCAAGGGGTGGGAGAGCCGGACGGGTTTCATGGCGGGCACGCTGCGGGCGGCGGAGAGGGGGCGCTGGAGCACGCGATAGAGCACGACTTCGCGGGCGAGCTGGATAACCGGATCAGGTTGCGCCAGCTGTTCGAGGGACTGCGCGGCCGTCTGAGCGAACGCGAGCAGCAGGCCGCGGCGCTCTGCTATTTGCAAGGATTCTCGCGCTCCGAAGCGGCCGCGCGGATGGGCATCTCAGAGGCGCGCATGCGCAAGCTGATGGAGGGCCCCGGGGCGGGCCGGCCAGGGGTGGCGGGCAAGGTCGGCGAGCTGATCGAGGAGATCCGCGAGGGGAGCTGGTGCGAGGCGCAGGGCTCGCTGATGCGCGGGTATGCCTTTGGCGTCCTCGACCCGGAGGGTGAGCGCTACCGGCTGGCGCTGGCGCACCAGAGCGAGTGCCCGGCCTGCCGCGCCTACATTCGCTCGCTACGCGGCCTGGCTGTGGTCCTGCCCGTGCCCGGGCTGATGCCTTGGGTGCTGGGCCGCGGCGCTGGGGCGCAGGCCGGCACGCACACGAGCGGCGGACATACGAGCGGCGGACACGCGAACACCGGGCACGCGAGCGCGGGCGTGGGCGCCGGCGGCGGCGCTGGGGCGGGCGTGGGAGTCGCGAGCGCCGGTGGTGCCGCGGGTGCCACGGCGGGCGGGGGCTGGCTGTTCGCGGGAGGCGGGATCGGCGCGAAACTGGCTGTCGGCTGCCTGGTCGCGGCGTTGGGCGCTGGCTGTGTCGCGTTGACCGGCACTCCCCTCGCTCCGCGGCACGCCGCCCATCACCGCCATATCGCGCATCTGTCCGATGCCGGCGCATCCGGGGCGCAGGACGCCCTGAGCTCGTCCGTGGCGAGCGCCCAGCTCGTGCCCGTGCTCAGCGCGCCGGTACGCGGCGCGTCCTCGAACCCGACCGGCGATCGCGCCACCGTGGCGCTCTCAGCGGCCGCCAAGGCCAGTCGCGAGTTCGGTCCCGAGCAGGCGCTCGCGGGCGCCGCCTCCTCATCGACCGCCTCATCCTCATCAACTGCCTCGTCCTCGTCAACTGCCGCCTCCCCGCGCAACGCGCTCGACGCGAAAGCCGCCTCCACCTCCACGGCTCCGCGGGAGTTCACCTCCACCGCCACGCCGGCGTCCGCGGCGTCGCAGACGCCCTCATCCTCATCTGGGTCCGGGTCCTCATCCGGGTCCTCATCCGCTGGCAGCGCCGCCCAGCGCGAGTTCGGGATCGGCTAGTCCCCACCGCGCGAACTCAACCGCGCTCCGCCCCACAACTTAACCGCGCCCCCGCCGCGCCCCGCCCCCGCACTCAACCCCGCGGAAACACCTTGGTCATCAACCGCAGCGCCAGCGGGTTGCCGCGCGGACGCAGGCGACCGGTGGCGATCGCGCGCAGCGGGTCCAGACGCTGCCCGACGATGTCGACCCAGTCCTGGTAGGCGAGGCGCAGGCGCAGGTCGGGACTGAGCGCCTCGCCCTGCTCGACCGCGCTCGAGCCGTTGTTGACGGTGAGGTGCCAGGTGGGGATGTCGGGGTCGGTGAACTCCCATTGGAAGGTCGTCGGCCGTGAGAGGCCGTGGTTGGGGTTGACCTGGCGGCGGATCGTGTCGAACAGCAGCGCAAGGGTCTCGGAGTCGCGCTTGGTGGGACCCTCGCGCACGCCGATCACACCGGCCTGGGCGAGCGTGCGCCCGCGCTGGGAGACCTCCAGATGGGACAGGCCCGTGGGCAGGAGCGGCGGCCCTGGGAGCGTCTCTGAGGCCAGGCCGGCGGAGCGCAGCTTGGTCGTCATCGAGGTCAAGCCCTCGACGCCGACCTCGTCGTAGGTGGCGCCGAACACGGTGATGTAGCTTTCGTCCCAGGCCGGGGGCATCAGCACCTGGGCGGTGTAACGGGTGACGTCGCGCAGGATCCGAGCGACCGCCTTGGGCACGCCGACGGGGTCTTCGCGATTGAGATCGGAGAGCAACTTCACGCCGAAGCCGATGTGGCGCTGCTCGTCTGCGGCGATGTTCGCCATGCCCTCGCGGAAAGCCGGCAGCTGGTCGCGTCGCTCCAGATAACTACAGATGAAATGCTGCCCCGGCTGCGCGAGCGAGGCCTCGATCACGATGTGGTACAGCGTCACCGCGGCGGCGAGCTGAGCCGGGGAGCGATCGGCGCGCAACTCGTCGGCCATGACGTCGAGGCGGTCGAAGATCTTGCGAAAGCCGGGGGTCAACTGCGGCTTGATCGCCTGCAGGCCACTGGCCATCGAGCCGTCGCCGATGCCGCAGACCTCCTGCATGAAGCGCTTGAAGAAGACGGCGTGGCGGGCCTCGTCGACCTGCTGGGTGGTCAGGAAATACTTCTGCTCCTCCAGCGGAGCGGCGTCGATGTACGGCGACAAATTATCGGCGACGGCGTCCTCGCCCCAGAAGAACAGGCAGTAGTTCCAGATGGCGGCGGTGCGCTCGAACTCGGTGAAGTCCTCCTGCCACTGCCGAGCGTCCTCGGTGAAATCCAACTCGGTCGCCTGCCAATTCCCCCGCTCCCAACGCGCATAGAGATCCTCGTAGGAGATCGAGTCGGTGGGAAGGCTGCCCAGGTTTGCGTCTGGGTGAGAGGAGAGAGAAGAGGGAGGGGTCGCTGTCGCCATACGGCTGCTCCTATCGGACGGGTTTGGGAGAGGAAGAGGGAGAGGTCACTGTCGCCATACGACTACTCCTACCGGGCGGGTTTGCCGGATGCGGGACCCGAGGTCGCCGTTCCGAGGTCACCGTTCGCTCGAGGACGGCCACCGACACCGAACCCCTACGAGCGAATAATGAACGTTATCGCAATAGCGATTACTCTGTCAAGTAGAATGAAGGCAATGGAGACCGCGCCGATCACCTCCAACACGCAGCGGATGACGCGCGAGCAGAGCAAGGCAAATACGCGCGAGCGGCTGCTGAGCGCCGCCCGGACGGTGTTCGCGCGCGGCGGCTTTCACGGCGCCTCGGTCGAGGAGATCGCCTCCGAGGCCGGGTTCTCGACGGGCGCGCTGTACTCGAACTTCGGTGGTAAGGAGGACCTGTTCCTGGCCTTGATGGACCGCGAGATCGAGGGGCACGCGCGTGAGATTGCACAGGCCGTCGGCGCGCGTTCCTCGGTCGCCGAGCGGGCGACGGGCGGGGCGCGGCAGTGGATGACGATGATCGAGCGCGAGCCGGAGCTGCTGCTGCTGTTCATGGAGTTCTGGGCCTACGGCGTGCGCGACGCGCGGATGCGCCCGAAGGTGGCGGCGCGCTTTGCCCAGATGCGCGAGCTGCTGACGAAGCTGATCGCCGATGGGACGCGCGAGTTCGAGCTCGAGCTGGAGATCCCGGCGGAGCAGCTGGCCGTCGCGATCGACGCGCTGGCCGACGGGATCGCCCGCCAGAAGCTGGCCGATCCGCAGGCGGTGCCGGACGACTTGATGGGGAAGGTGCTCTCGCTGCTGTTCTCCGCCGCTACCCGTCCGGCAGGGGGCGCTATCCGTCGGGCGGGCACAGACACGGCTATCCGTCCGGCAGGCATAGACACGCGTAGTGCACGCTGAACAGCCGCCGGGCCGCGGCCGGCGCGACCCGGTGCATGCCCATCCGAACGGCCCACTTGACGCTCGCGCTGGTGCGCTGAGCACGCGTGTTGGCAAAGAACCGATGTGCCTCCAGCGGCAGGGGATCCTCCAGCTCGCAGGCGACGCGTAGGCCGGCGCGCGCGACGATCAGGCGCGCCCCCTCGCGAGAAAGCCGCTGCAGGTGGCCGACCTCGTCGGCGTGCTCGCGCTTGGCGGCTCGCTTGGCTGAGATGTTCTCCTCGAGCGGCACCTCCACCACGACCGCTCGGCAGGCGCGGGCGACCTCGGCGAGCAGGGCTGGAGGGTCGGGGACGTGCTCTAGCACGTGGGAGAGGATGCCGAGCTCATAGGTTCCATCCGGTACCTCCAGATGGCTCCCGTCGTAGAGCTCGACGGAGTCGATCTCTGAGCGCTCGCGCGCAATGTCCACCGCGGCCTGCGTGATCTCGACGCCCGAAAGGCGCCCGCCGAAGCCGCGACGGTGCAGCTCGCAGAGCAAAGCGCCGTCGCCGCAGCCGACCTCGAGCGTTTTGAATGGATGCCCGCCCGCCCCATGCCCGCCCGCCCCGACGCCCGCGCGGGAGCAGAGCTCGAGCACGTGATCGGCCTTGCCAACCGCGCCGAGGGCGCGCCAGCGCGCGTAGATGGCCGCCTCGGCTGGATCCCGTGTGTAGCCCTCGTCATAGAAGCGGACCAGCTCCTCGGCGTCTTGCACGGCGCTGATTATCCGCTCTCGCGTCGTGCGACGCCGCCGCCACCTCGCGGGTCACGCCGCCGTCTCTCGCGGTCCGGAGATCTCGCGCAGCTCGCCGGTATGCACGTCGTAGACGAACCCGCGCACGCTGTCCTTGTGGGGGATGAACGGGCTCGCCTGGATGCGGGCGATCGACTGGCGCACGTCCTCCTCGAGGTTGTCGAAGGCCTCGACCGCCCACGCCGGCTTGATGCCGGTCTCGTCCAGGAGCGAGCGCTTGAACTCGTCGTCGGAGAAGGTGAGCATGCCGCAGTCGGTGTGGTGGATCAGCATGATCTCGCGCGTGCCGAGCATTCGTTGGGAGATCGCCAGCGAGCGGATCGCGTCGTCGGTGACGACCCCACCCGCATTGCGGATCATGTGGGCGTCACCCAGCTCCAGGCCGAGCAGGCCGACGAGGTCCATGCGCGAGTCCATGCACGCAAGCACCGCGACTTTGCGAGCGGGCCGGAGCGGCACCTCGCCGTTGTCAAAGTTTGCGGCGTACTCGCCGGCGTTCGCCAGCAGGTCGTCGGTCGCGCTCATGAGATCTCCTTGGTCGAGGTGGTCACCGCTGGCAGGCTGATGAACGATAGCCTCGCCGCAGATGTCCACACCCGCCACGAAGCCGGCGCTGGATGAGGCCCAAGATGGTCTTCTCGCCACTTTCCAAGCCGCCCCTGCGACCGTGCCGGCGTTGGCGGCGCTGGTGTTGCTCGTCGTGTGGGCCACCGACCAGGCGGGCTATCCGGTCACGCATTGGGCTCCGGGTGCGCTGTTCGTGCTGGCGCTGCTGGCGATCGCGCTGTGGAGCATTCCGTTGCGCCTTGGCGAGCTATCGATTCCCGTGCGAATGGCGGTTGGTTGCCTGGCTCTGTACACGCTCTTCAGCTTCCTCTCGATCCTGTGGGCGGCCGTGCCGGGCGACGCCTGGGAAGGGGCGAATCGAACGCTGCTGTACCTGCTCGTGTTCGCGCTGTTCGCGCTCTGGCCCCAGCGCGGACGCAGCGCGGCTTTGCTGATGGGGGCGTGGACACTGGCGATGATCTGCCTGGCGGCGTTCGTCGCGCTGCACGTGAACGGGGCCGCGACAAGCACCGCGCGTCTGGAAAAGCTGCTCCCCGGGGGTCGTCTCGTCTACCCGTCGGGCTACGCCAACGCCAACGCCGCGCAGTGGCTGATGGCGTTCTGGCCGGCGCTGCTGCTGGCGCGTGAGAGGAGCTTGCACTGGAGCGCGCGTGGGCTGCTCGCCGGCGGGGCGGTGCTGTTGGCGGGCCTCGCGCTGCTCAGCGTGAGCCGGGGCTCGCTGTACGCGACGCCGGTGATGCTCGTGCTCGTGTTCACGCTGCTGCCGGGACGCACGCGCACGTTCGCGGTGCTCGTGCCGGTCGCGGCCGGTATCGCCGCCTTCGCGCCATCGGTGTTGCGCGTGGGTGAACGTCTCGAACACGGACAGAGCGCCACTGCCGCTGTGCACACTGCCACGACGGCGCTGTTCCTCGCGGCCGTCGTGGTCGCGCTGATCGTCGCGCTGGGCGCGGCGATCGAACGCCGCCGATCCCTCCCAGCGCCCGCCGCGGCGCGGATTCGCCGCGGCGTTGGGGCGCTGGCGGCCCTCGCCCTCGTGGCGATCCTGATCGGTGGCGTGGTGGCAGCCGGTAATCCGCTCACGCGGATCGAACACGGTTGGAACACCTTCAAGAGCGGCAGTGGATACGCCGCCAACGGCAGCGGCAATCGCTTGACGAGCGGCCTGGGGAGCAATCGCTATGACTTCTACCGCGTCGCGCTGAATGAGTTCGCCGCCCATCCGCTGGGCGGGATCGGCGCGGACAACTTCCAGCAGCAGTACCTCGCGCACGGTCGCAGCGACGAGACCCCGCGTTACCCGCACAGCGTCGAGCTGCGCACGCTCACGCAGACGGGCCTGGTCGGGACACTGCTGGCGCTGATCGGCCTTGGCGCGGCGCTGCTGGCGGCGGCACGCGCTCTGCGCAGCCCCGATCCACTCATCCGCGCGGTGACGGCCGCTGCGCTGGGCGGGTTCGCCTACTGGGTGGTGCACGGCTCGTTCGACTGGTTCTGGGAGTTCGCGGGGCTGGGGGCGCCGGCGTTTGCGCTGCTCGGCCTCGCCTGCGCGCTTGCGCCGAGGGCGCCTACCCCACCGCGGGTGCCTGCCCGATCGGCCCACAAGGCTGATCAGGTCGCCGATACGCTGGGGCTCTCTGGGCAGGGGCGGTTTCCCGGTCCTCGCTGGTTGGCCATCGGCGGGGGCGCGATCGCGGCGGTGCTGGCGGCCCTGTCGCTCACGGCTCCCTGGCTGAGTCAACTACAGGTTCAGAGCGCGGCGCGGGTCTGGACGAGGGCGCCGCAAACGGCGTACGCCCGCCTAAACGGCGCGGCGCGGTTGAATCCTCTGAGCGATGAGGCATATCTGGTGGCCGGGAGCATCGCTCTGCGCTTCGGTGACTTGGCGCGCGCGGACCACGAGTTCGCGCTGGCGCTCGGGCGCACGCCCGGCGACGCCTACGCCACACTGGAGCGCGGGGCGATCGCCTTGAGCGAGAACGACCGCCCTGCGGCGCTTGCGCTGCTCGAGCGGGCGGCGCGGCTCGATCCCCGTGATCCGCTCACCCGGCAGGCGCTGCGGCTGGCCAGAGAAGGCAAGCGCGTGAACGTCGAGGAATTGAACCGCTCAATTCTGCTCAACGCTCAGCAACTCGCGTGAAACTCCCGTGTTTTAAGGGTTTCCGGCTCGACACCGCTCGCGGTGTTCGCTAGCTTTGTGAAGACGGCCAGTCGAGACCTTCGCTGAAGCGGTCGTACGCGAAGATTCGACAATATGGAGGTAGGGAGACGGCGGTTTTGAGCAAGGGAGCGGCAGCTATGTCGCTCGAGGCGAAGCAGAAAACCCAAGGTTGGGAAGCAGCGGATGACAAGCCATCGCACGATCTCTTTGATAGTCACCCTCCTGGCGGTACTGATCAGCGCCGCGCCGTCTTCCGCTTCTGCCAACCCGCTGCTCAGTGGCTATGGCGGTTCTGGTGAGGGCAGTCAAGCGATCCTCGGCTCCACGCTTGTGGGCGGCTCAGGAGGGGGCGGTGGCTCATCGGGCGGTGCTTCAGGCGGATCCCCCGGCTCTTCGCCAAGCGGCGCGGTAGGCAGCGGCGCGCGGCCCGCTCAGAGCGACGCCACGCCCACCGCTTCGAGCGGTCGTGGCTCGGGGGCTCGCGCGGGTGGGCGGGCCGCCGGCGCGCGATCCGGCTCGCGGGGCGCAAGCGGAAAAGCATCCGGCGGCGCCACTCGCGCGTATCCGGTCTCCTCCGCGGAGAAAGCCGCGCAAGCGGCTTCCGGGGAAACGCAGACGCTGGGCATCTCCCGCGAGGACGTCGCATACATCTTCCTGGCCCTGGGGGCACTGGCTTTCACCGGCGTTCTCACGAGGCGGCTGGCGCGGACGAGCCGGCTGGAAGGCTCGTAGTGGCTAAAGCAAGCAGGAGTAGAACCCGAGTAACTAAGCGAGCCCCAGTAACTAAGTGTGAGGGATAGGAGTCCCTCTGGCTATGGATACCCCGCGCATCACCCAGCAGACCTCGACGACGCTGCCGTTTACCGGCCAGCTTCCCGCTGTGCGCGATGCGCCGGGGCCGAAGGCGCTGCGGGTAGGGACCTTTGGTGGGCCGCTGCAGTGGCTGCTGGAGGGGCCCGGTTGGAGCGTGTTGCGCCCGCTGGCCGACTTCGCGCTGCTCTGTGTGGCGGTGGTGCTCGCCCTCGGTGGCGTGCATGGCCTGTTGCATGTCTCCGCTTCGCTCGCGCCGCTGCTGGTGATGCCCGCGCTGGTCATGCTCTTGCTCTACCTGCGCGGGCTATACCGCACGCGCTTGCGTGCGCTGGTGCTCGACGGAGTGGCGCCGGTGTTGAGCGCCGTGTCGGTCGCGGCGATGATGGTCGCGCTGCTCGGTCTGCTCCTCAACGGACGCATCCCGAGCCAGACCGACTGGGTGAGGTCGTGGTTGTTTGCGCTGCTCGCGGTCGGCGCCGGGCGAGTGGTTCTATCGTTCGCCCAGCGCTGGGCACGCGCGAAGCGGCTGGTCGGCAAGCCGGTGCTGATCATGGGCGCGGGCATCGTCGGCGCGCAGGTCGCCCGCCGGCTCGAGCATCATCCCGAGTACGGACTTGCTCCTGTCGGCTTCCTGGATGACGATCCACGCTCGATCGCCGAGGTCGGTGGCCGCGAGATGCCGGTGCTGGGCACGGTCGAGGATCTCGACGAGACCGTGGAGCAGACGGGCGTGAGGAATCTGATCGTGGCGTTCTCCTCGGTGGCCGATGCGCGCGTGAGCCGCTTGATCCAGCGCTGCCAGGAGCTGGGTGTGGAGGTCTCGGTGGTGCCGAGGATGTTCGACACGATCAACAACCGCGTGGGCTATGACACTGTCGGCGGGCTGCCGCTGATGTCGTTTACGACGGTCAACCCGCGGGGCGTGCAGTTCGCGCTCAAGCATGCTTTTGACCGTGCCTTCGCGCTGGCGCTGCTCGTGGGGCTGTCCCCCGTGATCCTGTGCACGGCGCTCGTCGTGCGCCTGAGCTCGTCCGGGCCTGTGCTGTTCCGCCAGCGTCGCATCGGTCGCGACGGAAAGGCGTTCGACCTCTACAAGTTTCGCTCCATGTACCTCGACAGCGACGGCCCGCAGGCCGAGCTGAACGGCGACGATACGACCGCGCTGGAGTTCCTGCTCGGTGGAGACACGGCGCCGGGGGGCGTCGAGGGAGACGATCGGCGTACTCCGATCGGTCGCTTCTTGCGGCGCTCTTCGCTGGACGAGCTGCCCCAGCTGCTGAACGTCCTGCGTGGCGAGATGAGCTTGATCGGGCCGCGCCCGGAGCGCCCCGAGTTCGTGGAGCTGTTCAACCAGGACATCATCCGCTACGACGACCGTCACCGCGTCAAGTCGGGGATCACCGGCTGGGCCCAGGTGCACGGACTGCGCGGGCAGACCTCGCTCGCCGAACGGGTGGAGTGGGACAACTACTACATCGCCCACTGGTCGCTCGGCCTCGACTTGAAGATCCTGGTACTGACCTTCGTGGCGCTATTTCACGACGCTGAGTAAGTGGCTACAACGTTGAATGGGCGGCTAGAAATAGCTCGCAAATTGGGCTCGAGACCCGTATGATGGGGTGGGGCCAGGCCCTCGGAACGGCGTATCGACTCGAAGTCAAGGATGACGAGAGGTTCAAGGAATGAGCACCGCCCGTAGGACTCGTGGTTCAGTGCCCGTAGCGCCGAGGATCGGTCACGGCGGATTTCCGCTCGGCCGCCTGCGCTCTCGTGAGCGATTGGCCGTCGCGCAGGCGCTCGCGGACGAGCGGCGCCGGATGGCCGCCGAGATACACGACCTGATCATGCAGGATCTCTCCTTTGCCCTTGCGAGCGCCCGGACGCTCGTGGACGATCCAGCAACGGCGCCACAGGCGAGCATCGTGGTGGCGGCCGGCGAACGTGCTCTGGCCGGCGCGCGCGAGGTGGTGGATGCGCTGGTCAGCCACGATCGCAAGCCGATCGCCGAGGCCATCGCGACTGTTGTGGGTGTGGCCGCGAGGGGGGTGCCGCTGGGCTTCGACGCCGCGGGAGTCGCGACATCGGAGCAGCCCGACCCGCTGACCTTCGACACGCTCCTGCATATCGGCCGCGAGGCTGTTACCAACGCGGTCAAGCACGCCGACCCGCGCGCCGTCGAGGTTCTGCTCACCCATGATGAGGAGTGGCACTTGCGCGTACGCGACGACGGTCGTGGATTCGATACGGCCACTACGGATAGAGGCTTCGGGCTGCAAAGCATGCGCAGCCACGCGCAGGCGCTCGGTGGCTCGCTGCATGTGACGAGCGCGATCGGAGCGACGGGCACGATCGTGGAAGCGATCCTGCCGTGAGTGACCTGGTAGGAGTGCCGAGCGCGCCGAGCGCCGTGATCGCCGACGATCATCCCGTGATCCGTCAAGGCGTGCGCATGGCGCTCACGCGCGGCGGCTTCGAGGTTCTCGCCGAGGTTGCCGATGGCGATCAGGCGGTCGAGGCCGTGCTGCGACTGCGCCCCGATGTGTGCCTGCTCGATATCTCGATGCCTGTAGATGGCATCGAGGCTGCCGCCAGGATTACCGAGGCCGCGGTCCCGACACGCGTTGTCATGCTAACCGTCTCTGACCGTACCGAGGACGTGATCGCGGCGCTGCGCGCTGGGGCCGTGGGCTACCTGCCCAAGGACACGCATCCCGATCGGTTGCCGGCGGCATTGTGCGGGGTGCTCAAGGGCGAGGCCGCGTTGCCACGCGAGCTCGTCGGGCGCGTGTTGCACGAGTTCCGCGGTTTCACCGAGGAGATCGCATATCCACTGCGCGTGGGCGAGGTCGAGTTGAGCACGAGGGAGTCGGAGATCTTCAGAATGCTCCACTCGGGCCGTTCGACGAGCGAGATCAGCGAGCTGCTCTCGCTCTCGCCGATCACCGTCCGCCGTCACATCTCCGCGGGTGTCGCCAAGCTCGGGGTCGCCGACCGCAAGGCAGCGATCCAGACGCTTGCCGCCAGGGCGCCCGCCGCGGCTTAGGGACGATGCGCTCGCCTAATACCAGGCCAGGCCGAGCTCAACGACTGGCCGGCTCGACTAGGCCAGGCCGGCTCGCACGGCGTAGACGGCCGCCTGGACGCGGCCTTTGACCTCGAGCTTCTCGAAGATGTTGGTCATGTACTGCTTGACGGTATGCGGGCTGATCGACAGCTCCCGGCCGATCGTCGCATTATCGGCGCCGTCCACGAGCAGCGCCAGCACGTCCAGCTCGCGGGCCGTGAGTGCGGGCAGCGCGGCCCCAGCCTGCCCCGCCGCGCTCTCCTCGGGCAAGTTGCGCAACGCGTGCGTGCTCAGCGTCTGAGTCACCTCGCGTGAGAGCACCGTGTAGCCGCCGGCCGCTTGGCGGATGCAGCCAGCCAGCTCATCGGTGCGCGTGTCCTTGAGGAGATAGCTGGATGCGCCCGCGGCGAGCGCCTGCAGCACGTCGGCGCCGTCGGCGGAGACGCTCAGCACCACCACCTCGACCGCGGGACTCGACGCGACGATCCGCCGGATCGCGTCCAGACCTCCAGAGCCCGGCATGTTGAGGTCGATCACCAAGACATCGGGCGTCAGCTCTCCCACGAGCGTCACTGCCTCCTCGCCGTTTGTGGCTTCGCCTACTACGGCTATGTCGTCTTCGGCGAGCACGCCGCGCAGTCCCTCGCGAAAGAAGTGGTGATCGTCGGCGAGCACGACCCGGAGAGTCTTGTCGGCAGGCTCCACAAGCTGAAAATAGATGAATCAGGGACCGGCTGCGCCCCGACTGCGGAGCTGCCCGGCCAGCCGGACAGCGTGTCGTCCGGTTAGTCCCACGGCGCTGTCATCCGTTTAGCCGGACATCGCCATCGAACGTCTAGAGCCTTCTTCCAAAGCTCAAGGCATGAGCGGGAAGCCGTCGAGAGGCATCAGACACTCGCCTATGCCTTGCCAGGAGATGCTAGATGCCAAAGCCGTTGATGCGCAGCTTCCTCGCCGCAATTGTCTTGATGTTGGTGTTCGCTGCTTCATCGGCGCTCGGTGCGCGTAACCCGCGTTCTGAGAGAACTCGTGCAGGCGCCGCCGGCGCCCAACATGCGAGGGCAGGCGCTCCTCGCGGCGCCCATCGCGACGCTCCTCACCGTGCCCACCGCTCAAGCCATGCGCGCAAGGCCACGCATCGAGCTCACCACAAGCGGGGGACGACTCCACCGCCACCGGTGGATCCGCCGTCTCCGCTCGAGCCGGTCTCGCCAGTGGAACCTACGCCTCCTCTCACCCCGACCGTGCCGGTCGTTGAACCGGAAACTCCCCCGGTGACCCCGACTCCGCCAGTCGAACCGACCTCTCCAACTCCTCCAGTCGAATCCACCCCTCCAACTCCACCGGTCGAATCGTCGCCGGTGCCTCCAATCGCCAGCTTCACCTTCAGCCCGGCCTCGCCGGTCGCTGGCCAGGCGGTCACGCTCCTCAGTGCCAACTCCACCTGCCCGGACGCTCCGTGCACGTATGAATGGTCCGACGATGGCGGCGCCACGCGACCGATTCCCGTGCTGTGGCCGCTCGGTAGCGGGCAGACCCTGCAGTTCACGTTCTCCGGCGCCGGCACCAAGTACGTGCGTCTGGTGCTCACCGACGCGGCGGGACAGACGACCACGGTCGAGCACAACGTCGTCGTCGTCGAACCCACACTTCCTCCGCCTCCTCCGCCGGTCGTGCCGGTCGACACGGTGGCGCCCGCGGTCAGCGGGTCGGCCGTGGAAGGCCAGACGCTCAGCGCTGCCGCGGGAACGTGGACGGGTACGCCCACGTCGTACACCTACGACTGGCAGGACTGCACCGGCGCGAGTGCGTCGTGTGCGAACGTGAGTGGCGCTACGTCCTCCAGCTACAAGCTGGCGGCGAGCGATGTCGGTCATACGGTGCGGGTCCTCGTGACGGCCTCCAACGCTGGCGGTTTCGCTCAGGCGAGCTCAGCGGTGACGGCTACCGTGGCTGCGCAGTCGACGCCGCCCGTGGAAACGCCGCCGGTGGAAACGCCGCCCGTAGAATCGTCGCAGCCGTCGGCGCCGAGCCTCACGGCCAAGGAATGCTGGGAGGAACCCGGCCAAGCAGGCGAAGATACGGCGAAGATCGAAGCATGTGGCTATCCGGGCTTCAAGAACACGGGTGTCGAAGCGGGCCAGTCGCTCACCGGCGAAGAAGGCACGGTCGTCTTTACCGCCAGCGGCTGGGAAAACACGACAACTCACGCCAAAGGCTCAGGCAACTATGAAGACAGGAAGCTCAAAGGCGAAATCAAGATCGACGCCAACGCAAAGCCCGCCACGCTGAAGAACGACGAAATCCTCACGGAAGCAAAGTGCAAAAAGGAAAGCGAACACAACGAACCGTGCAGTATCAGCTCGATCAATTTCGAAGCGAGTGGAGATATAGCCGCTTCGGGCTTTGTCTTCTCGCACGTACGCGTCGGCGGAACGGAGATCAAAGGCGGAGACTCCGTGCAGAACTGCATCAACGATCGCTACAGCGGAACGTGGAAGGGCGAATACCTCAAGTGCATCTATGGCGGTGGGTTCGTGCTCAACGGTGGCGGCGAACTCAACCACGTGTACTGCCCAAACGACCAGGAAGAAACCGGAGCGCACTACGAGTGCGTTGAGGATGAGGGGGGCACCCCCGCCCAGCCACTCGATGTCTACGACAGCACGGTCTTCAATGGTCCGACTGAAAACTGGGGGGAAGTAGATGCCGGTACGAGCGTGGCGGGCGCCACCGCGGCGGCGTTTAGACAGCCGTTTGCGGGACAAGTTGGAGAATGGGTATTCGAAAAAGACCTAATGGCAGGCGGCGCCTACACGATCTATGCTGAAGGTGAAGCATCGGTCACGGTGAAGGACACCCGATTTGCCCGCTGCTCAGAAAAGACCTGCCCCAAAACCTCCGCGCCGGAACTCGATGGCGACCATAAACAGCTGATCAACGACCCCACGCTCAATGTCGGCGATGGCCACGGCTGGTGGGAAGACTCCGGCTTGTATGGAGTATGGAGCAACGGCTCCGGCCATGGGACGGCAAAGTCAATCACGTGGGAAGGCAACTTCTGGGACAACAACCTAGAAATAACCACGAAATGACCCAACTAAAGGGTGCGGTGCCTAGTTACTTGCGTGGTACATCAGTTGATGCCCGATTGGGCTTCCCCGAGAGTGACGGCTTTCAGGTCATCGTCTAAGAAGTTCTTTTCCCAGATGGGTTTCGGTGCTTCGGTGTCGAGAATCCCATACAGACCAACGTCTTCATACCAACCGTGCCCGTCCCCGGTATTGCCTCTGATCTTGCGGTCGTGATCTCCGGGGGCTTCTTCGGTCGTGCTTTTCGGGCAGCTCGCGGGCAGGCAGCGGGCGAAGCGGGTGTCCTTGACCGTGAGCGGAACTTTGGCTTCGCTGTAGACCGTAAAGGCTCCGCCGGCAAAGAAGTCCTTTTCCAGGATGACTTCCCCGACTTTGTTCGTTCCAAAGGTTTCCTGAGTAAACAGCGCCGCGGTGAAGCCCGCTTCGCTGCCGGACCTGTCGGTTTCGCCAAAGTTCGCGGTCGGAGGATTGAAGATCGTGCTGTCCTTGATGATCAGCGGCTTCGCTTCGACAGTATTGCCCTCGTCCTCTGCGCACTCGTAGTGCGCGCCTGTTTCTTCCTGGTTGCCAGGACAATAATCATGGTTTAGTTCGCCTCCGCCGTTCGTCACGAGCCCGTCGCCATAGATGCACTTGACGTATTCCGCCACGTAGGTCCCGCTGTGTCTGTCGTTGATGCAGTTCTGCGCGGAGTTCGGGCCTTTGATTTCGGTGCCGCCGATCCGCATGTGTGAGAAGACGAACCCCGATGCTCCCCTTTCTCCGTTCCCTTCATATTCGACCGACTGTGTGTTGCAGGGTTCGTTCTCTGTGGTTTCCTTCGTGCAGCCGGCTTCCGTGAAGATTTCGTCGTTCTTCAGTAGCTCTGGTGCGGCGTTGTAGGCAATTGTGATCTGGCCTTTGAGCTTCTTGTCCTCGTAGGTGCCCGAGCCCTTGGCGTGGGTTGCTGTGTTTTCCCAGCCGGTGCTGGAGAAGTGGATGGTGCCCGTTTCTGCGACGAGCGAACCTTTCGCCGAGGCTTCGACACCAGTGTTGTTGAAGCCGGGATAACCGCACGCTTCGATTTTTGCCGTGTTTTCGCCCGTCTTGCCTGGTTCCTCCCAGCATTCCTTGGCCGTGAGGTTCGGACCCGATTGCGACGTCGCGACAACTTCTCCCGTAGTTGTTGAGGAGGCTTTGCTCGATCCGCCCGCATTCGTGGCCGTCACCACCACACGCGCCTCGTTGCCGACGTCAGTCGATGTCAGCTTGTAGCTCGAGCCGGTTGCTTGCGAGATGTTCACGCAGCCCTTGCCTTCGATGTTGCAGTCCTGCCATTGATATGCGTAGGACGTGGGACTGTTTGACCAGCTCCCAGCGGATGCCATCAGCGTTTTGCCTTCTTCGGCGACACCGCTGATCGATGGCGGGGTTGTGTTCTTCGGAGCTTCCGGTGGTGGTGGGGGGGCTTCTTCGACTTCTGTGGTCGCGGCCGAAGTCGCCGGCGTATATCCGCCCGCATTGGTCGCGCTCACCACCACGCGGATCGTGTATCCGACATCGCTCGCCGTCAGCACATAGCTCGGGTCCGTGGCTCCACTGATGCTCAGACAGCCTTCTTCACCCAGAGAGAAGCAGTCCTCCCACTGGTAGGCGTAGGAAGTGGGTGCTCCCGCCCACGTTCCCTCGGTCGCCGTCAGTCTGTCGCCTTCGACGGTTGACCCGCTGATTGTCGGGAGGGCTGTGTTCGTGGGAGCAGGGGGCAGGACCGTCGCTGTGGCGGCTGAGGTGGCTGCATTTTTCCCGACTTCGTTGCTCGCGCTTACGACCACACGCACGGTGTGCTGGAGGTCGCTGGTCGTCAGGGTGTAGCTCGAGCTCGTCGCTTTGCTCACGGGCGAGCAGATTTTGCCTTCGGTGTTGCAGTCCTCCCACTGGTAGGTGTAGGAGATCGATGGACTTCCCGTCCAGGTTCCATGGCTCGTATGGAGAATGTTGCCGACAATCGCGGCTCCGCTGATCGAGGGTGGTGTGGTGTCCACCGGAGCCGCAGGGGGCGTGGTTTCTTCCCGAGGTATGGGTTCTTCCACTGGGTGTGTGGATTCTCCCGGGGGGGTTGTGGGGCTCCCCGGAGTGGATGGGGTGCCGCCCGGAGTGGATACGGCGCCTCCGGCAGGGGGTGTTGAGCTGACTTGTGGAGTCCTCGCTGGAGATGAAGCGCCCGGCCGCGATGGCGTATTCAAGGAGGGGATGAGGCCCGCGGCGGCCACGTACGCGGAGATCGGGCAACGGGTCCGAGCGTGAGCCCGGCCCGCGCCCCACCGCTGGGGCAGCCGGCGCAGATCGCTCCGAGCGCTCAGATCGCTGAGGCATCGCCCACGTCTGGGGCTGCGGTAGCGAAGCGTCCCTCCCCTGCCGAGCAGGGCCAGCCAATACGTCGTCCCGGATACCAACTGCGCCGGTGTGACTGACACGGTGCGCCAGCGGTGCGCCTTCAGTGAGTACGCGGTACCCCTGCTCAGCAGCAGGTCCGGACGATCCCCCGCGTCGCTGTAGATGCCTACGGCGACGCTACGAGCCGTGCTCCCCGAGCCAACGTATATCTGCACGACATCCGTGAGCTCGGATCTACGGGCTTGCAAGCGGAACGCCTCGACCTGACCGGTGTGCAGACGAATCTGATGGGATCCTCTTGCCTGGTCGCCGAGCGAAACCGCCGTGAACGAGCCGACGCAGAGAACGAGCAGCGTGATTGCTTTCAGAAACCTGCGCCTGCGGACCGTGGACATCTTGACGGAGACTACGCACCGGCCTCGACCGCAACGCGTCCCTGGAGGCGGTGGGCCAGTGCCTGGAAGTGGTTCAGGCGCGGCGCGGCGACGCGCGCGGGCAATGCGAGCAGCCGATGAAAGGAGCGGTCATAGGTACAGGGAAACAAGGCCACCTCGCCTCCGAATCCGAGCTTGAAGAAAGTCGGCCCACGGTGGCCTGCCTCCGGCAACTCTTCGCCGGCTAGCACCGCCCTCGCCACTGAGGGGCTGATTCCGTCGAAATCGTAGTAGCGATAGCCGCGCTCCTTCGCCCACTGCATCGCCTGCCAGTGCATGAGCTCATTTGGACGCGGAGCAGTGCTGTCACCGGACCAGCCGCCCATCTTGTAGACCACCGTGTCGCCGAAACCGACGATCACGGCACCTGAGAGCACCTCGCCTTCGTGCTCGGCCAGCAGCAGCGTAGCGCGCTGCCCATCCCCGAATTGCCTGAGGATCTCGGCGTAGTACTCCACCGGATACGGTGCAAATCCCTGACGCCGGCCCGTCGCCGCGAGCACCTCACCAAACGCGGCCAAGCCCGAAGCGCCGGCTGCGCGGACCACGATGCCCTTGCGTGTGGCTTTGCGGATCTTCTGCCGAGTGGCGGAGCGCATGTTCGCAAGGATCTCCTCGACCGGTGCTCGTAGGTCGATTCGAACCGTGGCCACCGGTGCGGCTTGCATGTCGCCGGCCACGAAACCGTGCTCGCGCAGAATCGGCACCATATCCTCGCGACCAGCCGGCGGCTGGACCTTGACGTACAGGATGCGCTCGTGCCGCGCCAGCTTCGCCAGAGCGTCCAGCAGCGCCCCGAGCGTGGCCGGATCGTCCTCGCTCAGCAACGGTCCACGCGGGCAGTAGCCGATTGCTCCCAGTCGGGTTGGCCGCACCAGGAGCTGCGCGCCGCCAACCAGCTCATCGCCCCGCCGGGCCAGCAACCGAACCGGATGCCATCCCTCTCTGGCCTTGACCTGAGCCCACAGGCCGCTCTGGAGATGATGTCCTCCCGGCGCCGTATCGACGAACCCGTCCCAGTCGGGGTCCAGCCCCACCGTGGAGACCTCCAACGCGATGCTGTTCACGCCCGCGCGCTCCACGCCAACGCTATGCACGCCCGCTCCCTCCACGACGCTGTGCACGCTCGCTCGCTCCAGGTCAACGGTAGCCTGGCTCACCGTAGCCGCCTGACGAGTCGCTTACCCAGCAGGACGGGACTCGACCAGGATCCCGCTCCGCTCCCCGAGGCTCACGAGGTCCACCCAGTACCGCAGTGGCTGCTCGCGATCTGCGGTTGTCCTCGACAAAAGCCACGATCCAGTTGAGCCTGTGTCACCGTCGCTGGTGAACACGCGGCGGTAGCCGGCTGCTCGTAGCGCCTTCAGAACACGCCTGTTGTAAGAGCCGAATGGGCAAGCCGCCTCGGCAATCTCGGTGTCGAGGATTTCGGTCAGCGTTTGTCTAGAGACCGTGAGCTCTTTGCGCAGCTCATCCTCACTCAGAGTGCGCCAGTCGCGATGGTGTATGCCATGGCTGCCGATGTGCATCCCCGCGGCGCTCAATTCCGAGAGGTGATCGGCGCTGAGATACCCCTCGGCGCCGATTCGCCCGGTAAGTGGGAAGAAGCGCGCGGTCATGCCTCGCGCCAGCAGCGCCGGCAGGGCCTGCTCGATGTCGGAGGCGTTGCCGTCGTCGAACGTGATGCTCACGCCCTCATCGGGCGCGGCGCCGATGATCGCCTCAAACCAGTCGAGAGGAACCCAGAAAATACGCTCGTGCTCCGGAATCGAGTCCGGAGGCTCCCCGAGCCCATGAAAAGTCAAAATCAGCTCGTTGGCCACGTGCTTGGTAGCCCCATGCTTGGGCGAGGTCTCAAATACAGTTGCCATCAGGATCCCTGGATTGAGGCCGGCGTCAAATCCCGTACGCCAAACGCGCGCCCGCTGAGCTCTGCGCGTATGCGCTCACGCAACTCCCGTCGGACGAACACCCGAAATGCCGGGTCCTCTACACGCCCAGCGCGGCGCGCGGCCGCACTCAGGTAGCCGTAGAGGAAGGCCAGGCCCGAGATGCCCCGTGGACGGTCTCGCACGGAGACCTTCATGGCTCGCAGCGTCACCCACGGCAGGGAGAAATGGACGATGTATGCGCATTGGCCGTGCCTTGCACGACCCCGCAGAGCTCCGTCGGCGCTGCCCGACGGGCGATGGTGGCGGGCGACGAGATCCGGGAACGCTCGTGTGCGAAATCCGCGCATCCGCGCGTAGGTCTCGTCGATCGTGTCCCACGCGAGCCGCTCCTGGATGCCGCCGATCGCCTGAAAGCAAGGCAGCGAGTAGCACTTCAGCGTGCCTGGCACGTGATGCTCAGACGGGGGGAGCATCACTTTCCAGCCCTCGCCGTTGCCACTCGGGTTGGGGTCGGCGTAAACCCCTCCGGCCAATCCCAGCTCGGGATCGCGCTCGAACTCGTCCAGCACGCGCTCGAAGTAGTCGGGCTCCAGCTCGGTATCGCCATCGAGCTTGGCGATATGGGTGAACGACTCCCACGAGGCGCTGCGCAAGCCGATGTTGAAGCTGCTCGCGTCGGCGGCCACGGCCAGGTTGTCCTTACCGGCGCCTCTCGATGGCGGTTTGGTTGCGTGCACGACCTGCAAAAAGTCGATCCGCTGCGCGAGCCGCTCGAGGATCTGTGGTGTCTCATCGGTGGAGCCGTCGTCGACAATGACCCACAGGTCAGGGGTGCGCCGCTGGCGCTCGACGGCTTCGGCAACGAGCTCGAGGTAGGCGGCCTCGTTGTGGACCGGCGAGATTAGGAGCAGTCGTTGAGTCATCCTCTGAACTAACGCTTGAGCCTGGCTCAAACTCGTGTGCCAGAGTGCTCGAGTGCGGTGGAGTTCGGGCTCTCCTCTGCGTCTGGCTGTGCTCGTGGTTCGAGCGCGGTGGCCGGGGGGGCACAGAACGGCGGTTTGCCGCGCCCCGCCAGCGCGCGCAGCGCACGCCTCGAGCCCTCACGGCGTGCGCTGTCGTTTGCTCCGCCGGTGCGCGCGCAAACGATTCGGATTGCGTGGCGGGCGGCGAGCGCCGCGAGGTACAGACTGCGATAGGCCGGGCTGAAATGCTTGCGCGCGTACTGCTTGCGCGCGTATGCGTCCTGGGCCACGATCCGCGGTCGGGTGCCCCCCTTGCCCGCATGGTGAACGATCGTCATCTGGGGCAAGTGCAACGTCTGCCAGCCGGCGCGCTTGATCCGTAGGCACAGGTCGGTCTCCTCGGAGTACAGGAAGAAGCGCTCATCGAGCAGGCCGGAGCTCAGCAGCGCCTCGCGACGGATGAGCAGAAACGATCCGGTGGGCCAGTCGCAGGTGCTTTCGCGCTCATATGCGTGTGCGTCGAACTCGCGCTCGCCCGCCCACGCGGGGTGTACCGGCCAGCGCTCGTAGGCCAGGGCTTCGCCGAGCGCTCGGGATACGCTGGGAAAGCGGTGGATCGTTCGGCAGAGCGTTCCGTCAGGCTTGACTTGGCGCACGCCGACCGCACCGACCTCGGGTTTTGAGTCGAGTAGCGCGATCAGCTCCTCAAACGTCCCGTCGATGACTTCCGTATCCGGATTGAGCAGCAGTACGTAGCGCGCGTTCGCGAGTTCCAGGCCGCGGTTGTTGCCATACGCAAACCCGCGATTGGGGCCAGTCAGGACTCGCACTTGGGGAAATTCCGATTCGATGAGCTCGCCCGTTCCATCGGTGGAGGCGTTGTCGACGACAATCGCCTCGAGCGCCGCCTCGCCAGCGTGCTCGAACGCGCTCGACAGGCATCGCTCCAACCACTGGGCCGAGTTGGCTGAGACGACGACAATCGCTAGGTCGTTCATTTCCGGCATGTTCTCGAGCCCATCATCCTGGGGAACGTCAGCTCGCGATATGCCTCCACGAGCTTTTTGCCCTGCGCCGGCCACTGCAGCTCTATGCCACGAGCCCTGGCCCGGTCGGCCTTTGCCTGCCAATCCTCTGAGGAGCTCAGCAGCTCGGCTATCGGAGCCACATACGCCTCGATCGTGTCCTCGGCGACGGTCACGACGGCCTCTGCTCCGGTGACGCGCGTCTCTCGCAGCAAGGTGGCTACGACGGGTAGGCCGACGACCAGGTACTCCATTATCTTGACCATCGTCGATCCGTTGTTGACATCGGTCGCGGCAGCGGTGTCGAGACCCACGTGGGCAGAGGCAAGCAGGCCTGGGACCTCCTCGAAAGGAACCCATCCCGTGATCGTGACCCGCGCGTCGACGCCCAGCTCCCGGGCGTGCTCTTGCACCGCTTGACGTTGCGGGCCGTCACCGATGATCAGCAGCTCGGCGTCCAGTTGCCGATCTCTCACCAACGCTGCCAAGATGTCCACGGTCCACTGCACGCGGTCCTGTACGCCGATCTCGCCAAGGAATACGAGCCTGACGCGGCCGGTGGACGATGGGGGTGAGGGCCGGTGCTCGGCGAACCACATGGGTGGGCTGTTGCGCACGATCACAACACGCCGGGCGGCGGCTTGGACGAGCTTGCGTTGCGTGTCGTTGGTCGTCACCGTCAGATCGGCCACGCGCGCCGAGCGCTCGCGCATCCAGGCCAGCAGTGACCCCGCGGGCGTCGCGCGACCGAGCTTGGCGCGCAGCATGCCGGCGGCATCGTCGTGATGGTCGAACACGGTTGACCATCCCCGCCGCCTAGCGAGCCACAGCAAGGGGAAAAATAAGTCGGGAGGGTTGTGTACGTGCAACGTTCCGTCGCGCCTGCGAGCCAGTCGCAGCAATACAAAGGGAGTGATGACGAAACAGGCTAGGAGGTACTCGATCGCGGTGCCAAACAGCTTGCCGTTGCCATCTGGGAGAGGGAATCGGGTTACACGCACACCGCGAATGGTCTCCCGAGTGGGGCGATCGGCCTCGCGCGGGGCCAGGACTTCGACCGATAGGCCGGACTCGATCAGCGTCTCTGCCTCCATGCGCACGCGCGCGTCGAGCGGGTAGTGACTGTTCTCGAGCACCATCACCACATCCGGGGCGCACTGGCGAGGGAAGCTCATGATCCACTCTCAAAGGAGAGCTCGATGTCCGATCCCATCCACCTCGCCACGCCGTCGTGTCGTGGTGTGAGTCCCTCCAGACGTCGCCGCCACCACTGCGCAACGTCTCGCGGGAGCGCGACCCACACGTCATCACGACGGGCGATCGCCTCGAGCAGATCGCGGTAAGCGTCGGCGATCACCTGCTGTCCCAGATATTCCTCGTCAGGATGCGTGAGCGCCTGAAACAGGCCGCCTGAGGAGACGACCGTGTCGAGTTGGCCCCGCCACAGTGAGGAATCTCGATGGCCGAGCAGGGTGAACAGCGTATGGTCCTGCGCAGCGGTGTAAGGAAGCTCGACCACCTCGCCGTGCATGAACGGCCAAACGGTCGCGGTTCCGCCCGGGATCGGCTCGTAGGGGTCTGAATGGGGCATCGTGCAGTCATAGGAAAACGGAAGCTCGGCCAGCCACTCGACGACGCGATGCGTGGCGGGCGAACGAAAGCCAACGGCGCCGAACCGCGTGGCAGCCTCGCGCAGCAGCGGGAGTTGCCCCTCGAATGCGTCGCGTGAGGCGAACAGGGAGCGGTCGTGATGGATCGCGTGAGACCCGATCTCGTGACCGCGGTCGGTCAGCTCGGCTACGAGTTCGCCGTCGATCGGATACCAGTCGCTGACGATGTTGAACGAGGACCTGAATCCGTGCCGCTCCTCCCACCCCGCGACCGTTGCCGCCCGGGCGAGTCCGTCCGCTGACTCCACGTCGTGGGTGAGCGTCACCGCCGCCCTGGAACCGTCGGGCCAGAACCACGGGAACCGCACCGTCTCCACGCCTCGCTCGAGCAGCGCATCAGCGAACGCGATGCGCATCAGGTCGGTACCGGCAGCGTCGAACGGCCATGCCGGAAACACCGGATCGCCCTGCCGCGCGATCAACCAGCGCCGCATCATCAGCTGAACGGAACGGGGGATCAGACGCTTGAGCTCATAGAACACTCCAAGCACAAACGGCGGCAGGCCGAGCATGCGCTGATCGTGCTTCCAGCGTTCGAAGACCAGCTTCTCATACCACTGGGCGGCATCGCGCGGGGCAAGTGGTCCCGCCCGCCGTTCCAGCTCGCTCCAGCGCTCCTCGCGCCAGCGTTCGATCAGGGCGCGATCGGAGGCTCCGAGCGCTGTGGTGTTCGAGTCCTCGACCAGTGGGCCGATCGTGCACGCCAGGGCGTCGCAACTTGGGTGGGGTTCAGCGGTGCTCATCGGCGCTCGTTGGGGAGCATCAGGCGACAAACGGATATGCAAGCGAGCCGACGGTTCGCCCCACAAACACCGGTGTGCGTTGGATCACGGTCGTCAATACTCGCCCTGGCTCGATCGTGTCGGGAAGCATGCTGGCGTTGGTGGCTGAGAAGTACGCGGGCTGCTCCTCGCCGCCCCAATGCACCTTGTATTTGCGCAGGGAGGTGTTGTGCATGTCCGTGATCCCGAAGTCCATGGACTGCATGCCGCGAGCCTCGAGCTCCTGCAGGGCGGTCGCGAACGCCAGGTAGTTCGAGCGCAGGTTCTTGCCCTGCGCGTCCGACGCGCTGTACTTGAACGTGGCGTGACGGTCGCCCACGACAAAGATGGCGTTGGCCAGCAACCGCTCTTTCAGATACACGCCGATCGTCAGCGCTTGCTCGCGCTCGTGTAACTCCCACACTCGTGACCAGTAGCGGCGTGGTTGGGTCGGGGCGCCCAGCCGCGCACGCGACCCAGCGAGGAGGTCCAAGTTGGCGCCCATGAACTCGCTGCGCGAGACGATCGGCTTTGCGATGAGCCCGGCCTTGCGTGCCAGCTTGATGTTCTGACGGGTCTTGGACTTGGCGCCACGCAGAACGCCCTCGGCGCCTTCCGCCATGTCGACCAGCTGCACTGTGCCGACCTGGCGCGAGCACCAACCCGGGAGGCCGGTGTGCGTACGGAGGAGGATCGGCTCCTCACCGGCGTGCTTCGCCGTCTCGCTCAGCAGCTGGTCGCGGTGCGCGTCGTTGTCGGCAATCGGCTCAAACGTGTCCGTGAATGGAAGCGAGGTCCATCCCTTGCGCCATGGCAGCTTGCTACGGATCATCGGCAGGCCCGCCAGGATCGAGCCCCGCGAGTCGATCAGCGCAACGATCTGTGCGTGCAGCCGGTAGGCGCCGGTGAGCGCATCGAGCCACGCCGGATGCTGCAGCGGCGAGGTGGCGTGCTCTGTGGCAAACGCACGCCAGCTCGCGTGCTCGGGGGGCAGCACGGAGATGCTAGACACGGTCTGTTGGTGCTCGGCGCTCATCATGGACGGTCCTTGGTTGGCCTCTTGGTCTCATTGCGCACGTCTGAGACAGAACGATGCTGCGATGCCGAGTCTTTTGGTCGATCGCCATCTGCACGACATGGCGCACCGGCGTCTGCACGACATGACGCATAGGGCAAAAAAAACGCTGCCCCCGCACCGTTGATTGCACACCGGCCTCCTCGCGCCGCCACCTATCCGCTAACAGTCGCCAAGAAAGAGATCAGAAAAATGGAGTTTGCCCTCGCGATACGTGATCTTTGGAAGCACCGCCTGCTGCTGGCGCTGGGAGTACTGGTCGCTGCGGCAGCGGCGGCGTTGAGCGTCCATCACAAGTCGCTCCAGTATTCGGGTGCGAGCACGCAGGTGCTCGTGGACTCGACCTCGTCGGTGATCGGCAATGCCAACGAGCCGTTCGAACCCCTGTCCGGGCGCGCGCAGGTCTACTCGAACTTCATGACCAGCCCGGCGATCCTCGAAGTAATCGGCAAGCAGGTGGGCCTGTCCGGCTCTCAGATTTACGCCGCCGGACCGGTCGACGCGAACTTGCCGCGCGTGGAACAGGAGCCCACGGCGCTCAAACGCAACGTCGAGCTCACCGGGGAAACCAAGCCCTACCGGCTGAGCTTTGAAAATCAGGGAAACGTGCCGACGATCACGATCAATTCCCAGGCGCCCACCACCAGCCAGGCGATTGCGCTGGCGAACGCCTCCGCCGTTGCTCTGGAGCAGTACGTCGCGGGCGTGGAGTCCTCGGACAAGATCCCTGTGCACTCGCAGGTCGCGATCCGTCAGCTCGGCTCTGCAAGCGGAGCGGTAGTGGATGGCGGTATCAGCAAGACGCTGGCGGTGATCGTGTTCGTGTTGGTGTTCCTGCTGTGGTGTGTGCTGCTGCTCGTCACCGGACGTTCCCGCAAAGTGTGGCGCGCGAGCGCCGTGCTGCAAGCCCAGCGCGACGAGGATGTGGATGAGTTCGTGGCAGCTGAGAGTGAGAACAGCGCGAGGGTCCCTGATCAAGCGCTTCATAGTCGCAAAGCCCGCCCTCAGGACCTCGAGGATGGCGCTCCGCTCTACGTCCCCGACGAACGTGCTGCTCCGGCTCCGGCGCGGATCCACGGGTGAGCGCCTTGCTCACGCAGTCGGCCACCTAGGTCATGAGCCAGACGGTCGTCGCAGATCGGACCGGTGCCGTAAGCGCGCCCTTGAGGTCTCTGCTCGCACGCTCTCGGGAGACGCTTGCCAATAAGCCGCTGTCCACGCCGCGCGATGCTTTTCCCCACACCAGGCGTCCACTCCCGTGGTTTCTGGCGGGCTTCCTGGCCATGCTGTTCTTCGTCCCGATTGACTCGACCGAACTAAAGGTCAATGTTGGTGTGGATTCCCACCCCGACCGCTTGGCTGTGGTCGTGCTCGTCCTGGCCTGGTTCTGGTTCGGTGGTGATCAGCGAGCGTTCCTGCGCACACGGCGCTCCAAGCTGTTTGTGACCGCGGCCTGCGTATTCCTGGCGCTGGCGATAGCGAGTCTCCTGCTCGACGCGCCTCGGATCATCAACCTGGGCGATTTTCAGCTGGCTGAGAAGCGCTTTGCGCTGCTGGGATCGTTTCTGGTCCTCGCGTGGTTCACGCTCGCCGCCTTGCGGTGGGAGGATCTCCGCGGGTTTGCCAGTTACTTGATTGGCCTCGGCGTGGTGATGGCGCTCGGCATGCTCGTCGAGCGTCACACGGGTTACAACGTCTTCTACGAATGGAGCCGGACGGTCCTCGACCCGATCGCCAAAGTCGCGAAGTCGCCGACGATCATCCACCCGACGTTCGACGAAGGTGGCCGGGTGACGGTCGTGGGTCCAACCTTGCATGGTCTCGCAGCCACATCCATGCTGATGATGGTCATCCCGTTTGCCCTCGTTCGCTTCCTCGACGCGAGCACCCGCAAATCATGGTGGCTGAATGCCGCCGCCGTCGCATTGATGGTAGCCGGCGCCACGGCTACGGACCGCAAGACGGCGCTACTCGTTCCGATCGCATTGGTCATCTACATTGCGTGCTATCGCCCACGCCAGATGCTGCGCTGGGCGCCGCTCGGGATCGTCGTCCTCGCTGTGCTGGTGCACCTGGCTTCCCCAGGTGCTCTGGGCACGCTGTTAAACACCAGCGAAGCCGCAAACAGCTCATCGACGACCCATCGCGAGGGTGATTTCACCGATGTCAAACCAGACGTGCTCGCGCATCCCCTGCTGGGCCGTGGCTTCGGCACGCTCAATCCCGATCAGCCGGACCAGTTCCGAATCAACGACGACGAGTACCTGGATGAGGTGTGGGAGGTTGGTGCGGTCGGGCTCCTCGCTTTCCTGTGGATGATCCTCACCCCTGTGGTGATGGCACGTGCCGCGATCCGTACGCGCGGTCCCACGGTCGCTTCGCTCGCGCTGGCCAGCTCAGCGGGATGTGTCTCGTTTCTGGTCGTCTGCGCCCTGTTCGATGCTCTCTCGTTTCCGCAGGCGCCATACATGTTTTTCCTCGTGGCGGCGCTCACTACGATCGCGGCTGCCGGGCCGGAGGGAAATGTCGAACCTGCCCGTGAGCGGCTGCGCCAGCTTGCCGGCGGGCGGCCGCGTACGGCAGCCGCGAGGTGAGTCACCATGAACGTCACTGACCTGCGCGCCGCAAAAGTCGGCGGATACGAGAGCTCGCGAGGAGATGTGCGGGCGCTCGTGCCACAAGCCTCGCGTCGTATCCTGGACTTGGGGTGCTCCTCTGGCGCGCTCGGCGAGGCACTCAAGCAGGCGCAGCCGAACAGGTATGTAGTAGGTATCGAGTTTGACGGCGACTATGCCCGGGAGGCGGAGGAGCGGCTCGATCGAGTGTTCACCATGGATCTCGACGATCTCCCCTCCCAGATTGAGCTCCTGTCTGAGCTCGCGCCATTCGATTGCATCATCGCGGCCGACGTGCTCGAGCACCTGCGCGATCCATGGCGTGTGCTTGCATGCGCGGCGTCACTGCTGGACGCGAACGGCGTCGCGATCGTCAGCCTTCCCAATGCTCGTCATTGGACAGTGATCCGCGCCTTGCTGTGGCGCGGCAGCTGGCCCCGGCGTCCGGCTGGTATCTTCGACGCCAGCCACTTGCGCTGGTTCACACTCACTGACGCGCGCGGGCTGCTCGAGTCTGCGGGCCTCGTTACGACAACGGTGTCGAGCCAGTACTGGGGAGGGCGTTTGGAGCGCTTGCGTGCGCAGCTGTTTAGTCGCCTTCCGCTCAGAGAGTTCTTGGCCTATCAGCACATCCTGCTGGGGCGCCGAACCTGACGCCCGCTCAGGCGCTGCGCGCCTGACACCAGCTCCGACCAGCCCGCGGGCTTTACCAGGCTCCTCGCGCGAACAGCACCGCGGGCACCGTCCGCGCCAGGATCCGGACGTTGAGCCACACCGTGCGCCTCTGCGCGTACTCGACGTCGAGGCGGACCATCTCGTCGAGCGTGACGCTGGAGCGGCCGCTCACCTGCCACAGACCGGTGATCCCGGGCTTGACTGCAAATCGGTCAAACCACGCGGGTGGGTAGTGGTCCACCTCGTAAGGGATTGGCGGGCGCGGTCCGACCAGCGACATGTCGCCCCGCAGCACGTTCCACAGCTGTGGAAGCTCATCGAGGCTCGAACGCCTGAGTAGGCGTCCAAAGCGCGTGACGCGCGGATCGCCGACCATCTTGTAGTAGGGACGTGGACCGTCGTGCTCGTCGTTGGGGTCGTCTTGGGCCGCGATCGCGCCAGCGGCCTCGCGGCTGAGGGGATCGTGGTGAGGCTGATCGCCTTTGATCAGCCCGAGCACGAACTCACGATGTCGATCGTGCGCGACGCCGACGCCCATCGAGCGAAACTTGTTGACCATGAACGGCTTGCGGCCCCGGCCGATGCGCTCCTGGCGAAAGATCGAGGGACCGGGGGAGTCGAGCCTGACGGCGATGGCGATCAGGCCAAGCAGTGGCGCCATGATCACCAGCAGCACCGCCGAGCCGACGATGTCCAGCGCCCGGCAGCCGGCGTTGACGAGCCATCCGCCACCTCGCGGCGACACGACCGCTGGCGCGACGGTGTCGATTCGGGCCTGACTGGGGTGATCGACCGTGGTGGATCGCACAGACAATCAACGCGCGCGACGGCCGTCAACTTATGCGCTCCGGTACACCGATCAGCACAAGAACGATCGAGCACAAGAACGATCGGCTACCGCTCGTTTCTATATACGACGTGACATGACCAACGATTCACCGTCAGGAGAGGAGCTGCGCACAGCGGCGGCTCACGGTATCCGTTGGTCTGCGATCTCGCGCCCCACGATCGAGGTCATCCAGCTGGGCTCGACGGTCGTCCTGGCGCGCCTGATCCTGCCCGCCGAATTCGGCCGCTTCGCGATTGCGATCATCGCTCAAGAAGTTGCTCTGCTGCTCGTCACCGGAGGCCTCACGATCGCGCTTGTTCAGCGCAAGACGCTGGATCGCGATCATGCGCGCACCGGGATGGCCATGGCGCTGCTTGCGGGCTTGGCGATGTGCGCGCTGACGTTGCTCGCCGCGAGTCTGATAGTCGCTCCGATATTTGGCGCGCGCACCGCTCAGTTGGTTCGGCTGATGGCGCCGCTGTGCCTAATCGAAGGACTGGCCACCTCTTCGATGGTCACCCTCAGGCGGCGCATGGCGTTTCGCCGCCTGAGTGAACTGGAAGTTCTCAACACCGTCGTACGTGTGTTTTTTTGCATCGGGTTGGCGCTTGCCGGGCTGGGTGGAGCGGCGCTGGTTCTCGGCATCCTCGCCGGCGCCCTCGCGGCCGCGCTGATTGCCTGCCTCAGCGCGCCGCCACCCCTGCCGGGTCTGCAGCGTGCGGCGATGCGCGACCTCCTGGGCAGCGCTGTGCGCATGTGGCTGGCCACGATCAGCTGGCTCGGCTTCTACAACATCGACTACGCGATCATCGGAGCGCGCTTGGGCCCGCGGCCCACGGGCTACTACTACCGCTCCTACACAGTGGCCGTCGAATACCAGAGCAAGCTCGGTCTGCTGATGAACGAGGTGGGCTTTCCCGTGATGGCGCGTGCGAGCGGTGCGACTGAACTCGCTCAGATTTACAGCAAAATGATTCGCATGCTGACGATCGTCACCTATCCGATACTGGTGTGGATCGCGATCGCGGCGCCGGTGCTGATCCCCTTCCTGTTCGGCGCTCGCTGGACCCCGGCGGTCGTGCCCACGCAGATCCTCGTGCTGGGTGGGGCCTCGATGATCGTATTCAACGCCGTCAGAACGGTGTTCATGGCGACCGGCCGTGTTGGGGCTCTCGCCGGATTCGGATGGACGCAATTCGTCGTGTATGGGTTCGTGGTGCTGCTGGTCGCGCCGCTCGGCATCACCGCTGTCGCGATCGCCGCCGCGGTCGTGCATGCGCTGTTCGCGATCGTCGCCTATGCCCTGATGTTGCGTGGTTCGGCTGAACACCCGCTACGCCGCCTGTGGGATGACCTCGCGCCTGCCATCGTCTCGTGCGTCGGTCTTGCCACGGTCGCTCTACCGGTGAGCGTCGCCCTGACCTCTGCGCATCTGCCGGCGGTCCTGTGGCTGGCAGCGCTGGGGATCGTTGTGACGCCGCCCTACCTGCTTACCCTGCGCATCTGCTTTCCGGAGACCTGGTGTGCTCAGTGCATGGCGTTGGAGCGCATTTTGCCTGGGCATCGACGGTTGAACATCCTCAGGCGGCGCTTGAAGGCCGCGGCGGCCGTGCATTGAGTCCTGGGCGCGCCCACTGCTGCTGAGTGCACAGTTGCTATCCAGGCGCTGGATCGTACTTCTGTGCAAATGCCGCGAGATCGTCGCCTGTCAGCTCATCCGCACGATCGATCACGGTGGCGTCATCCCAATCCCACCATCGAATGCGCAACAGGCTGTCGACGATCTCTTGGGAGAATCGTGGCCTGACGGTCCGCGCCGGAACGCCCGCCGCAATTGTGTAAGGCGGGACGCTCCTGGTCACGACCGACCACGCGGCTATCACGGCGCCGTCACCGATGCTGACTCCGCCGAGGATCTTGGCGCCCCGGCCGATCCACACATCGTTGCCGATCTCGACGTCACCCTTGGAGACCACATCGCCCTCAGGCCATGGCTGGTCGGTCTGTGCCTGCACTCCCAAGCCGAGCTGGCGTTGAATCGGATAGGTGGTGACCGTATCCGTCCGGTGATTGCCGCCCGGCATGATCTCGACGCCGCCGGCTATCGAGCACCACTTCCCAATCCTCACCCGCGCAGAGTCACCCGCAAACACCCGCACCAGCGATGGGGGCGCATATGAATGGGCGCCTATGACCAGCATGCCATGCTCCTTCAGCCACGCCTCGGATCCCGGCTTCGACGGCGACAGCGCAATCAGGCGCCGCTTTGCCCGCTTGGCGAGCGCGCGCAGGGTCAGGCGATTTACCGCTGGGGGCGGTATCACCGTCCGCGCTCGAGCTCCGCCGGTGGGAAGCTCAGATTGTGAAAGGTCAGACATGCGAGAGAAAGCATGCCAGGTCCCGTGAGCTCGGCCTGGCGCAGACGGCAATGTGCGAATGCACCATGTGAATGCTCACCGAGCGTGAGAAATACCAGCCATCCTCCGTTATGTAGGCGTGACCGACGAAATCCGCCAGATCATCAACGACCATGGACGCCTGCCGGTCGACGTCGAGACGCTCGCGCCCGACGCCGATCTCTACCAGGCGGGTATGAGCTCCCATGCGAGCGTCAACGTGATGCTCGCGCTCGAGGACCACTTCGACATCGAGTTCCCCGACCGGATGCTCAACCCGCGACGTGTTCGAGAGCATCGCCTCGATCGAGGCCGCGGTGGGCGAGCTGCAGCTCCAGCGCGGTGCTGTCGTGAGCATCTCGGTCGATCGCGACAGCGCCCTGCTCGACGCCGTCGGTGCGATCGCCGAGGAGTACGCGGCGCCGAATGCCGCCGCTGTCGATCGTGAAGCGCGCTTTCCGGCCGAGACGATCGCGGCACTGCGCGAGGAGCAGGCGCTGTCTGCCTTCATCCCAACCGAGCTCGGTGGGGGTGGCGTCGCCTTTGAGACGATCGCCGCCGCGTGCTTTGAGCTGGGACGCCGCTGCGGCGCGAGCGCGATGGTCTTCGCGATGCATCAGATCCAGGTGATCACGATCGTCCGCCATCTCGATGATGCGCCCTGGTTCGAGGAGTATCTGCGCCGCGTGGCCGCCGAGCAGCGCTTGATCGCGTCGGTCACCTCTGAGGTTGGCACGGGTGGGGACATGGGCCGCTCGGTGGCCGCCTTGACGCCCACGGCGGAAGGGGGTTGTGGCTTTGAGAAGCAGGCGCCGACCGTCAGCTACGGCGAGTACGCCGACGATCTGTTCGTGACGCTGCGTCGTGCCCCCGAGGCCGAGCCGAGCGATCAGGTGATCGTGCTTGCCCACAAGGACCAGGTAAAGCTCGAGCAGACCGGTACATGGGACCCGATGGGGATGCGCGGAACGTGCTCGCCGGGCTTTCGTCGTGAGCGGTGAGCTGCTACCCGAGCAGGTTCTCGCACTGCGTTCACTCGTGTGTCGGCCGAGTCGATGGCTCCTGTCTCGCACATCCTCTGGTCGCATCTGTGGCTCGGCATCGCCACCGACGCGTTCGACCGTGCGCGGGCGTTCGTGCGCGCCGCGGCTAAGCAGGAGCCCGGGTGAGACGCCTCCGACAGCGCTGAGGCTGTCCCATCTGATGAGCGAGCTCTCGCTGCTGCGCGCCGAGGTCGAGCTCCGCGCTGAACGACTTCGTCGAGGCTTCTGAGGAGCCCGACCGCGAGCACCTCTCGACGATGGCTTCGGCGCTGCGCTTCAACAACCTGAAGATCGCCGCCTCCGAGCAGGCTCCCAAGGTTTGTCAGGGCGCGCTTGGTGTGTGCGGGATCGTGGGCTTCAAGAACGACACGCCGTTCAGCGTCGGGCGCCATCTGCGCGACACGATGTCCGCCTGCCTGATGATCGCCAACGAGCGGATCCACCAGACCAACGCCGGCCTGCTGCTGATCGCCAAGGACGTCTAATGCCGGTCGGTCTGCCGGCCAGCCCCAGCTCGAGTCATGGGCCTCGTGAGCCTGCTGGGGTTCGATCCCACTACGTATCGCTCGCACGCGCTGCATGGGCCTGACCGGACATATGGGGAAACCAACTGCTACACCGACATCCTGATCGAGCTGCTCCACGCCCGCGGAGCGGAGCCTCTCGCGGCGATGGGCTGCACCCTGCGGATGGACTTCGAGGGCGACCAGTGGACGTTCTTCAAGCCGTTTCCCGAGGACCTCGAGCTGCTGTTCGGAATCGACGTGCACGAGATGCAGCCCTACCGGCCGCTGCCCGAGCAGGCCGCCGAGCAGCTCGCCCAGGATCGGACGTTGATCGTCGAGTTGGACTCCTGGTATCTGCCTGATACCGCGGCGACGACCTATCGCTCCGAACACGTCAAGAGCTCGGTCGCGGTAGAGGGCATCGATCCGGTCGGTGAACGGCTGCGCTACTTCCACGGGACCGGCCTCGTACGAGCTCGCCGGCGAGGATTACCGCGGCGTCTTTCGCCTCGGTGGAGACTTCTCAGAGGACGTTCTGCCTCCCTACACCGAGCTCGTGCGCTTCGACGCCGGCCCGTGCCTGCAAGGAGCCGAGTTGCGCGACGCCGCGCGTACGCTCCTGCGCGGGCATCTCGCTCACCGTCCGGCCAGCAACCCCTTCGTGCGCTTCGCCGCCCAGCTCGAGCGTGACCTGCCGCGTCTGCTGGACGGCGACGCCAGCGACTATCACGCCTACGCGTTTGCGACCGTGAGGATGGTCGGCTCGGCGTTCGAGGTCGCCTGCCACCCACATCGAGTGGCTGCTGGGAGACGCCGCCGCCCGGCGTCGCAGGCGCTGCGGACGGATCGTCGAGGGCTGCAAGATCCTCTCGTTCAGGCTCGCACGCCGCCGGGCCTTCGAGCCCGAGCCGGCACTGTCGGCGCTGGCAGCGGCCTGGGACGAGGCGATGGAGCTGCTCGATGCCGCGATCGCCTGAGCCGGTGAGTCGCGCCAACCGAGCGCTCACGCGCTCAGTCCAGCGCAACCGATGTATCTGCAAGGGGTCCGGCACACCACCGTTCTTCGCCGTTCTGCACAGGGGCGCTGGGCACGCCAAGACAGACCGCGGTGCTGCTCTGCCCGCCGTTCGGCTGGGAGGACATGTGCTCCTATCGCATCCGTCGCGAATGGGCTGAACACCTGGCGCGGGCCGGCCACACGACCCTGCGGATCGACCTTCCCGGGAGCGGCGACAGCGCGGGCGCCCCGACCGATCCTGGGCAGCTGGACGCTTGGACACAGGCCGTGAGCGCAGCGGCGCGGTGGCTGCGGCGACCGATCGGCGACACCGCCGCCGAAGGCGGTGGTGGGCCGGCAAGCGACGCGGGTGGCGGTCATCGGCATCGGCCTCGGCGGGATGGTGTCGTGCCGGGCCGCGCTGCAGGGCGCGCCGATCGACGAGCTCGTCCTGTGGTCCGTCCCCGCCCGCGGCCGCACAGCTCCTGCGGGAGCTGCGCACGTTCTCGGCGTTCGAGGTCGCGAACATCCCCGACGCGGGGGAGCCCGTGCCGAGCAGCGACCCCGCGGACGACGGGATCCTGGTGACCAACGGCTATCTGCTGAGCGCCGAGACGGTCGTGGAGCTGGAGCGCCTCGATCTCGGGAGGTGGAGCCCCTCCTGGCAAGCGACACCGCGGGCGCTGCTGCTCGGACGCGATGGATTGAAGGTCGACAAGGCCCTGCCCGCGATTCTCGAGCGAGCCGGGGCCGCGGTGACGGTAGCGGACGGACCCGGCTATGGCGCGATGATGGTGGAGCCACAGGACGCGCGCACGCCGACGGAGGTCTTCGAGCTCGTCAGCTCGTGGCTGCAGGAGGGGGAGCCGCGAGCAGCGGAGCGTCACTCGACACCTCGGCAGCGAGCGGGGCTCCGAGGCACAGCGGCCCCGGCGGCTCCGAGTGAGCCCAGAGCACGAGGATGAGATCGTGCTCGACTGCTCCGGCGTTGCGCTGCGCGAGCGGCCAATTTTCCTCGACGGACCCGACGGGCAGCTGTTCGGGGTGCTCACCGAGCCGCTCGGCGCCCGCAGGGAGCTGACCGCCCTGCTGTTGAACGCGGGGCCTCAACGGCGAATCGGGCCCAACCGCATGTGGGTCGAGATCGCACGCCGCTGGGCCGCGAGTGGCGTGCCGACGCTGCGGATCGACCGGCCGGGATCGGCGACTCCGAGGGCGATGCCACGGCGCTCGCGCGGGTCACGGCGTTCTACAGGCAGGGGTATGTCGAGCAGGCTCGCGCGGCGCTCGAGATGCTCGCCGAGCGCGGGCTGCCACAACGCTTCGTGATGCTCGGCCTGTGCGCGGGGTGCCTACTGGTCGGCGCAGGCCGCGCTCGCCGACGAGCGAGTGGCGGCCGTGATCATGCTCAACCCGCGCACGCTGGTCTTCGACGAGTGGCGGCACACCGTCAGGCGCACGCGCCATCTCAGAAAACAGGATGCTGCGGCCCTCGACATGGCGCAAGGTCGCTCAGGGGCGAGCTCAAGCTCGCGAAGCACCTCGAAACGGGCCGCACGCTCGATCGAGCGAGCGGCGAGCGGGCCGATGCGTGCACGCGCGCGGATCATCGCTCCCCGGCAGGGAAAGCAGGCTGCGCGCGAGCAGCCTGCACGCGAGCCGATCGAAGACCTCTTCGATGCGCTGAGGGATCGCGACCAGCGTGCGCTGCTGCTGTTCACGGGCAAGGAGGTGCTGCACAGGGAGCTCAGCCGCAAGGGCGTGCTCGATCGCATCGATCGCTGGCCGAACCTCGAGCTGGCGCTGATGGGAACCTCAGCCGACACGCACACGCTCACGCCGCTGTGGCTGCAACGCCAGGTTCACGACGCTCCTCGATCGCGCCCTCGAGGAGGAGCTGAAGCGCTTGCCGGGCCAAGACGGCCAGACGGAAGTCCCGCGCCGACGGCTGCCGCCAGCGGCACGGTCGCGTCGATCAGCAGCTGGCCCGGTTTTAGGACCTCCCTCAGGTTGATCAGGGTTTCGTATTGGTTGCCGAACGGCACGCTCAGGATCACGGTGTCCGCCGCGCGCACGGCGCGCTCGTTGTCACACCCGGAAAACGAGCCTCCCGGGACGGCCTCGCGCGCACGCTCGACGGTCTGCGCCATGCGATCGGTGTCGCGAGAGCCCACCACGATCGGCACGCCCGCCCGCCCGAGCCTGACGGCGAGGCCGAAACCAAGCGCACCTGAGGCCCCGACGATCGCGACTGTGCCGATAGCCGGCGCGCCCTCGGCCTCGATACCGGCGCTCCAGCCAGGGGCCAGAGAAGAACTCGGCATGGTGCTTAGTACGGCCCACTCAGCACAGCGCCACCTCATCGCCGTCGCCGACCTGCAGGCGCAGCGCGCGTGGCATCGAGAAGTCGCGAAAGATGCGCGCCTGACGGCCGACGATGCTCGCCACGAGGCGTCCGCCCACGTGCAGCACGCTCGCGTCGGCGAGCACGATCGAGCGCTCGAGCTCCGCGCCTTCGATGCGCACGCGCTCTGCGATCGCCGTGTGCGGACCGATGTAGGAGTCGGCGATCAGCGCGTCGGCGCCGATTATCACCGGTCCGATGATGACGCTCGAGGTCACACACGCCGTGGGATGGATCGAGGATCGGGTCCCTCGAAGCGGTTGTCGTCTGCCTGCCGTCGGGGTCAGCTCGGGGTCGAGCGTGTCGAGCATCGTCCGATTCATGTCGAGCAGGTCGAGCGCGTCGCCGGTGAAGTGATGCCACTTGTGAACGAGGCGCATGTGCACGCGCCCACCGTCGCGCGCGAGCTGCTCGGCCAGAGCAGAGATATCGAGCGTCTCCGCCGAGCGCTCGGGGCTCGCCAGGCGCCGCAGCGCGCCCGGACCGAGCAGGCAAACGCCGGCGACGCCTCCCGGCGCGGGCGTCAGGCCGTCCTCGGTGGTGGTGAGCAGTTGCTGCGGCACCAGCCTGAGTCGCCTGGCCTCGCAGGCCGTCGTCCTGGACGAGCAGCAGCAGTGCGTCCGAGGACTCCTCGCGCCGCATCTCGAGGAACGGCGCGAGCGGTTGGCCCAGCAGGCCGTCGGCGCGATGCAGAACGCAGGGAGCGTCGCCGACGAACTCCGCGGCGGCGAGCAGCGCATCCTCGCCATCGCCGCGCCGGTCGTTCACGAGGTGGCGGACCGCGACGCCGGCCGGTCCCTCGCTTGAAATGCACGCGGCTATCTCATCCGTCGCGCCGGGCGGAGTCACGATGGCGACCTCGACCACGCCCGCCTGCAGCAGCGTGTCGAGCACGTGACAGACGATCGGCCGGTTCGCGACCCGCTGCAACGATGGACTGCGCGTGGCGCCGAGCCACGGCCCCGTCCACGGGGTCGTGTTGGGAACGATGATGACCCCTTTAGCGAGCACGCTGAATAAACGCATGGCGTGGCCCCGTACTCCCACGCAATCTCGCTGTCGTCGAGAGAATGCTCTACGCGGCGACCGGCGCGGTGCACGGTGCATACCTCATCGGCATGCCGTTGTCACGTATCGAAGCTTCCGCCATCTCGACGGCCGCCACGATCTCCACGCCGAGCGCGAGGTTCGAGCGTGGTTCCTCGCCTGTGCGGATCGCTTGCGCGAAGTCCTGCAGCTCGAGGCTGAGCGGCTCCTGCGGTTGCACACGTGGGATCACCACGTCACCCGTGCGGCAGATCAACTGGTGCTCGCCGAAGTTGGCGGGCGGCGCGACGTCCATGCCGCGGTCATACACGCGGATCGGCTCGTCGGCCGCGGTGTCGTCGTATTGCACCATGCGCTTTGAGCCGACGACGATCATCTGACGGATCTTGCGCGGGGCCAGCCAGGAGAGCTGCACGTTGGCGGTCGAGCCGCCGGCGAACGTGAGCGTCAGGAACGCGGTCTCGGCGATCCCCTCCTGGAACACGCTGCTTCCCGACGCGGCCACCTCCACCACGGGCTGATCGAGCCAGTAGAGCAAGATCGAGAGATCGTGCGGCGCCAGGTCGCAGACGACGCCGTCGCTCTGGTACTTGCCGAGGTTCATCCGCGAGGACGTGACGAAGTGGATGTCGCCGATGACGTCCGTCTGGATCAACTCGCGCACGGCATTGACCGCCGGGCTGTAAATGAAGGTGTGGCCGGGCATCAGCGTGAGTCCGGTGGACTCGGCCAGCTCGGCCAGCTCCTGGGCGTCGGACAGGCGCGTGGCGAGCGGCTTCTCGACGAGCACGTGCTTACCGGCTTCCAGGGCCCGCTTCACGATTGCGTGGTGGGTCTTTGGCGGCGTCGCCACGATCACGGCTTCGACCGTGTCATCGCACAGAACGGCGTCGAGCTCCCCGACTGCGAGCGCCTGCGGATGGCGGTTACCGAACGCATGTCGTTGCGCGGGGTCGCGGTCGCACAGCGCCCTCAGGGCCAACTCCGGCCGCTCGGCCACGTTGCGGGCGAGGTTGGGTCCCCAGTAGCCGTAGCCGACGATCGCCGTGCCGATCGGCGCCGGTCGCGGAACGATGCGGTTCCGGATTGGGAGCTCCTCGAGGATTGCGCTCGTGCTGTCGAACATGGCTCAGCTCACCAACTGGCCGACGGGATGCGCGGGGCGGCGGGGCCGTCGGGGGGATATGGGTGGTGGGCGGATGCGATGTCCATGCCAGATCAACGCCGGTTGGTGGCTCGGTCTTCCGCGAACTCGAGAACTGCTGCTGAGATCCGCTCGGACTCGGCATCGGTCATGCTCGGGAACAGCGGCAGCGAGCAGATCCGCCGCGACAGATCCTCGCTCACCGGGAGGCTGCCGGCGCCGAGGCCGAGGTGGGCGTAGGCCTCGGTGAGGTGAATCGGGGTGGGGTAGTGGATCGCCGAGGCGATACCTCGCTCGGACAGGTGCTCACGCAGCGCGTCACGCGCCTCGGTGCGCACCACGAACAGGTGATAGACGTGGTCGGCGCCGGCGAAGGGCGGTCTCACCAGATCGATCGCCGCTGGGCCATGCCCGGGGCCGTTGGCGCCAAGCGCATCTCCTCGGCACCCTCGAGCCGCTCGCGCAGCGCGGCGCCGAGCCGCCGGCGCTGCTCGTTCCAGTCCTCGAGGCGGCGCAGCTTGCGTCGCAGCACGGCTGCCTGCAGTGCGTCCAGGCGCGCCGTGGTGCCCACCATGCGGTGGTGGTAGCGCGGCCGCTCGCCATGTGAGCGCAGCAGCTGGACGCGCTCGGCCAGCTCGGGATCGGAGGTGACGACGGCGCCGCCGTCGCCCCACGCGCCGAGGTTCTTGGTCGGGTAGAAGCTGAAGCAGCCCAGCGCGCCGTGTGAGCCGACGCGCCGACCATGGTAGCGCGCGCCGTGGGCCTGGCAGGCGTCCTCGATCACGTGGATGCCGGTCGCCGTTCGTCAGCTCCAGGATCGGCTCGAGATCGACGGTGGCGCCGAACAGGTGGACGGGGATCACGCAGCGCACGCGCGGATTCAGATTGTCGGCGACGATCTCCGCGGTCAGCAGATGTGAGTCGGGGTCCACGTCCACCAGACGCGGCGTGGCGCCGACCGCGCTCACGGCCTCCGCCGTCGCGATGAACGAGTTGGTCGGCACGATCACCTCGTCGCCGGGACCGATTTCCAGTGCACGCAGCGCCAGCGCGAGCGCCTCGGTGCCGGATGAGACGCCGACGGCGAAGTCGGTTTCGCAGTAGGCCGCGAACTCGCGCTCGAATGCCTCGACGGGCTCACCGAGCGTAAACGCGCCGCGCTCGGCCACGTCGCGCACGGCTCCCATCAGCTCCTCCAGCAACTCGGCGTCGGCGAAGTCCAGCCGCATCAGCGGCACCGAGGTTTGCTCGCGGGGCGCGGATCGTCTGGGGGGCGACGCTCAGCATGCGACGCTCACGGGCATGCCGGCGCTCGTCGACGGCGCCGAGCCGAGCCGGCTGAGCTCCTGCTGGAGCGCTCGCCGTCCGCGATGCTGCAGACCGTGGATCGAGCTTTCCGACCGTCCCATGCGCGCGGCGATCTCCGGCGGTGAGAGCCCGACGACGTGGCGCATGATCATCACGCTGCGCTGCTCGTCGGGCAGTGAGCTCGAGGGCGGCATGAAGGTCTCGCGCGCGCTCCCGCGCCTCGTCATCGTCGGCGTGGCTGTCGGCGCCGAGAACCTCTTCGGTCGGAGTCGGGCGGCGCCTGCGCAGGTGATCCAGCGCGACGTTGCGCGCGAGCCGCAGCAGCCAGCCGGAGAACGGCACGCCCTGATCCTGATACTTGACGATGACGGTCATCAGCTTCATGAAGACGTGCTGCGTGAGGTCTTCGGCCTCCTTGTCGTCCCTGACGATGCTGCGGACGTAGCCGTAGACGTTGTCCGAGTAGCGAATGTAGAGCAGCCGGATCGCGTCGCGATCTCCCTCCTTGGCGCGAGCGATCGCCAAGCGCACTTCACGCATCGTCTCTGGCGACTCGTCTAGCGTCCTGCGGGGCCGTAGACCGACGTGGCCCGCTTCAATATCCAGGTGGCTGGGCACCAGATACCTCCCCGTCCTTGGTGAAGGTCCGGGTGTCGGTTTCGGACTGTTGGATGTTTTTGTGTTTCGGGCGTCGATAATGGGGTATGGATCGAGGTCCCACAATGGTCCAGTCGTCGCGATCTGCGTTCAGGCGATGAACGTGCCTCTCCGCCGTCTGGGCGAGCAGAGGTGGTTAGCGACCCGAGAGCGAAGCGTTAGAGCGGAGCGCTCAGATGCTGCGCTGGGCGGCGCTTGCGAGCCCCGCCCAGAACTGGTAGATGCGCACCCGCAGGCCGCTGGTGCCGAGCACCGACGGCAGCGCGATCGAGTAGCGGTTGAAGCGGTTGAGCGTGAACAGGGCGTCGGTAGCGCAGGACGCTGCCCTGGAAGGCTTCGAGCTCCATGTAGTCGCCGACCGGCCCCGACCCGCTGGCCAGCACCCGGCCGCCGCGCCGCTGCAGGTTGAGGGTGATGGGGCTGACGCGGCCGAACGGGGAGAGTGAAGACCTCGGGAGAGCGCCGCGAACGCGGGCTTGTGCGCGCCGTTTGCGGATGAGGGCGCCGAAGTTCTTCCGAGGTAGAGCCCTGCAGCTGGTAGAGGAACGTCGGCGGCGATGTAGGCGGTGTGAGCCAGCGCTCGGAAGGTGTTGGCGATATTGAGTGCTTGGGTCTGCGGGGTCACGCAGGCCTGTTCCTGCTGGAGTTCTGTATCGCGGCCAGCAGCTGCTCCAGCCGAACTCGTTGAGCCACAGCGGCTTGGTGTCGCCGTTGGCCAGCTGCACTTCGTGGATCGAGCGCAGCGAGGCGAGGGTCAGGGTGTAGTAGTGCACGGCCAGGCCGTCGTAGTAGCCCTTGATCCCGGCTGCATAGAGCGCCCGCAGGAAGACCCCGTTGGCGCCGACGAGCGAGCCGGCGAGCACCGGCACGTTTGGGTTCGCCTGCTTGATCGCCGGATAGGCGGCCCGCAGGATCGCGGCGTAGCGCTGGGGTTTTTCGGGGCCGGCGAAGTAGTCTTGTTGGCTTGGTCGGGCTCGTTCCAGACCTCGATCGCGGCCAGGCGGGCGCCGTAGCGCTGGGCGAGGAAGGCGACGAAGGCGGCGTAGGTGGCCGGGTTGCTCGGCGGCCAGGCGTTGGCCTTGCTCGATCGTCCGGGCACGCATGCCCGCTGTAGCGACGCCGGCGCCGAGGAGGCCCAGCACGGTGTCCCGTCGACAGTCGCGATGACGCGGATACTGGCCGCCGATGCATCGGCCATCAGGCGATCCAGGGAGGCCAGCGATTCTTGGTTGATCTGGCCAGAGGCGAGCGGCTCCAGCGACGCCCACGACACCTGCGTGCGCACGACCTTGGCGTGAAGGGTATGCGCGAGCGCGATCTGGCGATCGATTTCTGCGGGGAGTCCGCCTCCCGATATGTTGATGCCGCTGAGCGGCGCCGTGGCCGAGGAGCGCGCGCTTGGTGCACGCCTAGCGTCGCCGGCTGGCGCGAGCCAAGCGAGTATGCATAACCCTAGCGCCAACGAGATAAGCATCCTGTGAGGGCGTCTCGTCATGTGTGTGCGCGGGCGTCCTACCCCAGTGCGCGGGCATCCTGCCATCCCCACACGATAGTCGCGGGGACTCACACCGGCGCAAGCACTTGTTCAACTCATCCAAGTAGGCTGCCCGTCGCCATGTCTCCATTCTGGATCTGGACACAGATCGCGATCGTCGTGTTCGTGCTGATCGGCATGATCGTGGCGATCACAAAGCTCGCCTGAGTCGGCCTTCGTAGAACCTGGGTCAGCAGTCGCTCTTCTGTCCACGGTCGGCTTGCTCGACCACAGCGGCCGGTACGCTGCTTGTGAGCAATGATCGACACCTATTCCGTGCCGCTGCGCGAGTGGATGAAGCCTCGTAACGAGAGGCTTCTGCTCAGGGGCGTCCTGATCATTGCGTGCTCGCTGTCGCTGCTGATACTTGCCGCGGGGCTGGCGGTAGCACTGGACGGAGCTTCCATCTCGGTGGCGATCGTGCTCGGAGGTGGTGTGCTGGCGATTCTGGGAACAGCGCTTGTAATGGTTCGCTATGACCTCGCGGTGGTCATTGGGTTCGCGCTGCTCGCCGTAGTCGTCATAGAACCGGCGCCATCTGATGTCCTGTTTGGGCTAGCGATGGCTGTCGCCCTTGTGACTGGGAGGTTTGGCCTCAGGCGCGTGCCGCGCACGGCGGCGTGTCTAGTGGCCTCCTTCTTGGTGCTCAACATCATCTCCATGATGGATGTCCTGAGTTGGTCTGCCGCGGGGCGATTCTTTCTGATCACGCTCTATCTGGGCACGTTCAGCCTCTGGCTGACCGCCTACATAGACCGCCCGGAACGCGCTCGTTGGCTGGTATGCGCTTACCTGGCCGCCGCCGTTCTATCTGCCGTGTTCGGGTCTGCCGCATTACTCGTCCACTTTCCCGGCCACACGTTGCTGATCGGCGACGGAGCGCGCGCGAAGGCGCTCTTCAAAGATCCAAACGTCTACGGGCCCTTCCTGATCCCGATTGCGCTGATCCTGCTCGAGGAGATCATCCAGCCGCGTTTGCTACGGCTGCGTCGCTCTTCGATGATCGTGTGCTTCTTTGCGCTGATGGTTGGGGTGGTGTTCTCATTCTCCCGTGCCGCGTCGTTGAACCTTGCGGTGGCGTTGATCGTGCTGATCGGGGTGGTTGCTGCGCGCCGTCTGGATCGGCGCGCCATCTCGTTGGTGCTCGTGGTGCTCGTCGGCGGGCTGGCGATCGCCGGCGCGGTGCTTGTCACCGGTCAGCTTGGCTTTCTCAAGGAACGCGCGCATCTTCAGAGCTATGACGCAAGCCGTTTCGGCGCCCAGGCTCGTGGCCTTTCGGTCGGCCTCGAGCATCCGTTTGGGATCGGCCCGGGGCAGGTCGAAGTCGTCTCTCCCTCGCATGAAGCCAGCTTTAGTCTCTTTGTCCGCCCCCTGTCTGAGCAGGGCGTGCTCGGATTGCTCGTCATCGTCGCGCTGGTCGCGGGAACGATTGCCTTCGGAGTTCTAAACGTGATTCATGGCAGCGACACCTATGGGATCAGCGCGGCGGCATTGCTCGCCGCCTGGTGCGGGCTCGTGGCGAACAGCTTCTTTGTTGACACGCTGCACTGGCGCCATCTGTGGCTCGTTGCCGGCCTGATTTGGGCTGGAGCGATGCGCCGAAAAGTCATGGCCACCTCGAGCAGGCGCACCGCGTTACAGCCGACCTAACGCTCTGGGACGTCGTCAGGAGACTGTCTGGGTACGGGTGTGCTCAGACAGGTAATAGGGGGAGAGTTCGACCCTAGCCCCCATCACCACCATGCCGATGGGGTTCAGCTGCAGGCGCTTGAGCAGGTCGCGCAGATCTTCGGCCTGTCCCGGACTGACGCGGTCCAGCCGTGCGACCACCAACACGTCGTCGCTCTGCCGGGCGAGGAACTGCGCGTCGCCCAGACCCAGGATCGGGGGGGAATCGATCAGCACGTAATCGTAGTCCCTCTCTCGTAGCGTCTCGAAGAGACGATCCAGCGCTGAGCTCGAGAGCAGGGCCGCTGGATCGAGGGGAACCTGTCCGGAGTTCAGCACATCCAGGTTGAGCTCTCCAGGTGCGGCGCTGATCGCCCTATCGAGTGCCTCGGCGGGCTGCTGGGCATCGTTTCCCATGGCTAGGAGACAGTCTGAAAATCCAAACTGCGGCTGCAATCCAAAATGCTCGTGCAATGTGGGGGAGCGCAGATCGCCTGAGATCACGAGGGTCTTCTGCCCGGCGCGGGAGAGCGAGCGAGCCAGGCTCGCGGCGACCGTTGTCTTGCCCTCGCCGTGGGTTGCGCTCGTAATAAGCAGCACGTCCTGACGGTCGTTTGCGGGCCCGAGCAGGCGCATCGTCGCCTGCAGCGCGTCATAGGTCTCGTACTCGAGTCCAGACAGCGCGCGCCGGCGGTGCGCACTCAAGATAGAGCGTCGACGGTAGGGAACACCCGCCAGGACGGGAAGGTTCAGGGTCTGGCCGAACTCTCGCGGCGTCGTGAACCTTGGCCGGAGTTGATCGCGTCCAAGGACGATAAGGACGCTGATCAGCAGCGACGCAAAGAGCGCTACGAGTGCATTGAGTGTCGGTCGGGGAGAAGCTCGCGCCGCTCGGAGGCGCAGCGGATTCGGCGATCTGCAGCTCGGAAGCGGTGCCGGCGGCGTTGATCTGCAAAGCGTTGATGCGTTCTTCCAGGGCCGCGATCAGTTTGGTGGCACCGGGCGTCCCACGCAGCTGGGCAATCTGAGCCTGCAGCTGAGCTCGGGCGTTGTTGAGGCCGAGGTTCTGCGTCGACTGCTCCTCGGAGAGAAATGCCTGGGCCACCGCGTTGGCGCGAGCCGCGGCCACGGATCCCTTACGAGCGCTTGCCGTGACCGTCAGGAGGTTGGCGTTGGGGTTGGCTGAAGCGCTGATTGCATCTTTGACCGCTTTAGGCGATTCCCCCAGCTTGTGAGCGGCTGCCGTCGTAACCGGAGGGGTTTGGACTAGGGCTTCGAACGTCGCCAGCTGGCGCTGCGTGGAGGTTGCTTCGTTTGACTGCAGCGTCGCCGTCGGGTTGTAAACGATGTCGACGGAGGCTCGATATGTCTTCGGGAGCGCGAGGGAGATGGCGAAGACCGCAACGGTCGTGACGATCACAATCGTTGCGATCAGCCAGATGTCGCGACGCAGCGCACCGAGGTAGCGCTGAGCGTCAACCGGCTGGTCGACGAAGCCGGTCGGCAGGGGCGAGGATGGACGTTCGGGGGAGCTCATCACGTGAGGTGCCTCGTCATCGCTTGCGATGATGACGAAGTAGCCTGGGGCTCAGGGCCTGCTACATCCGGGCCGAGCGAGGTTGGCATGAGCTCATCGTATACATCGATCAGGCGGTCGATCATGGCTGTCCTCGTGAAGCGCTCCCCGACACGGCTGAGCGCCATTGCGCCCATCTGCGCCCGGCGGATGGGGTCATCCAGCATCGCGATGAGTGCTTCGGCCAGGGCGCCGGCGTCTCGTGGCGGAACGAGACGGCCGCTTGTTCCGTCCACCACGGCCTCGCGGATTCCCCCGACATCGCTGGCGACGATAGGTCTGCCCAACGACATGGCCTCGAGGATCACGTAGGGAAACGCCTCGGCCCAGGAGGGATGGACAAACACATCCAGCCCGCGCAGCACAGCCTGAGGATCGGTGCTCGATCCAAGGAAGTGCACAGCATCAGTCACGCCATGTAGCTCTGTCTGCGCGCGCAGTGCTTGAAGATCGGGACCGTCGCCGACGATTGCCAGCTGAGCTGCCGGATGCCGGGCGAGCACCCGCGGAAGCGCATCGATCAAGGTCTCGAGCCCCTTCCCCGGGCGCAGCAGTGTGAGCGCGCCGATCACCGGACCGAGACGCGACAGCTCTGCGATGATCGGCTCGACCTGACCATCTTGTGCAGGCCCGATGCCGTTATATACGACCCTCACCCTCTTGCTCGGACCGATCGACCGGGCCAGACGGGCCTCCGCCTCGCATACGCAAATCGTCCGGCTGGCCAGAAGAGCCAGAGCGCGCTCAACGCCGCCGTAGGCCAGACGCTCGGCCGACCGCGAGAAGTGACCGGCGAAAGCATATCCGTGCGGCGTGTAGAGGACAGGTGCGCGCGGACGCGAGAACCTGGCCAGCCGGGCGACTGCGCCTGCCTTCGAGCTGTGCGCGTGGACCACATCCGGACGCACCTCGCGAATGATCCTCGCAAGACCTCCAAGCGCAAGGAGATCGGCGCGTGGAGCTATCGCGCGCCGGAGGTCGAGGTACCGGTGCTCGACGGGACCCGTCAGGCCACGCGGAACGGCTGGCCCACAGAGTACGACCTCATAGCCACGCTCCCTCAGGCCGACAGCCAGATCCCCGATGTGCCTCCCGACGCCACCGTCGGTGGGCTGGTAGCAGAACAGAACACGTGTCACTCCGGCCGGCACACTACCGTGCACTGCAGGGGCTCATGCGACGGAGCCCCGGACTTGGGTCAGCGCAACATGGTGTCGTGCCAGTCGGGCGTACCGCCGCGCGTGCCGCGTACGCGCAGCCGTTGCCCGCAAGGCATGCCGGCTTGGCTTGTGGTGGCTGTGTTTGCGTAGTAAAGGTGTTGACTGTGGAGTCGACAGGGTCTCAGTTCTACTTGTCGATGTCGCGCCGCCGCTCGCGCTTTTGCTGTTGCCAGAGCCGCTTCCGCTGCTCGGCGGCGGCGCAGTCGGAGTGCCGACCGGGGTGGTTTCCATGATCGTTTCCGTCGGTGGTGGGGCAGTCAGTTCGGGGGTGCTCGATGTCGAGGAGGTATCTCTCAGGATGGCGCCAGACCCCGCTGGCAGTGTGACGGACGTGATGGTGTTGCCATCGACATCCTGCATCGGGCTGGACAGAGACACTGTCTGGGCCGGAGATCCAGGCGGATTCACGAGCACAGTACCGCCGGTGAAGTCGCGTCGCAGCAGGTTGTTCCAGTCATAGCGTGAGCCGGTCGCTTCGCCGAGGTTTACATTCCAGCCGGCCCACCAGTTCGTGGGAGTCTGCCCGCCGCCGCTGACGGCGTCGTTGCCAGTGGAGGTCAGGAAGTAGCTGGCTAGGTTGTATTCCATGCCCGGCGTGCTGCTGGAGGTGCCGTCCAGCACGACACTCTTGCCGAGCGCATGGACCTGGTCGATAAACGAGAACAGAGCGTTCAGCGACCACTGCCCGTTGCCGCCGGTCAGGCCCGAATCGTTGACCCCGCGCTCCAGGTAGACGTAGTTGGAAGCGGAGATCTCGCTGCGGATGCTGGCATCGCTGGTTCCGGCGTCGTTGTTGGAGAACCAGATCGCGTTGTGGACGATTTCGGTGTTGGGAAGAGCGGTACGGATTTCCTGCATGAACTGGGCCATGTAGGCTCGCCAGGCAGTGGCGCTCATCGGCTGGCCGGTAGATGGATCGATTGGCGCGACTGCTTCTTCGCTACCGTTGCCGACCCGCATTTCCATGTTTACGTCATCGACGAACAAGCCGCGATAGCCGGCGGACAGTTCGGTCTTTGCGTTGCCGATCCACCACTGACGAAACGCTTGATTGGCGATGTTGCCTGCGTACTGCGGGCAGGTGCCATTCGAGCAGCCCCATGGTATGTACAGAGGATTGCCCGAGGCGTCTCTTAGCACCCATTCCGGATGCTGGCTGGCTACGCTTTCATCGGTGTAGAGCGCGTAGGAATCCTTGTACAGCCAGCCATTTGGATACCTCGCTGTCTTACTGTCGAAGTAGGGCGCGTAGACCCCCATGCGCCAGATGTGCGTATTCAGCCATGACTCCGTGCTCGGCGAGGGGTTTTCGAGATACTGATCGAAGGACGGTTCGGAGAAGCGCACGAAGTGAACGGTCCCGGCTGTGTCGGCGGTGGCTTGGCTGACAAAGAGGGCGCAGAACGCTACGACCACGGCGAGCAGGGTCGCTGGAAGCACGCTGCAAACTCGTTTGTACATCTAAGCTCCTCTGGCAGCTGGGCGGTCTCAAAGAGATCCCTGGCTTTGCGTCGCCGGCTCGCGCCGGGGTTGCCTTTGTCAAGAGCGAGAATGGGAGCACGCTCGGTGTCTCGGATCATGGATCGGCAAGTTGATCCTCAGCTCTCAACGTTGCGCCGAGATTGGACGAATGGTCGATGCGCACCTAGGCTATTGATGGTCATCAAGACAAACGACGACGGGCGAGTATCCTTAAGGGCATGCGTATCTCGCACGTCATCGCCACCAAGAACAGGCTTGGCCCGCTGCGGGCTGCGCTAGAAAGCTCGATGTCAGCTGTGACATCCGACGACGAGGTGATCGTCGTGGACGGCGACCCCACCTGCTCAGGGCAGCCTGTTGTCGAGAGGATTCAGGCCGATCATCCGGGCGCGATGGTGCGCTATTTGTCCAGCGCCCCAGGGCTGACCCGCCAGCGTAACGCCGGCATCGACACGGCGCAGGGCGACATCGTAGTTTTCACCGACGACGATTGCACCTTCCCACCTAGCCTGTTCGACGCCTTGGCCGCGGTCTACGATGACTCGTCGCTGGTTGGTGTCACAGGTCGGATCATCGAGGATCCGACCTCGAGGCTGGGTAGCGACACCAGTTCGCGGTTGCGCTGGCTGCTCGTCGGCGGCGGTCGAGAAGGGAGCATGACCAGCTTTGGCTTTCGTTGCCCGATCGTCCGCGTGGATGAGCCGCGTGATGTCGAGTTTATGCCCGGGGCATTCATGTCAGCCCGCCGATCGCTGGCCACCGAGGTCCGCTTCGACGAGCGGCTGACCGGTTACGGCTTGGGGGAGGACGACGATTTTTCCTACCGGCTGTCCTGTCGTGGACGTGTGCGCTACGAGCCCTCGCTGGCCGTCGATCACCATGAGATCGGTTTCCGCACTATGGATCACAGGAATAGGGATCGCGCCCAGATCAAAAATCGTATCTATCTATTTCGTAAGAACTTCTCAAAGAGCCTCGGAGCGAAGCTAGGATTTGTCGTACTCATAATGATGATGTTTGTGCATCGGGTTATTAACCGCGAGTGGAATGGCCTACGAGGCTTGGCGGAGGGACTGTGGCAGGCTTGTAGGCACAATGTGCTTGAGCTGGAGCTCTCGGCGTGAATCCTGCATGACATTGCACGCCACTGCCACTGTAGAGCGAGATCATGCTCCAGCGATCATCTTGGGAGGACGCGGCACCGCAGTACCGGTGGCACGGAGTCTCGGGCGTGCGGGAATCGACGTGTATGCGCTCGGTGCGCGATCGGATGCGGTCCGATTCTCCCGCTATTGCAAGACGTTTGTCGATCTAGGGGCGGGCGAGGGCGTCCAGGAGCGCTGGCTGAACTGGCTGCTGAGGAGCGCGCCTCGAGGGAGCGTGATGCTGCCTTGCGCGGACGATGGGCTGGAGCTGATCGCACGTCACCGCGCGCGTCTGAGTGAGGCTGGACTCAGGGGTGTTGACGTGGACGATCGTGTGGTGCTGGCGATGCTCGACAAGGCTCGTACATATGAGTTGGCCCAAGACGTCGGCATTCCGTTCCCCATCAGCATTGTGCTGTCCGATGATATGGACATTCGCGATGCCGCTGAGCAGATGCGATATCCGTGTGCGATGAAGCCGATCGACTCGCATCATTTTGCCCGCTACTTCGGGGTCAAGGCTTTTATAGTCAAGGATAGCTCGGAGCTGTACGATGCCCATCGTCAGACGCAGGCGGTGGGTATGCGCATGATGTTGACTGACATCATTCCGGGCGACGACGATCAGTTGGTCGCGTATTTCAGTTACCTGGATGACAGCGGCGATCCGGTTTTTGACTTCACCAGTCGAAAGTTGCGTCAGTTTCCTCCTGGATTCGGGTTGGCGACGTATTCATTGCAGTCATGGGAGGTCGAGGTGGCCGAGGTGGCCCTGCGCTTTCTGCGCGGTATCGGCCTGAGGGGGCTGTCGTATACAGAGTTCAAGCGCGATCCCCGCGATGGACAGTTGAAGCTGATTGAGTGCAACAACCGTTTCACCATTGAGATGCACGGCTTTCACGTAAACGTTCCGCTGTTCGTATATGAGCGAGCGCTGGTATATGAGGAAACCGCTCCGGGTGAGGAGGGAAATTTCCAAGGAGAGGAGGGAACTGCTCCAGGGCGGGTACCCAGCGTGTCCTCACAGACTCATGTCGAGCACAGCGTGCCTGTGGCAGATAGGCCAGACATCCAACCCTGGTATCTCTGGAACCCACTTCCTGATGTCATATCGTATTTTATACTTCGGCGAGGAGGACGGATCACATTTTGGGAGTGGATGCGCAGCCTGCGACATCCTCTTCACCTATACGTATTTCAATGGCGCGATATCGGTCCCACTCTGGGGTTTCATGTACTCGGTCTATCAACGGGTATCAGGCGCCTGAGGCAGAAGCTCTTGGAGAGGGCGGAGGAGTAGCGAAGCAGAAGCTCCCTAGGGGGCGGCGGAGTAACGGACACGAACACGCAGCGTCATGGCGCTACCGACGGTCCTGTATTTGGTGACGAATCTCCTTGGCTGCTTTGCGTACCGGCCTAATGGCCCATGAGTGCAGGAGCGGCTCGTAACGGTCGGTAAGCTTGAGGAGGATGATCGGCATGGGGTCGATCGTACCGATCATGGCTCGTGTGAGCTCATATGGAGACCAGATTCCAGAACCTGTTGTCACCGCGGCCGCAAAGCCGCTGTCGCGCGTCGCGGCGACGACCTCCGGGGTGTATCGCCCAAAGGGATACGCAAAGGTTTCCACTTGTGCTCCACCGATGATGTTTTCCAATGCGATACGGCTGCCCTCGATCTCGCGGCGGCTGGCGTCGTAGTCAAGGGTCGAAAGATCTGGGTGTGTCATGGTGTGGGCGCCCAGCTCCCAATCCGCTGCCGCAAGCTCTCGGATTTCGTCCTCACTGAGCATGCGATTATCGCCCTCGGGGCCAATCCATGGGTTGGTCTTATCTATGTAGTCGATAGTCACATAGACCGTGGCCGGAACTCGGTACTGTTGAAGTATGGGGAGAGCGACCGTGCAATTGTTACGCAGCCCATCGTCGAATGAGATCGCGGCGTAGCCTGGAGGGGGCTCGCGACCGGCTGCAAGTTGGGCAAGCGTCGCAACAGTGACGAACTCGAAGCCGCTCTCGAGCAGCAGCTCGACCTGGCGCTGAAAGCGTGCGGGGGCAACCTGGAGCATGCTGAGGTCCTGTCGCAGCGGTGATCGTGCCACTCCGTGATAGCCGAGAATGACGGAACGACTGTCCCGGAGCTTGGTTAGGCGGTTGCGCCAGAGCCTAGATTGGGGCCGACCAAGAATCACCGTAGATCACCTGACCCTGCTGGGGCTGGTCCTGCTGGAGAGACGGTGCGCGAACGAAGCTGAGCGACGAAATTATGAAACACCGCAAAATCATCTGGAAAGGCAAATCGTTCATAAGCCAGCAGCAGAATGACGTACACTGCCATAGCTGGCGGTATGACCACCCACAAAGTCGACGGGAGCAGCGCGAGGATCGCTGCGGCGACCGCGCTGGCGAGCACGGTGCCGGACAGAATGCGTCGCACATCGAGCTTGCCGTGGAGGCCTCTGGAAAGGGCGATGAGCGTGCTGGCGACTAGTAGCTCTGAGATCGATGTGCCGGCCGCTGCTCCAAAGAGCGAGAATCTGGGTATGAGTATGAGGTTCACTACTACATTCTCCACGATAGCCATCGCGTACACGATCCCCACGATGCGACCTCGCCCCTGTCCATAGAACAGCTGACAGGAGACGGAGCTCAGTGGGAAGAGCGCAATCGTTGGGGCCAGCAGCAGCAGCGCGGTCGAGGCTTCATGATATCGAGGTCCGTAGATGAGCGCGATAATCGGACCCGCCAGAATGGCTGCTCCGATCGTTACGGGAACGGTGATCGCGAGCACGAGCTTTAGCGCACGTTGGTATACGTCTCCAACGGGTGGCGTGCTCGTGGCGCTCAGACGGGAAAATGACGGAAGCACGGCCGCGTTGACCGCCCACGCGATGAAGGCGGTCGTTTCCAGCAGCTTGTATGCTGCTCCATATTGTCCGACCTGGGAAGCCGGCTTGAAGATTGCGAGCATAGTCATGTCGATACGAGACAGGACGGTAAATGTGACGAGGGCAATCCCGACGGGAAGCGCCTCGCGAGTCACGCTGAAGGCGCCTCGCAGGCTTACCTGAAACCGGGGGCGAGCGATATGGCGATACATCACCGAGGTCCCCAGCACGGCGGCCAGCAATGATCCGACACAGTAGATGGCGACGACCCCGACTAGCCCAGCATGGAGATAGAGCGCCAGCACAGCAATCGCTGTGGTGCACCACCTTTGAGCTATGAGGATGGTGGTGACAAGACCCATGCGTTCATATGCCTGAAAGACGGCAAACGGAACTTGTACGAGATAATCGCCCGTAAAGCCAATGCCGAGCAGCGCGATGACCACCATGGTGTGAGGACTCATGTCTGTAAGCGATGCGATAAGCAGAGCGACCGCCAGCGGGGGCAGGCTGAATATCGCCCGAGATGTCATCGCGCCGGCGTAATATTTGCGGAGCCTCTCATGGTCGCGAGATACCTCGCGAATCAGCACGATGTCCTGACCGAATGAGCCGAATGCGGTGAGTAGGCCTACGAATGAGAGGGCAAATGCGTAAATGCCGAGTTCTGAAGAGCCCAGCTTCCGCGCTACCAGTATGTAGAGGGTTGCTGTCGCGATCTTGGAGCCAACGTCGGCCATGGCACGGAAGCCGGCATTGGCCAGGATTCGCGACGAGCGCTTAGCTGGTGGTCCAGATATACAGGGATTTCCGACTTGGGTAGCGTCTGTCATCAGCGGATCGTGCAGCGTGATGTGGGTGCCGGAACCGTCATGTTTCAGGAGCGCGCGCCACCGTGGGAGCATACCCTCGCACCACCGTAGCAGCGCCATCGCGTCGCGATTGGCACGCGGGCTACGGCCACCAAGTATCAGTCTTCGTCGACTGGACCGCTATCCTTCTTTCCATGGCTCCACTGGCTCGATTCGTTCCCATGGTGCGCGATCTCACCTTGAATACACTGCTTGCTTTGCCGCTTGTCCCGTCTCGTGTGCGCGTTGCTGCGTTTCGCCTATGCGGAATGCGCATAGGCGAAAGGGCGAGCATATATCCGATGTGCTTCTTTGGGGGTACCAACATTACGATTGGACCCGAAACGTTTGTGAGTTACAGGTGCGTGCTCGACAATCTCGCCGCCATCACCATAGGCGAGAAGTGCCAGCTTGCCATGGAGACCATGCTATGTACGTCGTCTCATAGAATGGGGGACTCCAATATGCGTGCAGGTGTTCGCGCCGATGCACCGATCGTCATAGGCGACGGCTGTTGGCTGGGAACGCGTGTGACCGTGCTGCCCGGTGTAACGATCGGTGAGGGCTGTATGATAGCCGCGGGGGCGGTGGTGACATCCGACTGCGAGCCGAATGGACTTTATGCCGGTATTCCAGCTCGCCGCGCGAGAGACCTAACTTGAAGAAGGCCGGCGCGGTCGCTGCTGTAGGTTTCGATGTCACGACCTAGAGTATCCATTAAGGGGGTCTGGCTACAATTTACCCTGGTCGCTCGCCTGATGTCTCACAACTGCGTAGCGGCTCGGCTGCCCCAGATCATCGCGTCTGCGTTTGCTTGTCTTCCCAGAGCCTTTTGCCCAGATACAACCAGCGGGCCAGCAGCGGCAGCGGGTCGGAGAGTTGAAAGTGCGCGTGAGTGACACGGCTGTGGGGAAGCACTGTTGTCGCCGCCGCGCGGTAGTTTCCTCGCCGCAGCTGCCACGCGAAATGACGCAGATCCGCGTCCTCCCAGCGGTAGCGACATCCGGCGCGGGCGTATGCCGGCTGTGGATCGCGCCCGAGCAGCCAGTCACACCAGATCGCAGCCAGCGGTACGCCGGCGGAGGTTGCCATGGCCAGCGAGCCGTATGGACGCGGATTGAAATCGATCGGCGCGAAGCCGCCGGATCTCGCCTGGATCACCTCGAGCTCGAAGATGCCCTCCCACTCGATCGCGTTTAGCAGTCGCTGGACCGAGTCTTCCAGCCCAGGAGGCGGCGTGATTGTTTCTCCAAAGGCAACGCTACCGCCCTCCGGAGGCCACATACGCTCATAGCGCGCCATCACGGCCGCCAAAATACGACCGTCGGCGATGACACCACCGACGGAGATGAGATCTCCTGGCATCCAGCGCTGGACCAGCAGGCCCTCGCCGAAGGCAGGTGCGGCCTTGGCAAGATCGGCGCTAGTTGCGACGATCCGGCTCTTGGGGGAACCTGGTGCCGCCCGGTCTTCTGCGGTGGCCGCTTCCGGCGACTTGAGCACGACTGGAAAGCCAAGCTCGTCGGCGGCCGCAAGCGCCTGCTCCAGGCTCACGCAAAGGACTGACAGAGTGGACACTAGCCCACCCTGCTCGGCGGTCTGCGCGAGGCTTTCTCTGCTCAGGGCACGCGTGACGACAGCCCGGGGCGGCAGTCCGAGATCGGTGAGCGGCTGCAGGGCGTCACGCGCTTGGGAGACAGCGAGCAGGGCACTGTCGCCGCCGCAGATCAGCGTGGCGTAGGAATTGCGGGCCAGCTCCCGACGTAGGTGCTCCACGAACATGTCGGCGTCCTTACGTGGGTTGGCGACGTGCAGGCGCCGGCTGCACGATCGCGACCACTTCGCGGTTGCAAGCGCAGTGGACGAGGTGACCGTAACTTCATACCCCGCTGTATGCAGGCTGCGGCAGACGGCGAGCATTGAGCGCTCCTCGGCGTTGGTGACTAACACCCGGGGTCGGTTGCTCGCCTTTTTCGGCATCTGGCGCAAGAAGCAGCGTCAGTCTGGTGTTGTCACATGGGACAACGAGCCGTCCGACGATGTCTGTACGTGGTTGGCGTGTGAAGATTGGACACGAACAATGTGCTTGGCTACTGCGGGTGCGGTGAACCACGTCCCCGCTACGAAGCGCATGATCGGACCGAAGCTCCAGGCCGAGTATGCGCCGACGAAGTGCAGTCTCGGGATCGAGGACTCGAAGCCCGTTCGTAGGATCGGATACCCATCACTCAGGTGCAACCGTCTCTGCAGCGAGTCTCCGACCACGGATTCCTTGGCTACATCCACCTTGTAGCCCGTCCCGAGGATCACATGATCGACGCGCCGCTGCGAGCCGTCGTCGAGTGCGAGCAGCACGCCACCGCCGTCTGGCGTCGCCTTGGAGACCTGACGGCTGAAGGTCATCTTGACCTCGGTCGTGCGATCGATCAGCCAGCCCTTCGCGGCAGGACGGATCGACCGGTAGGCGAGGCGATCCTGCAGCTCCCGCGGCAGGCGCCGGAAGAGATTCGGCATTGCGACGAGCCGGCTCACGCCCGCGGGGCCGACGTCGGTCGGGGCGTAGAGGACGCGCTGCAGGATTGGGTCGATCCCGCGCAACCGCTCTCCACGTACGAGCCAGCGGATCGCGGGGGCGCGGGCGATCAGCTCGACCTCGCCACCAGCTTCGCTGAGCAGCGCGGCGGTCTCGACGGCGCTCTGACCGCAGCCGATGATCGCGATCGACTGCCCGGCGAAGCGCGCCGGCTCGAGCACGTCCATCGAATGGGTCGCCAGCTCCTCCCCGAGCTGCGCGAACTGCGCGGGGCGGTGCGGGAAGCTGCCGAGGCCCGTGGCGATCACGACACGACCCGCCGCGACGCGCTCGCCGTCCTCCATGGTCAGTGCGAAGCCGCTCCCGGCCTGCTCGACGGTTGAGACCCGTCGCTCGTCAACATCGGGCACAGAGCGCTCCTGGAACCAGTGCGCGTAGCGCGACAGCTCCTCGCCGGGGAGAGGCCTGGAGAAAGACTGAGGCTGCTCAGCCTCGTAGGCGTCAAGCGAGAAGCGTCCCTCAGGATCGGAGATGCTCGAGGCGCCCCACGCCGAACGCACCAGCATGCCCTTCGGCATGTGCTTCTCCCAGAAGCTCATGACGGGGCCGAACACGCGCACTGGGAGGCCATTGGCCCTTAGATGGGCAGCGACCGAGAGCCCGTACGGGCCGGAACCAATGATCGCAATGTCCTGATCAGGATGATCGATACACGCATACTATTGGCGCGTCGACCTATGTCAGCACTGCATCTACACGGCGAGTCTTGCTCCCGGGCGATGCGATCACAACCTGCAGCGCCAGATGATCGTGGCGGAGGCGCAGGCGCGTCCTGGCGCTTCTGTTCAGATGGAGAGTTACGGTGAACTTGCCCTTTGCGGGGCCGAAACGTGCTTGGACGAGGGGGATAAAAGTCGTGCGGCGCTCCAAGCGCTTACCACGACGGCTGGTCACGACGAGCTTCGCTCGTAAGGTAACCGTGCCCTTGCACTCGCCTGTCGTCGCGGGGCAGCGCAGCGCGATCCGCACCCGGCCCTTCTTGTCAGCTTTCAGGTGTGTGTGTAGCAGGGATGGCACATCTGACTGCGTCTCAACGCCTGGATGAGCGCAGGCACAGGGGGAGACGGGTGTCGGGCCCGTGCTTGGTTGGAGCTTTGCGATCTGGTAGGCGCTGACCGTCGAACCCGTGGACACGAACAGTCTGCCGCCGGCGGCGCTGGGCGAGGCGAAGTGGTCGGCGACCGGACTCGGCAGCGTCTCGGTGTAGCGGGGGGTGCCGCTCGACGGGTCGAGTCCGTACAGCGTCGTGCCACCCCCACTGAAGCCACCCGTGGCTAGGACCCATACGAGTCCGCCGGAGACGATCGGGGGCCCGAAAGCGTTGGAGGGTCCCTGCCAGAGTGCGCTGAACGTCCGAGCGGACTGGTCGTAGGCGAGCGCCTGCACACCATTCGTGCACGCTACGTAGATCACGCCGCCAGCGAAGGCGTCGCCGCCGAAGCTCCCGTGACCGTCACACACCTGGCCTTCGAACACAGCGGACGCGCCCGGTTTGCCGGCCATCGTGGACTCGTTGATCAGGTATCCCCTGCCATCCTTGCCGGCTTGGAACAGCAGGCCTCCGGGCAGCAACTCCGCGCCGGCCGACGACAGATCTAGGTCATTTTCGCCCTCCTGCAGCCAGTTCGGCGGCTCGAAGCTGCCGATCACGCCGAGCGATGAGCTGAGCTGGACGACGCTGTCGGAGTAGTCATACGGTCCGGGTTTCCCTTCGGGGGGTACCGGGTTACCGGTCGTGGCATAGATGTCTCCTTCGGGCCCGATCGCTGGTCCGCTGGGTGCCCAGATCGCTCCGCCCGAGGTCGATGGGAGTGAGACCGGAACCTGCCAGTAGAGGGGTGCGCCGCCACCCTCTGACGCTGCAACAACCGCGCCGACGTAGTCGCTGCAGTCGCCGTCGTTGCCTCCGAAGCCGAAGATGACCCTGTCCGCATCGAGGTTCAGAGCAGTGCGCTGGAGGATCGCCTTGGGGTCCGTGCTTGGCGGATCGACTGGAGTGCTTATTACCTGGGCGCCGTTTGAGAGGTTCAGGCCGACGAGGATGTGCTGGGCCGCAGACCCGTTCCAGGTGTCCGCGACCGCGTAGATGACATTCGTAGCGGGATCGATAACCGGCGTGCCGACGACCCCGACCGTGGGGGTGATGTCGCCGCAGGGCAGCGCTGTGGAGGGCACGGGCGTGCCGGCGCTTTTTTCCCACACCACCGCTCCGGTCGCGGCTTCGAGCGCGTATATCTTGTCGCCGACGGTCGCGACATACACGCGCGAGCCAAGGATCAACGGCTGGCTCCAGATCGGCGCCCCGAGGTCCTGCGACTGCCACGCGAGGGATGGGGGAATCGGTTCGGTGGCGTCCGGGTCATCGCCCGAGCGAATCGAATCACGATGATATGTCGTCCACGCCGGTTCGCCATGGGCCGTCTGAGTCAGTGGTCCGGCAAGCGCGCCTGCGAGCAGACAGATGAGCACGGCGCCGGCAACCTCAGTCGCGAGCCTGGCTATCCGTGTCCGAGTCCGCTGAGGCAGACCCGGGACTACGTGCCGCAGGATGCGCATGGTGCCAAAGCTACTCACCTTCCCACCGCATCGATCCTCACCCGGCCGCTCATGTTCACCGCGCTGATCCGCCCGTCTCTCACTGTGCTCTCCGCCTCGCTGTGGCTCTCCGTCCTACTGGGTCGGAGCATGACGACACGCTCGCCGCCGGGCTCGATTGAGAAGCCGTCATCGCTCGCCACAAAACCGGGCGCGTGGATCTCCACGCCGTAGGCCAGCCGCCTGCTCGAGATCGTCAACCGCACCGTACCGTCGCCCAGCGCTTGTGCCTGTGCGGCGAGGCCAAGCCGCTCAGCGGGCTCGCGCTCGAGCGGTCGCCCCGCGGGGAAGCGCATCGCCTGAGAGATGATGCTCGCGCCCACGCCCCCCGGGCCCGCACTGCCCACTCCATCGCTCTCATGCTCCTCGAGCGTGACCACGATCGCGTCCTGCGCCGGCGGACCGAACTTGTAGGCCCACGCCGCGTCCACGAAGTGACCGATCACTGACTCGACGTTCCATTCACCCTGGCTGTGTGGCTCGAGCTCGACGGACACGCGAGCCTCTCCGACGCGGTGCTCGCCGTCTCTGTACAGCGCCACACGCAGCGACGCGCTCAACGGCGCGGGGCCGTCGTTGGCGACGTGAGCGACGACGCCGCCGAGGTTCTCGTCGATCGTCCACACGGCGACCGGCGCGAGTGCGCGCTTGAGGTGGTGGTAGGCGAGCTTCGCCCGACCCCGGTGGTCGATCAGGCCCCATCCGGCGCCGGGCAGCAGGTCGTGCAGCCACAGCACGAGCCCGCCGCCGCATCGCAGATCCGTCGCGGCGCCACTCGCCGAACACCTCGGCGAGGATCTCCCCAGTGAGGGCGCGCGAGAGCTCGAGATAGCGGGCGCGATCGACATGGCGCAGATCGGCGGCGTCGATCCCGAACAGCAGGCCAAGATAGTGGTCGCGGATGTCCTCGAAGTCCCAGTCGGCCTCGTTCTCGCGCGGAATCCCGGCCTTCCACAGCGGATGGTGGCCGGCGAGCCGTCGCCGGTGCCTGCGGCAGCATTTCCTCGATCGCCTGCTCGCTGGGCACGTGGGAGAAGGCCAGGCACTCCGCGGCGAAGCGCACGCCCGCACGACGCACATCCTCCAGCGGTAGTCGGTAGCAGCCCACGGCGTAGTAGGTGCCGATCCCGCGGTCGGGGCGGAACGGGAGATCGCCCCCGTAGGGCGCTGAGGGGATGTACAGCGCGTCGACGCCGCTCGCGCGCACGAGCTCGGGTAGCAGCTCGCCGAACAGCTCGCCGCGCGCCGTCATGGCGTCGATCCCCATCATCGCCGCCTGCTGCTCGACCTCACTGTTGCCGCACAGCACCGCGAGGCTCGGGCGGTCGCCCAACGCGGCCAGCACTTCGCCTGCCTCGCGCGTGACGCTCGCGCGGAAACTGTTCGTCGGCGAGCGGATAGTCGAGGTTGGCGAACATGAAGTCCTGCCACACGAGGATGCCGAGCTCATCGCAGAGGTCGTGGAAGGCGCTCGTCTCATATGCGCCGGTGCCCGGCAGGCGCAGCATGTTCATGCCGGCGTCGCGCACGCGGTTCAGTTCCGCACGCAGTTCATCCTCCGAGGGGGCCTGTCCGATCGGGTCGATCGGGGTCCACACCGCCCCGCGGGCAAACACGCGGACGCCGTTTACGTGCAGGTCCAGTCCCTCCTGCTCGACGTCGTGATCTGGCGCTGCTCCAAACGCGAGAGCCCGAAAGCCGACCCGCCCGGAGCCGATCATGATCGGCTCCTGTGCGCCGCTCTCCCCGGTATCGCCCACCAGGTGCACCACCAAACGCACGTCGTGCAGGGCCGGCTCGCCATGGGTGTGCGGCCACCACCGCGCTACGTCCGCAACGCGCAGCTCGCCGCGGGCGGTCAGGTAATCCTCGCCGGAGCCGTCTGTCCCAGCGTCGGGGCCGTGCGCCGCATCGAGGGAAAGCTGCGTGCGGTGAGATCCCGAAGGCCCGCTCAGCTCGAGCTCCACGGAACCCACCTCTGTCTCGCCCAGTGGACGCAGACGCGCCAGCACCGACAGCACACCTTCCTCGCCCTGCAGGCGTGAGCGCAGCGTGAGCTCTTGGACCTCCAGGTTCCGGTGGCGCTCCAGCCGCACCGCCCGCCACGGGCCCACGGCCGCCGGGCCGGGCGCGATGCCGGGCAGTCGGCCGAGCAGCATCGTGCGAAAGAAGCGCAGGTTGCCATCGGCGACCAGTCGTGTGCGCCAGCGCGCACGGGGGCGCCGGCGCACACCAAGCAGCGGGCCGAGCGCGCGGCAACGGATCGCCAGCTCGTTGCTTGCGCTCAACCGACCCGTGACCTCGAGCACGTGAGCTGTGAACATCGAGTCGCTCTCGAGTACCAGCTCGCCGTTCAGATAGACCTCAGCCACGGTCGCGATTCCGTCCAGGCAAAGCCGCACCTCTTCGCCTGGCGCCGGCGGCTGGGCGTCAAAGCTCGTGCGAAACCACCAGTCCTCGGCGTCGAAGTCATACCGATCGCTGGTTTGCCACAGGCCGGCCTCGTGCAGCGCGGCTGCCGCCGTGCCCGGAACGCGTGCGGGGATCCAGTGCAGTGAGTCGATGCCCGCGGCGTTGACGTGCAAATCCGCAGGCGCCCGGGCCGCCTGCCAGTCCGCCAAGCACTCGCGCTGCGTCATCGCTCCCAGAGTTGATCGCGCAACTCCGCCGGCCAGGCCTGGAGCTCGAGTCCGTGCCGGCGGAAAAGCGCGATCGTGATCCGCTCGAGGCCGAATCCCAGGCAGGCGGTGTGCGCCTCCGAGCCGTCGGCGAGCTGTAGCCCGTAGGCCGAGGCGAAATGGTCCTGGTGGTAGTTGAAGGAGGCCACGGCGGTCGGCTCGGGGCCGGCGATCTGGGTTACGACCTCGAACTTCAACTGCTGCTCGCGCTGGCTGGCGGCGAGCATCCGGCCGGAGCGCCCGAAGAATGGATCGGTCGCGACCTCGAGCGCCACCTCGAGGCCGAGCGCGCCCAGCAGCTCGACGGCGCGGTTGCGCCACACCTCGCGCCACGCCTGGACGGTCTCGGGCTCGCCGATACGGACGATCTCGCGTTGGTGGAACATCTGCAGGCGTGCCGGATCCCCGGAGGGCTCGTGGCGAAAGACGTAGGAGCCGCCGGCATCGATCGTGATGCCGCCGGGCGCCAGCGGGCCACGGGCGGCGATCGCCGGATAGACCGGATAGCAGGCCGCCGGCGTCAGCACGAGATCGGTCATGTCCTGGAACTCGCTCCAGTCCTCGTGGCGGCACGCGCGGTCGTACTGCTCGGCGGCGTCGGCCTCCGACCCCTCGAACGAGAAGATGCTGCCCGCGAGATGCGGAAAGGATTTCAGGTAGCCGACCGTCTCCAGGTCGTGGCGAGGCATGACCGGAGGGAAGCGCAACTGCTCGGGCCGCTCCGCGGCGCCGGCGCGGGTGACCAGCGCTGCGACCCGCTCGCGTACATCCTCGAAGTCACCACCGCGACCGTAGATGCCGGGCACGCCGGTCTCGATCAGCAGGCGACGCTCGAGCAGCTCGGTGAGCAGCGCCGCCTGGTCGGGACTGCCCGGACGAAAGTCCGCCATCAGACGTCCTTGGCGATCAACAGCAGACTGGCGTTCGTCTGGTGGATCCGCTCGTTGGCAACCATCAGGCAGGCGGACATCGTGTCACGCAGGTGACGTCCGACGCTGAACGGCGTGTCGTTCTTGAAGCCCATGATCCCGCACACTCCCAGAGCGCCCTGACAGACCTTGGGGGCCTGCTCGGAGGCGGCGATCTTCAGGTTGTTGAAGCGCAGCGCCATAGCCATCGTCGAGAGGCGCTCACGGCCGGGCTCATCAGAGGCCTCGCTGAATTCGCCCAACGCCGAGAAGACCTCGGCGCGCAGCAGGGAGAGATCGCTCATCAGGTGGGACAGCCTCAGGGCGGCCGGAGGTGGCTCGCCCGGGCTCCTCTTGGCGGCCGCGCGCACGAACGATCGGGCACGATCGAAGGCGTCGGTGGCGATGCCGAGCCACAGATGCGACCAGAGGATGTGCGAAACGGGCACCATCGACTCGCTCGACACGCGCGGAAACGGTGTGGCGAGAACCTGCTCTCCTGCGATCGTGGCCCGGACCACGTACCCCGGCGAGCACGTCCCGCGCATGCCCAGGGGATCCCAGGTGCCGGTGGGCTCCAGCTCGAGCTGCTCTTTGCGGGCCAGGACCACGACCTGGTCGCTGGGCTCGGCCTCGGGGGCGCGACGCAGCGTCACGAACAGATCGTCGGCGTGGGCGCCGTAGCTGACGGTCGGTGCCTGCTTCTCGAACGTGCGGGACCCATCCTCGGCGGGGGTCACGGCGGCCACGGAGCGTCCCATGTCTCCGCCTGTGCCGATCTCGGAAGTGGCGGATGCGACCAGCCGCTGCTCGCGGGCAACGGCTCCTAGATAGTCCTCGAACCACTGGGCGTCGTCGAGATGGCGAACGATCGAGATGATCTGGATCTGGTGCATCGCGAAGACCATCGCGCTAGCTCCACAACGGCGTCCAAGCTCGAAGCAGGCAGTGGCGATCGTCTCGAGCGCCACGCCGCCACCCCCGAGCTCCGTCGGGATGAAGGCCGCCAGCGCCCCCTCGGCACGCAGCGCCTCGATCGCCTCGGCCGGGAAGCGTGCGTCGCGGTCGACCGCGACGGCATTCGGCGCCGCGAACTCGTCCGCCACGCGACAGATGGTGTCGAGAAACGCCTGGTCGCGATCGACTGTGAGGCTGCGTATCTCCTCGGTCACGTCTTCCTCATCGGTTCGTTGGGTCGATTCCTCAAGCCCCGCTCGCCGGCTCGTCGGGTTGCTTGCCCGGAGCCTGCTCTGCGATCACCACGGCCGATGCAAAACCAGCCTCGTGGGAGATGCTGAGCGCGAAATCGCTCAGGCTGGCCTCGGCGGCCAGGGCGGCGGCGCGACCGCTGAGCTCGATCGCGACCCACCCAGAGCTGTGGCGCACGACGCTCATCGTTTGCCAGGGAACAGCCTCGCCTGCCGGAGGGCGGAGCACCTTGATCGTGGCCTCCTTGGCGGCGAAGCGGGCGGCGAGACGCGCGGCGACGATGCCCTGGTCGGTGCGGCAGTCGCGCAGCTCCTGCTCGGTGTAGATGCGCTCGAGGTAGCGAGCGCCATGCTCGCGGATCGATGCTTGCACCGAGTCGATGGAGACGAGATCGATTCCCACGCGCATCGCCATCCGTCCATGCTTGCAAATCGGCTGAGTAAAGTGAGCGCCAACGTGTGGGCTGTGAGCGCCAGCGCGGGTAGCGGTCTTGTCGAGAGGAGACGCCGATGAGTGAGCATGCAACGCAAGAGGGGCTAGGACGATGAACATGCGGGCCGGCGCTCAGGCGGCGCGGGCGTTTGCGCGGACCGCCGCGGTGCGCGCCGAGGAGCCCGCGATCTTGACGTGCGCGGTGTCCGGCGGGGTGGTCACGAGCAACCCAAACCAACCGATCAGCCGGGAAGACGTGATTGCTGCCGCACTCGAGGCCGCGCGGGCCGGTGCCAGCATCCTGCATATCCACGCCCGCACAAGCGACGGCGAGATGACCCAGGCGCCCGAGGACTACCTCGCGATCAAGCAGGCGATTCGTCGAGCAGGTGGACGACGTCGTGCTGAACTTCACGACGGGTGGACAGCTCGCGACCGGCGGGCAGTTGCGGGAGCCCGACCGCGAGAGCCGCCGCGCGATCGACGCCGAGCCGGAACTCGCGACGGTGAACTGCGGCAGCATGAACTTCGGCTCCGGCGACGACGTGCTGCTGAACCCCCGTTCGCTGATCGCGGAGGTGGCCGAGGAGCTGGCCGAGCGCGGGATCGTCCCCGAATACGAGTGCTTCGACATCGGCATGGCGCTCACCGCGGCCAAGCTCGCGGGCGCGGCGAAGGGCGCACCGGGGATGATGCACATGATCCTCGGCGTTGCCGGGGGCGCCCCCGCGAGCGCCGCGAGCGTTTCGCTGTTCGCTGGGCTCGTGCCACGCCGGCGTCCCGTGGGCGGTGACCGCGATTCCTCGGCACTTCCCGACGATGGCGCTGACGCTCTCGCTCGGTGGACATGTCCGCACCGGTCTGGAGGATGTCGTCTACGTCGCGCCCGGCGAGTACGCGGAGTCCAACGGTCAGCTCGTCGCGCGCGCGAGGGACCTGTGCGAGGCGATCGGCAGGCCCGTCGCGACGCCAGCGCAGGCCCGCGAGATCCTTGGGATCGGCCTCGAGCGCTAGATCTCAGCCAACCGCGCTGGATCTGCCCAGCAGCGCTAGATCTGGTCAACCACATGCCGAGCGATCGCCAGCGACGAAGTTGCCGCCGGCGAGGGCGCGTTGCGCACGTGCAGCGCTCGCTTGGTCGTGGAGAACACGAAGTCGTCGACCAGCTGCCCGTCGCGCCCGAGCGCCTGGGCACGCACGCCGGCGAACGCCGGTTCCACGTCATCCACCTCGAGCTCGGGCACGTAGCGGGCGGCGGCGCGCACGAACGCTGAACGCAGCATCGCATGGCGCAGCTCGCTCAGCCCGGTGCGCCACCAGTGTCCGAGCATCCGCCACGAGCCCGGCCAGGCGAGCGTGTCGAGCAGGTCCTCGCGTCGCACCTTCCCCAGGCGGTAGGCATCGCGTGCGCCCGCCAACAGCGCGGTCGGCCCGATCAGCACATCGCCGTCGATGTGCTTCGTCAGGTGGACGCCGAGAAACGGCAGCGACGGGTCGGGGACGGGGTAGATCAGCGAGCGCACGAGGTCTCTGCGCTCGGGCACGAGCCGCAGGTAGGCGCCGCGGAACGGCACGATCCGCGGGTCGGGATCGGCCCCCGCCAGCACCGCTAACCGATCCGACCATGCGCCGGCGCAGAAGATCGCGTGCCCGGCCTCGGTCGCGCCGCGGGCGTGCGTGAGCAGCAGCGAGCGCGCCTTGACCTCCACGCCCGTGACTGCGCACCCGCTCGCCACGACCCCGCCCGCCTCGAGCAGGTCTTGGGCCAAGGCGCGTGCCACGGCTCCGAAGTCCACGATCCCGGTGGCGGGCGAGTGCAATCCGGCGATTCCGCGCGCGTGCGGCTCGAGCTCCTCGATGCCCGCCCCGTCGATGCGGCGCAGGCCTGGGACCCCGTTGGCCTTGCCGCGCCGCTCCAGCTCATCGAGCCGGCTCAGCTCGTAAGGGTCGGTGGCGAGGATCACCTTCCCACACGCCTCGCTTGCGATACCGCGCGCCTGGCAGTACTCGTACAGCTCCCGGGCGCCCTCCACGCACAGTCGCGCCTTCAAAGAGCCGGGCTCGTAGTACACCCCCGCATGGATCACCCCCGAGTTGTGACCGGTCTGGTGGGTCCCGACCGAGGCCTCGCGCTCGAGCACGCAAACCGACGCTCGTGGATAACGCTTGTTCAGCTCGCGCGCCACCGCCAGTCCCACGATTCCACCTCCGACAATTGCGAAATCACATCGCGACGGCGCCTGCGCGGAGGGGAGAGCATCGGCAGAGCCCAAGAGCGCAACTGTAGTCGTGTAGATCAGAGGTTTGGTGGAGCGACGGGCTATTACTAGCTCTCAAAACAGGTATATCTAAACGTGTATACTGCTGTGATGGAAATCACAACGCTCATCCGCGATGCTCGCCAAGCCGCTGGCATCACGCAGCTCGAGCTTGCCGGTCGTGCGGGCACCGCCCAGCCGGCGGTTGCGGCATATGAGTCGGGTGGCAAGACCCCGAACCTGGCGACGCTGGAGCGGCTGCTCGGTGCGTGCGAGCACGACATCGAGGTGCTCGCTCGCCCCAGGATGCGCCGTGGGGCGGCATCGCTCGCCGAGCTCGCTCCGGCGATCGAGGAGGATCTGAAGCAGGACCAGGAGGCCGACGCGCTGCGGCTGCTGTTCGGCTTCGCCGACGACTTCAAGGGCTCCTCCAGACCCGGCGGGATCGCGCTTCTACGAGACGAGCCGTCTGGCACTGGTGACACTCGCTTCGATGCGGCGCTTGCGGGTGTCGCGGAGTTCTTTGCTGCCGAGGGCGCGATTCCCGCGCCGGGATGGGTCGACGGTTCCGGCCGCTTCGTCGAGCCGTGGTGGTTCGTTGCGAGCCGGCCCGCGTTCCATGCTTACACCCTCGCCAACACCCCGGCCGTGTTTGCCCGTCACGGGGTGTTCATCGCGCGCGAGGTCTTTGACCGTGTCTGAGCGTCACTTCACGCGCGCCACGATCATCGCCGCACTGCAGGCGTTAGGCGAGGAGCTCACTGGCGACGGTGTGCGCGGCCAGATCTTCATCGTCGGTGGCGCGGCAATGGCGCTTGCCTACTCCACGCGGCGAGTCACGAAGGACATCGACGCGGTGTTCGAGCCGAAGAGCGCGATCTACCTCGCTGCGGCGAAAGTGGCTGAGGATCTCGGGCTGCCCGAGGACTGGTTGAACGATGCGGTCAAGGGCTTCATGCCCGGTGAGGACCGGCACGCTCGCCCGGTGCCAGACATCACCGGGATTGAGATATCAACTGCCTCTCCTCAATATCTACTCGCAATGAAGCTGATGGCGATGCGCTTTGGCGAGGATGACGAGGACATCAAGATCCTGCTGCGGGAGTGCGAGCTGAACAGCGCGCAGGAGGCGCTCGAACTTCTCAGGCGTATCTACCCATCCCAGGAGCCGCCGCCGAAGACGCGATTCTTCCTCGAGGAGCTCTTCGGATCGACCCGCCCACCCGCGATCTGAGTGCCCGTCTCCTACCCCACCGCCCCCGGCCCCCCAGGCGCCGTGGCCGCGCCCGCGTTGACCAGCCCGGCGCCATACAGCGAGGAGTCTTCGGGGCCCCCGAGCGGCCGTGCGGTCGCGCGCAGCCGCGCCACGATCTGCGCGGGGGAGGGATGAGGCCCGAGCACGCCGCTGGCGATGATCAGCGCGGCGGTCGCCGCGACGTGGGGGGAGGCCATCGAGGTGCCTTCATAGCCGGAGGGGAGGCCGAAGCGCCGGGGCGAGGACCCGGTGAAGGTCATCTGAAAGACGTCGCGACCGGAGGGCAGTTCGGGGTGGCAGTTGGGGTCGCCGGGGAGGTCGGCGTCGGCGCCGCCGCCCGGGGCGACGAGCGTCAGGCCCGAGCCGTCGTTGGAGTAGTTGGCCAGACAGCCGTGTTCGGTGGTGGCCCCGACGGCGACCACGTCCGGCGCGCGCGCCGGATAGGCGATCGTCGAGTGGCCCTCGTTGCCGGCGGCGGCGACCACGAGCACGCCGCGCCGGCGGGCGTAGCGCAGCGCTTCGATCAACTCGGGAATGTCCGAGGCGGTGACTTCGCTGGAGAACTCGAGTGACAGGTTGATCACCTGGGCGCCGTGGCGCACGGCGAAGCGCACGCCTTCGGCGATCGTCGAGGCGTCACCTTCGCCCTGGCTGTTGAGCACGCGCACGGGCATCAGGCGCACGCCATAGGCCAGACCGGTCAAGCCAAAATGATTGTTGGTGGCCTCGGCGATCGTCCCGGCGACGAACGTGCCGTGGCCGTTGTGGTCGTTGGGGTGGGGGGTGTTAGCGACAAAGTCATAGCCTTTGACAAACTCATAGCGACCGAAATCGGGCGAGCGGCGAAAGCGCCCGCGGTTGGCATAGGCGACACCGGTGTCGAGCACCGCGACGATTACGCCGCGGCCACCGGGGGCGCCGTCGGCGGCGACGTTGGCCCATGCTTCGGGAGCATTCACGCCAAATTCCCCGACGAAATTCCATTGCAACTGCTCCCAATCGGTGGGGGAGCCACCGAGACCGGGATCGTTGGGGATGAACTCGCCGGCGGTGTGAGCACGGTAGTCGGGAACCGCCCACAACACATCATGGCGAGCACGCAAAGCCCTCAGGGCGCCGGAAACGCTGACACCGGGCTGCAGACGCAACAACCGAGTACCTGAGGCGCCGACAGAATCATCCGCACCAGAATCATCCGATACGCCGGAATCATCCGCACCAGAATCATCCGATACGCCGGAATCATTCGCCCCAACGGCACGCGCGATCACGGCACGGGCCAAAGAAGGCGTGGAGGTGGCGTACTTGACGAGAATCTCACCAGGGGCGTAGGTAGGGGCGTAGGAGCCGGCGACGGGGGCTGAGCGGAGAGGGGGGGTATGGACATTGGGGGAAAAACGGAGGGGATATCCCAATTTTTTGGGAGAAGGAGAGGGAGAAGGAGAGGGATTGACTTGCGTGCGCCCCGAGTCCCGCACGCTCCCCGAGTCCTGCACCCGCTCTGATACTGCTCGCCCGCGCTCTGACGCCTGCAAGCGCCCCGAGACCTGCCCACGCTCTGACGCCTGCAAGCGCCCCGAAACCCCTACGCGCCCCGATGCGTGAGCCGACTCCAGGCTCGGCGCCGCCGCGAGGCCGCCGATCGCCAGCGCCACGCAGCACCCGGCGATCCTCAGCGTTCGCCCGCCGCGGGGACCGACGGGGAGACGCCCGCCGCGCGGGACAAGGGAGAGGCGCCGGCCGCGCAGGACAGGGTGCAGACGCCGACCGCGAGAGGCAATGGGTGGATGGCGGTCGCCGGAGGCAAGGAGGAGATGGCGGTCGCGGGCGGGCATGGGGTTTGCGTAATGATGATCTGCCGGAGCGCTCCAGGCGCCATGCACTGTCGCAGAGCATGCGGGAGATTCCGGTAGATCCCGATGAGATGTGGATGCCTCTTCAACCCGGCAGCGAGCGCAGCGATTCTATGAGCGAGCGATTCCTCGAAGACGATGAGTGAGTCCATGGGCGAGCGATCCTTCAAAGATGACGAGCACTTCATGCGCCTGGCGATACGCGAGGCCAAGCGGGCGTTGGAGCACGGCGACGTGCCGATCGGCGCGGTGCTGGTACGCGACGGCGAGGTCATCTGCGCCGCCCACAACGAGCGCGAGCTCCGCCAAGACCCGACCGCACACGCCGAGATCCTCGCGCTACGCGCGGCCGCACAGGCGCTCGGCAGCTGGCGCGTGCTGGAGACGACGCTGTACGTGACGCTCGAGCCTTGCGCGATGTGCGCCGGGGCGATCGTGCTGGCGCGCGTGCCGCGCGTCATCTACGGCGCGAGCGACCCGAAGGCGGGAGCCTGCGGGAGCGTGCTCGACGTGGTCTCAGAGCCCCGCCTGAACCACCGCCCCGAGGTGCGGGGCGGCCTGCTGGGGCAGGAGTGCGGGGATCTGCTGAGCGAGTTCTTCGCCTCGCGCCGCGGGGCGGCGACCTAGTCTCGCTGTCCGTCCACATCGTCCTGAGCTAGCCTTAGGGCGGTCGCCTGGAGAGGTGGCAGAGCGGTTGAATGCGGCGGTCTCGAA
>CAVTIB010000003.1:0-147921 GCA_963734715.1 uncultured Solirubrobacterales bacterium
CTCCGCTCCCAGCGGCTTGTACACCTCGCGGTAGAGGTCGAGCCGGTGGAGATCGCGGCGCGTGATCAGATCGGAGAACCGTGTAGCACGACCGTCGCGCGTGCGCAGGAAGGACTCCGCGATCGGGTTCTGCGGTGCGTAGCGCGCAACGCGTCATGGATCTCTGGTGGGACCGGCGGATCCGTCAGCGAGACCGTATGCGGCAGGTCGGCCGGGAGTTCGTGCATCGCGCAGAACTCGCAGGGCACCGCCTCGCGAAGCGCGCTCATCAAGCCATAGCTGAGCTCATTCAGCTCGAGCAGCCCGATCACCTCGCCCACCAGCGACAGCACGCGCTTCTCCATGCCAACAGGCATGAGCAGACGCTAACGCATCGCAGTTTCAATACGTGATTGCTACGTAGCCCCGTGATCGTCGGCGACGGTGAGGCGCTTCCAACCGAATGGCCGGCTCACCGGCGGCGGGCCGGCGACCGGCTTCTCTTCGGCAGGCCGCCTTGGACACCGTCGGTACGTAGCAGCTGCGTATCCATTGTCGAGTCGCCGCACAAATCGCGGCGCAAGGTGATACTTTGTGCCGTCGGCGTGGGTATGGCGCCGCGATCGAAAGGGTCCCTAATGGCCGCAAGGCGCCTCGCCCTATTGCTGACGATCTCGCTGCTCACACTGCTCGGCTCGACCGCCGCCGCCCAAGCCACGGGCTGCTCCGGAGACACGTGGTACGGACCGGGCAGCAACCACTCAGAAGGCACCAGCGGCGCCTGGGGCGATGCGACCAACTGGTCGGCGGGCGTGCCCGAATCGACAACACAGGTGTGCATCACGCTGCCCGGCACCTACACAGTCAGCCTGAAACCGTACTTCGGCGCCAACGCCCGTGTCGATGTGGGCTCCGCGGAAAGCCTCACCGTGGGTGCCGGGAGCGGCACTCAGACGCTCAAGGTGATCGGCGAAAATTGGAACGCCCTGGGGAACGAAAACCAGACCGGTCTGTACGTCAACTACGACATGAAGATCGCGACGGGGGGTGTCTTGAGCTTGGACGCCACCGAAGGGGTCAGCGAAGGGGGGAAAGGAGCACCGGGCGGCGGCAACGCCTTCGTGGAAGAGGATGTCCAGAACAAGCCCGGGCACCCATTCATCAACGAAGGAACGATCGTCGCCGAAAGCGGCAGCAGCAGGTGGACCGACGGGATGCACATTCACTCGCTGGCCAACCACGGCAGCCTGCAGGCAACCTCGCCGCTGAAGATCGAGAGCAGAACGAATCCTCGACCAATACCGGGGCGATCACGACCTCGCCGGATGGGACCCTGACCATGTACAACTTCACCGCGTTCACCAATGAAGGGCCGGTGACCAACAGCGGCACGTTCATCGTCAACGGTTATCCCACAAAAGGAAAGTGGATCCAGGGCACCAAAGGTTCGATCAGCGGCAACCCCGTCGTGATCGAAGGCGACGGCGGCCTCGAAGAGAGCGCCGCGAGCGGTCCCGGCAACTTCAACCTGGGCGCAAACGGCGGCGCATACCTGCTCGGGACGATCCCCAAGGGCCAGACGATCACGTTCGCCGACGCGACCGGTCAGACCACCCTAGTCCTCGGCAACGGCACGCTGGTCAACGAAGGGACGCTGCACCTCGACCTGCCGGCGGGCGATGAAAACAACACCAACATCGAAGAAGGCAGCATCGTCAACAGGGGCACGATCTACGGCACCGTCGAGGGGACGAACGCCAAAAACGTCATCGATGTGCCGCTGACCAACGAAGCCGGTGCCGTCCTCGCCGCGGACAGCGGGACGCTGTTCGACAACCGGGAAGTCACGAACAACGGGAGCGTCCAGATCGCCTCCGGCTCGCTCCTGGAACTGGTAGCCGTGAAGTTCGTCAACGGCGCCGGTGCGATGATTGTTCCGGAGATCTCGGGACCGAGCACGTTGGGAGGATCACGCTGGGGTCGGGCGCGACGGTCCAGGCGGCCGGTACGCTCGCACCGACCCTTACCGGCGGCTACACGCCCAGTGCCGGCGCGGAGTTCGACGTAGTCGAAGGAGCCACTGTCAGCGGCACCTTCGGGACGGTCTCGGGCGGCTTCCATGCCGACTACTCCCACGAGGCTGCGAGCCCGTCCTATGTCGGCGTCGTTTACGGCACTGCCTCATCAGGCCCTTCGACGCCGGGCGTAAGCCGAGCCACCCCGCGGGTGACGAGCGTCGCGAGCGTCGCCGGCAAGGTGGTCGTCAAGCTCTACCTGCCCGCCCGGCGCGAGCGGCTGCGCGAGCGTCACGGTGAAGGTCACCGTGACCGAGCACCTCAAGGGCGGTCGGCTACCCACCGCGGTGAGCGCCAAGGCCAAGAGCAAGACGAAGCTCGTCGTGATCGCCATCAAGAGCGTCTCGCTGGCCGCCGGCAAGACGACCAGCCTCAGCCTGTCGCTGAACCGCACCGGTGCGCAGCTGCTCAACAAGTACCGAAGGCTTCAGGCTCTGATCACCGTCAGCGCCGCCGGCAGGACGATCCACACGCAGAAGGTGACCATCACGGCAGCGAAGGCGAGACGCAAGCACAGATAGCGCCAGCAGCGCCGTTCAGAAACCCAAGGAGAGGAACCGGGGAGGCAGCGATGGGAGAATCTCACCTGGAGCGGGGCAGGGGAGGCGGGGTGGATCAGATGACCAAAGCGGTCGCGGGGTGCATGCGCCGCAGCATTGCCCTCCTGCATGGTGAGAAGGGCATGCGCCCTGCCCGCGTTTCGCTGCTGCTCGTCTCGCTGGCAGTGCTCAGCGTCCTTGTCGTGTGTGCGGGCAGCGCTCGAGCCGACGTGTACTGGCTCGACTGCTGCAACTCGCGGCAAAAACCGTCGAATACGAAAAAGACACCTGGAACCAGTACTTGGTTGGTCGTGCCGGCCCGGACGGGGGCGCCGCGGAACCGGAATTCGCGAACGCCGCCCCCGAAAACTGGGTGACGCGCAACGTCCTGGCGGGTGGCGGTATCGCGGCGGGCCCCGAATACATCTACTACCCGGTGAACTCGGGGATCGCGCGCGTGCCGATCGGCGGCGGTAGCGGCCAGCTGGAATTCATACCCCTGAGCACGCAGAACGAAAAACACGAATGGGAAGGCGAATTCCCCTACGCGATAGCGGTCGCCGGGGAATACCTGTACTGGGCGAGCGAAGCATGCGCACCAAAGCCGGTGAAAAAGTCGTGGGTATCGGCCGCGCGAAGCTCGACGGCTCGGAAGTGATCACGGATTTCATCCCCGCCACCCAAGATGTGCGCGGGTTGGCGATAGCGGGCGAACACATCTACTGGCGGGAACTGGGCTACATCGCTCGCGCGAACCTCAACGGGACGGATGTCGAAAAAACGTGGCTCAACGTCGGCGTCCTACGCGTATGGCTTTGGCCTGGCCGCGAACGGCAGCCACATCTACTGGGCGGACGGGGGGATCGGCTCGGGCGGGCTCATCGGGCGCGCGAACCTGAACGGAACCGAACAGAACAACGCCTGGATCCGTCCCCAGAAGGCGCCAGCATCGTCGGCTACGTCGCGGCCGACGAACAGCACGTCTACTGGGAGGCGGCCCCGGGAGGTGCCCCAAACATACGTTCTATTGCTCGCGTCGCCGCCAACGCCGGCGGTGGCGGGAGCCCCAGCGCCGGCGAAATCGAAGAACAGTTCGTGCCAAAGCCGGAATTCTTCGACGGCGGCATCGCCGTCACACCGTCGCAGGCCCTGACGGCCTCGGTATCGCTCACCGGCCCGGCCGGCGCCCCGTTGACCGGGAAGGCGATGGCGGTCGGCACGACGGTCGAAGCGACGGTCACGGTGACGGCTCCGGCGTCGGACACCGCCCCCGTCTCGGCGATCGCGGCCGACCCCTCGCTCACGATCACACCATCCTCCTCCCTGACGTTCGTAAGCGGGCCCTCGCCATCCTCGATCGACGGGAAAACCATCCAGCCGGGCGAAAGCCTCCACTACACGGACACGTACACGATCGCGGGAACCGGGCACGTCCAGGCCTCCGTCGAAGTGACCGGCAGCTACGAAGGCAAACCTGTCAGCACATCCGCCTCCACGACGGCGACTCTGACGGGCTGCGCCAACGGGAAGGACGTCGAACTCGAATCGGTCAGGTGGACCGGCCGCCACGACCACGGCCTTGAGATCGGCCAGGAAGTCGTCGTCCACGGCTGCAACATTCAGGCCGGGGACGTCCTGCGTTGGGGCAACGACCAGGCCACCCAGACGCTTGGCGTCGCGGAAGTCAGCCCGGACGGCACGACCGTGACGACGACCCTGCCGTGGTCGGCGACCACCGGCCAGCTGTCCATCTCCGATGGCAGCACGACCGTCACCCTCGCCGAAGAACAGACGATCGACAACTGGCGGAACACCCAGGGGTTCAATTTCCCCAACTACGGGACATATGCGACCCGCCAGGAGATGGTCGACGCTTTTCGCGGACACGAGCTTCGACGAATACGGCTACCTCCCGCCCGCCCTCGAACAGTTCTATCTGGGTCGGTCTCGCGGGCACACACGGCGGCGTCGGCCAGTGCTTCGGCTTCTACGAGCGTCGAGCTGGAGGACGGGTCCCTCAGCTCTGACCGTTACGGTCCCGCAGCGACGGTCTTCGGGCTGGCGGAGACCAAAGGGCTCGACGAAACCATCGAGATCAACTGGTGGAAGCAGTTCTCCCGTGAGTACATCGCCGCAGCCAAGCCTGCTCCCACCACGGCGGGGGAGATCCATGACGCCCTGACAGCGGCCTTCGGCGTCAACGGTTTCACCCACCCGGCGATGATCGGCTTCTTCTGGCGCACGCCGGTCAACACGAAAAGCGGCGTCCACTGGAGGTGGGCCGGCCACGAGGTCACGGCCTTCGGCGTCCGCGACGACTACCCGAACCCGGGCGAATTCAACGATCCTCGTCTATAACTCCAACATCCCCTTCCAACCGGGTGAGGAAAGCACGGACGGCCTGCTTCACGCCAAAGCACAGGCCAACTCGAACATCGTCGTGAGGCCGAGACGGCGATACGTGGGATTCCGGCGAGGGCCCCTATGCCCACGGGGTGGCCGAACGCTTCGAGGTCGTTCCCGCCTCCGTGCTCGAGTCCCCTCAGCACATCTTCGCCGCAACGCCCGGCCAGGCCACGACCGTGCTCTCGCCCGGCACAGGCGTGCTGGGCCTCGTCGACCCGGCCTCTGGCAAGCCGGTGAACCTGGAAACGGGCGGCTCGGGCTCGGTCAGGCTCACCCCGCAGACCGACGGTGAAACAGGCGCCGAACCCTACGAAGGGCCCGGCCTCGGGGGTGTCGCGACGATCAGCGGGCCGGCCGGCCTGTGGCACGAGTCACTCGGCTCAACCGGCAGCGGGCTGAATGCCGAGTGGCTGGGCTCCACGGGAGCGGCCTCGCTCAGCTCCGCCAGTGGCTTCGCGGCGAGCACCTTCGACTCAGCGGCGGGGTCGCTGGCCCTCGCTCCCGCCGCCGGCGAGCCGAGCCCCTCGACGGCCACTCTGCGACTGTACTCCACCTATTCCGGCGGAGCGACCGAGCACATCCTCACGGTGAGTGGCGCGATCGTGGGTGCGGGGATCAAGGCCTCCTTCGCCGGCGGCGGCGTGAACCTCAGCACCACAAAGGCCGTTCGCGTCCACGTCGAGCTCTCGACCGCCGGAGCCCACGTGAGCCCGCAGAGCTTCGACCTCGGAACGATCACGATCCCCGCAAGAGGGAGCCTGAGCGCCCTGCCCTCGAGCTGGAGTGCCCTCGCCCAGGCCCGGATCAGCGCTCTGCTGTCCTCCGCCGGTCACCACCGGCACCTGTTCCTACGAAACCGCCTCCGGCCCCCCCGTACCCGAATCTTGCGCCACAGCGCCTCAGCGCAGGCCCTCAAGCTCCTGCTCGCCACGTCCTCCGCGCGCGGGGCTCACACCACGGTCCTCGTGAGCGCCACCGCCCGCCATGGTCGCACCGTCTTGGGCAGTGCGACCATGAAGCTGGCAGGCTCGCCACACGCCACGGTGACACTCCGGTTCCCCCGGCCGCTGCCCAAAGGGACTCGACTTGCCGTCACCCTGCGAACGGCAAGCAGCGGCGAGACACCCAGCAGTTCGAAGGCTACGGCGACCGTCCACGTCCGCTAAACGCACCGGCTTGGCCCACCACATCCGCCTCGTCCCCGATCGCTCAGGACGTCGACCTGATGGCGCTGCTGAAGTCCGATGGGTCGATTATGGACGTCGCCGAAAGGGTTGCCGCCTACACACCCACCGGCGCCGTCACCGCGGGCTTCTTCAACCCGGCCCTCACGATCTTCGACAACGTCACCAAAGGCGGACCGATCTTCTTCGAGGGCGGCTACAACAACCCCTACTCAAAGGTCAAAACACAGATCGAACTGCTCCTCAAGGGGATGGGTTAGGGCAGGGCGATGACACGGTCCCGTCGAGGGAAACGGTCGGCATGATGCATGGACGGGCGGTCGTCAGCAATCCGTCGCGCTACTCACCTCGCGTCGACGGCGATGCTCAGCGTCATTTCCTCGTTGACTTCGCTGGGGATGCAGCCTTCGGTGCAGCCCGCGGAGATGCCGTGGTAACTGAAGGTCCTGGTTTCGGAGTGTGTCTTGCAGGGTGCGACCTCAAGCGTCTGTAGTAGCTTCGATTCGCGTTCTTCGAGCTTCGCCTTGGGCAGATACTGCATCTCGGAGTACACGGGGATCGATTTGCCCGGTAGAACGTGTTCGCCGCCGCATTGCAGCGTTTCGGTGTACGGCACGACGCTCGGTGAGATCGGGAACGCGTACAGGCCGCCCGCGCTCGGGAACTTCGCGTTGGTGCCCAGCGCCCAGCTCAGCGGGTTGGCTGACGCGTCCAGTGACCACGCCGGCTTGAAGGAGGCTTCGCCGCATTCGTTCTCGTTCTCGAAATCGCGGCCGCCGCTCAGCGAGAGGACCCTCGCGCCCTTTGCTTCGCCGGCCTTGTTGAACGTCCCTTCGATCAGCCAACGCCCGCTCTCGGAGTACGAACGGGGCGGTTCGTGGGCCAGGCTGAGCCGGTAGCTGCCTTCCCACATCACGTGCCCGGCCGCCGGCAGCTTTGGCCCGCCACCTTCACCGGAGGTGCCCGTGCCGGTTCCCGGGCGGGGCGAGGGCGGTTCGGGCTGCGAGCACTCCCGTTTGCCGACCCGCGAACCGATCAGATGGAGAAACTTCGCGAGGTCCTCGCCGGGGTCGCCGGCCGTGACGATGTGGTCGATCACTTCGCCGGTGTTCATGTAGGTCACCGTCAGATCGGCCACGGGCTTGCCGTTGGGCGCCACCCGCACGCTGCCGGTGATGTTGAGCGTCGGCGTGACGGGCTGCAGGTTGAGCTTCAGTGCCGTACGGCCTTCGTCTGAGAGCTGCTGTTCGCGTTGCAGGGCCTGTTTTGTGTAGCGGGTCGTGTCGATCAGCTTGCGACCCCGCGCTTGGCATTGCGGGAGCAGCCCGTCGATCAGCCCGCCCTCGGCGAGCGAGCCGTCGCCACTCCCCGACGGAGCGCTGATCGGGACCGCGCCGACCCCGATCGCTCCGCTGCCAGCGACAGCGGCCTCGGCGCGAGCGCTCGCCAACGCCGCGCTGGCGCCCCGCGCGGAGATCCGGTACCCGACACGTCCCGAGGCGGCATTCACCAGCGAGCCGATCGTGACGCGACCATGATGGCCGCGGCGCAGATCGATCACCGAAAGCACCAGCAGGTACGGGCCCCGAGGAAGCCGCAGCGCATAGCGCCCGTGGCTTGGCGTTGTGCTCGCGGCGATCGAGCCGTCCGTCAGGGAGACGGCCGAAGGGCCTCTGCCGCGACGCCGCGCGAGGATCTGGGCAACCCGGCAATGCGCCCAGAGACGGTCACCAACGGGCTTCTCATGCGCGACTGACACGCGCGCGACGGCGCCGGTCGCGAAAAGCGCCCCTGCGACCGCGACCAAGCAGGACAGCCCCGCTGCCCGTGACCATCTCCGACCCCTTCGCGCCTGCACCGATGAACCCCTTCGCGCCTTGCGCCGACTACCCGTCGAAAAGCGTATCTGAGTTCTGCACCTTCGACCGTGGCGCCTTGATGAAACGGGCGCTGAAGGTCGGCCCCGTTATCGAGCGCCCATCACGGGAATCGAGCCGACCGCCCACTGCGCGGTTCCGCTGTGGCAGACCCCGGCGGCACCCGCTGGTTCTCCGCGGCCTTTGCCGGGCGGCGAACGCCGACGAAACGCATAGGGGCATGGTCGTCGAGTCTGCAAGCATGGAGCAATGAGTGACGACGGGACGTCGCAACTCGACGAGCTACCGCTCGCATGCACACTGCTTGATACTGATGGCGCGGCACGGTTGGCGCGTTGGCGCGTGTCCGACGCTCGACTGGGCGTGCAACGCCTGCCCGATGAGCTGGTCGTCCGATATCGGCCGCAGCCCGGGGTCGCACACGAACTCGAGGCCCTCGTCGCAGCCGAGCGTGAGTGCTGCTCCTTCGCCGACTGGCAGCTCACGCAAGACTCGGAGCATCTGCTGCTCCGCGCATAAGATCCGACGCTCAAGGGCTGGCCGCGATTGTCGGCGCCTTTGGCGGCGATTGAGCGCTGCGCGTCTGACCTGCCTCTAGACCGGCGACGGCCAGTTGCGCCCGTTGGCGAGCCACCGCTCGAGCAACGGGTCGACGACGCGCCAGCCGGTCTTGGTGGTCTCGTCCACAACGAGGTGGCCATCCCGCTCGAGGCGGGCGATCGTGTCCTGGTTGCTGCCCGTCCTGCTGACGCCGTAGCGTTCGCGTGCGACGCGACCCTGTAGCGGCGTCGTTCGCAGTGAGATAACCGACATCAGCCGCTCGCTGTTGTTCCAGGAATCCCAGGCAGACTGGACCTCGGGGTTGGCGTCACGCGTGGCGCCGCCCAGGGCCGTCACCCACTCCTCGCTGGTAGCCGTCGCTTTGGCCCGAGTGGCCTCGTAGAGATGGTGTGCCAGCAGCATGGCGCGCTGTGGATGCCCGTCCGCTGTCGCGAGCAGCGGCTCGAGGGCGTCGCCGGCATCGCGGCCGCCGTTCTCGAACCGGGCGCCGACGTACTCGGCCAGCTCGTCAGCCTCTAGCCGTGGAAGTCCTATGGGCATTGCCTGTGCGAAGAATGCGTGGCGGCGGTCGGAGAACAGGTCGCGCATAAGGCCCGGGTGTGAGCCGGAGAACACGTAGGCGGCGACGTTGCCGTGCTGCTCGAGCTCAGAGCGGATCGTTCCGGCCAGGGCGTCCGCGACGCGCACGACGTCCTGGAACTCGTCGAATGCGATCGCGCATTGACGCCCGTGGCGTTCCTGTAGCCGGCGCGGCAGCGCGAGCCGGTCCAGCAGCCCCGGCGTCTGCGCGACGGGTTCCACTTCGATTCCGACCCCGGCGGGCGCAGCGCTCACACGCGGGCGGAGCGTCGAGACGACGCCCGCAAACCAGCGCCTCAGCTGGCCGTGAGCTGCTCACGGTAAGCCCGCTCAATCCGCTCGGCGACGTCCGCCGCCGTCAGCACGCCAAGGAAGTTCACATAGACGGGCACGAACCCGTCCTTCTCGGCCCTCGCGAGCGCAGCCTTCAGCAGCGATGTCTTGCCGTAGCGGCGTGGCCCCTCGAGGCGGCTGTTGCGGGTCTCGCCGATGCGGTCCCGCAGCACCAGCCAGCTCAGCGGTCCTGCCAGGCAGCAGTTGTTCGGGCGGTTCGATCGGATCCTCGTAGATGAACGGACTACTCACGGGTGCATCAATATAGCACCAGAAAGTGCCATCTTACGGCACTTTCAGGTGGCCTCATGCGGCGCCTTCGCCTCAGGCGCCATGCTCAGCGAGCGTCGGATGCGGTGAGGAGGAGCGGAAAGCGTGAGTGAACATGTGGGCCTGCTCTGAGGCCGGCCGTGCGTGCAGGTAGATCGAGGTTGTCGCCAGCGCGCTGTGGCCCATTGCCGCCTTGATCGTCACAACGTCCACCCCGCTTGCGGCCAGCAGCGAGCCAAACGTGTGACGCAGGTCGTGAAAGCGCAGCGGACGTACCACGGCTGCCGCCTGAGCGCGCTTGTACCGCTTGCGCAGCGCCGAGTCGTCCAGCGTTCGACCGAGAGCGTTGCAGAACACCAGATCATCGGGGTCGGTGAAATGCTCTCGCCGGCTGAGGCGGTCCAGTGCCGCCGCGGCCTGGTCGGCGAGCGGCACGCGACGTACCCGGCCGCTCTTGGTCGAGGACTCAACGCCGGCGCTCATCGCACGCGCGACCGTGATAGCCGACGCCGTGAACTCCACATCGCGCCAGCGCAGCGCCAACAGCTCGCCCTGACGCAGCCCGGCATAGGCGGCGAGCCTGACCAGCTCGGCGTCCTGGTGATCCTCCGCGACCTCGTGCCGCTTCACCCGGCCCCCTGCCGGGGGTGCTCGGTCCCCGATGCAGTGCCTGCCTCGAACACCCGCGCGATCGCCTCGACCTCCTCCGGCGAATAGAACACCAGCGCGCCGGGGTGCGGCTCCTGTCGCTTGTCCGCATCGACGGCCGGGTTGGCGGGCAGCGCGAACGTCGACTGCCGGCACCCATAGCTGAACACAGCAGCGATCACGCTCCGATACTTGTTGACGGTGCGCGCGGAGGCGCCCGTCGCGCTGATCCTCGCGAGCAGCACCTCCACGTCGCGTGTCGTGATCTTCGACGCGGGTCGACCGCCAAGGGCCTCCATCACATGACCGGACGGTGGGCCGCACCGCGCTTGTTGTACGCAATGCCCGGCTCGCCGAGCACGTAGCCGTGGTCACGCAGCGTCGATGGCTTGGCCCGCCTCACGTCCGCGAGCCAGCGCAAATACTGCTGCGCGACCGCGCGGAAGGTCACGCCCTGCGCCAGACGCTCGCGCTCGATGCGCATCCGTTCGCCGGCTGTCGGCGACGTATTCGGCGACGATCTCAGCGGTCCGGATCGTTGCTCCCCGCTCGTCGAAGGCAGCCCTCCGGCACCCGTCCCGAGCGCCGGCGGCTCCACCGGCCGCTCGCCGGGTCCCGCTCGAGCCATGCGCGGCCGACGCGGCGTTTGATCAACACCCCGCCGTGGGCGGAACATTGCGGGTCGTAGAACGGGCTGTCCGCGGTACTCGCGGACGTGGAGGGTGGCGCTCGGCTGAGGTGCTGTCATCGGAACGGATCGTGGCCGCGGTTGGCGTGCGCTCCGAAGTCGGAGAGCGCCGACGCGCGGGGACGGCTGGCGTCAGTCTACAGCCTTGGGTAACGTTTGGGTAACAGCATTGGCGCTCCGCGGCTTGGGTAACACTTTGGGTAACAAATCAGCCTGATCAAGCTTCATAAAGCCATTTCTGTAGCCACCGAGGCGCCCGTAAACACTTGTGTCGGCGTCGCACCGGCGGTCTTTCAAGCCGCAGGCCGCGGGTTCGATTCCCGCCGGGCGCACTTCGCTTCAAGCAGGCAGCAGCGATCCGGCCGCCGCGGCGCCCATCGGATTCGCGTCGATCGCGACCGCGCCTGGGATCGCGCCCGCGACCAGCGCGGGGTCCGGCTCCACGGCAGACGAGCGCGCGGTCCTCACGTCGGGCCATGGTCGACCCGGACGCCCCGTGTAGAAGCCCTGGGCCAGCGGCACACCGAGCTCGCCGAGTAGACGCAGCTCGGCGCTGTGCTCGATGCCCTCGGCCACGACCAGGCTGCTCACCTGCTTGGCGTAGCCGACGAGCGCTCCCACCAGCGCCGCGCGATCCTGGTCGTGGTCGATGCCGCTGATCAGCGAGCGGTCGAGCTTCAGGTAGCTGGGATGCACGGTCGTGATCTGGCGCAGCCCCGAGTATCCGGCCCCCATATCGTCTACGGCCAGGCGCGCTCCCCGCTCGCGCAACGGGGCGAGCGCACTGCGCAACTGCAGGTCGCTGCGCACGAGCGTCTCCTCCGTGATCTCGATGATCAATCCATCCAGGTCACGCTGCTCGTCGAGCATCCCCAGGGTCAGCGGATCGAGCAGCACGGGCGCCGAGAGGTTCACCGACAGGCTCACGCCCGCGGGCCGTTGCCCGAATAGGCCAAGTGCCGCGCGCAGGCAGGCGCGCTCCAGCGCGTCGCGTTCACCGAGTGCGCCGGCCATCGCGAACCAGTGCAGCGGTCCTTCGGTGCTCCCGGCGAAGCGAGCGAGCGCCTCATAGGCATGCACCGAGCCCGTGCGCACGTCGACGATCGGCTGCACCGCCATCGACAGGCCATCGCCCGCGATGAATCGGGCGAGCGCCTCCTTCGCGAGCGCCCTCTCCGCGGGGCTCAGCGCCTCTTCCGCCACTCGCTCCGGCTGGCCATCGACAGCGCTGCCGCGCTTACTCACGCGCGAGGCGATGTCCCCCGCCAGCAGCAGCGTCTCGGCGTTTTCAGCCGCGTGACGGGCCTGCTGGAGCAGGTGATTCAGCTCCCGTGTGAGTCGCCCGCTGGTTAGCAGTAGTCCGAGCGTGGCCAGGCACAGCGCCACGTGTTCGGAAGCTCAGCTGGCCTTCTCTGATCAGCGGCAGCGCCAGCGCCGCGAGCACGACGGTGCGACCGATCCAGTGCACGCGCCCGCCGCGGGCCATCACGCCGCTGCCGATTGCCGCCAGCCACAACAGGCTCAGCGCCGTCACCCGCTGGTCCTGCAGGCCGATGATCAGGATCGCGGCCGCTCCGGCGAGTGACTCCTCGATCCTCAGCCAGCGCATTCGAGGGGCGTACAGATGCACCAGTGCCGTCAGGGTGATCGTGATAAAGCCCGCGACTCCAAGGGCGGGGTGGGCCAGCAAACTTGGCTGGACGAGGATCAATGTGACACCCCCCAAACCCACCGTCGCGCGGGTGATGGCCGCGGTTCGGCGCGCACGCAGGATGTGATCGTCGCTCTCGATAGCGACCGCACCTTCGAGCAGAGCCATGACCAGGATTTCGGCCGCTTCTTATTTTGACTTTATGGAGAGGTAAATCTTTGGACTGTTGGTAGGGGGATTTGAATATAGGGAATTTTAAAATTCCAACGAGGATGCCCGCCCAAGACCGTCTACTCGGGCCTCAAAAGAACCCCCGCTCGAGCCTCAGAAGACCGCCCTACTCGGGCCTCGCCCGCCCAGGCCTCAAAGGACCGCCTCTCGGACCTCAGGCCTGCTGCAACGCGGCGCGGCTCTCGGCGAGCCGGTCTGCCTCGGCGGCGTGTGTGGCGAAGGCGTCGATCAGGCGCGGCCACAATCCACGCGGCAGGTCGTGGCCCAAGCCCTCGATCATCATCAGCTTCGCACCGGGGATCGCACGGGCCGTGGCGCGTCCGCCCGAGGGCGATACGAGGGAATCGGCGCTGCCGTGGATCACGAGCGTCGGCGCGGTGATGCGCTGCAGCTCCGCGGTGCGGTCGCCGGAGGCGATGATCGCGGCGAGCTGGCGCCCGGCCCCTGTGCGGTCGAGCTCGCGGTCGAAGGAGAGTCCGGCGATCTCACGCACTCCATCGGTGTCCTGGGGGATGCCGCGCGAGCCGACTTTGGCGAACATGCGCGATGCGTGCTCGATAAACGCCTCGCGCTCCCGGGGGGCCTTGCGAAGAAAGATCGGATAGCTCGAGAGCGCCGGCCGCCCGACCCAGCGCCCGCCCGTGCTGGACATCATCGACACCAGCGAGCGCACCTGTTTTGGATGTCTTGCCGCGAGCGTCTGCGCGATCATTCCGCCCTGCGAGGCCCCGATCACGTGTGCCGGAGCGAGTTCGAGCTCGCACAACAGGCCCTTGGCGTCCTGCGCCATGTCCGCCAGCGTGTAGCGGGCTGCGCTCCCGGAGTAGCGCAGCAGCTCGACGAGCGAGGGCGGCGGACCCTGCAGGTGGGTTGAGCGCCCGATGTCGCGGTTGTCGAAGCGCACGACGTACAGCCCCTCCTCGGCGAGCGCCCGGCAGAAGTCATCCTGCCAGGCGACCATCTGGGTGCCCAGGCCCATGATCAGCAGCGCCGGTGGATCCGACTGCTCGCCAAAGGTCTCGTAGCAGAGGGTGATCCCGCCGCCCACGTCGCAAAACTGCTCGGACACGATCCCCCGACTGTAGCGCTCCGGCAATCACCTCCAGCCTCACTGCGGTGGGCCCGCATCGCTAGGATCGCCTCAGTGGAGCAGCCAGAGATCAGCAAGCTGTCGATCGACACGATTCGTGGCCTGTCGATGGATGCGGTGCAGAAGGCCAACGCTGGGCATCCGGGCACGGCGATGGCGCTCGCGCCGCTCGCCTACGTCCTGTTCGAGCGCTTCCTGCGCGCCAACCCAGCCGACACCGAGTGGCCCGACCGCGACCGCTTCATCCTCAGCTCGGGGCACGCTTGCGTGCTGCAGTACTCGCTGCTGCACCTGACCGGCTACGACCTCGCCCTCGCCGACCTCGAGCAGTTCCGCCAGTGGGGCTCGCGGACACCTGGGCACCCCGAGCGCGGCCACACGCCCGGGATCGAGGTCACGACCGGACCGCTCGGGCAGGGCTTCGCCAACGCCGTCGGCATGGCGATCGCCGAGCGCTTCCTCGCTGACCGCTTCAACCGCCCGGGCACGACGGTCATCGACCATCACGTCTACGCGATCTGCTCCGACGGCGACATGATGGAGGGGATCAGTCAGGAAGCCGCCTCGATCGCCGGCAACTTCGCGCTCGACAAGCTGGTCGTCTGCTACGACGACAACCACATCACGATCGACGGCACCACGTCGATCTCTTTCGACGGCGAGAACCATGGCGAGCGCCTTGCCGCCGACGGCTGGCATGTCCAGCGCGTCGAGGACTCCGAGGACGTCGACGCGCTCGAGGCGGCGATCACGGCCGCGCGCGATGAAACCGAGCGCCCGTCGTTCATTGCCATCCGCTCGCACATCGCGTTCCCAGCGCCGCACGCGATCGACACGGCCAAGTCGCACGGCTCGGCGCTCGGCGAAGACGAGGTGCGGGCTACCAAGGAAGTGATGGGCTTCGATCCCGAGCGCAAGTTCTGGGTCGATGACAGCGTCTACGAGCACATGTCCTTGAAGGACAAGGGGGCTGCCTCACAGCAGGAATGGCAGCAGCGCTTCGAGCCGTGGCGGGCGGCGTTCCCCGAGATGGCGAAGGACTGGGACCTCGCGTGGAGCGGACAGCTGCGTGAGGGCTGGCGCGAGGCGCTGCCCAGCTTCCAGGCCGGCGAGGCGGTTGCGACGCGTTCGGCCGGCCAGCAGACGATGGCGGCGTTCGCGGAGTTCGGGCCGACGATGATCGGTGGCGCGGCCGATCTCGTCGAGTCGACCAAGACCGTCTACGAGGGTGCCGGTCAGTTCTCGCACGTCCACGCCGGGCGCAACATCCCGTTCGGGATTCGCGAGCATGCGATGGGCGCGATCGTCAACGGCGCGGCGGCGCACGGCGGGATCGTCAAGCCCTACGGATCGACGTTCCTGGTCTTCTCGGACTACATGCGCGGCTCGGTGCGTCTCTCGGCGCTGATGGGCTTGCCGGTGGTGTGGGTCTGGACGCACGACTCGATCGGCGTCGGCGAGGACGGCCCTACGCATCAGCCGATCGAGCACTACGCGTCGCTGCGCGCGATCCCGCATCTGTGGGTGATCCGCCCCGGCGATCCGAACGAGACCACTGAGGCCTGGCGGGTCGCGCTGGAACGGAGCGACGGCCCGGTGGCGCTGCTGCTCTCGCGCCAGAACGTCGAGGTGCTCGATCGCTCGGACCTCGGAGCCGCCAGGCAACTCGAGCGCGGCGGCTACGTGCTTTGGGACTCGGTTGACTCCCCAGACACTCCCACGCCATCGATCGCGCCCGCACCGCCAGACACTCCCGCGCCGTCGGATCCCACGCCATCGAGCGTGCCCGAGCTGATCCTGATCTCCACCGGCGCGGAGGTGCCGCCGACGCTCAGCGCGGCCCGCACACTGGCCGGCGAGGGCACGAGGTACGGGTCGTCTCGATGCCCTGCATCGAGCTGTTCGAGGCGCCAGACGCAGGAGTACCGCGACAGCGTGCTCCCTCCGGCCGCGACGGCGCGGCTGGCCGTCGAGCCGGGCGCCACGATGAGCTGGTGGAAGTGGGTTGGCCCAGACGGCGACGTGTTCGGCCTCGACCGTTTCGGCGCTTCCGCACCGGGTACAAAGGTGTTGGAGGAGTTGGGATTTACCGCCGAGGGCATTTTCGAGCGCGCGCGAGCGTTGCTTGACAGATGAATTAAGGATGATCGAATGTCCGAGGGAGGATTGAAATGTCCATAGATGTCGACGTAGATGTCCAATCAGAGGCAAAATCTGATGTTCGATCACGGCTGCAGAGCCTCTCTGCTTTGGGGCAGAGCGTGTGGATCGATTTCCTCTCGCGCGAGTCGATCCGCGAGGGTCACCTCAAGCGCCTGATCGACGAGGACTGGGTGGTTGGCGCGACGTCGAATCCGACGATCTTCCAGAAGGCAATGACCGCTGGAAACGCCTATGACGAGCAGCTACGCAAAGAGAGCGGGCGAGGCAGCACCGTGGCTGAGACATTCTGGGCGCTGGCCGAGCGCGACATCAAAGACGCCTGCGATTTGTTTCGCCCCGTGTGGGATGGAGGCACGGGGCGCGACGGGTACGTCTCGCTGGAGGTTGACCCGGGTCTCGCGTACGACACGCTCGCGACCTACCGCGAAGCGATCCGCCTGCACAAGGCCGTGGACCGCCCCAACCTGATGGTGAAGATCCCCGCGACCAAGCCGGGCTTGGCCGCGATCGAGGACGTGGTGGCGAAGGGGCACTCGATCAACGTCACGCTGATCTTCTCGCTGCGCCGCTACGCGGAGGTGGCCGAGTCATACGTGCGCGGGATCGAGCGTCTGGTGGCCGCGGGCGGCGATCCGAGGCAGGTCGCCTCGGTGGCGAGCTTCTTCATCTCGCGGATCGACACCGAGGCCGACCGCCGGCTGGATGAGATCGGCGGGCACGACGACCTCAAGGGCAAGCTCGCGATCGCGAACGCGAAGCTCGCCTACCAGCACTACAAGGCGCGCGTTCGCGGGGCCGCGCTGGGATTACCTCGCCGGCAAGGGCGCCACGCCGCAGCGGGTGTTGTGGGCGAGCACCTCGACGAAGAACCCGGCTTACAGGGACACGATGTACGTGGAGGAGCTGATCGGGCCGGACACCGTGAACACGATGCCTGAGGAGACGATCCGCGACTTCCAGGACCACGGCAAGCCGGCGCCCCACCTGGAGCTGGGGCTCGCCGAGGCACGCCGGCTGCTCGACCAGCTCGCCGCGGCCGGCGTCGACTACGACGATCTGACGGACACGCTCGAGCGCGAGGGGGTCGAGAAATTCTCGGCGTCGTTCGACGAATTGCTCGAGGCCCTCGCCGCCAAGCAGACGGCGCTCGCCTCCTCTCAGGAGTAGGGAATCGGGATCAGGACCGAGATCCGCAGCGGCCCCGAGGGGAACGAGCGGGCGTGCACCGTGAAGACCTGGAAGGTATGCCTGCGGTACTGGTAGGAGCCGCTCGCCGGAACGTTTCCCGGGTCGGGACCGAGGCTGTTCTTCACCAGCGTTGGATGGCTGGAGTTCGCGTTCATATACATGAGCACGTGCAGGCCGGCCAGCCGCCTGGTGAGTCGCAGGTAGCCTTCGTCGTCTTGGATCGAGAGCACGAGGCTGCCGATCTGCTCGCCGTGCAGGCGCAGTGCGGCGGTCACGGGCGCGAGCACGTAGGGCCCGCCGACGTCTGAGAGCAGGTGTCCACCGGCGCTGACGCGCAGGCGCACGATGTGATGGTGCAGCAGAGTGTCGATCGCCAGGCGCGTGGCGTTTGCGTCGCGGTTGGCTACGGCGCTGAGCAGCGCCGCGTTCTGCTGGACGCGATGGACCTGAAGCAGCGCGCGCGAGCCGCCCTCGCCCGCGTAGATGAGGTGCGCGATGCGGCTGAGCGTGTTGACGAGCGTGTCTTCATCAGTGCGCCCGCAGAGGCCGGCAGTCGATCTGGCTGAGCGCAGGAGGTAGACGCGCACCGCGCCGCCGGAGGGGTAGGCCGTGGCTGCGAATGAGGTGTACTGATAGACGATCCCCTGCTTGGTGAAAGTGCCGGCCGGCGGCAGTTCTCCGGCGGGCAGCACGAACGAGCCGGCGACGGGGTGGCTGCCTTCGCGTAGTGCGACCTCGCCCTCGGCGACGCCTTGCATCTCATCGATGAAGCCGCTGTCTGCCCATACGCTCGTGACGAAGCTCGCGATCGGGACCCCCTTGGCGCTGAGGATCGACCCGTGCAGCGGCGCGAGTGCGTGTGCGGCGCCTACGTCGATCAGGGTCTGCTTGCCGCGGAGCACGGTCAGGTTCGTCAGGTGACCGGTCGCGAGCAGCGCCGCTGCGGCCGCGCGCGCCCCCTGGGAGTCGCCGTGTTCGACCGCTTCGCGCAGGGGGATCGAGTGCTCGATCAGGCGCAGCGCTACTTCGGTACGTTCGCTTGCAACGCCCTCGTTGTAGACGCGCGTCGCGACATCGCCAAGCACGCTGAGCACGGTTGTGGCACAGGTGCCTGTGGTGGAACCTGGCGCAGGATCCAGGTCGATGCTGGCGCGCGCGGCAGAGCCGCCGACGCTCGATCCGCAACCGGCGGCGAGCATCGCGAGCAGGGTGAGGACGATCGCCGCACGCTTGGCGCGTGAGGTGGCGGCGACGGGCGAGATCATCGAGACATCCTAAGTGCTGGTCACCGACGGCTGCTGAGGTTGCAGGCCATACTCAGGGTGTGTCAACCGTTCTGATCACCGGTGCCTCGACGGGCATCGGCCGTGCGACGGCGCTGCGGCTGGCGGCATCCGACTGGACGGTCCTGGCCGGAGTGCGCAGAGTTGAGGACGGCGACGCACTCGTGGCCGCGGGCGGCGAGCGGGTCGTTCCGCTCACCCTGGACGTGACTGACGCCGCGCAGATCGCCGCGGCGGTCGAGCGGGTGGACGAGCACGGTCGCCTCGACGCGCTCGTCAACAATGCCGGGATCGGTTTCGGCGGCCCGCTGGAGTTGCTGCCGCTCGACGACCTGCGCGCTCAGTTCGACGTGAACTTCTTCGGACCACGTCGCACTGACCCAGGCGCTGATTCCGGCTCTGCGCCGCGCGCGCGGGCGAATCGTGTTCGTCTCTTCTGTCGGAGGGCTGCGTACCGATCGCCATATCTGGCGCCCTATCACGCCTCGAAGTACGCGACTGGAGGCGGTCGGCGACTACGCTGCGCATGGAACTCGCACGCTCCCACGTCCAGGTGGCGTTGCTCGAGCCGGGCTCAGTGGCCACGCCGATCTGGGAGAAGAATCGCGACCAGGTGCGATGTTCATGATGTCCCCGAGGAGCTGCGCGAGCAGTACGGTCACGTTCCCGCGGCGATGGCCAAGGCGCTCCAGAACACCGCCCGCCGTGGCATCCCGCCCGAGCGGGTGGCGCAGACGATCGAGCGGGCGCTCACCGCGCGGCGCATGAAGGCTCGCTACCTGATCGGACGCGACGCAAAGGCGATGCTGCTCGCCAAGCGGCTGCTGCCCGACCACGTCTTTGATCGGCTGGTTCGGCGCGCGGTGGGGGTCTGAGGCTCATCGCCAACGCACTGCTCGGGCGCGTCACACTCAAGGGACAGAGCATGATCGCCGAGAGAACCGGCACATCGGTGCGGGAGACGTGGATACGGTGTGTGGCGGAAAAAGCGACCGTGAAAAATGCGAGCTCCGAGGCACCTACGGCCATTCCTTGATGACCTCCCTACACTACGCCCACTTCCAATGACCTCCCCTTTCGCGACCACCTTTCCATCACCTCTCCCTCGACGCCCAGGTGCCGAGCCCGCCTTCCGAACGGGGAGTATGGCTGCTGGCGATGGCCCTCGGTGCCCTCGGTATTGGGGTGCTCGTCGCGGTGTTGACGGGTGCTATTGGTGTCACCACACGTGCGGCGGCGCCACCGGCGGTCTTGGTGGCGGCCACGACCCCGGTCCCGGGGGCGGTTTCCTCTGCCAGTGCGCTCGCCGGTGCCGCGGGCGGTCAAGGCTCCTCGGCTGGGTTCCACGCACGCCGCTCGCGCACGACGCGCGGCTCGAGACGTGGGCGGCGCTCACACGTAGCCCCGATCGTTGCCCAGCCGTCGAGCGCGCAGCAGAGCCTTTATGCGACGCGTTTGGTCGACGAGACCGAAACAGAAATACCGACGCGCTGGATGGAAGGCTTCTATCCGATCTACGCCACGGCGCAGAGCACGTTTGGCGTCAACTGGCTCTTGATCGCCTCGATCCACAAGCAGGAGTCAGCGTTCTCGACCGCTCCCACCACCTACCACGGGCTGAACTTCGCCGGCTGCTGCGGCGGACCGATGCAATTCAACGTGACAAATGGGGGCGGGCGGGGTGGTGGGCGGGGTATCCCATCTACCTGGGACCTCGTGAGCGACTCTTACCTCTACGGCAAGCGCCCGGCGACCTACGACCACATGACGGCGAAGCACCCTTCGATCTACGACGACTTCGACTCGATCATGGCCGCCGCCCATCTGCTCTCGGCGGACGGCGCGGAATACGCGCTGAACGGCGCGGCATGGGACGCGGCGTATGACTATTACGGGCACGACGCCACCGGCGTGAGCTACGCCGACGAGGTGCTGGCGCGCGCGATTGGCTGGTCACAGCACGGGTTCTGCATCAACTGTGGCGTTGAACCGGCGATGATCGAAGCGGTCCACGCCGCCTACGGTGCGCCGGTGCTCGAACTTCTCACCACGGCCACGGCCGCCCGCGCTAAGCCTGGGAAAGTAAGCTCGCCCGCGACCCGGTCTGTGGCGCCGGCGGTCCCTCCGAGCAGACGCCGGGAGAGCTGAGCGCGGCGGAAGTACAGCGGCGCGTCGTGCTCCCAGGTGGCGCCGATGCCGCCATGCACCGAGATCATCGTGCGTGCGGCCTGGTCGAGTGCCCGGCCGGCCACCGAGCGCGCGGCGCTCGCGGCGAGCGGGAACTCCCCCGGCGCGCCGTGGCGCGACCAGCCGGCGTAGTAGAGCAGCGAGCGGCCGTTCTCCAATTGGCGCAGCACCTCTGTCAGCGAGTGCTTGACCGCTTGGTAGGAGCCGATCGCACGGCCAAACGTATGGCGCTCCTTGGCGTAGGCCACGGATACGTCCAGCGCGGTCTCGACGCTGCCGAGCGACTCGGCCGCGATCAATGCTTGGGTTAGGTACCAGGCGCCGGCGAGTGACTCGGTCGGTGCGTCGAGCACGGTGGCTGGCGCGTCCTCGAGCGTGATGTGCCCGAGTGAGCGGGTGGAGTCGTAGCCCTGTACTGCCTCGATCGAGACTCCGGACGCAGAGGTGTCGATCGCGACACCGGTGGGCTGGCCGTCGATCAGCGCCACGCCGACCAGTAGATCGGCGCCGGGGGCGTCCGGTACGAACGACAGCATTCCGTTGACGCGGGCCTGAGCATCGCCCCCATCGTTGCTGGCGCTGAGCGCAGGCGGGCGCCGCAGGCCGTGGGCCGGGTCGAGCGTCCACTCATTTGCGAGATCGTCGGGCGGGCTGGTGGGCAGGTAGGCGGCGCGTCGCTCGCCGGTGGCAAGCTCCTCGAGTTGATCTTTCGCCGCGTTTGGTGAGTCGTTGAGGATCGCCGTCGCGGGTAGGTGGCCGAGCAGTGCCACGCCGGCCAGCACGCGGCCGCACTCGCCGAGCACGAGCATCGCGTCGAAGGCGTCCAGGCCGGCGCCGCCGGCAGGCTCGTCGATCAACAGACCGGGCCAGCCCGCTTCCTTGGCGGTCGGCCACAGGTCGGGCAGGGGTGCGTTGCCGTCGAGCGCCTCGCGCGCGGCTTCGATTGTCTTGAAGCGCGAGAGCGCGCCGCGCGCGGCCTCGCGCAGGAACACCTGCTCGTCAGAGAGTGCGAGGTTCATGCCGCCGCTCCTTCCTTGGAGCGCAGCTCCGAGAATGGGATGCCCTTGTCCAGGCGCGGCTCGGGCGGCAGCCCAAGGACGCGCTCGCCGATCGTGTTACGCAGGATCTCTTCGGTCCCACCGGCCGACTTCAGGCCGGGGAGGAACGAGATCATGTAGGCCCACTCGCTGTCCTCTGCCAGCGCGTCGGGTCCGACCACGTCGGTGATCAGATCACCGGCCTTGATCGCGCCGTTGACGATCGTGACCTTCGCCAAGCCCGCCTCGGGGCCGGGGATCTGGCCTTTCTGAAGCGCTGTGAGTGTGCGGTAGCCGGTGAAGCGCACGGCTAGTAGCTCGCTGACGATCTCGCCGAGCTGGTGACGTATCTCGGGGTCGCGGCGGGCGTCCTCGTCATCGGCGATCGCCTTGGCAAAGCGAGTCGCGTTGTAACCGAGGCCCTCGCCGCCGAGGCCGATCGTGACGCGCTCGAACATCAGCGTGGTCAGCGCCGTGCCCCAACCGTTGCCGACGCCGCCGACGACCGCGTCGGAGTCGAGCGCGACGTCGTCGAAGAACACCTCGTTGAACTCGGCCTCACCCGAGATCTGGCGCAGGCCGCGTACGGTCACACCGGCGCTGTCCATCGGCACGATGAACATCGTCATGCCCTTGTGCTTGGGCACGTCTGAGTCGGTGCGTGCGAGCAGCAGCCCGTAGGAGGCGAACTGGGCGTTGGTCGTCCACACCTTCTGACCGCTCAAGCGCCAGCTGCCATCGTCCTGCAGGCGCGCGCGGGCCTGGACGGCCGCCAGGTCGGATCCGGCCGCGGGCTCGGAGAACAGCTGGCACCAGACCTCATCGCCATGCAGCATCGGCCCGAGGTAACGCGCCTTCTGCTCGTCGGCGCCATGGGCGATCAGCGTCGGGCCGAGCATGCCCACGCCGATCGCGTCGAGGATGCTGGGTACTTTCGCCTGGGCGATCTCCTGATTACAGATCAGCTGCTCGATCGGGCCAAGACCCTGACCGCCGTACTCCTGTGGCCAAGTCACGCCGGCGAGGCCGGCCTCGGCGAGCTTGCCCTGCCAGGCGCGCCTTGCCGCGATGATCTCCGCCTCGTCTTTGAGCGCGTTGGGACCGGAGAGGACCGGCGCTTGGGACTTGTGCTCTGAAAGCCAGGCCTGCACCTTAGTGCGGTAGGCGGCCTGCTCTGGCGTGTCGTCGAGATCCACGGCTGCATTCTCCTTTGGCTGACTGACCAGTCAATCGCTTTTCGGAACGGTACTCCCTCGCGCTCGGATGCGTCGCGTGCGGCTTGTTGCCGCTCACGTAGTTGTGAACTGAAGCGTTGTTGCGAACCGTAGTTGTGAATGTGCGACGTAGTTGCGAATCGGACGGGCGTCCAGGTCCAAATCGCGAAGAACGCAGGGCGTAACCGACTCTGCGAGCGTCAGGCCCGTGTGGCCGGCCGATCAAGCAAAGCGCCACCGCGTCTGGCTGAACTGCTCACCCTTGCCGAAGCCGAGAATCGTCGTGGGCGCGACCCGATACACGAGCGCCTTACCCGCGCGGATCGCGTCGCTAAGACCGAACCATGCGCCCTCGGGGGCTGTGAAGTGCGCCCCGTACTTCGACTCGTAGGCGTTAGCGATGAGTCCGAACTCGGCTGCGTCACCGACCTCGACGGCGCGTCCTTCGACCACGACGTCGAGACCATCGAGTCCGTTCTGGCCGGTGGTCAGAATGCACTGTGGGTTCTGCTTTAGGTTCTTTGCCTTGCGCTCGTCCGGGCCCGTGCAAAAGTGCATCGCGTCGTCGTGCCACACGGCCAACAGCGGCGTGACGTGTGGACGCCCATCGGGACGCACCGTCGAGATCCAGAACACCTCCGCCGCGTCGATATGCCGGCGTCCCTCCGCCCAACCTGTCGGGTTCGCCCCCGGGCTGCTGAACCCAGCGTGTAGCTCCGTCACCGGCGTCTCTGTCGCCATGTCAGTTCCTTTCGTTGAGAACGTAGGACTATCTCTCATAGACCGCGCAGTGCGCCCATGACCGCACCTGCTCGACGCGCCGTGCGATCTCGGTGAGGCCGCAGGGTCGTTCAGGGCCTGCGGCCGTGGAAGGTGCGGCGCAGGTCGCTCACCCAGGCGTCGGGGTTCTCCCAGGGGATGAAGTGGCCGCCGTGGTCGTGGGCGTTGACGTTGACGTGGTTGAACCAATCGGCCTGCGGGCTGGTCTTGAACGCGCGGACGCGCTCGTCGGCGGTGTGGATGCCGGGCGGGTTCTCGTAGGTGACGAAGGTGAGGCCGACCGGGGCCTGCACGACCGGGGTGCGGTCGTGGGCGGGGGCCCAGGGGTAGCGGTTGGCGTTGGCGTAGTAACGCATCGACGTGGCGATGGAGTTGTTCACCCAGTAGATCGTGGCGTGGGTGAGCAGGTCGTCCTTGGTGAAGACGGACTCGACGTCGCCGCCGTTGTCGCTCCAGGCGTTCCAGCGCTCCAGCAGCCAGGCGAGCAGTCCGGCGGGTGAGTCGCTGAGCCCGTGGGCCAGGGTGGCGCCGTCGAGCATGTGCACGGCGAGGTGGGACGCCGAGCGGTGGTCCAGCTCGATGATGCGGGCGCGGACGTCGGCGGGCTGGTCGTCGGTGAGGGGCCGATTCCGGGCGAAGTCCCAGGCGCGGGGGCCGGTGAAGAAGTCGAGCGGCAGCCCGGAGCCGATGTGGATGCCGTACAGCTCGTCGGCGTACTTGTGGCCGAGCTGGCTGGAGACGATCCCGCCGATGTCGCAGCCCCCGGCGGCGTACTTCTCGTATCCCAGGGTCTCGGTCATCAGGGTGTGCCAGAGGTCGGCGACCTTCCAGAAGTTGACGTCCGGAAAGCCGGTGAGCGGGCCGGGGAAACCGAAGCCGGGCAGGGACGGCACGATGACGTCGAACGCGTCGGCGGGGTCACCGCCGAACGCGGCCGGGTCGGCGAGCGGGTCGATCACCTTCGACCAGTGCCAGAACGTCCACGGCCAGCCGTGGGTGAGGATCAACGGGATCGGGCGGGGGCCGCGGCCGGGCTTGCGCATGAAGTGCACCGGGACACCGGCGACGCTCACCTGGTAGTGCTCGTAGGCGTTGATGGCGGCCTCGGCCTTGCGCCAGTCGTAGCCGTCCCGCCAGTAGGCGACCAGCTCACGGAGATAGCTGTCCGGGACGCCGTAGGACCAGTCCTCATTCCCCTCGTCCAGCGGCGGACGGGTCAGTGCGAGACGGGCGCGCAGGTCATCGAGGACCTCGTCGGACACATGGATCGGGGTGGGCTCCAGGGGAAAGGCGTGTGGGCTGGTCATGGCGTCAGTCTCCCATCACGACCTGCTTTCAGACCACGACGTGCATCGCGCTGTCGTGCGCAACAAGACGGCGAGCTGGCGCCAGCCGGATCTCGGTGTGGCTTCTCAGACGCCGCCGGGTATCGGCGGCTGCGCGACGGGCGCTTGGTGGTAGACGCCTTCGAACCCGCGGTTCAGCAGGTAGCTCGCCTGCGTGCCGGGATCGGGCGAATGCAGCAGCACCACGCCGAGGCGCACCCCGTGGCGCTCGGCGGTCGCCACCAGGCAGCGCCCGGCAGCTTCCGTGTAGCCGGTCTTCAGGCCCGTTCGTGCCCGGGTATCCGTAGATCAGCAGCGGGTTGTTGTTGTACAGGTACAGCTTGCCGCCCTTGATTGGGAACGGGAGCGCCGCCGTGTAGGTGCGCACGACGCTCGCGATGCGTGGCTGTTCGAGGTCGGCGTGTGCGAGCAGGGCAAGATCGGCGGCACAGGAGAAGTTGTATTCGTCGTAATAGCCAGAGGGGGAGGAGTAGTGCGTGCAACCCATTCCCAGCTTTGCCGCCTCGGCGTTCATCCGCGTCACAAAGTGGTTGACGCTGCCGGCGACGTGTTGCGCGAGCGCCACGGCGGCATCGTTCCCGGAGGGCAGGAGCAGGCCGTAGAGGAGCGTCTCCAGGCGCACGTGCTTGCCCAGCGGCAACAAGCCGACCTTCGACCCGGGCATGTCGACCGCTTCCCTGGTGATCAGCACTGGCGCGTCCGATGGCGAGGAGGAGACCGTGAGCAGCGCGGTCATCATCTTTGTCAAGCTCGCGATCCGCAGGCGCGTGTAGGGGTTGCGCTGCCACAGGACCTGGCCGGTGTCGAGGTTGAACAGGATGCCCGCGTGTGGCTGTTCGTGGAAGGGGGGGTGTATGGCGTCCTGTGCGAGATCGCCGATTCCCTTCAGGCTGAGCGCGGGCTTGCCGAGGGGCAGGCCGATCGGCGAGCGCGCCGGGCGGGCGATCGTCGCTGTGGCGGCGTCTCCCTTCAGGTGGCGATGTGCTCTCGCCGAGGTCGATCCGCGCGTGGCGCCCGCTCCCGCCAGGGCCATCACGACGACGGCTGCCACGATCGCCAAAGCGAGCGCGCCGGCGAAGATCGCGCGCCGGCGACGTCGCCGGCGCAAGGATGCCTCGCGCCGGCGGCGCCGGTGGCTCGGGGTCATGAACGGGGAGGTGCTCATCGCCGAGGAGTCTTACTGGCGGGGAGGATTGAACAGCGCACCGAGGATCCCCACGAGCAGCAGCACAAGGATGAAGGCCGATAGCAGGCTCGCGATCGTGACTCCCTGTTCGAGTGCTGCGCTGACGGTCAGGAAGGCGAAGCCGGCGATGAAGATCAACGCCGCGAGGAGCACGAGGGTGCGCGTCATAGCCGCGATCGGAGCTTGCTTGACAGGAGGAGGATCGGTGCAGACTATCCGCGGCTCGCTGGCCCCACGCCGGCGAGTGGACCGGTGCCGGTCAAGGGGGCGACCCCGGCAAGTGGACCGGTCCCCGGGCGAGCCTGCGGGACGTGCTGGTCGGCGTGGTAGCTAGAACGAACCAGTGGGCCTGCCGCGACGTGCTCAAAACCGAGCTCGTAGGCGGCGTGCTCGAGCGCCAGAAACTCGTCTGGGTGCCAGTAGCGCACGACCGGGAGATGGCGCTCGGAGGGCCGCAGGTATTGGCCCACGGTCAGCACCTGGACGCCATGCTCGCGCAGCGTCCCAAAGGTCTCGACGAGCTCCTCGTGGGTCTCACTCAGCCCGACCATCAGCCCCGACTTGGTCGTGACTTCGCCCTCACCCATCTCGCTGGCCAGACGCAGGACGCGACAGGAGCGCTGGAACTCGGAGCCACGCCGCGCGATCGGGTACAGGCGCGGGACGACCTCGACGTTGTGATTGAAGACGTGGGGTCGCTCGGCGATGACCTTCGCAAGTGGCATCTCCTGGCCTTGGAAGTCGGGGGTGAGCACCTCGATCTGGCACTCGGGCGCCTGGCGGCGGACCTGTCGGATCACCCCGACAAACGCCGAGGCGCCCTTGTCGGGCAGGTCGTCGCGATCGACCGAGGTGATCACCGCGTGGCGTAGTCCCATGCGCGCGATCGAGCGCGCCACTCGCGCGGGCTCCAGGGGGTCGTTCCAGGTCGGCTTGCCGGTCTGCACGTTGCAGAAGCCGCAGCGGCGGGTGCAGGTGTCGCCGAGGATCATGAACGTCGCGGTGCCCCGCTCCCAGCACTCGCCGACGTTCGGGCAGGCTGCCTCCTGGCAGACGGTGTGCAGGTTCTCCGAGCGGATCAGCTCGGTCAGCTCGCGGTAGCGCGCGCCGCCAGGCGGAGGGACTTTGAACCAGGGGGGCTTGCGCTCGCGCAGCGGACGTACCTCGGGGCCGAGCACCTCGAGCACATCCATCCCGCCGGGGTTCGCCCGCGAGCGCGTGACGTGCTCCCGCTCCACCCGCTCGGCGGTGGCGGGCGCGCTCATGTGGCCACCGCTACGCGTCGTGAGCCTGGATGTGCGATCGGCGCGTCGATCCCCAGGCGTCGCGGTGAGACGATTCGCTGGCGACGCCCGTGGGTCTCGCAGAAGTCGTGGGCGATGCGCTTGCGAAAGCAACGTAGCCGCTCCCCTTCGCTGCTGGTCTCGACGGCCGGAGCAGCGGAATCACAATCAGCGTGTCGCGGGTTCGAAACACCCAGCTCGCTGGCGATTGAGGTCATCTCGACATCGGGCAATCCGCAGGCGATCACCCAGGAGAACGGGTCGAGGTCGTTCTCGACATTGACCGCGAAGCCGTGGGTGGAGATCCCGCGGGAGATGTGCACGCCGATCGAGGCGATCTTGCGCGGACCCACCCAGACGCCTGTGTAGTCCGGTCCTTCCTCCGAGCGCGAGTGCGCCCCGATGCCCTCCTCGACGAGCGCGGAGACGATCGCGGCTTCCATCGTGCGTAGGTGTGAGCCGATGTCGGCGACTCCCATGATCGGATAGCCGACGAGCTGGCCGGGACCGTGGTAGGTGACGCGCCCGCCGCGGTTGGTCTCGACGAGATCGATCCCGCGTGTGCGGTAGAAGTCCTCGCCGAGCGCGAGCTCGCCGGGGGCGGAGCGCCGCCCGCGTGTGTAGACGGGAGGGTGCTCGAGCAGGAGCAGCGTGTCGGGCAGCTCGTTGGTCTGCCGCCGCGCACGGACGTGCTCCTGGAGGGCTACGGCGTCGAGGTAGGGAATCGTGCCGAGGTGGCACACCCAAAGCTCGTCGCGCGTCATGTGCTCAGGTTAGCGCCGGGCTTGTGGTGGGCGCCGGGCTTCTCGATCAGAGCGTGAGCGCGGCGGGCACTTCGAGCAACTCGCGGATCCGCGCGAGGAAGCGCGCGGCGGGGGCGCCATAGAGGATGCGGTGGTCGCAGGCGAGGGTAATCGTCATCGTGTTGCGGGCCTGCACCTCGCCATCGCGGACCACGGCGCGCCCCTCCAGTGATCCGACGGACAGGATCGCCGCCTGTGGTGGGTTGATGATCGCGGTGAAGCTGGTGGTGCCGAACATGCCGAGATTGGAGACGGTGAACGTGCCGCCGCCTAGCTCAGGTGGGGTGATCGAGTGCTCGCGCACGCGAGCTGCCAGCGCCCGCGTCTCGCGGGCGATCTCGCCGAGGGACTTCTGGTCGGCGTCGAATACGGTCGGCACGATCAACGTGCCGCCTGCTGGCTCGTCGGCGTCGGCCGCGACCGCCATACCGACGTTAACGCGGGAGTGCAGCTGGAGACGACCGTCGCGGTAGCTGGAGTTCGCCGTGGGAAACTCACGCAGCGCCAGCGCGCAGGCCTTGATCACCATGTCGTTGTAGGTGGGGGTTGCCTCGTCAGCCGCGCTCGCCGACTCGTGCGGCTGGGGGGCGAGCCTCTTCAGCTCGGCGCGCAGCGCGACGCAGGCCTCCATGTCCACGTCCGATTGGAGCGCGAAGTGGGGGATCGTGGCCTTCGACTCGGCCATCCGCCGCGCGATCGTCTGCTGCGTGCGTGACAGCTCAACGACGGTGCTTTCGCCCTTAGCCGTCGTGACGTCGGCGAGTCCCGCTGCGGGCGGCGGTGTCACGTCCGTGTCGGGTGGCGGTGTCGCGCGGCTGTCGTGAGGCGATGCGCCTTCGACGGGTTCTTGGCCGGCATTCGCCGGCACGTCCGCCTTGACGATCCGCCCACCTGGGCCACTGCCGGTCACCGTGTGCAGGTCCACCCCGCGCTCGCTTGCGATCCGCTTGGCCAGCGGCGATGCCTTGACCCGCTCACCCTCGGGCGGCTCCTCCGCCGGAGAGGCCGGAGACTCGCTTCCGGGCTCTCCGAACGTGCGCGCGTCAGCCGTCTCGAGCCGGCCATCCTCATTCTTGGCGGCGGTCGAGGCAGGCGACCGGCTGCTACCACCGATCTGCGCGATGACGGCGCCGACTGGCAGCGTGTCGCCCTCGGCGGCGACGATCTGCAAGGACGCCCTCCTGGTCGGACTCGTAGGTCATGTTCGCCTTGTCGGTCTCGATCTCGACCAGCTCCTGACCGCGGCTCACCTGCTCCCCGTCCGGGACGAGCCAGCTCAAGATCGTCCCCTCCTCCATCGTGTCTGACAACCGGGGCATCACGATCTCGGCCATCTAGCGCGCGCCCCGTGTGGTCGCGGTCGGTGCCTCTCGGGCATCCTCGCCTCGCGCTCCGGAAGTCGCCGGCCGCTTGCCGATGGTCGCGAGCACAGCCTCGATGATCTGGGGCTCGTGGGGAAAGGCGATGTCCTCCAGGGGCTTGGAGTAAGGCATCGGCACGTCGGCGCCGGAGACGCGCGCGACGGGCGCGTCGAGGTCGTCGAAGGCGTGCTCTGCGATCAGCGCTGCCAGGTTCGCGCCGACCCCACCGTGGGGCCAGCCCTCCTCGACGACGACACAGCGGTTGGTCTTGCGCACGGAGGTGAGGATTGTGTCGAGGTCGAGCGGTCGCAATGTGCGCGGATCGATCACCTCGGCCTCCACACCGTGCTCCCGCGCGAGCGTCTCCGCTGCTCGCTCTGCGGTGAGCGCCATCCGCGAGACGCCCACGATCGTCACGTCGGCGCCCTCCCTGGCGATACGCGCGTGCCCGAAGTCGACTGTCTCCTCCTCGCCCTCGGGCACTTCTCCACGGATGCCGTACAGAGACTCGTGCTCGATGAAGATCACGGGGTTCTCGTCACGGATCGCGGTCTTCAACAGGCCCTTGGCGTCGGCGGGTGTGGCGGGGACAGCGACGAGCAGGCCCGGTACGTGTAAGAACATCGCCTCCAAGCAGTGAGAATGCGTTGGGCCGAGCTGGTGCCCGGCGCCCTGGGGCATCCGGATCACCAGCGGGACGGAGACCTGGCCGCCGAACATGTAGCGGATGTGGGCGGCGCTGTTGACGATCTGGTCGAACGCCAGCAGCGCGAAGTTGATCGTCATCAGCTCGACAACCGGTCGCAGTCCGCTCATCGCGGCGCCCACGCCCACGCCCACGATCGTGTTCTCCGAGATCGGCGTGTCGCGCACGCGCTTCTCCCCGAACTCTTCGAGCAGGCCGGCGGTGACCTTGAACGCCCCGCCAAACACGCCGATGTCCTCGCCCATCAGCATCACGCGCTCGTCGCGTTTCAGCTCCTCGCGCAGCGCCGCGTTCAGGGCCTCGCGGTAGCGCAGCTCGGCCATCAGTGATACGCGCCGTGGACTTGCTCGTCGAGCACGTAGATGTCCTCGTAGAGCGACTCTGGCTTTGGGAACGGCGAGGCCTCGGCAAATGCGACCGCCTCATCCACGCGTGCGACCGCCTCTCCGTTGAGCCGCTCGCGGCTCTCAGCGTTGAGGATCCCCTCGCCTTCCAGCAACTCGCCAAACGCTGGAATCGGGTCGCGCTCGCGCCACTGTGCGACCTCCTCCTTGCTGCGGTACTCCTCCGGGTCGGCCATCGAATGACCGCGAAAGCGGTAGGTCACAGCCTCGACGAGCACCGGCTGGCGGTCTTCCCTCACACGCTCCACGGCCTCTGCGATCGCTGCGTGCGTAGCGACCACGTCCATGCCGTCACAACGCGTCCCCGGTACGCCTAGGCTCTCGCCCTTGCGCTGCAAGTCGGTCACGGCCGAATGGCGCGCGAGCGATGTGCCCATGCCGAACTGGTTGTTGATCACCACGAACACCACCGGTAGGCGCCACAGCGCCGCCAGATTCAGCGTTTCCCCGAACGTGCCCTGGTTGGACGCGCCGTCGCCGAACGTGCACAGCGTCACGTCGTCGGTCTCGGTGTAGTCGCTCGCCAGCCCGATCCCGGTCGCGATCGGCAGGTTGCCGCCGACGATCCCGTAGCCGCCCATGAAGCGCCGGGAGAGGTCGAACATGTGCATCGATCCACCGTGCCCGCCGCAGCAGCCGTCGACGCGCCCGAACAGCTCGGCCATCACCTTCTCGGGCGGAGTGCCGCGCGCCAGCGCATAGCCGTGCGAGCGGTAGGTCGAGACGAGGTAGTCCGTCTCCCGCAGCGCCCGCGTGCTGCCGACGATTGTCGCCTCCTCGCCGATCGACAGGTGCAGGAAGCCGCCGATCTTCGCTCGCGCGTACATCTCACCCGCGCGCTCCTCGAAGCGGCGGATCAACGTCATCGTCTCGAGCCACTCGCGCGCGAGGATCGGCTCGGGGATGCTGGATGTGGCCTCGGGCTCGGGCAGGTTCTCCATCAATGCTCCACGGTAGCCCAGCGCGCGAGGAACTCCTCGGCCTCCAGCTGCGACAGGTCTGCGCGCAATGCCCGTGCGAGCTTCGAAGCTGCCTGGGGCGGTCGGTCCCAGAACAGGACCACTTCTCCAGCGTCGACTTCGACGATCTCGATGTGGTCGACCCGCGCGGCGTCGGCCAGCAGCGCTGGTGCGCGGCCGCTGCGTGTGACGATCAGCCGGTAGGCGCGGTTGGCCTTCATCTGCTCTCCACCTCGCCTGCGTTCCCGCCGTGCTCCTCTGCGCCCGTATTCGCTCTCTGCGCCGCATGTGCCGCGGCGTCCTCCACGGCGCGCTCACCCACGAACACTTGCTCCCCGACGCGCACGGCGGGTACGTCGCTCACGCCGGCCTGTGCAGCCGCGATGGTGGCTCGGCTCAGCTCCTCTCCGACCGAGCGCAGCTCGGCCCCTTTGAGCACCGCGGCTGGATGCATCTCGCAGGCCGCGGCGGCGATCAGCACGAAGTCGATCTGCGCGAGGTCCCGTCCACCCGCGAAAGCCTGACGGAACGCTGCCTGTGCGAAGGGGACGGTGCGGCCGATCGACTTGGCGTAGGTCGCCACACGCATCGCCAGCGCGCTGTCGAACGGGAAGGGGTTAGGCCACCTCAGTGGCTGTAACCCTTGCGTTTGGGCGCGCCGCTCGATCTCCGCGCGGAAGATCTCTTGCTCGGAGCGGCAACGATAAGCCTCGAAGGACTCCGCATTGGACAGCTCGCTCGCAAGCACTGGCTGCCACTCGATAGGAATCGAGTCCCGCCCAACCCGCACGTGCAGGATGCGCTCGGCCGCGAGGTAGGCGAGCGGGCTTGCGAGGTCGAAGTAGAAGGCGGCGTCCGGCGCGGGCATCTCGCCGAGACTAATACGCGCGAGCAGACCGTGAATCCGCGCGACTATCCGCGCGACTCAACCGTGAATCAACCAGCCGTCGGCGGCACGTCCAGCCTCCATCACGGCCTCCGACAGCGTGGGGTGGCCGTGGATCGTGCGCGCCACCTCGGCAAAGCCGCCCTCGAGTGCACGTACGTTGACGAGCTCCTGGATCAGCTCAGTCGCGCGCGCGCCCACGATGTGTCCGCCGAGGAGCTCCCCGTACTTGGACTCGCCGACGAGCTTGACCATGCCCGAGCGGTCGCCGTAGACGATCCCGCCGCCGACCGCGCCGTAAGGCACCTTGCCGACGATCACGTCGTAGCCCTGCTCGCGGGCTTGGGCCTCGGTCAGGCCGAAGGAGCCGACGTTGGGTGTGCAGAAGGTCGCCCGCGGGATGTCGACGTAGGCGATCGGATGGGTCTGCAGGCCCGCGGAGTCCTCGGCGGCGATCACGCCCTCATCGGATGCCTTGTGCGCGAGCGCGGGGCCGGGGACGAGGTCGCCGATTGCATAAACGCCCGCTCGCGAGGTGTGCAACTGGCCATCGACCTTTATCAGCCCGCGCTCATCCAGCTCGACTCCCGCCTCCGCCAACCCGAGTCCGTCGATGTCTGCGCCGCGTCCGGCGGCGATCACGAGATAGTCGACCTCGGTGCTCTCCTCGCCGTAGGCGAAGCTCACACCGCTGTCGCTCCCCTGCACGTCCTTTACCGGAGTGCCGGTGTGGATCTGGATGCCCTGGCGCTTCAGGCCCCGCTCGACCAGTCGCGAGATGTCCGCGTCCTCAGTCGGCAGTACACGCTCGAGTGCCTCGAGCAGCAGCACCTCGCTGCCCAGCCTGGCAAAGCCTGAGGCGATCTCCGCGCCTGACGCTCCCGCCCCGACGACCGCCATCCGCGCTGGCAGCTCCTGCAGTGCCCATGCCTGCTCGGTGCCAATCACGCGGCCACCGAACTCAACGCCCGGGATCGCCCGTGGGATCGAGCCGGTGGCGATGATCACCGTCTCGGCGGCGATCGTCTGCTGGCCGATCTCCGATCGGTCGACGCGCACATCGCCCTCGGCGGTCAACGTCGCATCGCCCTCGATCAGGTCGATCCCGTTTTTCTTGAACAGGCCGCTCACTCCGCTCGTGAGGGTGGAGACGACTTTCTCGCGACGGGCCTGCACACCGGCGTAGTCGACCTCGACGCTCCCGACCTTCAGCCCGTACTCCTCCGCCTCGCGGATCTCCGTGAGTAGGTCGGCCGAGCGCAGGACTGCCTTGGCGGGAATACACGCATAGTTCAGGCAGCGTCCGCCGACCTTGTCCTTCTCCACCACGGCGGTCTTTTTCCCGAGCTGCGCAGCCCTAATCGCGGCTACATAGCCGCCCGGACCGGAGCCGATCACGATGCAGTCATAGGAGGTTTCTGCCATTGAGGACTGAGCCTATCGAAGCGTCTCTTGTGGTCCACGTTCGCCGGCCTGGATGCGGCCCATCACGCGCACCAGCTTCCAGAACAGCCAGCCACCGAGGCCGACGCTCACGACGCAGATGACCGCGGCGATGATCGTGGAAGCGACGACGAGCGCGAGCGACGTGACGATGATCTGGAAGGCGAGCAGCGCCTCGAAACCGAGCACCGACCAGTAGTGCCGCCGGTACATGCCTCCAGCGAGGGACAGTAGGACGATCGCCAGAAAGGCTCCGCCGGGGAGCGAGCCGCCACGGCGGCTGAGATCGTGAACGGTCGCGGCGCCGACGATCACCCCGATTGCCAACAGGACGCAGACCGCGATCGCGATGAGCAGGGCAGGCGGGCGCTCGTCCTCGCCCATTGGCTCCAACTCAGCGCGGAGCAGCTCTTCGCGTTGGCTGGACTCTGGGCGATTGGCGCTGGCCATCTCAGCTCTCCAGGGGGTGGGCGTCGCTCTCCAGGGGATCGGCGTCGAGCAATCCACGCAGCTCACGCGCCGCCTGCTCGGGATTGGGGGCTGAGGCGATCGCTCGCAGCACGCAAAGCCGGTGCGCCCCGGCGTCGATCGCCTCGGCTGCGTTCTCGGCGTCCAGGCCACCGATCGCAAAGAACGGCACGGACGCGTGGTCGGCGGCGTAACCCACGAGCTCCAACCCAACCGGCGGACGCCCGGGCTTGGTCGGGGTGGCGTGTACGGGCCCGACGCCGATGTAGTCGACGAGCTCCGTGTCTACCGCGTCGATCTCGCCCGGTGCATGGGTGGAGAGTCCGATCAGCATGTCGGGACCGACCAGCTCGCGCACTTCGGCGACTGGCATGTCCTCCTGCCCGACGTGTATCCCGTCGGCGCCCACCTCGCGTGCGACGTGCGGACGGTCGTTGATGATCAGCAACGCTCCTAGTCGCTCGCACAAGGCTCGCGCGGCGTTGGCGACCGCGACCAGCTCCTCGTCGGGAAGCTGCTTCTCGCGCAACTGAACGATGTTGACGCCACCGGCGATCGCCTCGCGCAAGAGGTCGGGCAGCGCGCGCGCTCCGGGGCCCGAGGAATCGGAGACCTGTCCACATACGATGTACAGCCGCGCGGTGGCAAGGCGTGCGCGCCGATCGGCGCCGAGGTCTCCCACGGACATAGATCCGCAGTCTGACAGCGGGCTAGCATCAACCTCATGCCCGAAGGCACCCGCTCAGTCGATGTGATCGTCGTAGGCGGTGGCGTGATCGGCCTGTCGCTCGCTTGGCGCGCGCGCGCGAACGGGCTGTCGGTGACGGTGCTCGAGCGTGGGGAGCTCGGCATGGGTACCTCGTATGTCGCCGCGGGGATGCTCGCGCCGGTGGCCGAGGTCGAGTTCGGTGACGCCGGGCAGGCGGTGCTGGAGCTGGGGCTGCGCTCAGCGCGGATGTGGCCGGAGTTCGCGGCTGAGTTGGAGCGATGCAGCGGCGAGCAGGTGGGCTTACTGAGGACAGGCACGCTGGTGCTCGCCCGCGACGAGGACGAGGCACGTGAGCTCGAGCGCCAGATTGCCTTCCGCGAGTCGCTGGGGCTGCGCACGACGCGTCTGCGGCCGAGCGAGGCCCGCGAGCTCGAGCCGGCGCTCGCGCCGACTGTGCGATTGGCGCTGGAAGCCCCGGAGGATCACTCGGTCGATCCACGCTTGGTGCTGGTGGCGCTGCGCCGGGCATGTGAGCGCGTCGGGGTGGAGCTGCGTGAGCACGTCTCGGTGACGCGCGTCGAGTGCGATCAGACCAGCACACGAGTGACGGGTGTCGCGCTCGGAGACGGCGAGCTTGTCTACGCCCGCCACGTGGTGATCGCCGCGGGTGCGTGGAGCGGGAGTCTCGAAGGGTTGCCTTCCGGCGCATGCGTGCCGGTGCGTCCCGTGAAGGGACAGATCCTGCGCCTGCGCGATCCCGCCGGCCCGGGACTGTTGCGGCGCGTGGTGCGCTTCGAGGGCGGCTATCTGGTTCCCCGCGCGGATGGGCGCTATCTGCTGGGCGCCACCGTCGAGGAGCGCGGCTTCGAAGAACAGGCGACCGCCGGCGGGGTGTACGAGCTGCTGCGCGAGGCACATGAGCTGCTGCCCGGTGTCAGTGAGCTGCAGATCGAGGAGCTGTGTGTGGGACTGCGGCCGGGCACACCCGACAACGTGCCCGTGATCGGCGCTGGCGTGCTCGCTGGGTTGATCTGGGCCACTGGCCATCACCGCAATGGCATCCTGCTGGCTCCGCTCACGGCCGAGCTGGTGCTCCAGACACTGATTGGCAAGCAAACCACTGGCGACTTGCCACTCACCGCCTGCGATCCATCGCGCTTCCAGGCGCTCGGTACGCAATGATCGTCAACGGGCAGAGCTCCGACGTGGCGGCTGGCGAGACCGTCGCCGCGGTGCTCGATCGCCTCGGCCTGTCGCTCGACGCGCGGGGGGTGGCGGTGGCCGTCGACGGCGAGGTGGTGCCGCGCGCCGCGTGGCAGACCTTCGCGCTCGCGGCGGATGCGCGTGTGGAGGTGCTCACCGCGATGCAGGGAGGATGATCTGGCGATGACCGACCCCTTGAGTACCGCACCGCCCACGGCCGCCGCCGGCAGACGGCGCTGTGCCAGTCGAGGACGGGCTGACGATTGCCGGCAGGACGTTTCAATCGCGCCTGCTGCTCGGTACGGGGGGGTTTCCCTCTTTGGAGCTGCTCTCCGAGGCGATCGCGGCTAGCGGCTCAGCGAGCTCGTCACGGTCGCCCTGCGTCGTATCGACACGGCCGCCCGCGGCTCCCTGGTGGACGTGCTCGCGCAAGCGGGGGTGGAGCTGTTGCCGAACACCGCCGGTTGCTACACGGCTCGTGACGCGGTCCTCACCGCCAAGCTCGCGCGGGAGGCGTTTGCGACCGATTGGATCAAGCTCGAGGTGATCGGCGACGAGGATACGCTGCTGCCTGATGCTCCCGAGCTGCTGCGCGCCGCCGAGGAGCTCGTCGACGATGGCTTTGTCGTGCTGCCTTACACGACCGACGACCCGATCCTCGCCAGGCGCCTGGTCGACATCGGCTGCGCCGCCGTGATGCCCCTCGGCTCGCCGATCGGCAGTGGGATGGGCATCCGCAACCCTTACAACATCAGCTTGATCCGCGAAGCCGTCGAGGTGCCCGTGGTGCTCGACGCTGGGGTCGGCACCGCCTCCGACGCCACCCTCGCGATGGAGCTTGGCTGTGACGCGGTGATGGCCGCCAGCGCCATCTCGCGCGCGCAGGACCCCGTCAGGATGGCGGGCGCGATGCGCCACGCTGTGCAGGCAGGACGTTTGGCGCGCACGGCGGGGCGCATTCCCCGCCGGCTCTACGCCACCGCTTCGACTCCCGATCAGGGTCTAGCGGATTTCGCTACTTAACAACTTCGATTGTCCCGTTCATGCTCGCCGGATGGTAGGTGCACTCGTAGTGAATGACCCCCGGCTTGGTGACCTTGTAGGAGAACGTTGATCCTTCATTGAGGTTGGCCGATGCGAATTTGGAGGGGCCGGACTCGGAGGTCACGTTGTGTGTGACGTCGTCGTAGTCCGTCCACTTGATCGTGCTCCCGACCTTCACCTTGACTGTGTCGGGGGCGATTGCAATGTTGCGGTAGGCGATCTGCACGGTTCCGCTCTGCACCGGCGCTGAGGCCGCTGGCGAGGCATACTTGGGGGTGGTATTTGCTTTCAGACCGCCGGAGGACGCGCTGGTGCTCGCGGCCGTGGAGCTGGTCGTCGAGCTCGTCGTGCTGGAGCTGCTCGATCCGCAGCCCGCCGCGAACAGGAGCGCGGAGCAGGCGATCACAACGGGTAGCAACGGGCCTCTTCTCATCGGGCGATCCTTTCTCGGCGGACGTTGCGCTCAGCCTAACCTAGACTGGCCGGTCGATGGCACGACATTTTCTGACCGGGGCCGAGCTCACGGCCGCGGAGCTTTCAGCGTTGCTCGACCGCGCGCTCGAGCTGAAGCGAGCGCCACACTCATCCCAGGCGCTGGCTGGGCAGAGCATCGCCTTGATCTTTCAGAAGCCGTCGACTCGCACGCGGCTGTCGTTCGAGGTCGGTATCTATGAGCTGGATGGTCACGCCGTCGTGCTGCGCGCCGATGAGTTGCAGCTCTCACGCGGCGAGTCCTTGCGCGACACCGCCCTGGTGCTCTCCCGGCATGTCGCGGCCGTGGGGGTGCGCACCGGTCCCGACGCGCTGCTCGGAGAGCTGGCGCGGTACGGCTCTGTGCCGATCTTCAACATGCTCACTGCCCTGCACCATCCCTGCCAGGCGCTGGCTGATCTGCTGACGTTGCGCGAGGCGCTCGGCACCTTTGAGGGTCCCACCCGCCCGCGGATCGCCTATGTGGGCGACGGCAACAATGTCGCACGCTCGCTTGCGATGCTCGGCACTCTCGCCGGGCTGGATGTCGCGGTGGCCTCGCCCGCTGGCTATGCGCTGGAGGATGACCTCGCGCTGCCCGCCGGTGCTCCGGGCTCGCTCGAGCTGTACGCCGATCCGCTCGAGGCTGTGGCCGGCGCGCAGGCTGTGTACACCGACGTGTGGGTGAGCATGGGCGACGAGGCCACCGCCGAGGAGCGCCGCGCCGCGCTTGGGCGCTACCGGGTCGACGAGGCGCTGCTCGACGCCGCTGCGCCGGGTGCCTTCGCGATGCACGATCTGCCGGCGCACCCGGGCGAGGAGATCTCCGCCGAGGTCCTGTACGGCTCCCGCCAGCGCATCTGGGACCAGGCCGAGAACCGCCGTCATGCGCAGAAGGCGCTGCTCGAGCTGCTGCTGGCCCCGGCATGAGCCTCGAGACGCCGGCTGTGGATGACCCCCCTCGTCCACAGCGGGGGGACGAGCTCGAGCTGCGGATCGACTCGCTCGCCTTCGGCGGAGAGGGCATCGCGCGGCTGGGCGACGGCGGCTATGTCGTGTTTGTCGCCGGCGGGATTCCGGGCGACCGCGTGCGCGCGGTCGTACACAAGCGCAAGCGCAACTACGCGCACGCCCGCGCCGTGGAGATCCTCGAGCCCAGCCCCGAGCGAATCGCCCCGCGCGCCGACCATCCCGGGGTGCCGTGGCAGGTGCTCCCCTATGAGCGCCAGTTGGAGATCAAGCGCACGCAGGTCGACGATGCGCTGCGGCGGATCGGGCGACTGGACGGGTTCGAGCTGGAGGAGATCGTGCCCGCGCTGGAGCAGTGGCGCTACCGCAACAAGCTCGAGTACTCCTTCGGGGAAGCTGCGGATGGGACTCAGACGGCCGCTTGGTGTGTGGCTTCCACGCCCCGGCGGGCGGGAACAGCGTGGTCGCGATCGAGGACTGCCTGCTGGCCTCCGAGCGTGGCAACCTGGCCCGGGAGGCTGCGCTGCGCTGGTGTAGCGCCCAGCAACTGACCGCCTGGGAGCGTGGCGCGGGTCGCAGAGGCCGCCCGGGCGAGGATCGGGAGCGGACGGGGCGGGTGGGGGCCGATTCAGACGGGCGGGCGCGTTTGCGCAACCTCGTCGTGCGTGAAGGCCGGCGCACTGGCAAGCTGCAGATCCGCATCGTCACGACCGATGGTGAGCTCGACGCTGGCTCGCTCGCACAGGCCCTGAGCGAGGCCTTGGGCGAGAGCCTCTCAGGCGTGCTGTGGACGCGCTCGCGTAGCCTCGCGGAGACGACCGCGGGAGGCGACACCGAGCTGGTGTGGGGCGAGGCTGAGCTGCCCGAGCGCCTCAGCGAGCTCGACCTGCGCATCTCTCCCGAGGCGTTCTTCCAGACGAACACCGAGATGGCGGAGCTGCTGTACTCGATCGTCGTCGAGTACGCGGCGCTCGAGGGCTGGGAGCGCGTGTATGACCTCTACTCCGGGATCGGTACGATCGCGCTCACGCTCGCTTCCCGCGCCGGCGAGCTGTGGGGAATCGAGCTGATCGAGGAGGCTGTCGCTGATGCGATCGCCGCCGCACGGCGCAACGAGATCCCCGGCGTCCAGTTCTTCGCCGGCGACACCCGTCTGGCTCTACCTGAGCTCGTAGAGCGGGCCGGGCGCCCCGACGTCCTGGTTGTCGATCCCCCGCGAGCCGGGCTCTCCCAGAAAGTCGTGCGCCGGATCATCGAGGCCTCGCCCAAGCGCATCGTCTACGTGTCCTGCAACCCGACCACGCTCGCGCCCAACGCGGCCCAGCTGCAGGAGGCTGGTTGGACACTGCTCAAGGTCCGCCCGGTGGACATGTTTCCGCAGACACATCACATCGAGTGCGTGGCCCTCTTCGAGCGCCTTGCGGGCGCGCCGGCTCCCACGGAGCAAGAGATCGCCGCGACAGACCCCGAGTAGGCTTCCACCGATGCGCGCCGCCACCATTCGCGATCAGCAGATCGTGATCGAGGAGCACCCCGATCCGGCGCCTGCCGCCGGTGAGGTGCTCGTGCGGATCCATGCCGCCGGGCTCAACGGCGGGGACATGATGCAGCGCCGCGGTCTGTACCCGGCGCCGCCCGGCTCACCACAGGACATCCCAGGCATGGAGCTGGCGGGTGTGGTGGATGCGCTTGGCGCTGGCGCGGAGCGCTTCGCGGTGGGCGACCGTGTGATGGCGATCGTCGGCGGCGGCGCGCAGGCAGAGTTGATGACGGTGCACGAGCGCTTGCTGATGCCGGTTCCGCGGGCGCTCGACTGGCCCGCGGCGGGCGGGCTGCCTGAGGTCTTCACCACGGCGCACGACGCCATCTTCACTCAGGCCGAGTTGCGCCCGGGTGAGCGCCTGCTCGTGCACGGCGCCGCCGGCGGCGTGGGCACAGCCGCGATCCAGCTGGCCCGTGCGAGCGGTGCGCGGGTGACCGCGACGGTTCGCAATCAGGCGCTGCGCGACGGAGTCGCCGCACTTGGAGCCGAGGTGATCGCGCCAGATGGCTTCGCCGAGCACGGGCCGTTCGACGTGATTCTCGAGTTGGTTGGTGCGCCAAACCTCTCAGAGAATCTGCAGGCGCTCGCGACCGGCGGGCGGATCACCGTGATCGGTGTTGGGGCGGGGGTCAAGGGCGAGCTGAACCTGCTCGCGCTGATGGGCAAGCGCGCTCGCATTTACGGCTCTACCCTGCGTGCGCGCCCGCTGGAGGAGAAAGCGCTCGCCGCGCGCGGCCTCGAGCGCGAGGTGCTGCCGCTGTTCGAGTCCGGTGCGCTACGGGTGCCCGTCGCCGAGACCTTCCCATTGGCGGACGCCGCCGATGCCTACGAGCGCTTCGCGGCTGGCGGCAAGCTCGGCAAGATCGTCATCACGATCTAACCCGCTCGTCAGTACGGCGGCTGCGCGGCATACCAATCGCCCAGCGTGCGGAACGCCGCCCAGAAGGCACGCTTGGCGTCCTGTTCGTCCAGCGACTCATCGATGTTCGGCACGTACAACGCGTCGATCATCGGGGTCAGCCGCTGAACCTCGCCCAGCGTGGGCTGCAAGGGGCGCGCCAGCGGGATCTCCATCTCGCCGAGCGCGGCGAGCGCATCTGGACCCATCACGACGATGATCTTTGGCTGCACGATCGCGATCTCCTCGATGACTCTCGCCACGCACGCGAAGTCCGCGAGTGATGAGTCGCTCAGGGGGCACTTCACGCAGAGCGTGCCGTAGACCGCGAGCGGGTCGATCTGCAGACGCTTCAGCGACTTCATCAGCGCGCCGCCGGCACGTCCGTAGAAGGCGACGCCCTCCTCGATCTCCGAGGGCAGCGGGGCGTGCTTGAGCATCATGATGTCTGCCTGGGGGTGACCCGAGCCGAGCACGGGCATCAGGTTGCCGCGTGGGCAGTGCGGACACGCCTGCAGCTCGCGCGTGAGGGAGTTCAGCTCGCGGATAGCGCGCTCCAGGTACTTCTCGCGGATCTCGTCATCGGTAACGGGCATCGACTCCGAGGAATTAGACGACGCCCCCGCTTGTCCTTGGCGGTGCATCGAGACTTGCGCTTTCGCGATTGCTCTACTCACGAGTCTCTACCTGCGGCTCCCGCTCCCGGCCCCTTCCTCACCGGTCCGCTTTACGCGCTTGACGCGCCGGGCCTTGCGCGCGCGCTGGGCGGAGGCCGGCGTCGCCTTGGTCTGCAGGAACTTCAACGCCTGCACGTATAGGAGGCTGGTCGGGCGCGTGAGGATGTCGGCATCGCGCAGCGACTGCAGAAACTCAGCCGGGCCATCGAAGTCGCGCATCCGGATCCGCACCGAGCCGAGACCCTGGGCGACGTGGGAGTCGGAGCCCGCGCCGGCCACGATCCGGTACTTCGCGGCGAAGCGCACGGCCTCCTCGTTGAACGCGCCGATCGCCACTCTTGGATTGAAGACCTCGATCGCGTCGACGCCATCGAGGATGCTCAGCAGGTGCTCGTAGTCGGGTACCGAGTGCATGCGGTCGAACGGGTGGGGCACATACACGAGGCCACCCTGGCGCTTGATCTCGGCGACTGTCTCCTCCAGGCTCAGGCCGCGAGGGATCTTCTCCTCGATGAACAGCCCGATCACCTCGCCCTGGCTGGCGGTCTTCACCTCCTCCGCGACGATCACTTTCACGGGGTGGGCGGGGTCTAGTTCAGCGGCCTGCTTGCGGGCCTCCAGGGCGCCGGAGATCTCGTTGTGGTCGGTCACCGCGATCGCCCCCAGGCCCTCCTCCTGCGCCCTCGCCAGCAGCACCTCGACGGGGGTGGCGCAATCGCCGGAATGGTCGGTGTGCATGTGCAGGTCGACGTCGATCAATCCTCGCTTCGCGAGGCGCCGATGCAGATCCCGATCGCCCTCGGCGCTGTGTCTGCGCGCCGCCACGCCGCGATAAATCTGCTCGAGTTCGTCGGCGGCCTGCATCGCATCCGCTCCGTCTTCGAGCAATCGGTAGTCGCCCGGGAAATGCCGGTCCATCAGCTCGGCGGTGGCGGGCAGGCTCGCGGTGCGCGCGTCCAGGCGCCCGAAGAAGGTCTCGACGAAGCGCCGCGCCACGAGCGTCGAGAGCAGCCGTTCGGTGGGCGCGTGGAACGAGCCCACGTTGAGCGAGCGCGAGTGGCGTAGCGCGGCGTTCGAGGCGCTCGGCGCAAACGGCTCATGGACATGAACGAAGTCGAGCGGCACCGTGCTCAGCAGTTCCTCGATCGTTCGCGCCACGTCGATTGGCAGTGCGGGCGCCCGCCGGCGGGTGGGTGGGGTCCGATTCCGTGAGCTGCTCTGCAGGTCGAGCACCTCGCCGACGGCGATTACGCGTGGGCTGCCGCCGTCGGTTCCCTCCAGCAGGGACGCTCCCCCACTCGCCCCGCCGCGGGCGGCCCGCAGTTCACGGCGCGACTCCCGCACGCGCTCCTGCGAGTGCGAAGGCGCGAGCACCAGCACGCGGTGTCCGCGTCGCGATAGCTCAGCCGCGACCCGTCTCACATGCGCGTTGACCTCGTTGTCCTCCGCCTCCCACGGATATGGCGTCACGTGGGCGATGGAGAACAACGTGCTACTTCGCTGCGCGCGCGGGAGCTTTGATCGTGGGCCGCGTACCGGGCCTTCTGGCGTACTTGGCGATGAACTTCTCGGTATCCAGACGGGCCTGGTTGTCAGGCCGCTGGTTGTGGGGAGACTTCATCAGATAGGAGGAGGGCCCGTCGAGCTGGCCGCCGACACCGTGGTTCAGCGCGAGCTTGCAGCAGCGCACGGCGTCGATCACGATGCCGGCCGAGTTCGGCGAGTCCCACACCTCGAGCTTCATCTCGAGATTCAGCGGCACGTCGCCGAAGGCCTGACCCTCGACGCGGATGTGCGCCCACTTGCGGTCGGTCAGCCATGGCACGTAGTCAGAGGGACCGACATGCACGTTCTCGGGCGCCATCTCGTGGTCGATGATCGATGTGACCGCGTTGGTCTTGGAGATCTTCTTTGACTCCAGCCGCTCGCGCTCGAGCATGTTGTAGAAGTCCATGTTGCCGCCGACGTTCAGCTGAGAGGTGCGCTGGATGCGCACGCCGCGCTCCTCGAACAGGCGCGCGAGCGTCCGGTGCACGATCGTGGCGCCGACCTGCGACTTGATGTCATCGCCGACGATCGGCAGTTTGGCCTTTTTGAAGCGCTTATCCCAGTAGTCCTCACGGGCGATGAACACCGGGATGCAGTTCACGAAGCCACAGCCGGCCTCGAGCACCTGCTCGACGTACCACTTGGTCGCCTGCTCGGAGCCGACCGGTAGGTAGGAGACGACCACGTCGGTGTGGGTGTCCTTGAGGATTTTCACGATGTCGGCGGTCTCGCCGGGGGCCTTTGTGATCTTCTCCTTGAGGTATTTGCCGAGGCCGTCGTGGGTCATGCCGCGGTAGACGGGCACGCCGAGATCGCGAGGCACCTTGGCGAACTTCATCGTGTTGTTCTGCCCGGCCCAGATCGCCTGCCCGAGATCCTTGCCAACCTTCGTCTTGTCGATGTCGAAGGCCGCGGTGAACTCGATGTCGCGCACGTGATAGCCGCCGAGATCGACGTGCATCAGGCCGGGGACGTCCTCACCGGGGTTGGCATCGCGGTAGTAGTTGACGCCTTGCACGAACGCGGAGGCGCAGTTGCCGACCCCGACGATCGCGACGCGAACCTTCTCAGACTGGTAGCGCGCGGCGCCGTTCTTGGCGGCGCCGTTAGACGCGGCGCCATTGCTGTGTTGGATGGGAGTCAAGTTGTAAGTCCTTCCTGGAGGTTCGGGGTAACTACTCCGCGGGGCGAGCTAGGTCACACGGCGGGCTTGGATAGCTCGCGGTGCACGTGGGAGATGCGCTGGGCGACGGTGATCAGGCTGAGCGCCGCCAGTACGTACACGGCTGCCTTCAGCAGCGAGAAGTCTCCAAGTGAGGCGCCGCGAGCGAACAGCAGCCCGATCGAGAGGATCACGACGCGCACGGGACGCGTGGCGATCCCTACCTTGCACTCGACGCCCAGCGCCTCGGCGCGGGCGCGCGTGTAGGAAACCATCAGCGAGCTGAGCACCGCGACGACGACTGCGGCCGCCGCCACGCGGTCGCCTTTCAGGGCGAAGTCCCCGGCGACGGCCGTCAACACGATCCCCTCCTCGATGCGGTCCAGCGTCGAGTCCAGAAACGCTCCGAACGGGGTGCCCTTGCCCGACATGCGCGAGTAGCGCCCGTCGAGTGTGTCCATCACCGAGCCGGCGATGAACGCGATGCCGCCGAGGAAGTACTGCCGTTCCCACACGAGCACGGCGGCGAGCAGGTTCAAGGCGAAACCGGTGAGCGAGATCGCGTTGGGGGTCAGGCGCGACTCGATCAAGCGGTTGCGCACGAGCTCGCGTCGTTCGCCGGATCCGATCGGCGCTCGCGCGCGTTCTCGTGGCGCGCTGCGCCGCACGCGTCGTGGGGGAGCCTGATGTCGCGGGGCCATCCTCTAACTCGTCCGCAGATGAGTTGGGGCGGCGCTGAAGCGCCATACGCCCGGCCGCGCTCGAGCGAGCCAGCGCGCGCCGTAGGCGGCGAGGCCGGCGGTGAGCGCTCCGAGTAGCGCGTCGGTGATGAAGTGATTCGCGGTTGCGACGATCACGAAGGCCATCAGGAAGGGATAGAGGAACCACACTACCCGCAGCGCCCGCGGGCGCACGAGTCGTGCCAGCGGCCAGCCGACCATCAGCGCGAACGCGACGTGCATCGAGGGCACGGCGGCGTAGGGGTTGAACAGCGCGCTCAGGGAAGCGCTGGTGTGCGAGAGGCCCACACCGGTTACGTCCGAGACGGAATCGATGAAGCCCCACTCGGGCATGAACCGCGGCGGCGCCGTCGGGAACACGACGTAGCCGATGAGCGCGAGCGCCATCGCGATCATGAACATGTTGCGCACGAAGTAGAACGAGCGGTTGTGGCACAGATACAGGTAGACGAGCGCCCCGAGCGTCACGGTTGTCTGGGCGTTGACGTACAGCCAGCTCAACACGTCCATCAGTAGATGCGAGCCCGATGCCCATGCCTGCACGCTGGGCTCGACAAACACGTGCAGCGTGCGCTCGACCGAGATCACATCGCGCGCGTGTGCGAAGGCGGTGTTGGCGTCACCCGCGACCAAGCCTCTTGCCAGGCGATAGGCGAGATAAGCCGCTGCGAACAGCGAGACTTGGCGTAGCACGTCCAGCCATCCCCGAGGCAGGACGCGCGCCTGCAGGACACGAGCACGAGCGACCACATCGAGCAGCCTAGACGATGTAAAGAAGACGTTCTCTGAGAACGGCTAAGAACAGCGAGAACCCGACTAAGAACAACGGGAGCCCGGCTAAGAACAGCGAGAGCCGTGATTGAACATCCGCTGCAGCGAGAAATCGATCGCGACATGCAGGCTGCCCGCGCTGCGCGCCTGCACCTCCGTCCAGCCCCCCGGTGCGCGTCGCACGCACCCGCGGCCGTCGGTGATCGCCCAGTAGGGCGTGAAGCGCACGCGCACGACGTAGGCGCCCGTGCTGGGCGCTGCGACCGTGAACGAGTCGCTGCTCAGCGCGGTCATGCGCGCGGGCCCCCCGACCAGCGGCTGGGGATTGAGCACCGCGAACAGGCGCCAGTGCGCCGAACGCCAGATTTCGCGCAGGTACGGTGGCGCGACCCCGTCTCCGCCTCCAGGCGGCCCGCCTCCACCACCGGTCCCTCCGCCCCCGCCGCGCAGCAACCGGGCCTCGCCCTTCGCCGAGTAGTCCAGCGGCGCGTCGGGCAGCGCGACGTAGGAGACCGCTTCGTTTGACAGCCATCTGCGGTAGCGCGCCGCGGTGAGCGGCGTTTTCGCTTCGTCGTAGAAGAGCGCGTCGCGATGGATGTCCAACTGGCGCTCCCAGCCGCGCGCGAGCATCACGTGGGGGGCGACCCAGCGCGCCTCCCAGTGGTTGCGGGTGGGAACGACCTCGATCCGTGCCGGGCTGGTGGGTGGGCTTCCATACCCGACTCCGAGCGTGCGCAGCTCGCCCAACAGGGATGCATAGTAAGAGGCATGGACGGCCGGGTCCGATACGGCCGAGGCGAAGTTCGACAGTGGTGCGGCCACCTGCCAGTAGCAGAGCAGTGGCGTGGCGAGCACCACCAGCATGCGCGCACGCCACTGCGCACGCCACCCACCCATCCCCTCGGGAGATCGCCCGATGAATACGCAGGCGGCCAGCGGCCCGGCGACGAGCGCTCCCAGGCGCGTGGCATTTCCGCCGACGGCCGTGGGGATCACGAAGGCGCCGAGCAACGCGACGGCGTATAGCGGCGCTCCAGTACGCAGCACGCGCAGGGCGCCCTCCGCGTGCTCGCTCTGCGCGCGCGGGCGCGCCGTGCTGAACAACGCCGCGAGCAGCAGGCTGCCCGCGAGCGCGGGGTAGAAGCTGGAGGCGACGAACGGCTGAGTGCCCCCTTCGGGGAAGGCGCCCGTGAGCAGCGCAATTGGCCCCAGTGCGCAAATCGTCAGCGCCATCGGCCAGAGGCGCGGTCTGACGGCCAGCGTCCAGGCGAGCGCGGCGAGCCCGAGGAAGGCGCCCGCGACGGGGCTCGCCAGTGTGCTGAGCACGGCCAGCGCGAGCGCGAGCGCCCATCTGGTGCGCTGGCCGCTCGCTGATTGGGCGGCAAGCAGCGCGCCGAGACCGAGCGCGAGGCCGAGATCGAACGGGACGCGGCCGGAGAGCAGCTCGATGCCGGCGCCGAATGCGAACCAGACAGCCGCGACGCGCGTGGCCCGCAGCGGGAAGCGTCCCTCGATCAGCAGGGCGAACAACACCGCCGCGATCGTCGCCGAGATTGCCGCGAGCAGCGGGGGCCCGAGCAGTGCCCCGAGCGCGGGGGCGAGCACCGAGTAGGCGAGCAGGTGATGACCGCTGTACCAGCTGTTGTCCCACAGCGTGAAGCCGGCGTGGGAGAACAGATAGGAGCGATAGGAGGCCGCCGCGAGGTCGCTGCTGGGCGGAGTGAGGATCGCGTACGCCAGCCCGCACGCGGCGGTGATCGTCCAGGCCGGGACACGCCGCGCAAGCGTGCTCACTCGGCGCCGAGGAAGTCCACGACCGAGTCGATCACGTCCGGGCGGTCGAGCCAGGGCACGTGGCCGGCGTCGGGCAGCTCGAGCAGCTCCACGGGATGGGTGGGACCGCCAATCGCCTCGGCGTAGGCGCGGCCGAAGCGGGCGGAGATGTAGGGATCCCGTGCGCCCCAGACCACGAGCGCGGGCATCTCGAGCTCGCCGAGCCGCGAGCCGGCGGCCGCGAGCACGTCTCCAGGAGAGCTGCGGTACAGCCGCATGATCGCGCGCGGTGTGCCCTGGTCGAAGTGCTCGAGCACGGTGTCGAGCCACGCCTCCGGGAGCGGGCCGGGAGTCGCGTTGGACTCCTTCGAGGCTTGGCGCAGGGTCCAGCGATTGGTCGATCCCATCACGATCTCGCCCAGCAGCGGCGTGCGCCAGACGCGCGCGATTCGATGCCAGCGGTAGTCGGGCAGGAGCGGGATGGTGTTGATCAGCACCATCCGCTCGACGCGCTCCGGGTGCGCTTGCGCAAACGCGAGGCCGACGGCTCCCCAGTCGTGCATCACCAGCCGGACTCGCTCGACTTCCACGAGATCCAAAAACCGCTCGAGAAACAGCGCGTACTCCTCGATCGTGTACTTCAGATTTCCGGGCTTTCCCGAGCGCCCAAAGCCCGGCAGGTCGACCGCCAGCCCACCGCTGCGCTCCAGGAAGCCCACGTTGTACGCGGGGACTTCCATCCAATCGTCGCTGTCTCGCATCGGCCTCCACCACCGTCTCCACCACGGCCGGGTCACATAGCGCTCGCGGAATCCCACCCAGTCATCCGAGCTGGTGGGCACCCCGTGTACGTAGAGCACCGGCGCCCGATCCTCATCCGTGCCGCTGGGCGGCGCGCTGCGCCAGAAGACGGGGAGCCCATCCAGCTCGCCGCTGTGGTCGCTCACCTCGGGCACCGGGCGAGGATATCCGGCTACCGTGGCGCGGTGCCCTCGACTACCTGGAGACCCCCGACACGCGCGCGGGTAAAAAGAATCCGCGACCGGCTGCGCGAGGTCTATGGCATCCCGCTGATGGCGCCGCACGGCGACCCGATCGCCGAGCTGGTCTTGACGGTGCTTTCGCAGAGCACCAACGACCGCAACCGCGATGTCGCCTACTTGCGCCTGCGCGAGCGCTTCCCGACGTGGGAGCAGGTGCGCGACGCGGAGGTGGCGGCGCTCGAGGAGGCGATCCGCCCTGGCGGGATCTCAAAGGTCAAGTCGGCGAGGATCAAGGCGATCCTGCAGGCGATCGCCGCCCAGCCACCGCCCGGCGGCGCCCCGGCCCTTGGCACCACACCTGCCTCGCTCTCTGCCCCGGCCCCTGGCACCACACCTGCCTCGCGCCCGTCCGAGCTGTCGTTGGATTGGCTGCCCGAGGTCCCGCTGGGGCAGGCCCGGGACTACCTGACCGCCCTCCCCGGCGTCGGCCGCAAGACCGCGGCGTGCGTGCTGCTGTTCGCCTATGGCCTGCACGACGTGCCCGTCGACACGCACGTCTCGCGCGTCGGCATGCGCCTGGAGCTGCTCCGGCCGGGCGCGCCGTTTGAGCAGCTGCACGACGAGATGCTCGCCCTGACCCCGCCGGGTCAGGAGCTGGAGCTCCACGTAAATCTGCTGCGTCATGGCCGGCGGACCTGTCATGCGCGCAAACCTGCCTGCAAAGACTGTGCTCTGGCGCGCATGTGCCCGAGCCGCAAGTATCCAGTGAGTTCAGGATAACTGAAGGGCTCTCAGCGGGAACCCAAGTGCTCGGTGGAGTGCTTGTTGGTGGTCGACCCTTGGGTTCGCGGTGAACCTGTGGGGTTGGTTTCGTGAGGTTCTTCGAGGAGCTGGCGTGCGGAGTGCGCGTAGCGGATCGCGGTTGCCTCGGTGATGCCGAAGACGGCGGCGAGGTGGAGAGGGTCGGCGCCGTGCGTGAGCGCCTCCTCGAGCTGCCGGTCGATCCGCAGCCGCTCCAGCGTGCCCGGGAGTCCTTGCAGGATTTTGGCGGCCGTGACAGAGCCGATGGGTCCGAAGCCAAGCGCGGTCACTTTGTTGATCAGCAGGTGCTTGTTGGCGGTGTTCGGCCAGCGTCGGCGGCGATAGTCGAGCCACTGGAGCAGGAGTTGATGGGTGAGCTCGTCCAGTGGACGTGTGTGGCCGGCGATCGTTAGGCGGCGGTTGGAGAGATCAATGTCGTCGAGTTGTAGGGCGCGGATCGCTCCGGGCCTGGCGGCGTGCACGGCCGCGAGCGCGACGAACAGTCGTGCTTGTGGTGTGGTGGCCGCCTCGATCGTGCGAGCGAGCTCGTCGGGATGCAGGGGCTGCCGGACGGGGTAATCGAGTGGTCCGCCTTTGATCCGGCTTGTGGGGTTGCGGAATATAACGTCGTTGTTCTTCGCCCAAGCAAAGAGCGACCTAAGGGCAACCAGTGTCACTCGGCGTTCTCGGCCGTGGAGGCGATCGGCGTGGGCGAGGATGTCTTCGCGGGTGATCTCGCGCAAGTGCTGGTAGCGAGCGGACCATTCCAGCAGCGCGGGCCTGGCGAGCCGCAGGTATTTCTGGGTGGTGTCAGGGTCTCGGGCTGGGCTGCGCGGCCCGCCGTCGTGCAGGGCGCGCACCCACCGTTCTGTCTCGGAGCGGATGCCCGGGGCGAGGCCGTCGAGCTTGACCGTGAGCCACTTCTCAAAGCTGGCTGGACGGTCATCGAGCAGGACACCCATCCGCTCCAGGATCTCGCTGATGTGTTCGGTGCTGATTTTGCGGTCGCGCAGGACGCCGTGGAAGTCCGAGCTGCGGATCAGCTCACCGTCGCGATGCTCGGCGAGAAGCATGATCAGCGTCCGGTTCAACAGACTGCGCAGATGCGGGGAGATGCCGCGGGCCTCGGCCATTGTGTGCGCGAGATGCAGACCCCACGCAAGCCACGGGTTCTCGGGCGCCTTCTCCCTGCGCAGGTCCACATCGCCATAGCGGTAGTAACGAGGAACAACAAGCAGCGGGAGCTGGACCCAGATCATCCGTGGCCTGCCAACGGTCAGGGGTGGCGGCTTCGGTCGGCGGCGCCCCGGGAGCGCCGTCGGGGCAGCACGACGGCGGGTCAACAAGGCCAGGAACAGTTGCTGATGCTGCACCCTGCGCACGTAGGGCATGAGGAGTGTGTTGGGGCCGGTCGGTCGCTCGAGCGACGCCTGCACCCAGCACAGCCGGCAATAACCCGTCTTGAGTGGCTCGCGGCGACCACAAGCGCCACAGTCACCAGCGCTCCTGTTGCGGGCGAAGCCGTAACAGGCCCGACACATGCCTCGGGCGTAGATCCGTCCCCAAGCCAGACAGGAGCCGCAGGACATAGGGATCCTGTGGCTGCTGCCGTCGCGCAGAGCCACGGGTGCTCAGGCCGGTGGCAGCGTTTGCGTTTGTGGTGAACTCGAGGGGTGTGTCTCGAGAGGTTGTTCGAGGAGCTGGCGTGCGGAGTCCGCGTAGCGAATCGCGGTGGTGTCGCTGATGTCGAAGACGGCGGTGAGGTGGAGGGGGTCAGCGCGGTGTGTGAGGGCCTCGTCGAGCTGTCGGTCGATCCGGAGTCGCTCGAGGGTGGCGGTCAGTCCCCGTAGGATGTTGTTGGTCCAGGGACGGCTGACGGGTCCGAGGCCGTTTGCGGTCTTGGCGCTGATGAAGAGGTGTTTGTTGGCGGTGTTCGGCCAGCGTTGGCGTCGATGGTCGAGCCACTGAAGCAGGATTTGGTGAGTGAAGTCGTCGAGTGGTCGTGTGTGCTCGGCGATCGTGAGGCGGCGGTTGGGAAGGTCGACGTCGTCAAGGCGCAGGGCGCGGATTTGGCTGGACCTTGCTGCGTGGACGGCGGCGAGTGCCACGAAGAGCGGCCCTTGGGGTGTGGTTGCTGCCTTGATTGTGCGGTCGATCTCTTTGAGGGGGAGAGGCTGCAAGACGGTGTCAAGGTTTGTGCCGACCCGGATGTGGCTTGTGGGGTTGCGGAATATGACGCCGTTCTTCTTCGCCCATGCGAATAGTGATCTGAGGGACACCAAGACGTTCCTGCGTTGATTGCCGTGCAGCGTGTCGGCGTGGGCGAGGATGTCTTCGCGGGTGACCTGGCGCAGGTGGCTGTAGTGCTCGGACCATTCAAGCAGCGCGGGCCTGGCGAGCCTGAGATATTCCTTGGCGGTTCCTGGGGCGCGGGATCGGCTGCGGGGGCCGCCGTCGTGTAGGAAGCGGGCCCATCGTTCTGCCTCGGATCGGATGCCTGGGTCGAGCCTGTCGAGGCTGTTGGCGAGCCACTTCTCAAAGGGTGCCGGACGGTCGTCGAGGAGGACGCCCATCCTCTTTAGCACCTCGCTGGTGTGTGTGATGCTCACGTTGCGCTCTCGCAGCATGTCGTAGAAGTCTGAGCTGCGGATTAGCTCGCCGTCGCGGTGCTCGGCCAGCAGCATCCGGAGTGTTCGCTCCAAGCTGCGGAGTACTTCTAGGTGAAACCCGCGGGCTTCGGCCATGGCGTGGGCGAGGTGCAGTGCCCAGTCAAGCCATGGGTTCTCGGGTGCTGCGCCGCTGTTGGGGTTCACACGGCCATAACGGTAGTAGCGGGGGACGATGAGCAGCGGGAGCTGGAGCCAGATCACATTTGGCCTGATCGCGGCTGGCGGTGGCGCTTTCGACGAGTCGCCCTTGGCGCCGTCGTCGTGCGGGAGGGCTCTCGGGATGGCGTGGCTCGGGTTCAAGCCGGCCAGGAACAGCTGCTGGTGTCGGACCTCTCGCAGGTAGGGAGCCAAGCGCCTTCCGTGTCCGGTCGCTCGGTCAAGTGCTGCCTGTGTCCAGCACAGCCGGCAGTAGCCCGCCTTGAGTAGCTTGCAGCGGGTGCAGGCGGTGCAGTGGGCGGTCGTCTTGTAACGGCTGGCGAAGCTGTAGCACGGCGCGCATACGCCTTGGCGGTAGGTCAAGCCCCAGGCCAGGCAGGAGTCACAGCTGGTTACGGTTCTGGCGATTGCGGGATTGTTCCCGTCGCGCAAAGTCATGAGCGCTCAGGCCGGCGGCAGCGAGCGGCCATCGCGGCGGCGCGGCACCACCACAGGCGCCGTCCCCGTGCCTGTAGCGCGCTGCGCCTCGGGCTGACCGGGACGAGAGACCTTCTCCGGCTCGGGGATCAGCAGTTCACCGATCTCGCAGCCCAGCACGACGCAGATGACGTCGAGGTCCTCGAGCTTCAGCGAGACCGGTCGGCCCGACCACAGGCCCGACATCTTGCCGGTCGAGATCACCAGCCCGTGCTCGGCGAGGGCGCGGTGCAGTTCCGACGCTTTCCAGAATTCACGTTGCGCGGCAGCGAGCCGCAGATTCCACTTCATTTAGACCAGTCCCTCAAGCCGCGTGGCGGCGCGTTCTTGCCCAGCCACCCAGGCATCCTCGATCCGAGTGCGGTGCACATGGATATAACGCATCGTCGTTGCGACCCAAGCATGCCCGAGCATCTCTTGGATTGAGATCAAATCGACGCCATCCAGGTAAAGCTCCGAGGCGCAATAGTGGCGCAGCACATGCGGGGTCATCCCCCCGGTCCACGTGGGCAGATGCTCAGCCCCGGCACGGCTCACGCCCGAGCGCAGCGAGTCGTAGCCGACCCGCCCGCACGACCCGTCTGCGTTCTTGCGCTCAGATGGCAACAGTGGGGCGCCGTGGCGCAGGTGATCATCGTCGAACTGGCCCCACACGTCCTCGATGAACCAGCGCAACGTCAGGCCGGCGTCATTGATCAACGGCACCATTCGCTCGCGCGGGCCCGAGGCACGAGCCCCCTTGCCGTGACGGACATGCAGCTTGCCGAACCGGCCCAGCTCCCACTTGATGTCGTCCAGGTCCAGACAGCGGACCTCGTTCACCCGTAGTCCCAGCCCGGCCATCAGCTTCGCAGCGGTGTAGTTGCGGGCACTCGGCGCGAACTTCCGGCACGAAGCGAGCTCCCGCGCCCAACCGGAAAAGAGCTCTGCCATCTCATCGGCCCGTGGCGGGATTCGCAATTTGGCGTCCTTGCTCCCCCGCGGCCGGTTCATGTCGTCGATCGGGCACTCCACCACCCGGCCGGTCATCGCGTGGATCTCGACCTTGTGGCGCAACTCCAAGAACTCGAAGTAGATCCGCAGCGCCTGCGAGTGCGCCAAGCGAGTCCCGCTCGGCACGCCGTGCATCGCCCGCCCGAAATAGGCGTCGGCGTCGGCGGGCTCCATCTCCCACAACGCCCGCTCGAACCACTCCCGGACCCGTTCTAGGCGCCCGACCTCGCCGCGGATCGTGCCATCGGTCACCCCAGCCGAGGACCGGGCCAGCACGAAACCCGACAGCACATCGACCTCGAAGTCCTCCAACTCCTCCGCCGATGCCGGCGGCCGGTACTCCCGCAAGTCGCGCACCACCGCCAGCTGCGTCAAAGCCCTTCCTTTCAACCCCAGCGTCCGACGAACAGGAAACGTGACGAGTCTTCACGAATCCTGACTCTACATCAAAAGACCATCACGCGGCAGCGAGAAGCCGAATCACCCCGCCGGCACCGACCCCCTCACGGCCAGGCGCCCGCGGTAGCCGCTCCGCACTCGCCTACGGCTCGCGCTCCACGGCCACCGCGGAAGAGACCACCACAACCAACACACCCACCCACAATCCAGCCACCAACACGCCACTCAGGTCAAACGAACTCCAGCGATGTCGCACAGGACTTCTCGGAGTCGGCTAGCCCCGCCGCGGCACCGCTAGCCCCGCAGCAGCGCCACTAACCCCGCGGCAGCACCGCAAATGCGATCACCGCGTACTGCAGCGCCGCGGCCGCGAGCACGAGCGCGTGGAAGACCTCGTGATAGCCGAAGACCTTCGGCCACGGGTTCGGTTTGCCGCTCGCGTAGATCACCGCGCCGGCGATGTACAGCGCCCCACCGACTGCCAACCCTGCCACGCCCAGCCAGCCGATCGCCGCGGGCAGCTCGCCGAAGACCGCGGCCGACACCAGACCGAGCACGACATACACCGCGGCGAACAACCACTTCGGCGCGTCGATCCAGGCGAGCTTGAAGATCACGCCGCCGAGCGCCCCGGCCCACAGCACGATCAAGATCACCGTGGCCAGCGATCCCTTCAACGCAAGCAACGCCACGGGCGTGTACGTGCCGGCGATCAGGACGAAGATCATCGAGTGGTCCAGGCGCTTCATCCAGCGCCGCGGACCCGGACGCCAGGTCACGCGGTGATACAGCGCGCTCGTGCCCAACAGGCCCGAGACCGCTACGGCGTAAATCGAGGCCGCCAAGCGCGCACGCCCGTCGGAGGCCCCCAGGATCAAGCCGACGCCGCACAGCAGCGAGACAAAGAACGCGTACTGATGCGAGACCCCACGCAGCCTCGGCTTGATCGGCGCTAGCGAGGCAAACTCCATCGCTACAAGGTACCGCTCATACGGAGGATTTGACAAGGTGTAGAAAAATTTGACGGGATATAGAAAATCTGCCACACTACGACTTAGATTTTTCCACCATCTTCGAAGGAGCACCAAACTATGGCTAAGACCATCGGCATCGACCTCGGTACGACTAACTCGTGCATGGCCGTGCTCGAGGGTGGCGAGCCCACCGTCATCGAGAACTCTGAGGGCGGTCGCACGACCCCCTCCGTCGTCGCATTCACGGCTTCGGGCGAGCGCCTTGTCGGCACCGTCGCCAAGCGCCAGGCCGTCACCAACCCGCAGAACACCGTCTTCTCGATCAAGCGCTTCATGGGCCGCAAGGAGGCCGAGGTGCGCGAGGAGGAGTCGATCGTCCCTTACAAGGTCGTCTCCGGTCCCAACGGGGACGCCCGCGTGGAGGCCGGCGGCGAGCAGCACTCCCCGCCGGAGATCTCCGCGATGATCCTGCAGAAGCTGAAGACCGACGCGGAAGCGTATTTGGGCGAATCGGTCGACGGCGCGGTGATCACCGTTCCCGCCTACTTCAACGATGACCAGCGCCAGGCAACCAAGGACGCCGGCAAGATCGCCGGGCTGGATGTCAAGCGCATCATCAATGAGCCGACCGCCGCGTCGCTTGCCTATGGCCTCGACAAGGAGTCCGACCAGACGATCCTCGTGTTCGACCTCGGCGGCGGCACCTTCGACGTGTCCGTCCTGGAGATCGGCGACGGCGTGTTCGAGGTCAAGTCCACCGCCGGCGACAACCATCTCGGTGGCGACAACTTCGACAAGGCGATCGTCGACTGGCTCGTGTCGGAGTTCAAGAAGTCCCAGGGGATCGACCTCTCGACCGACCCGATGGCCCTCCAGCGTCTCTACGAGGCGGCCGAGAAGGCCAAGATCGAGCTCTCGACCACTCAGGAGACGCAGATCAACCTGCCGTTCATCACAGCCGACTCCTCGGGACCGAAGCATCTCGACACCCGTCTGACGCGCGCGAAGCTGTCCGAGCTGACCTCGGACCTGCTGGAGAAGATCGTGGCGCCCGTGCGCCAGGCGATCGACGACGCCAAAGACAAGGGCGTCAAGGAGATCGAGCACGTCGTTTTGGTCGGCGGCATGACGCGCATGCCCTCCGTTCAAGAGAAGGTCAAGGAGCTCACCGGCAAGGAGCCCCACCGCGGGGTCAACCCCGACGAGGTGGTGGCGGTCGGCGCCGCGATCCAGGCGGGCGTGCTCGCCGGCGACGTCAAGGACGTGCTGCTGCTCGACGTCACGCCCCTGACGCTCGGGATCGAGACCAAGGGTGGTGTGATGACCAAGCTGATCGAGCGCAACACGACGATCCCGACGCGTAAGGGCGAGGTCTTCTCGACCGCCGAGGACAACCAGCCCTCGGTTGAAATCCACGTGCTCCAGGGCGAGCGCGAGATGGCCCAGTACAACAAGTCGCTCGGCAAGTTCCAGCTCACCGGCATCCCGCCGGCGCCGCGCGGCATCCCGCAGATCGAGGTCGCCTTCGACATCGACGCCAACGGCATCCTCAACGTCTCCGCCAAGGATCTGGGGACGGGCAAGGAGCAGAAGATCGAGATCAAGTCCGGCTCCGGGCTCTCTGACGAGGAGATCAAGAACATGGTCTCCGACGCTGAGTCCCACGCCGAGGAGGACGCGAAGGCACGCGAGCTCGCCGAGGCGCGCAACAACGGCGAGAACGCCGCCTACCAGGCCGAGAAACAGCTATCCGATCTCGGTGACCAGGTCGACGCCGACTCCAAGGAGCGGATCGAGGAGGCGATCAAGGCGCTCCGCGAGACGCTCGAGTCCGAGGACCCCGCCGCGATCAACGCCAAGACCGAGACGCTCCAGACAGCGTTCCATGCGGTCTCCGAGGCGATGTACCAGCGCGCCCAGGAGGCCTCGGCCGCCGCCGGTGGGGAGGCCGGCGGGGATGGCGCGGCAGCCAATGGCGCTGGCGCATCCTCCGATGAGGAGGACGTCGTCGACGCCGAGGTAGTCGACGAGCCACAGGGCTGATCGCCATGACCGACACCGAGCAGACGATCGAGGAGCAGGTGCCTGGGCCTGAGGAGGCCGAGGGGACCGAGCAGACCCCCGCGGCGCGAGGAGGCGCTGCGGGATCCGACGGGGCCGCGCAACCCCCTCAGGCCGCGCAATCCCCCGAGATCCCGGAAGCCGCTTCGCTTGCAGAGGGCGACAGCGTCGCCGGCGCGCTCCAGGACGACGAGGACGTGGTGGAGATCGAGGGCGACCTCGATGAGCTCGCGGTTCTCGCCACTGAGCGCGACGAGTACCTCGCGCTTGCGCAGCGCACGCAGGCCGACTTCGAGAACTACCGCAAGCGTATTGCGCGCGAGTCGGCGCTCGCGCAGGAGCGCGGCGTGGCAAAGCTCGCCAAGGAGCTGCTGCCCGCGCTCGACAATCTCGACCGCGCGCTCGAGGCGGCAGCAACGGACGATCCGTTGCTCGACGGCGTACGCCTCGTGCGGGCGGAACTCAGCGCGGGGCTTGGGCGTCTCGGGATCGAGTCCTTCGGCGCCGCTGGGGACACCTTCGACCCGGTCGAGCACGAGGCGGTCGCCCAGCAGCCGGTGGAGGGCGCTCCAAGTGGGAGCGTGGTCGAGGTCTACCAGCCCGGCTACCGGCTGAGCGCGAACGTGATCCGCCCGGCGCGGGTGCTCGTCGCCGCGTAGCCCGGAGGTTTCGCATGGCATCGCGTCCCGATTACTACAAGACGCTCGGGGTCGACAAAAAAGCGACCGCCGAGGAGATCAAGAAGGCCTATCGCAAGCTCGCGCGCAAGTACCACCCCGATACCAACCCCGACGACAAGCAGGCCGAGGAGCGCTTCAAGGAGATCTCCCAGGCCCACGACGTGCTCGGCGATCCCGAGAAGCGTAAGCAGTACGACAGCGGCTCGGGACCATTCGCCACCGGTGGGGGGCCGGGTGGCGGCTTTGGCGGCTTCGGCAACTTCGACTTCGACGCCTCCTCGATGGGGGACATCCTCTCCAACCTGTTTGGCGGCGGATCAGGCTCCGCCCGCGGTGGCGGAGCAGGCGCCGGCCGTCGCGCACGCGTGGAGCGCGGCAACGACCTCGAGGCGCAGGTCTCGATCTCCTTCGACCAGGCGATCTCCGGCGCGCAGATCCCGCTGTCGGTGCCGATGCGCACGACCTGCGGCACCTGTCATGGCACCGGCGCCAAGCCCGGCACGACCCCCGTCGTCTGTCCCCGCTGCGAAGGCCGCGGCGTCGAGTCTCGAGGCGAGGGGATGTTCTCGATCTCCCAGCCGTGCTCGCGCTGCGGCGGCTCCGGGACGATCATCGAGGACCCGTGCCCGACCTGTCATGGCTCAGGCGCGGTGCGCACCGTCAAGCGCATGCGCGTCAACATTCCCCCCGGCGTGCGCGACGGCGGTCGCATTCGCCTCGCCGGCAAGGGCGAGCAGGGGCCGGGCGGTGGGCCGCCGGGTGACCTGTACCTGGTCGTGCATGTTGCGCCCTCGCCGGTGTTCGCGCGCAAGGGCAACAACCTCGAGGTCGAGGTTCCGCTCACGATCCCCGAGGCGCTGCGTGGCGCCGAGGTCCAGGTGCCGACGCTGAACGGCGCCAAGACGCTGCGTGTCGCCCCAGGGACCAAGCACGGCACCGTCCAGCGGTTGCGCGGCGAGGGCCCGCCGACGCCCGGAAGCGGGAAACCTCCGGCTAAGGGCGACATCCACTACCGCTTCCTGATCGACGTGCCGAAAGAGCTGAGCGCGGAGCAGGCGGATGCCGTCGAGGCGTTTGCGAAGACGCTCGACGGTGCCGATCCGCGCGCGCGCCTGTTCGAAGACGCGCGGGACTCCACCAAGGCTGGCAAGGGCCAATGACCACGCGCCGTCAGGCAGCCGACCGTCTCGCCGCTCCCACGGCGGGATGTGACACGTATCGCGGTCGAGACCGACCGCGGCGTGTTCATGATCTCCGTGGCGGCCGAGTTGGCGAGGATGCATCCGCAGACGTTGCGCATGTACGAGGCACGCGGCCTGATCGAGCCCAAGCGCTCACCGAAGGGCACGCGCCTGTACTCCCAGGAGGACGTCGAGCAGCTGCGCCGCATCCAGGAGCTGACGGCGGACCTCGGGCTGAACCTGGCGGGCGTGGAGCGTGTGCTCGAGCAGGAGGCCGAGCTCGAGCGGATGCACGCGCGGATCGAGGAGCTCGAGCTGCAGGCGCTCCATGCGCAGGTGCGCCTCGCCGAGGAACTCGAGGAGGTGCGCCGCTCTTTCCGCGCCGAGCTGACGGTCCCCTACCGTGGCGGAACCGAGCTCGTGCGCGCCGCCGACGCCCGCTCGCCGTTCCGATCGACGGCCGGAAGGAGGCCCGATGGCAGCTAACCCGACGAACCCCGCCGCGCAGCCTCCCGAGGAGGAGCAGAGTCCGCTGCAGCGCTTTGGGCGCGACCTGACCGAGATGGCCGAGCAGAACAAGCTCGATCCGGTGATCGGCCGCGACGAGGAGATCCGCCGCGTGATCCAGGTGCTCTCGCGCCGCACGAAGAACAACCCCGTGTTGATCGGCGAGCCGGGCGTCGGCAAGACCGCGATCGTCGAGGGCCTCGCCCGGCGGATCGTTTCCGGCGACGTGCCCGAGTCGCTGCGCGAGCGGCGCGTGATCGCGCTCGACATGGGCGCGCTGATCGCTGGTGCCGCCTACCGCGGCGAGTTCGAGGAGCGGCTGAAGGGCGTGCTGAAGGAGGTCTCAGACGCGCAGGGTCAGATCATCCTGTTCCTCGACGAGCTGCACACGATCGTCGGCGCGGGCGCGGCCCAGGGCTCGGTCGACGCCTCGAACCTGCTCAAGCCGATGCTCGCGCGCGGGGAACTGCGGGCGGTTGGCGCGACGACGCTCGACGAGTACCGCAAGTACATCGAGAAGGACGCGGCCCTGGAGCGGCGCTTTCAGCCGGTGACGGTTGGTGAGCCATCCGTAGAGGACACGATCGCGATTCTGCGTGGGCTCAAGGAGCGCTATGAGGTCCACCACAAAGTCCGCATCCAGGACAGCGCCCTGATCGCTGCCGCCACCCTCTCGCACCGATATATCGCCGATCGTTTCTTGCCGGACAAGGCGATCGATCTGATCGACGAGGCCGCGTCGAAGATCCGCATCGAGATCGACTCGCTGCCGACCGAGATCGACGAGGTCGACCGCCGCGTGATGCAGCTCGAGATCGAGCTGACCTCGCTCAAAAAGGAGAAGGACGCCGCTTCGAAGGAGCGCCGCAAGGCGATCGAGCGCGAGCTGGATGAGCTGCGGGAGCGCTCGGCGACAATGAAGGCGCAGTGGCAGACGGAGAAGGACGCGATCAAGGGCGTCTCCGATCTGAAGGAGCGGCTCGAGCAGGCTAACGGCGAGATGGAGCGAGCCGAACGCGAAGCCAATCTGCAGCGCGCAGCCGAGCTGCGCTACGGGGAGATCCCTGAGCTGGAAAAGGAGTTGGCCGAACTCGAATCCACCGAATCGGGGCACGAAAAGCAAGGGGAGCCCACCTACTCCGAGGATGGAGATCTCACCCATCCCGGTCCCGTCTTCCTCAAAGAGGAGGTCGACGCCGACGACGTGGCGGAGATCGTCGCGCGCTGGACCGGCATCCCGGTCAGTCGGCTACTCGAGGGCGAAACCGAGAAGTTGGTGCACATGGAGGATCGCCTGCACGAGCGCGTTGTCGGTCAAGACGAGGCGATCGAGGCGGTTGCCAGCGCCCTGCGTCGCTCGCGCGCGGGCCTGCAGGACCCGGATCGCCCGATCGGCAACTTCCTCTTCCTCGGCCCGACCGGGGTCGGCAAGACCGAGCTGGCACGAGCGCTCGCCGAGTTCATGTTCGACTCCCAGGACGCGATGATCCGTATCGACATGAGCGAGTACATGGAGAAACACTCCGTCTCGCGCCTGGTCGGTGCGCCCCCTGGCTACGTCGGCTACGAAGAGGGCGGCCAGCTGACCGAGGCGGTGCGCCGCCGGCCCTATGCGGTGGTGCTGCTCGACGAGATCGAGAAGGCCCATGCCGATGTCTTCAACACCCTGCTCCAGGTGATGGACGACGGTCGTTTGACCGACGGCCAGGGCAGGACGGTCGACTTCAAGAACACCGTCTTGATCATGACCTCGAACATCCCGGTGGGCGGGGGGACCGACGGTGTGGGTGACCCGTCGGGTGCCTCCGCAGACGCCGACTCAGCCCACGCCGACGCTCAATTGCGCGCGGGTCTGTTGGATTACTTCAAGCCCGAGTTCATCAACCGCCTCGACGACGTCGTCCGTTTCGAGCCTCTTACGCGCGAGCAGATCTCCGAGATCGTTGATCTCCAGGTTGCCCGTGTGATCGATCGCGTCGCCGAGCGCGGCATCGAGATGACCCTCACACCCGAGGCCCGCACGCTGCTTGGCGACCTGGGCTACGACCCCACCTATGGAGCCCGTCCCCTGCGTCGTGTGATCCAGAAGCAGCTAACCGACCGTCTCGCCCTCGCGCTGCTCCAAGGCGAGCTGCGCGAAGGTGACTCGGTACGCGTGGACGCGGTTGATGGGGAGCTTGTTTTGGAAACGACGGGCGGTCCGCAGGCCGCCCGTCGTTCTAGAGCTGCTTGACTTCTTCTCAGCAGAGCGCCGCTACATAGAAGGGTGCCTTCTTCGGGGTCGTGCCTTCAAATGTTTCTACCTCCACGGTGTCCCCACTCGGATAGCCGTTGGAGAGCGTCACCCCAGGACCCGACAGACCGATTACCGGGGCGCCGCGCACGACGCCGGTACTGCCCCCGGGGCTGTTGAGAATGGGTAGTGCCCCTTGGGTGGCCACCACGGCACAGTGCGAGATTTCTTGACCGAAGTCAACTCGGTAAACCCCCGTGTACGGTTCGAACTTAGAGGCCTGCACGCCGGGACTGGAGGTATTGATCGTACCTTCTTCGGTGACTTGCGCAAACAGCTTCGTCGCCGGTGTTCCTGCGGCACCTTCTTTGCCTTCTTTCCCGGTTAACCCTTCTTTGCCCTGCGACCCTTCTTTTCCGGTTGCGCCCGCTGCTCCAGTCGCTCCGGTCGTACCCGTGGCTCCGGTCTTTCCAGGCTTGCCTGCGAGCTTCTTCAGCACCTTCGGGCTGACCTGCTTGGTCGAGGTGATCAGATAGTGGTTTGCGGCCAGCGCTCCGCCGCTCATCGCGAACACGAGCGCGAGCGTGGCGGTGACATTGGCGTAGCTGAGACGTCTGCGCATTAGGACCCCCCGTAGGTTTGGCGTGCAAGGTGGAAACGGCCACCTTACGTGCCCTCACGGCGGATATTCCAGACCCTGGACGAAAGAACGATCGCTCACGCTCGGCTGCGATCCGCTACAAACAACACTGAGCGCGCTTTCGACCGAGCCGGCCGGGAGCACCATCGGCAAAACCGGACGGAGGAGCCACCATGCCTACCTACATCATGCTCTCGACCCTCACCCCCGAGGGCGTGCAGACGGTCAAGAACAACCCGCAGCGCATCACCGAGGTCAACAAGGAGGTCGAGCAGCTCGGCGCCACCGTCAAGGCGCAGTGGGCGACGCTCGGTCACGTCGACTTCATCTCGGTCATCGAGGCGCCCGACGAGGGCACGATGGCGCGCGTCTCGCTCGAGCTGGGCTCGCGCGGCACCGGGCGCTACGAGACGCTGTCGGCGATCCCCATCGACGAGTTCATCGCCTCGCTCTGACGTGAAGGTCCTCGTCGTCGGCGCGGGCGGGCGCGAGCACGCGATCGTGCGTGCGCTAAAGCGCTCTCCTCAGCAGCCTGAGTTGCTGTGCACGCCGGGTAATGCCGGCATCGCTGCCGACGCGCGCCTGCTCGACGTCGCCGTCGACGACATCGACGGCCTGCTGGCTGCCGTCGAGCGCGAGGGGGTCGACTTCACCGTCGTGGGGCCTGAGGTGCCGCTTGTGGCGGGGCTCGTCGACGTGCTCGCTGAGCGAGGTCACGCCGCTTTCGGGCCCGGTGCGGCGGCAGCCCAGCTCGAGGGCTCCAAGGCGTTCGCCAAGGATGCGATGCGGGACGCCGGTGTGCCGACGGCGCGCTGGTCGCGGGTGCAGTCGATGCGGGAGGGGATCGACGCCGTCGGCGAGCTCTCCCGCCAGCCCGGATCGCCGGGCGCGGGTGTTGTCATCAAGGCCGACGGTCTCGCCGCCGGTAAGGGCGTGACCGTGGCTGACACGCCGGAGCAGGCGCACGCGGCGCTCACCGAGATCTTTGTGGAGGATCGCTTCGCGATGGGCGGCACCGACCGCCCCAGCGCCCTCGTGGAGGAGCGCCTCCAGGGCGAGGAGCTCTCATTACTCGCATTGTGTGACGGCGAGCGCGCGCTGGCGCTGGCGCCCGCGCGCGACTTCAAGCGCATCGGCGATCGCGATCGCGGCCCGAACACGGGCGGCATGGGCTCCTACTCGCCGGTGGGCGGCTTCGATGACGCGCGCGTGCACGAGATCGTCGCCGCCGTCCATCAGCCGCTGGTCGATCTGATGCGCTCTCGTGGCACTCCCTTCCACGGCGTCCTCTACGCCGGTCTGATGCTCACGCCCGAAGGCCTGCGTGTGCTGGAGTTCAACGTGCGCTTCGGTGACCCGGAGACGCAGGCGGTATTGCCACGGCTGTGCTCGGATCTGCTCGAGCTGTTGCTCGCCGCGACCCGTCCTGGGGGCCTCGCGAACACCCGCCTCGAGTTCTCGGAGCAGTGGGCGGTGACGCTCGTGTTGGCCAGCGCCGGCTACCCGGAGTCCTCCTCCAGCGGTGATCTCATCACTGGGCTCGAGCGGGTGCCACAGGAAATTGAGCTGACGCACGCCGGTACCGCGAGCACTCCCGCCGGCGTGGTCACCGCGGGTGGGCGCGTGTTGAACGTGACCGCGCTTGGGATCGACCCAGGCTCCGCCCGTGATGCGGCGTATGCTGCGGCCGAGATGGTCTCATTCGATGGCATGCAGCTCAGGCGCGACATCGCCGCACGCGCGGCGCGGGAAATGGCATGAGCGAGCGAGTGCCATCGGGACTTTCGCTGGCGCCGGAGCCGATGCAGGAGGCTGAAGTGCAGGCCCAGCTCGACGACATCGATGTCGACGCGCCGCGTGTTGGCATTGTGATGGGCTCCAAGAGCGACATGGAGGCGATGGAGAAGGCCGCCAAGGAGCTGGAAGAGCGGGGCATCTTGCACGAGCTGCGGGTGATGTCCGCGCACCGTGAACCGGATGTGGTCGCCGACTACGCGAAGAACGCGCACATGCGTGGCCTGCGCGTGATCATCGCCGGCGCCGGCATCTCCGCCGCGCTGCCCGGCGCTGTCGCCGCACATACAGACCTGCCTGTGATCGGCGTGCCGCTCTCTGGTCGCCTGACTGCCGCCGGCGGTCTCGACGCGATCCTCTCGATCGTGCAGATGCCCCCGGGCGTGCCCGTCGCCTGTGTGGGTCTCGATAACGCACGCAACGCGGCGATTCTCGCCGCGCAGATTCTCGCCGCGTAAGCGCGCGGCAGGCCCGAATCGCCGATCGGCGATAATCCGGTACATGATCGATCGCTATACCCGCCCCGAGCTCGGACGTCTGTGGACGGACGAGGCTCGCATGGAGACCTGGCGCCGCGTGGAGATCGCGGCCTGCGAGGAGCTGCCTGGCCTGCTCGGCGACGGAGAGGGTCCTACCGCCGCGGAGCTGCAGGCGATCCGCGGGGCGACATTCACGGTGGAGGCGGTCAACGAGCGCGAGCGCGTGACCGATCACGACATGGCCGCGTTTGTCGACGTGCTCGCGTCCTCCGCGGGTGAGGCGGGGCGCTGGATCCATTTCGGGTTGACCTCCTCGGACGTGCTCGACACCGCGCTCGCGCTTGCAGCTGCGCGCCGTGGGCGAGGTGATCGTGCCCGGCGCGCATGCGCTGGTCGACGCGCTCGCCACGCGCGCGCGTGAGCACGCGCTCACGTTGTGCGTCGGTCGCACGCACGGGGTCCACGCCGAGCCGACGACCTTCGGGGTGAAGCTCGCGGGGTTTGCGTTCGAGGCGCACCGCAATGCGCTGCGCTTGGAACACGCATTCGCGCAGGTGGTCGTCGGAGCTATCTCCGGTGCGGTGGGATCCTACGCGGCGACGAGCCCCGAGTTCGAGGCGCGCGTGCTGGAGCGTCTGGATATCAAGCGCGAGGACGTCTCCACGCAGGTCGTGGCGCGCGACCGCCACGCCGAGCTGCTGAGCGCGATCGCGTTGGCGGGCGCCGGGCTGGAGCGATTCGCGACCGAGATCAGACACCTGCAGCGCACGGAGGTGCGTGAGGTGCAAGAGCCTTTTCGCGCCGGTCAGAAGGGCTCGAGCGCGATGCCGCACAAGCGCAACCCGATCAAGAGCGAGCAGATCTCCGGGTTGGCGCGCGTGTTGCGCGGCAACGCCCAGGCGGCCTTGGAGAACGTCGCGCTGTGGCACGAGCGCGACATTTCCCATTCCTCTGTCGAGCGCGTGATCCTGCCCGACTCGACGATCCTGCTCGACTATCTCCAGCACCGCACGATCGAGCTCGTGGAGGGGATGAGTGTAAATGTGGAGAGGATGCGCGAGAACCTCGAGCTGACCCACGGCGCGCTCTTCTCTCAAGCGGTGCTGCTCGCGCTCGTGGAAGGGGATCCCGCCACCAAATCCCGCCCACCCCGGGATGACCCGCGACGACGCCTATCGGATCGTGCAGGAGCTGGCGCAGCGCGCATGGGATCAGGGCACCCCGCTGCGCGAGCTGCTCGCGAAGCGATCAGCGCGCGGCCGGCCTGGACCTCGACGAGGTCTTCGTCTACGACCGTTACGTCCGCTACGCCGAGGAGATCGTCCGCCGTCTCTGACGACGATTGCCTGAAGTCCGCCGGCTCGACGCCCGGCTGCATTGCTAGCATCGCGCCACGTGACCGCAACCCTCGTCGACCTGCCGCTGATCGCCAAAGGGAAGGTCCGCGAGATGTATGCCCTGGACGAGCGGCTGCTGATGGTCGCGAGCGACCGCATCTCGACCTACGACGCTGTCCATCCCACGCCGATCCCGGACAAGGGCAAGGTGCTCACGGGGCTGTCGGTGTTCTGGTTCGCAAAGACGCGGCACATCGTCGCCAACCACCTGATCTCGGCCATCGACGGCGTTCCGCGGGAAGTGCGCGGACGGGCGCTGGTCGTCCGCAAGTTGCGGATGCTGCCGGTCGAGTGCGTCGTGCGCGGCTACATCACCGGGTCCGGCTGGAAGGACTACCAGGCCACAGGCACGGTCTCGGGGATCGAGCTGCCGGATGGATTGCGCGAGTCAGAGCAGCTGCCCGAGCCGATCTTCACACCGAGCACTAAGGCCGATGTCGGCCACGACGAGACGATCGACTTCGATCAGGCGACTGAGCTGGTCGGTGACAGGGCATTGATGGAGCGGGTGCGCGATGTGTCGATCGAGCTGTACTCCTTTGCGTCTGAGCACGCGCGCGAGCGGGGGGTGATCCTCGCCGATACGAAGTTCGAGCTTGGCCTCGACGACAACGACGAGCTGGTCGTGGGAGACGAGGTCCTGACGCCTGACTCCTCGCGCTACTGGCCGGCGGATTCTTACGAGGTTGGGCAGGGGCAGCCGAGCTTCGACAAGCAGTATGTGCGCGATTGGGCATCCCAGAGCGGCTGGGACAAGCGCCCGCCCGCTCCGGAGATCCCCCAAGACATCGTTGCGGGCACGCGAGCAAGGTATCTCGAGGCGTACGAGCTGATCACCGGCGAGCCCTTCGCGGCGTGGCTGGAGCAAACGGACGCCGGCACATGATCCGCGCCCGCGTGCCTGATCCGCCCCAAGGCGGGCATTCTCGACCCGCAGGGCGTGGCCGTCGAGCGTGCGCTGCCCGCGCTGGGCTTTGCGGGCGTCGCGAATGTCCATGTCGGCCGGCTGGTCGAGCTCGACGTGGAGGATCCCGCGCAGCTGGAGTCGATGTGCGAGAAGCTGCTCGCCAACCCACTTGTCGAGGATTACGAGATCGTCCTCGACGAATGAAGTTTGGTGTCCTTCAGTTTCCTGGCAGCTGCGACGAGGTTGACGCGCTGGATGCCGCCGGGCGCGTCGGTGACGCCGAGCTGCTGTGGCACGGCGAGCGCGACCTGAAAGGCGTCCGACGCGATTGTGGTGCCGGGAGGCTTCTCCTACGGGGATTACCTCCGTGCGGGAGCTATCGCGCGGTTCGCCCCGATCATGGAGTCGGTCATCGACTTCGCCGGGGACGGCGGCCTGGTGCTGGGGATTTGTAACGGCTTTCAGGTGCTGTGCGAGGCACGGCTGCTGCCGGGGGCGCTGCTTCCGAACATGAACCGGCGCTTCACGTTCCGGCAGGTCGGGCTGGAGGTGCTCAACAGTGGCGGCTCGTTCACCCACGGATGCGCGCTGGGCGAACGCCTGAGCATTCCGGCGAAGCATTCCTGGGGACGCTATTACGCGGACGCGGAGACGCTGGCGGCGATGGATCGGGCCGGCCAGCTGGTGCTGCGGTATGCGGCGGGCGAGAACTTCAACGGCTCGGTGTACGACATCGCGGGGGTGAGCAACGAGCGGGGCAACGTATTTGGGTTGATGCCCCATCCCGAGCATGCGATCGACGAGTTGGTGGGCGGCTCCAGCGATGGGCTGAAGATCTTCGAGTCGATGCGCCTGACGGTGGAGGGCGTGCATGCCTGACAGCGCGGTGCTCCCGACGCTCGAGGACGCGCTGAAGCTCGGGTTGACGCGCGCCGAGTATGAGCTGGTCTGCGAGAAGCAGGATGGCGCCGCCCAATCAAGTGGAGCTGGCGATGTACTCGCTGTTGTGGAGCGAGCACTGCGCGTACAAGCACTCGAAGAAGCTGTTGAGGACGCTGCCGACGGAGGGTGAGTACGTGGTGATGGGTCCCGGCGAGAATGCGGGTGCGGTCGACGTGGGGGGCGGTCTGGTGTGTGCGTTCAAGGTGGAGTCGCACAACCATCCGAGCGCGGTGGAGCCGTTCCAGGGAGCGGCGACGGGCGTGGGGGGCATCCTGCGCGACATCTTCGCGATCGGAGCGCGGCCGATCGCGGTGCTCGACTCGCTGCGCTTTGGCGAGCCGCTCGATGCTCCGCCGGGCTCGGGCTCCGGCACGCGCTCGCGTTATCTGCTCGACGGGGCGGTGTCGGGCATCGGTCACTACGGCAACTCGATCGGTGTGCCGACCGTGGGCGGGGAGGTCTACTTCGAGGGGCCCTACGAGCAGAACTGCTTGGTCAACGCGATGGCGCTGGGACTCGGTGAGCGCGAGAAGTTGGTGCGCAGCGCCGCTGCCGGACCGGGGAACACGCTCGTGCTGTTCGGCGCCCGCACCGGTCGCGATGGGATCGGCGGAGCATCGGTGCTCGCCTCGGCGGAGCTGGGCGAGGCCGATGAGGGCAAGCGCCCGACGGTGCAGGTGGGCGACCCGTTTGAGGAGAAGAAGCTGCTGGAGTGCTCGCTGGAGCTGCTGGAGCGAGGGCTGATCGTGGCGCTGCAGGACCTCGGCGCGGCGGGCCTCACCTCATCCGCCGCGGAGATGGCCTCCAAGGGCGAGGTGGGGATCGACCTCGACGTCGCGGAGATTCCCCTGCGCGAGCCGGACATGGAGCCGTTCGAGGTGATGGTGAGCGAGTCCCAAGAGCGGATGTTGTGCGTGGTGCAGCCGGCAAAGGTGGAGCTGGTTCTGGCGCTGTGTCAGAAGTGGGAGGTGAACGGCACGGCGATCGGCATGGTCACCGATACGCGCCGGATGCGGGTGTTTGACGGTGAGGATCTCCTCGGGGACATGCCCGTGCAAGCGCTGGTCGATGACTGCCCGCTGTATGACCTGAAGCCGGTCAAGCCGAGCGACCCGATCTACCGCCCGCCGGTGGCGTCGCTTGCCGCCGACGCCTCGCCGCGCGAGACGTTGCTGGCGCTGGTGGGCTCGCCCAACATCGCCTCGCGACGGCCGTTGTTCGAGCAGTACGACGCGGTGGTGCAGTCGCGCACGGTGCGCCGTCCCGAGCAGGCAGACGCGGCGGTGCTGGCGCTCGCGGATGGGAGTGGGCTGGCCGTGAGCATCGACTGCAACGGCCGGCGGGTTGCGGCCGATCCGTATCGAGGCACGATCGAGGCGGTTCTCGAGTGCGCATCCAACCTCGCCTGCGTCGGCGCCGAGCCGCTTGGCACGACCAACAACCTCAACTTTGGCAATCCCGAGAAGCCCCATGTCGCCTGGCAGCTAACCGAATCCGTCCGCGGTCTCGGCGACGCCTGTCGCGCGTTGCGGGCTCCGATCGTCGGCGGCAACGTCTCCCTTTACAACGAGACCTCCTCCGGCCCGATCTACCCGACTCCCGTCATCGGCATGGTCGGCCGTCTGCCGGACGCGAGCAGAGCGGGGCGGCTGGGGTTCGTGCGGGCCGGCGATGCGATCGCGCTTGTGGGCCCGTTCGCCCCGAGCCTGGCGGCGAGCGAGCTGACGAAGCTGCAGGGCGAGCCGTTACCCGACGGGCTCGCGGAGATCGAGATCGAAGCGATCCACAACGCCCAGATCGCCGTGCGCGAAGCGGTGCGCGCCGGCGGGTTGGCGAGCGCCCACGACATCGCCGAGGGTGGTGCCGCGGTCGCGCTGGCGGAGTGCTGCCTGGCGGGAAATCTCGGTGCGTCGGTCGAGCTCGCGGCGAGCGAGGGAGCGCTCACGACTCTGTTTGGGGAGGGCCCTGGCGGTTTCATCGTCAGCGGTGCAGAGCAGGAGCTGCGCGCAGCTCGGGGAGCGAGCGCCGGTGAGCATGATCGGCACGGTCGGCGGGGATACGCTGCGGATCGCGCTGGGCGAGGGATCGCTCTCGGCTACGCTTGAAGAGTTGACCGGCGCTCACACCTCGCTGCGCGAGCTGTTCCTTTAATGATCGAACCATCCCAGCCGGACCGCGACGGACCGCGCGACGAGTGCGGTGTGTTTGGCATATACGCGCCCGGACACGAGGTCTCGCGACTGTCGTACTTCGCGCTGTTTGCGCTGCAGCACCGCGGACAGGAGTCGGCGGGGATCGCGGCGGCCGATCGTGGCGGTCAAATCATCACGCGCCGTGAGCTGGGGCTGGTCAACCAGGTATTCACCGAGAACGACCTGAGCACGCTCGCGGGTGAGCTGGCGATTGGTCACGTGCGCTACTCGACGACGGGCTCGAATGCGTGGGAGAACTCCCAGCCGGTGCAGCGCTCGGTGGGCACGCGCGGCTCTCAGCGCGAGGTGGCGCTGGCCCACAACGGCAACCTGATCAACGCGGTGGAGCTGCACAACGAGCTGTTGGCGAAGGGGGTCACGTTCAGCTCGACCTCGGACTCGGAGATCATCGCGGCGCTGATCGCGACGCATCCGGCCGAGCGTGTAGAGGACGCGATTGCGGATGTGTTGCCGCGGCTGAAGGGCGCGTTCTCGACGGTGGTGATGACTAAGGATCGTGTGGTCGCCTTCCGTGACCCGCACGGGCTGCGCCCGCTCGCGCTGGGTACTTTGGAGCCCACGACGAAGGCGCAGGACGACACGGTGCGCTATTGCGTGGCGAGCGAGTCGTGCGCGTTGGACATCATCGGCGCGAAGTTCCTGCGCGACGTGCAGCCGGGCGAGGTGGTGACACTGAGCGAGCAGGGCTGCTCGAGCAAACAGGTGGTGGAGGGTGCGCGCAAGGCGTTCTGCGTGTTCGAGTACATCTACTTCGCGCGCCCGGACTCGCGCATGAACGATCAGGTGCTGCAGGTTGCGAGGGGAAGGATGGGTGAGATCCTGTGGCGCGAGGCGCCGGTGGAGGCCGACGTGGTGATCGCGGTGCCGGACTCGGGCAACCCGGCCGCGCGCGGGCTGGCGCGCGCGAGTGGGATCCCGCAGGACGACGGCTTCGTGAAGAACCGCTACGTCGCGCGCACGTTTATCCAGCCCGGCCAGGAGCTGCGCAAGCACGGGTTGAGGCTGAAGTTCAACCCGTTACCGGAGGTGATCGCCGGCAAGCGGCTGGTCGTCGTTGACGACTCGATCGTGCGCGGCAACACGACTCGGCAGATCGTCCAGATGCTGCGCGACTCGGGCGCCGCCGAGGTGCACATGAGGATCTCCGCGCCGCCGATCAAGCACCCTTGTCACTACGGCATCGATATGTCTACGCGCGAGGAGATGATCGCCCACGGTCGCAGCACCGAGGAGGTTGCGCAGGAGCTGGGCTGCGACTCGCTGCACTATCTCTCGATGGCGGGCGTGTACGAGGCCGTTCGCGGTACGCGCGCCACTCATTGCGACGCGTGCTTCACCGGCGAGTATCCGCTGGCGGGCAGCGACGATGCAAACGGCAAGTACGCCCTCGAGTAACCCGCCAAGCCGACGGGTTCATCCCTCCTCCTCGTGCGCGCTTAGAGTACTGGTCGCGGGCGCCGGAGGCCGCGTTGTAGCGGTTGCTGTACGGCCGGCTGGTGATGAGGCCGCCTCGGCGCCCTCCGCGGAAGGCATTCGCCAGAGCGGTGAGGATCACGAGTACGACGATGATCGATGCAAGCATGGGAGAACCTCGATTCGTTTTGTGTCCTCCACCCTCGCTGTCCATTGAACAATGGATGGGCGCATCTCTCTGTGAGGTGAGTCACACCGCCCGGTATGGTCCCGCGCGTGCCTGAGCAATTGCCGATCGCCGTCCTCGTGTCGGGCACGGGCACAAATTTGCAGGCGTTGCTCGACACGGTTCACAGGCATGAGGCGCGGATCGTGGCGGTGGCGTCCAGCGTTGCGGACGCCCCCGCGCTGGCGCGTGCCGCCGAGCACGGGGTGCCGACGGCGGTGTTTCCCCGCTCGCGGTACCCCGACCGCCAGGCGCGCGACGCTGCGATCGCGGACTGGTTGGAGGGAAAGGGCGTGCGCCTGGTCGTGCTGGCCGGGTACATGGAGCTGCTCGGCGAGGCCTTCCTCGGGCGCTTCACGGACGCGGTGATCAACGTCCATCCCTCGTTGTTGCCGGCCTTCCCGGGGCTTGACGCGATCGGGCAGGCCCTGGCGTATGGAGTGAATGTGTTCGGCGTGACTGTGCACTTCGTCGACGCCGGCGTGGACTCGGGACCGGTGATCTCTCAGCGCGCGGTCGAGTTGCCCCACGCCGGTGATCCCGATGAGGTTCTGCAAGCGCTGCGCCCGCTCGAGCACGCACTTCTCCCCGAGGCGGTGCGGCTGTTTGCGCGTGGGGCGCTGCGCCCCGACCCCGAGAACCCCCGCCGGATAATCTGCGATCCGTGACAGCCGAGAACGAGCAGGCCAGCCCTGCCGGCATCGAGCGTGCGCAGCCCGGCGAGGTGCACGTCAAGCGAGCGCTGCTGTCGGTCTCCGACAAGGCCGGCATCGTCGACTTTGCTCGCGGCCTGAGCGAGCTGGGGGTGGAGATCGTCTCCACCGGTGGAACCGCGAGCGCGCTCACGGATGCGGGCATCGCGGTGCGGAGCATCGATGATTTCACCGGCTTTCCGGAGATGATGGACGGGCGTGTGAAGACGCTGCACCCGCGGTTGTACGCCGGGCTGCTCGCGCGCCGCGACGACGATGCGCACCTGCGCGCGGCCGGCGAGCACGAGATCGAGCAGGTCGACCTGGTGTGCGTGAACCTCTACCCCTTCGAGCGCACGATCGCGCGCGCTGACGCGAGCGAGGCAGAGGCGATCGAGAACATCGATATCGGCGGCCCGACGATGATCAGGGCGGCCGCGAAGAACCAGGCATTTGCCGCGGTGGTCGTCGATCCTGGGGACTACGGGGATCTCCTGGGCGAGCTGCGCGAGTCCGACGGGCGTCTGACGCTGCAGCGGCGTAAACAGCTCGCGGCGAAGGCCTTCGCGTGCACCGCCCGCTACGACGCGTCGATCTCGACGTGGTTTGCCCAGCGCACATACGAGGGCTTTCCTCCGACCTGGCGCGACTCCTACGAGAAGGTGAGCGACCTGCGCTACGGCGAGAACCCTCACCAGAACGCCGCCTTCTATGCGCGCGTGGGGTCGCTGACGCACCTGCTCGATGGGGTGCAGCAGCTGCATGGGAAGGAGCTGTCGTTCAACAATCTGCTCGACTTGAGTTCCGCGCGCGAGTTGGTCGAGGCCTTCGACGGACCGGCGTGCGCAATCCTCAAGCACAACAATCCCTGCGGGTGCGCGCTCGGCGAGAGCGTTCTCGTGGCCTACGATCGCGCCTTCGCCTGCGACCCGGAAAGCGCCTACGGTGGCGTGATCGCCGTCAACCGCCGGGTCGATCGCGCCGCTGCTGAGCGTATGAACGGGCAGTTCATCGAGGTGTTGCTCGCGCCGGGCTACGACGAGGACGCGCTCGAGGTGCTGAAGGGTAAAAAGAACGTCAGGCTGCTGGAGCTGACCGACTGGCCCGAGCCGAGCGGCGAGGTCGAGATCAAGCCCGTCCTCGGCGGGTTGCTCGTCCAGGACCGCGACACGGTCACCGAGGGACGCGGGGAGATGCGCCCGATGACCGAGAAGCAGCCGAGCGAGTCCCAGTGGGAGGACCTGCTGTTTGCCTGGAAGGTCTGCCGGCACGTGCGCTCCAACGCGATCGTGCTCGCCGTCGGCGGCGCCACGATCGGGATCGGCGCGGGGCAGATGAGCAGGGTCGACTCGGTGCGGATCGCGGTAGAGAAGGCCCGGGCCAACCAACCCGACCTGCTTGCCGGCGCGGCGCTCGCCTCCGACGCGTTCTTCCCCTTCGCCGACGGACCCGAGCTGGCGATCGCGGCTGGCGTGACGTCGATCATCCAGCCCGGTGGCTCGGTGCGAGATCCCGACGTCGTGGCCGCAGCCGATGCGGCGGGCATCGCCATGGTGGCGACCGACAAGCGCCACTTCCGCCACTAGCACCCTCCTCGTCGGTCCTATGCGGAACGCTCTTTTCGCAAGGGAGGACTTGACAGAATATGTATAACGATATATCGTGAGCGTACTTTGATAGTTCACGATAGGAGTAAGACATGTTTGCGAATGCTGTTTACACAACAGGAGAGGGCCGCTGCTATCCAGGCAGTCGGTTCGACCTCCACGCCATGCTGCACGCGATGAGCGGACGCGGAGGTGGTCCCGGAGGAGGAGATCAGGGCGATGGTCACGGTCATGGTCCGGGCCGGCACGCAAGGCATCGCCATCACGGCGGCCCGCGCGGTGGTTTTGGTGGTCCGTTCGGGTTTGGTCCGGGCGGTGGCGGAGGTCCGCGGGGGCGCGGTCGCAAGGCGCGTCGCGGAGATATTCGTACCGCCGCGTTGCTGCTGCTGAACGAGGAGCCGCGCAACGGCTACCAAATCATGCAGGAGATCGAGGAGCGCTCGGACGGCGTATGGCGCCCGAGCCCTGGCTCGACATACCCGGCCCTGCAGCAGTTGGAGGACGAGGGTCTGATCCGCGCGCAGGAGCTGGACGGACGCAAGCTCTTCCAGCTGACCGACGCGGGGCGCGAGTACGTAGCGGAGCGCGACAAGGACAAGCCTGCGCCGTGGGAGCAGATGAGCGGCGACGTCTCAGACCAGGCGCACGAGCTGGGCAAGCTGATCCGCGAGGTCGCGTCCGCTTTCACGCAGGTGGTGAAGACCGGCAGCGAGGCGCAGATGGACGAGGCCCGCAAGGTGCTCACGACGACGAGGAGAGACCTCTACCGCATCCTCGCCGACGGCGATCCTGAGGCGGCCTCCGACATGGAGGCATAGTGACCGCCGACTGATTGACTGACTGAGAAGACCCCAGCGGAGCCGATGTTCCGCTGGGGTTCTTGGTCTGGTTAGGGCGTTGGCTCGACCGCTCGCGCGGCGACGCCGAGCACGGGATCCTGGTCTGCGACCTCGCTGGCGTTTGGCTCGGCGAGGCGCAGGCTTGCGGCGAGCGGCTCGGTGTCCCGTTCCACCCCGCGCTCGATGAGTGGCTGCACCAGACCTCGCAATATCAGCATCGGCCCGAGCCAGCGCGGGGCCCAGATCCGCGCGGCGCGGCGTTCGATCCCGTCCTCGATCGCGTCGATCGCCTTGGCGAGCGGGGCAGGCTTGCTGATGAAGCCCGGCATCTGGCTGCGGGCGGCCTGGCCGGAGGGCCCGGCGAAACCACCGCGCACGAGGTCGGTGTCGATGAAGCCGAAATAGGCACAGCCCACGCGCGCGCCTGACGGCATGCTCTCCAAGCGCAGCGCGTCACTCAGTGCCTCGACTCCCGCCTTGGCTGTCGAGTAGGCGCCGAGCAGCGGGGCGTGGGCGATCGCCGACAGTGAGGAGATGTTCAGCAGGTAGCCGTGGCGGGCGGTGATGTGCTCGATCAGGGCACGATCGGTGCGCCACACGCCGAGCAGGTTGACCGCCAGCGTGCGCTCGACCTGCTCGATCGGGGTGGTCGCGAGTGCCCCGTTGAACTGGACGCCGGCGTTGGCGATGCCGACGTCGATTGCGCCGAAGCGCTCGATCGTCGCGCGGACGGCGCGCTGCAGGGCCTCGTAGTCGGTGACGTCGACCTCGAAGCTCGCGGCGCGATCGCCGAGCTGGGCGGCGAGCTCCTCCAAGCGGTCGGGCTCGAGGCCGGCGAGCGCGACGTTGGCGCCCTTGGCGTGGAGCCGTCTGGCGGTCTCCGCGCCGATCCCACGGGCGGCGCCCGTGATGAACACGGTGCGGCCGTTGACGTCAAATGGTGTGGTGCTCTTGCGGCTCATGCGGTGAGTGCCTCTTTGGTCGTCGTGGCTGAAGTGTGATCGCCGGTCGCCGGAAGGGCGCGTGGGCGCAGGTCGTAGTCGCGGGTGTCGAACCGCTTGGTGCGGGCGCGGAAGCGGAAGGTGAAGTCGGGCCAGATCGTCGAGGCGTTGCCGTGTGAATCCAGGTACCAGCTCTTACAGCCGCCGGCGGTCCAGACGGTTCCCTGGGCCATGCGGTTCATCTCGGTAACAAAGGCCTGTTGCGCCTCTGGGCGCACCTCGACGGTGGCCACTCGGTTCGCGTCGATCGCATCCAGCGCCTTCATCACGTATTCGATCTGGGCCTCGATCATGATCACGATCGAGGTGTGACCCAGACCTGTGTAGGGGCCAAGCAGGACGAACAGGTTGGGGAAGCCGGTAATCGTGGTGCCGTTGAACGCGGCCATCGTCCCGTGCCAGTGCTCGGCCAGCAGGCGCCCGTCCTTACCGCGTACGCGGTCGATCAGCGGCTGGTCGGTGACGTGGAAGCCGGTCCCGAAGATGATCGTGTCGACTGCGCGCTCGCTGCCGTCGGCGGTGACGATCGAGTGCGGACGCACCTCGCGGATTTCGGAGCTGACCACCTCGACGTTCGCGTTGGTGAGCGCCGGCAGATATTGATCGGTGAACAGAATGCGCTTGCAGCCCAGGCGATAGCTAGGTTTGAGCTTGGCGCGCAGCGCCGCGTCGGGGACCTGACGCGCGAGATTCTTTTCGGCGACGCGCTCGAGGATCCGCATCAGTCGCGGCTCCTTCGCCAGGCCGAGTACAAGTAGCTCGGCGCTCCAATAGAGCGCGCCGCGCAGCAGCTTCATCGCTCCGGGAAAGCGCTGAAACAGCCGGCGCAGGCGCGGGTTGATCTTCGCGTTCTTGCGCGGCACGATCCACGGAGCGGTGCGCTGGTAAACCTGCAGCTCATCCACTTCCGGCTGGATCTCGGGGATGAACTGGACTGCCGATGCGCCGGTGCCGATCACCGCGACCCGCTCACCGGCGAGGTCGTGCTGGTGATCCCACTGCGCGGAGTGGAAGGTTGTCCCCTGGAAGGAATGAAGGCCCTCGAGCTTCGGCAGCGCGGGCTCGCTCAGGCCGCCCATGCCGCTGATCAGAATGTCGGCCGTGAGGTCTCCCGCGGAGGTGTGGATCTTCCAATGCTGCTCTTCCTCGCTCCAGGCCGACTCGAGCATCTCGTGGCCGAAGCGGATGTGTGGCGGGATGCCATGTTCGTCGGCCACGCGCTTCAGGTAGTCCTCGATCTCGGACTGCGGTGAGCACAGGCGCGTCCAGTCGGGGTTCAGCGCGAAGGAGAACGAGTACAGATGCGAGGGCACGTCGCAGGCGCAGCCCGGGTAGCTGTTGTCGCGCCAGGTCCCTCCGAGCTCCTCGGCGCGCTCCAGCAGGACGAAGTCGTGCTCGCCGCGCTGCTCCAGGCGGATCGCGGTTCCCAGGCCGGCAAAGCCGGTGCCGACGATCACGATGCGATGGTGCTCGCTCATCTCATCTCTACCGTACGCCGTGTGTACCGCGTGCGTCGCGCACGGGCATGATGACGGCGCGGTGCGGCCACCGAGCGGAGCTTGGCTTTCGGGCCCACGGTGACGAGTGCGGCGCTGCTCGGGGGCAGCTCCAGCGCGAGTATCCCCGCGTGCGTTGCAACGCTTGGCGTCCCTGCGGGAGCGCTCCAGGAGCCGTTGGCGGCGACCGCGCGGCCGGCGAGCAGCATGTCACCGGTGGCGCTCGGTGAAGGCGCGGTCAGGCGGAGGATTTCCGCGGCGCCCAGACCGGCGCCCACATCTAGGTGCAGCTCGAGCGGACTCGTCCCTTGCGGCTCGTCGTTCACGAGCACCACCTTCAGGGTGTGCCCGGGCCCGGCGAATGAAGCCGCGACGAGGTTTGGTGCGCTTTCTGCGGGCGAGGCTTCGCCAGGTGTGGTTTCTGTAGGTGTGCTTGCCGCGGGTGCGCTTTCTGCCGGTGTGTTTTCGCCAGGCGAGCCTTCGACCGAGATCGTGCTCGGCAACGGCCGGTCGCCGACCAGCGATCTGCTCAGCAGCAGCGCGTACCACTCCGGCTGGGCGCGCAGTCTGCCTGCCGCGAGCGCCGCCCCATTTGGCGCGCAGACAGGCGTATAGCCGGCGCAGTTTGCCGGGTTGCCTTGGAGATTGATGCCCGCCACCCCCGCTGCCATCACCTGCGTGATGTAGCCGGTCGCCCATAGCGCCGAGGCGAACGTGTCGCTGACCCCCGCCACTCCCCCGCAGGAGACGGTGTTGGTCTCATCGATCCGCAGTGGGATGCCGTTTGCGTGCGCCACCGCCAGGTAGGTCGCAAGCGAGCGTGCCTCGCGTTCGCGTGTGACGGCGCTCAGTAGCGTTTCGATCGATGGCGCGGGCGTTTGCGCGCAGCCGAGCGGGTAGTGGTGTCCGGTCAGCAGCGCTGGTCTCTGCGCGAGCGCCTCCTCTCCTCCCCATTCAGCGAAGGCGCCCGAGCCGGACACATCGGGACCGGCGATCGGCACGCCTGGGGTGAGCGCCGCGATTGCTTCGCGGTATTCGCCCACCTCTTCCACGTAGCCCTGTGCGATCCAGGGCAGTTCCCGAAAGCCGTGGTTGCCGTAGGCATTGGGCTCGTTACCGATCTCGACCGCGGCGAGATAGGGGCCGAGCGCGCGGTGGGCGGCGGCCACCTCGCGTGCGGCAGCGATCGGTTCGAAGTGGGCCAAGCCGACCGTCAGCAGCACGCTCCAGCCGCTGCGGCGGGCGAGCACGCCGATCGCATGCATCTGTTCCGGCCCGATCGTGCTCGACGCCCATGCCGGCCGGGGTGTGGCGGCATCGGTCCATGCGACGTTCTCATCCGCGGTGATGCCGCCGAAACGCAGCACGCCCGGACCCAGCGAGCGCAGCAGCTTCACCAGGTCGCCGCGGTCGGTGTACTGCGCGATTTGGCTGATCGCCGCGGCCTCGAAGGAGAGCCCGAGAAATTGCTGGGGCACCGGCGCACCTGGATCGTACGGGTCGATTGCCACCCTGATGGGCTGCGCGGACACGGGCTGCGTGGGTATCGGCTGCGTGGACTGCCCAGCCGCTGGGTTGCACAAAGCGAGCATCAGGCCGGCCGCGATCAGCAGCATGAGCATTGACCGCCGTTCCAAGGCCATGCCGTGAGGCTTTGACGCCATGCAGTGAGTTAACAGGCTTGCGCATCACCGTGCGCAGCTCTCGAGACTGCTGTTGCCGCTCACGCCACTTTCCAATATGACATCGAGTTTCCAGTAGCGCGGGCCCCGATGGCGGCCGAGCTTTATGCGCTTTGGGGGCAGCGCGCGCCGGCGCTCACGATGCTCGTGCCATCGCGGAAGCAGGTCTTGCGATCGTCGCGAGTATTAGCGATGCGAGGGCTCTGAGCGTGGTTGGCGGAAGCTGGAGCGGTTGGGTAGTGTGCTTGGCGTGAGCGAGCGCGAGTTTGGTCGTGTGACGCGTGCTTGGGGCAGGCGTTGCCTGCCGTTGGTGTACGACCAGTTTCTGCTGTTGGGGGAGCTGAGGGGCCTGCGTCGCCTGCGCAGAGAGGTGGTCGGCCAGGCTCAAGGCCGCGTGCTGGAGCTCGGAGCCGGCACTGGCCTGAACATGAACTACTACTCAGGTGTGCAGCGGCTCGTACTCAGCGAGCCCGAGCCCGGGATGGCGAAGCGGCTGGAGCAGCGCCTGCAGCACAGTGCGGTGTCCGGTGAGGTCCTCTCGGCACCGGCCGAGCAACTGCCCTTCGAGGATGGTTCGTTTGACACCGTCCTCGCAACGATGGTGTTCTGCACCGTGTCCGATCCGCACGCTGCGCTCCACGAGGTGCGACGGGTGCTCGCTCCCGGCGGGCGCCTGCTGTTCATCGAGCACGTTCGTGGCGATGCCGGTTCGCGACTAGAGAGCTGGCAGGATCGCTTCTATCGTCCCTGGCACGCGTTCGCCTACGGCTGCCGGTGCAACCAAAATACGCTCGAGATGATCGGTGAGGCCGGCCTGCGAACAGCGGAAGTGCACACCGCTAACTGGCGAGGCATGTCGCCGCTCGTGCGCCCAATCGTCTACGGCAAGGCCGAGATGATCTGATCGGGACGACAGCTGCCGGCGCGGTGCACAACCGAGGCTTGCGCTTCGGCGGGACCAGTCCGCCCGATCCAGCCGCCCGGCACTGGAAAACTGTGCCTCACACTGGAAACTAGCCTGAGCGGCAACAACTACTGCCGTCGGCGCGAGTACTGGAGTGCCCCGTGCGGGACTCGAACCCGCCCCACCGGATTAAAAGTCCGGCGCTCTACCAGATGAGCTAACGGGGCTCGCGGGCGACAGTCTGCCATGAGTCCGCCTCGAGAGGGTGGTCATGCCACCAAGCGGTTATTCGCCCCCTGCCACGCGCAGCATCTCCTCGATCCGCGTGAGCTTTACGCGCGGGCGTCCGCTGGGCTCGCCGAGCGCGCGCTCGTGGCGGTCGATCGCCTCCCAGCCCGAGTAGGTGACGAGCTCGGGCTGGCGCTCGCGCAGCAGCTGCTCTATCGCGGCGCCGTCAGGAGAATCAGGGACGTTCAACTCGTCCCCGCCAGCGGACGCGTCAGCGAAGATCGCATCGACGGTCTCCTGGGCGTCCTTCTTGTTCGTGCCGATCACGCCCGAGGGGCCGCGCTTGATCCAGCCCACCGCATACTCCCCGGGCACCGGAGCGCCGTCGGCGCCGTCGAGCACCCGGCCGCCGTCGTTGGGGATCACGCCGCGGCGGCCGTCGAAGGGAACGCCGGGTAGCGGGATGCCGCGATAGCCGATCGCGCGGAACACAAGGCCCGCCGGGATCGTCTCGTGCTCGCCGCTGGTCTGGGCGCGCAGCTGGCCCTCGCCGTCTGCGATGAGCTCGTTGTGGGCCAGTTCCACCGCCCCGAGATGGCCGTCGTCGCCTGGCAGCAGGGCGGTGGGGGAGAGCAGGAAACGCAGGACGATGCGCTTGGCGTGGCCCGCCGGAGTGCGCTCCGCGTAGGAGCGCAGGATCTCGACGTTCCGCCGCGAGGTGATGTTCTCCTCGGCGCCCGCATCGTGGACCGCGAGCGCGCGGTCGAGTTCTGTCGCATCGACAATCACGTCGGCGTCGCTCAGCTCGCCCAGCTCGAGCAGCTCCGGGTTGGTGAAGGCCGCCTGCGCCGGGCCACGGCGACCGACGATCACGACCTCCGATACGCGGCTTTCGCCCAGCACCTCCAGCGCGTGGTCGGCGGTGTCGGTAGGGGCGAGCTCGGCTGGAGCGAGCACGAGCATCCGGGCGACGTCGATCGCGACGTTGCCGTTGCCGATCACGACGGCGCGCTCAGTGGAGCGCAGGTCGACCTCGAGGTCGGTGTGGTCGGGATGGCCGTTGTAGAAGCCGACGAACTCGGTGGCCGCGTGCGAGCCGGGCAGCTCTTCGCCGGGGATGCCGAGCGGCCGGTCCACGGGCGTGCCGGTTGCGTACACGATCGCGTGGTAGTGCTCGAGCAACTCCTCTCGCGATACGTGCTCGCCGAAGACGATGTTCCCGAAGAAGCGAAAGCGCGGGTGCGCGGCGGTCTTCTCGTAGATGCGTGTGACGGACTTGATCTTCGGGTGATCGGGTGCCACGCCGGAGCGCACGAGCCCCCAGGGGGTGGGCAGGCGCTCGAGCATGTCGACCTCGAAATTGATCGGATGCCCGCCCGCCCCACGCCCGCCCGCCCCGTCCTTGAGCAGGTGCCCGGCGGTGTAGAAGCCGGCGGGGCCAGAGCCGATCACGGCGATGCGAATTGGAGAATCTGTCATGGAAGATGGGCGCGGCCCGACTCGAACGGGCGACCCCCTCGGTGTAAACGAGGTGCTCTGGCCAACTGAGCTACGCGCCCTCCGGTGAGGGGGACCTGAAGGCTAGCGAGCCTGCGAAGCTATGCCGGTGAGCAGAGCTGGCCGAATTGCTGCGGGGTTGGTGGGGGCGATCGTGCTCGTGCTGGTCCTGGCGCAGGTGTTCCTGCCTGCGATCGCGGCCAGCAGGGTGCGCTCGCGCGTCGGAAAGTACGGGACCGTCAAGAGCGTCACCGTGAAGGCATGGCCTGCCATAAAGCTGTTGTGGGGCCAAGCGGACTCGGTGCGGGTGACGGCGGGAAGCCTCCAGATGAGCCCGGCGCAGACAGCGAAATTGCTCGTCCAAGCACGCGGCGTCAAGAGCATGATTTTGACGGCCGAAAATGTCAAGGAGGGACCGCTGCGGCTGCAGGATGCGAGCTTCCAAAAGCATGGAAAAGCCCTAGTGGCACAGGCGTCAACGACACATGCGGACGTGGGAGAAGCATTGACGACTTTGGGGAAGGGGATAGAAGTTCAACTCCTCAGCAGCCATGACGGACAGGTGGAGGTGAGCGCCAGCGGCGGGCTGTTCGGTGTGCGGGCGTCGATCGACGCGGTGGCTCGCGCGCAGCAAGGCAAGCTGGTCGTGCGCCCGCTGGGCTTTTTGCTGGAAGGGCTGCAGCTCACGCTCCTCGACAACCCACACGTGTATGTCGAAGGCATCAGCGCGACCGCGACACAGGCACCCGGCGGCGGTGGGGTCGCGGGCTACCGGCTGGCGATCCGCGCGCGCCTGCGCTGAGCCCACGTGGGAGCGCGCCCCTCTTAGGCGCCCACGCGCCTGCGCTAGGCGCGCTCGTGCACGATCACCGGCAGGCCCTCCTTCGGGCTGATCGTCGGCATCTGACGGATCTTCAGCTTGAAATCCTCCGGCACGGACAGCGTGAAGCGAGTCAGTAGCAGCGTGGCGATCGTGCGGATCTCGAGCTGTCCGAAGCGCATCCCGATGCACGTGCGCGAGCCACCGCCGAACGGGACATAGGCGCCCTTCGCTAGGGCTGCCTTGGCCTCGGGCGTGAACCGCTCGGGACGGAACTCCTCGGGGTCGTTGAACACGTCGGGCAGGTTGTGCGACGCCCAGGAGGAGTAGTTGACGAAGGCCCGGCCGGGGACGCTGTGACCGGCGAACTCGAACGGCTCGATCGAGCGCCGCGGGCCGACCCAGGCGGGCGGGTACTTGCGCAACGTCTCGTCGAACACCATCTCCAGCTCGGCCAGCTCCCCGCTCATCAACTGAGTGGCGCTCGGCTGCCCGCCTGTGAGCTGGGCGTCCTGCTCGGCGACCAGCCGCGCGACGATCTCTGGATGGTGAGCGAGCTCGTAGAACATGAAGGCGACGGTTGAGGTGGTCGTGTCATGGCCGGCGAACATCAGCGTCATCACCTCGTCGCGGATCTGCAGGTCGGTGAGCGTGTTGCCGTCTTCGTCGTGGGCGTCGAGTAGCAGCGAGAGAATGTCCTCACCGCGCTCGCCTGATGCGCGGCGGGAGGAGATCTCCGAGTAGATCAGCTGATCGAGCGAGCGCGCGGCTTGCTGTAAGCGAGCCCATGGTGTGTACGGACCGCGGAGCATGCGCAGGGCATAGTCGGAGGAAAAGAAGGAGAGGGCTTGCTCGAACAGACCGGCGGCGTCGACCGAGTGTGCGGTGCCGGCGTCGGGGTCGAGCCCGAACAGCGCGCGCATCGCGATGCGCAGAGCGAGCCGTCGGGTCCATGCGTAGAGGTCGATGGTGTTCGAACTGCCCGCCCGCCCGAGCTGATCGAGCGCGCTGGTGGTCTCGTCGACCATCACGTCGACTGATGCGGCGATCCGCTCGCGGTGAAAGCCGGGGAGCATCGCCATGCGCGAGCGCCGGTGGAACTCGCCGTCGATCGTCAGCAGGCCGTCACCCATCAGGCCGATCAGGTCGCGGAAATGCGATTCGCGCCAGGTGAAGTTGGCCGCGTGGGAAACCGTGATGTAGTGGTTGGCCTCGGGTCCCAGCATGAAGACCACGTTGCTGTGGAACAGGCGCAGCGTGAAGATCGGCCCGAAGCGCTCGTAGGCCTCGAGCAGCAGAGGCAGCGGGTCATCGGCGAAACGCCGGGTGCGAGGCAGCGAGAAGCGGGTTTCCCCGGGCGGGAATGGGACGGTCGCCGAGCGCTCCTCGCGCAGATCCGCAAACACCGCGGCGAAGGGGTTGAGGTCGAGGAGCGGAGGAGGACCGACTAGCGCCACGGGTGCAGCCTATAGCAAAGGCTGGCTGGCTGGCCAGTTTTCCTCCGCCCGCGCCGCGCAAACACGCCGCCCGCGCCGCGCAAACACGCCGCCCGCGCCGCGCAATCACGCTGCCTGCGCCATGCAGCCACTCGCGTGGAGGCGCGGCAAGGCCGGCGATCGCGCAGCCTTGGCATACTGGGGAGGCGCGGAGTGGTCGATACGGCTCCGGCGCACACACGCGGGGACGTAGCTCAGTTGGTTAGAGCGCCGCCCTGTCACGGCGGAGGTCGCGGGTTCGAGTCCCGTCGTTCCCGTTGTTTATCCCCGTCGTGTTGTCTCTGTTGACCTGATGCGCCACCATGGTCTTCGAGACCCGACATGCGCCACCACGGTCCTCGAAACCGGCCCGACGAGACTCGCCGGAGGCTCAGGTTTCGATCGTGACGAGCGTCCCGATCGGTGTGTATTTGTAGATCTCCGCGGAGGCGGCCAGCGGCAGCTCGACGCAGCCAAGGCTCTGAGGCGTGCCGAACGACGAGCGGTCGAAGTTGTGCAGCGCGTCGCCACCGTTGAAGTAGCTGACCCATTTGATGCCCGGGTCTTTGTAGGCAGTGCCGTCGGGGTTGGTGCCGCTCATCGTCGTTTCGGGCAGGTGCTCGAAAACCGCGAAAGAGCCGAGTTCCGTTTCGGCACCGGAGATGCCGGTGTTCGCCGCGCTGCTGATGATCGTGTGTCCGTCGTGCCACAGCGTCGCCGTCTCGGGCACTTCTCGATGTACATAGACGTATGAGTAGCCGCCTTCTTCGCCCTCTTCTTGGCGCTTACCGGCGATCGCGTCGTTCATCAGTTGGCGCCACACCGCCGGTCCTGGGAGGCCGTCGACTGTCATGTCGTTGAGGTTCTCGAACTTCATGATCGCGGCCTTGGTGATCGTCGTGAACTCGCTTGGATTCCACATGGCGACGAGTTGATGAGGCGTATCCGGGAATCGCCAGCTGAAATTGCCGTTTGGCGGATCGACCGCCGCTTTCGCCTCGGCAGTGGGCGTGCGCGCCACGGCGCCGCTCGCCGGCTGCCAATCGACCGGCAGGTAGCCGGCTTCGGCGAGCAGCTGCTGCAGGCGCAGCGTCGAGCCTGTCGGGACGGTCCATTCGATCTGGTTGGTGCTGTGCAGGCCGCCCCCCGTGCTTGCCGACACCGCGACCTCACGAGGAAGTTGGACCTGTAGATGGGAGCCAAGCGGCAACCCGAAGCCATCTGGGGTGAATATGAGCGTGTGGCTGTCGCTCTCGCGCCAGCGCCCCGGCGTGCTGGGCGAGAGCAGTGGGCGCTTTGATCCGAGCACTTCGCTCACGGGCTTTGAGAACGTCAGGTGGATTGGCGTAGCCGGAGAGATTCGCGCGCCCGCAGCGGGAATCGAGACCATCACCGGAGCGTGCGATGGTGGGAACCAGCTCACTTCCGTGGGATGGCCGAGAGTCTCCCAGGGGCGTGCCGCGGCGGCGATCTCCGTGGCGCCCGTTTCGGCCTGTGTTCCGAGCGAGATCGCGCGCGTCTCGCCGCTCAGCGTGTGCTGCTTCACGCCACTCGTGCTCCCGTAGGCGACCGCGCTCACCGGCCTGTCGAAGCTCACGCGCACCTCCGAGCCTGTGGGGACGGTCATCCAGCGCTCTGTCACATGCGCAACCGGGGCGCGCAGCGTCAGCTGCTCGTTGCGCTCGCTTCCCAGCGCCCAGCCGAGCCATCCCGGCCGGCGAACCTCCACGTCCACCGACACCCGCTCGCCCGGAGTCAGCTTCTTCAGGGGAGTCAAGCGCCCCCCATCAATCGCGAGTGGCAACCTCCGGCCGCCAGGCCCAAATGCCTCGACGCGCTCGATGCTTCCACCCAGTGGCTGCACAGTCACCCGCGCGAGCGCCGTCGAGTCGCCCGCCAGCGTCACGCCGGAGAACATCAGCGCCGCAACGGCCACCAATGCGACGATCGCGATGATCGTCGCACCCACGCCGAGCAGCACACGCTTGCGCCCATGCCCGCTCGACGCAGGGTCCTGATGAGTCGGCACCGTCGCCATTCATGGATCGTAGGGCGGATTCTGTCAATGGGGACGATTGGTTTCCTCTATGCACCGATTTTGCCCACGATCGCGTGCCGATATGCCCTATGCACCGATTTCGCCCTGCACGAGCCCGCACGAGTACCTATGTATGCAATCCATTTACGGATTTCGCTCAGGTCTCGCCCCCGCGCGGTTCGTCGTCCCTACTCAACGTCCCTCGTAGCTGGCGTGCCCTGGCCCTCGCTCGAGGAACGAGCGCACGGCGTTCTTCAGGTCCTCGGTGGCGAACAGCTCACCGGCGAGCTCGGGGACGCGCTCGTCGGCGGCGCGAGCTCCTCCCCCATTGAGACCGGCGCGCACGATCGCCTTGGTGGCTGCGTGGGCGCGCGTGGGACCATCCGCCAAGCGCCGTGCGAACGCGCGCGCGGCCTCGTCGAAGCCCGCGTCGGGAAGCACCCGGTTGACGACGTTCCAGCGCTCGAGGGTCGCGGCGCCGTACAGCTCGCCGGTCATCACCAGCTCGCGGGCCCGCGCTGGACCGGCGCGCTCGGCCAAGCGCTGCGTGCCACCCATCGCCGGGGTCAGACCCACCACGGTCTCCACCAGTTCAAAGCGCGCGGACTCGGCCGCCAGCAGCAGATCGCAGCCGAGCGACAGCTCGAACGCGGCAGTCAGGCACAGCGCGTGCGCGGCGAACACCGTCGGCAGTGGTAGCTCCTCGACGCGATGGATCATCTCGAGCAACTCCCGCCACAACTCCGCCGCCTGCGCGGGTGAGAGTCCGTCGAACAGGTGCACGTCGACCCCGCCGCTGACCGCGCGCCCCTCAGCGCGAATCAGCAGGCCACGGGGCGGATCGGCGGCGATCTTCTCGACGGCTTCGGATAGCTCTCCGATCAGTTCGCGTGTAAACAGATTCAGCGGTGGCGCATCGATGCTCAGTACCGCCAGCGACCCGTCCTGATCAACTTCTATCGCGCTCATCTCGCGCTCATTCCGCCCATCGCGCTGATCCCGCTCATCTCGTCGGCTCCATCACCGGGAGACTACCCCGCCTTGGTGCCGCCATTTGCGGCGCATAATCTGCTCGCACCGCTCTACCGGCCTCTCCCGGTTGTTGGCGGTCTCTATAGACATGCCAGATCGATTCACTGACAGCGACCGCCGCACGTTCATCAAGCGTGGGCTGCTCGCCGGCTCCTCGCTTGCGTTGGCCGGCGCTGGCGCCCCCACGCCCGCGCAGGCCAGGCGAACCCAGCGTTCACAGCGCTCGCACCGGGTGCATCGCGCGGGCGGCGCACGGCGCTCGCCGAACATCCTCGTGATCCTCGTCGACCAGATGCGCGCCCCGGCCTGGCTGCCCGCATCGCTGGCGCTCGACGCGCTGCTGCCGAACCTCGCGTCGCTGCGCCGTGAGTCGGTCAGCTTCGGAGGCCACTACACCGCCTCCAACGACTGCTCGCCCTCGCGTGGCGCGCTGCTGACCGGCCTGTACTCGCATCAGACCGGATGCATGATCACGGGCCGCAGCAGGCTGAGCACCGGCTTCCCGACGTGGGGCACATTGCTGCGCGACATGGACTACCAGACCACGTGGTGGGGCAAGTGGCATCTGAACCCCCACGCGAACGCGTCGCTCGAGCCATACGGCTTCTCCGGGGGAACCTATCCCTCGCCCAACGGCGCTCCCGGGCAGGGCACCGAGGTGGACCCGACGATCGTCGACCAGTTCGAGGACTGGTTCGATCGCGAAGGGGGGAGTGAGCCGTGGTGCACGACGGTCTCGCTGGTCAATCCTCACGACGTCGCATGGTGGTACCGCTTCACGAGCGAAATCGAGCGGGAGAGCGAACCGCCCGCGTGGGTTAGCCAACTGCCCCCCAACTTCGAGACCCCCGAGCAGCTGCAGGAGCACGGCAAGCCGCTGCTGCACCGCTCGCTGCAGGAGACCGCCGCCCGCTCGTTCGGCGCCGTGCCGTTCTCAGGGGAAGAAGCGATCGGCGCGTGGAGCGGCCTGATGAACACCTACCTGCTCCTGCAGAGTTATGTCGACCGGCAGATCGGGCGCGTGCTCGCCAAGCTCTCCTCACAGCCGCAGGTGAGCGGCAACACGGTGATCGTGTTCACCTCCGACCACGGCGAGTACGGCGGCTCGCACGGCATGCGCGGCAAGGGCGCCTCCGCCTACGAGGAGGCGATCCACGTTCCCCTCTACGTGAGCGACCGGCGTGGCGTTGCCACAGCCTCCACGGGCGTCCCCCGCACGCAGCTCACCTCCAGCGTCGACATCGTGCCACTGCTGTTGAGCATCGCTACCGGCTCGGATGCGTGGCGCGCGGAGAGCTCGCTGGCGCATCTCGCCGGACGCGCGGACCTCGCCGCGATCTGTGCCGACGCACAGGCGCCGGGCAGGCCGTGGGTGCTACACGCCACCGACGAGGACGTCACCGAGTTCGCCGGCGATTTGCACGACGCCGAAGCGCCTCGCCACGTCGTGGCGCTGCGTACAGCGCAGGGCAAGCTGGGGCTTTATTCCAACTGGGTTCAGGAAAGCATCGAGGTTGACCCGACTGGTCAGGAAGTGGAGTGCTACGACTACAGCTCGAGTGATGGGCAGGCGGAGCTCGCCAACGAGGCCGGAGTGAGCGCGTTGGAGGAAGAACTGCGGGCGATTCTCGAAGCGGAGGCGATCCCGAACGAGCTGCACGCGCCGCTGCCGGGGTTTCTCGAGAAGCCGCAGAGGAGAGGGATGAGCAACTACTACAACGTGGACACGAACGAGGACGAAAAGGCCGCTGCCTCCCACCTGCACGTGGCGGCGCCGGTCGAACCGACGCCGGACTGACACACGCCGTGCGCCGGACTGACGCGCCGTGCGCCGGACTGACACACGCCGTTCTTCACAAAATGCTCACCTGCGGGTCTAGGGTCAAATCAGTGCTCGCACTCCAGCACACGTCCAGACGAGCCACTCTCGCGGCGGGCCTCCCAGCACTGACTTTGGCCGTCGTATTGCTCGTGGCCGTCGGCGGGCCGCTCGGCGGGGCGGCCGCGGCGGCGGCCGCCTCTTTGTCGCCGGTCACGATCTCGCCGCTGCCTGGCACGCCCGACGCGACGCCGAGCACGCAGATCAGCTTCCTCGGCGCTCCCGCGTCTGAGCTGCACGATGTGACGGTGGTGGGCTCCCGCAGCGGATCGCACTCCGGCAAGCTCTACGGCTACTCGACCGTCGCTGGCGCGAGCTTCCTGCCGGCGCGGGGCTTCGACGAAGGCGAGCGGGTGACCGTCACGGCGGTCCTCGAGTCCGGCGCCTCCAAGACGCGTGTCGGCACCAGTTTCTCGATTGCGCGTCTGTACGCGCTGCCGCGTGAACCATCTCACCCGGTGAGCACTGCCTCAGACGTGCAGAGCTTTCATTCGCGTCACGACCTGAGCCCGCCCGCCGTGCACGTCACCGTGCCGGCGACCAACCCGGCGCTCGGAGACGTCTTCATCTCACCGGACTCCAGTGGGGCGCAGGATGGGCCGATGATCCTCGAACCGGATGGCGGGCTGGTGTGGTTCAAACCGGTGCCGGCCAGCAGTGAGGCGGAGGACCTGCGTGTGCAGCAGTACGAAGGCAAGCCCGTCCTCACGTGGTGGGAGGGCCAGGTGATCGACGGCCATGGTCGCGGCAACGACTACGTCTACAGCACCTCCTACGAGCCCGTTGCAACCGTCCACGCTGGCAACGGCCTACAGGCTGACCTGCACGAATTCGACCTCACCCCGCAGGGCACGGCGTTGATCAGCGCCTACGAGCCGATCCACTGGAACCTGTCATCCGTCAAGGGCCCGAGCGATGGTCTCCTCAACGACTGCGTGGTCCAGGAGATCGACGTGAAGACCGGTTTGGTCATGTTCGAATGGCACGCCCTGGGGCACGTCGCCCTGGCGGACTCCTACGCGCCTGTGCCCCACCTGAGCAGCACTGTGTACGACTTCTTCCACCTCAACTCGATCCAGCCCCAGGCCGACGGGGACCTGTTGCTCGACGCCCGCAACACGTGGACTGCCTACATGATCAGCGCGAGCACCGGCGCGACGCTGTGGCGCCTGGGAGGCAAGCACTCGACCTTCGCGCTCGGTCCCGGTGTGCGCTTCGCCTGGCAGCACGACGCCGAGGTTCTCCCGGAAGGCGACCTCAGCATCTTCGACGACGAGGCCACGCCGCCCGAGAGCAACCAATCGAGGGCGATCACGGTGGCGCTCGATCTCACCACCCGCAAGGCGACCCTGGCCCGCCAGTTGATCCACCCCGGGGCGCGCATCCTGACCGAGAGCCAGGGCAACGCCCAGGCACTCCCGGGGGGCGAAGAGTTCGTCGGCTGGGGGGAAGCGGGGTACGTGTCTCAGTTCTCCATTGCCGGAGCGCTCACCTTCGATATGCAGCTGCCCGCGCGCGCCAGCAGCTATCGCGCATACCGATTCCCGTGGAGCGCGATCCCCGCACATGCCCCGTCCATCGCCGCCTCCGCCGGTGCGTCTGGAACGACGGTCCTATACGCGAGCTGGAACGGCGCGACCGCCGTCACCGGCTGGCGGGTGTTTGCCGGACGCTCACCGACCGCGCTGGCCGCCGTCGGCCAGTTCCCCCGCGACGGCTTTGAGACTGAGATGACCTTGCCCACCACTCTGCACTATCTCGCGGTGCAGGCGTTGGGGCCCGAAGGCCAGGTGCTGGGAAGCTCGGACGCCGTCAGGCGCTGAGCTCGCTGTGCACGCGCGGTGTCGCACGCGCGGTATGTCACGCTATGCGCGTGAGCGCGCTCCCGCCTGGCCCCTCAGAGGCCCCCGTCATCCAGACCGCGCGCTGGTTGCTGCGGCCGATCGCCTTCATGGAGTCCGCCCGTAGGCGCTTCGGCGATGCGTTCAGCGTGCGCTTCCTCGGCTTCGAGCGGCCGATGGTGATGCTGTCCGATCCCGAGGCGATCCGTGCGCTCTACACGACGCATGAGCACGGGCTGCCGCCGGGGCGCAGCATCGCGCTGCTGCCGGTGATGGGCCCGGGCTCGGTGCTGCTGCTCGAGGGCCAGGAGCACCTCGCGCGGCGCAAGCTGATGCTGCCGCCGTTCCACGGCGAGCGGATGCGCTCCTACGAGACGACGGTCAGGGAGGTCACCGAGCGTGAGCTCGACAGCTGGTCTGATGGGAGTGCCTTCGCGATCCACCCGCGGATGCAGGCGATCACGCTCGATGTGATCCTGAAGGCGGTGTTCGGCGTCACCGACCCGGCACGCGACGCACGCCTGCACGAGCGCTTGCCGCTGCTGCTGGGCGACACGTCATCCCCCGCCCTGCAGTTCCGTGTGCTGCTCTCACGCCGCCTGGGCAAGGGAGATCCGCTGGCGAGCCTGCGCGAGCTGCTGGCAGAGATTGACGAGCTGCTGCTCGCGGAGATCGCCGAGCGCCGCGTTGATTCGAATCCCACCCACCCCTCCGAGCGCGAGGACATCCTCTCGCTGCTCGTTGCCGCTCGCTTCGAGGACGGCACGGAGATGAGCGACCGGGAGGTGCGCGATCAGTTGGTGACGCTGCTGCTCGCCGGCCACGAGACGACCGCCACGGCGCTCGCCTGGACCTTTGATCTGCTGCTGCGCAACCCAGCGACGCTCACCCGGCTGACCGCGGAGGTCGATGCCGGCGAGGACACCTATCTGCGCGCGGTGATCTCCGAGTCGCTGCGGCTGCGCCCGGTCGTCCCGCTCGCGGGCCGGCGGTTGGCATCGGACCTAAACGTCGACGGGCTGAGCCTGCCCGCCGGGACCGACGTGACGCCGGCGATCTGGCTCACGCACACCCGCGCCGATCTCTACCCCGAGCCCTACGCGTTCCGCCCCGAGCGCTTCCTCGAGGGGGAGGGTGGGCATCCCATCAATAAATACGGGTGGATCCCGTTTGGCGGTGGCATCAGACGTTGCCTGGGCGCGGCGTTCGCCGAAATGGAGATGCGCGTCGTGCTCGAGACGATCTTGCAACGCCGCGCGCTGAGCCCCGTGAGCTCTCGCGCCGAGCGGGTGACGCGTCGCAACATTACGTTCTCGCCGCGCAATGGAACGCTCCTGCGCAGTGAGCGTCGCGGCGTTCCCACCCCGGCCGCCGAGCCCGATCTGGTGCTGGTCGCGTAGGCCTCCCCGTGTAGGCCCTTCTCGCGCAGCCGCGCCTAGTGGCGCTTGGCCTGGTGTTCGAGCACCTTGCCGAAGGCCGCCTCCAGCTGCGTGCTCATCCGCTGCTTGAAGACCGCGAGCAGCGCCTCGGAGGCGAGCGGCCGCAACGCGCCGACCGCCTCGATCACCTCGTCCCAGCTCTCCTCCGGCTGCCCCGCTTGCTCGAACGGCTCCCACAGCTCCTTCAGGAACAGCTTCGCAAACGCCCGTGAGATCGACTCGCAGTCGCGGCTGACTCGCTCCATCAGGCCAAGCGCCGCATGTAGCGAGATGCCGAGCGCCACGACCTCTTCGGCGGCTCGCAGCAGCGCCGGGCTGGGAATTTCAAAGCGGCCTTCGCCGAGCGGCACGAGCAGCTTCAGCTTGCGGATGCGCTCGACGTCCTTCTGATTGACCTCGCCGAAGCGGTTCAGCAGCTCCTCGGCGGTGATCACTTCGGGGGACTCGCTCTCAAACGGCGTCGTCACGGCGTGGCGCAGCCCGAGCAATCGCTCGGCCAGCCCATCCGATCCGCTCAGCAGCCGCTCGATCGCGGTGAGGTTGAAGCCGTCGGCTTGCATGTCGAGGATCAGCCGCAGCCGTGCCACATCCTCGGCGCCGTAGTAGCCGATGCGCGCCCGCACCTCAGGCGCGGGCAGTAGGCCGCGCGAGTGATGGTTGCGGATGTTCCGCACCGACATGCCCACCTCGGCTGCCAGCTGCTCGATCGTCAGGTCGGCAGAGGGAGCAGGGGATTAAGAGCAGGGGATTTCTCAGGTGCAGATGCGTTGCCCCGGCTCCGTTTGGGTATCTGTGCTTTATCGGTCTTCGTCGGGCTTCGCTTGGGTGCCTGCGCCTTGTGGGTATTCGTCGCCATCATCTCCAAACAAGGATACCACCACCTATGTACCCTCATTTGAGGTATCATTAGTTCAGGTCGTTATGCGTGACTGCAAATTCATCCCCCGACGGAGTGCTACCTGTGACAAGTTCATCCCTCGCTGGAGTGCCACCCGTGGCTGAGCGTGGCGCGGCGCCCCGCGTCTCTGAAGGCCGGCGCCGGGCGTTGAATCTGATCCGCTCGTTCACATCGCCGCTGCTTCCCGATGACTATCTCGAGCTGGTCAACCCTTTGTGGTCCACACGCGAGCTGCGCGGGCGGATCGAACGAATCGAGCGCGAGACGCCTAACGCCGCCACGGTGCTCGTCAAGCCCGGATGGGAGTGGGAGGGGCACAAGCCCGGTCAGTATCTGCGGCTGGGGATCGAGGTCGACGGCGTGCACCACTGGCGCGCGTACTCGTTGACCTCTGACCCAGAGCGGCCCGACGGCTTTATCTCGATCACCCCCAAGCTCGTCGATGGCGGCAAGGTCTCGCCGTTCCTGTTCAAGCGCGTGCGACCAGGGACGATTGTGCGCTTGGGCGGTGTCGAAGGCACGTTTGTGCTGCCAGACCCGTTGCCCCGGCGATTGCTGTTCATCAGCGCCGGCAGCGGTATCACGCCGATCATGAGCATGCTCCGCGCGATCGCGCGCGCGGGCAAGCTCGAGGATGTCGTGCATCTGCACTGCGCCCGTACCGAGGCGGAAGTCATCTTTGGGCGCGAGCTGCGCGAGCTGGCCGCCGGGCACCCGGGCTACCGGTTGCACGAGCGCCTCACCGGCGCGCAGGGGCGCTTGACTGCCGATCAGCTGGATGAGCTCTGTCCCGACTGGCGCGAGCGCGAGACGTTCCTTTGCGGACCCGCCGGGCTGCTGGAGGCGCTGAGTGTGCGCTGGCAGCGCGATGGCGACCCCGCCAAGCTACACGTCGAGCACTTCCAGCCCGATGCGCATGTCGGCGATGGCGAGCGCGGCCAGGGCGGCACGATCGACTTCTGCTCTAGCGCCATCCAGGCCTCCAGCGATGGCGAGCAGCCGATTCTTCTTGCCGGCGAGCAGGCTGGCGCCAAGCTGCCCTACGGCTGCCGCATGGGCATCTGCCACACCTGCGTCGGGCGTCTGCGCTCGGGCCAGGTTCGCGACCTGCGCACCGGTCGCGTGCATGGCCAGCCAGGCGAAATGCTGCGCACCTGCATCAACGCGCCCGAGGGCGCGATCGAGATCGAACTCTAAGTAATACCTCCCCAAAAAATATACCTCCCCTCAAAAAAACTCCCCCAAAACAGAGGAATTCATCAATGTCAATTACCCACACCGAGAGTCAGCCGGCCAGTATGCGACTCAACGAGATCGAGGGACCCCCGCCGCATACCTCGCCGCCACGCACCACACCCACCACCAACACCACTCAACCAACCACCAATACCGCACAAATCGAGGGGGATCTCGAGAGCCCATTGGCGCGTCTCACTCCTGAGCAGATCGAGGCGCTCGGCCGCGAGTTCGACGCGATCCATGACGAGGTCTTTGCCGAGCTCGGCGACCGCGACTCTCGCTACATCCGCTCCACCATCAAGCTACATCGCCAGCTCGTGTTGGCCGCCCGCGCGCTGCTGATGGGTTCCTCTTACAAGCCGCTGTGGGTTGGCGGAACCGCTGCGCTCTCGGTCGCCAAGATCCTCGAGAACATGGAGATCGGTCACAACGTGATGCACGGTCAATGGGACTGGATGAACGATCCCGACATCAACTCCCAAAACTGGGACTGGGACACCGCCTCGCCCGCGGACGCGTGGCGTCATTCACACAATTATGAGCACCATACATTTACGAATATTCGTGGCAAGGATCGCGACCTCGGTTACGAGATCATGCGGATCGATCCACATCAGAAATGGCATCCGGTCTACCTGGCACAGCCTTTTTATAATCTCCTGTTGATGGGCTTTTTCGAGTGGGGAGTCGCTCTGCACGACCTCAATTTCGATGCTATCCGCGCTGGAGAGAAGTCCAAGGGAAAGGTCAACCGGGAGCTGAAGGCAATTGGCGTAAAGGCGCGCAAGCAGATTGTGAAGGACTACATCGCTTTCCCGGCGCTCGCGGGGCTGGCGGCCATGGTTACGGGAGGTAAGGAATCCGCTCGCCGCTCGTTCAAGTCTACTTTTGCGGCTAATTTTTCGGCCAATATTATCCGCAACGTGTGGGCCTATTCAATAATTTTCTGCGGGCATTTCCCCGATCAGACCTACACGTTCAGCCAGGAGGAGGTCGCCGATGAGACTCGCGGTGGCTGGTATGTGCGCCAGCTGTTGGGCTCGTCAAATATTGACGGCAGTCCGCTGTTTCACCTGATGGCCGGTAATTTGAGCTTCCAGGTGGAGCACCACCTCTATCCCGACATGCCCTCCAGCCGCTACGCCGAGATCGCGCCTCGCGTGCGCGACATCTGCCGCCGCTACGGGCTGCCCTACAACACCGGCCCGCTGAGCAAGCAACTCGGCACCGTCCATCGCACGATCCTGCGCCTCGCGTTCCCGGGCGGCAAGGTCCGCCCGAAGCCGGGCCCCTACCAGCCCGCGTGAGCCTGGCCGACCGCGCCAGGCACCGTGGCTACTGACCGGCGTGACGGCACTGTGGCTGCACTGTGTTGACTGCCGCGCCGGGCACTGTGGCTATCCCTACCCTCGCTCGGTGGCCGGCCGCAGTGACGTCTGCCCCCTCGTACGTCAAACTATGACGGGATGAATCCCGTCGACAGCCTCTTGCTACCCGAGCAACCCTCCCTCGAAACTCCCATTGAGCACGTTGAGGAGCATCCTGTCGAGGAGCCGCTGGAAGGCCCCACCCCCGAGGAGATCCAGGAGCCGGTCCTGGAGAACCTCGACCGATTTGTCACCGGGCTGATCACGGTGGTGCCGCTGGCGCTGGTGGTGCTCGCCGGGTGGCAACTTTGGAACAGGGAGCTTCACTGGCGCGACATCGTGATCTTCTTGATCATGTACATCCCGATCGGCCTCGGTGTGACGGTCGGGTTTCACCGGATGCTGACTCATCGCAGCTTCAAGACCTCGCCCTGGTTACGAGGGCTGTTCGCGATCCTCGGCACGATGTCCGTCGAGGGGCCCGTGATCTCCTGGGTGGCCGATCACCGTAAGCACCACGCCTACTCAGACCGCCTCGGCGATCCCCACAGCCCTCACGTCGACAGCGGCGGCGGCTGGCAGGGCGCGCTGCGCGGCCTCGCCCACGCGCATGTCGGCTGGCTGTTCGACCATACCCAGCGTGGCTCGCGCGAGCGCTTCGCACCCGACCTGCTTGCTGACCCGGTGATCAACTTCGTCGATCAGACCTTCATCCTCTGGTCGCTCGTCGGCCTGGCGATCCCGTTCGGGCTCGGGGTACTGATCGGCGGGACGGTCTCCGCCGGGCTCGAGGCGATGCTGTGGGCGGGCGCGGTTCGCATCTTCGTGCTGCACCACGTCACTTACAGCATCAACTCGCTGTGCCACTTCTTCGGTCGCCGGCGCTTCGCCACCGGCGATCACTCGCACAACCTCTCGTGGCTGGCGCCGCTGTCCTTTGGCGAGGCGTGGCACAACAACCACCACGCATTCCCGACCTCCGCCTTCCACGGTATGAGCAGCCGCGAGATCGACCTCTCGGGCCTCACGATCGCCGGTTTGGAGCGCCTCGGTCTGGTCTGGGACGTGCAACGGATCAGCCCCGACCGTCAGGCCGCCAAGGCCATCGCCTCTTAGCCGCGTCTCCTGGCACGCGCTGCACGCCGCCAAGAGGGCCATCACCTCCTAACGCCTCGCCCTGCCCGCTCGCCATGCGACCATGGGTGGATGAGCGAACGCGCTCGGCCCTCAGCGCTGCCGGTTCTGCCGGGGGCTCCCCCCCGGCGCTGGATGCCGGCGCTGGCCGCCGGACTCTCGCTGGGCGAATATGCCCGCTCGCTGGTGCGGCGCATGGCCGCCCTGGCGGCGGTCTTGCTGGTCGCGATCTGGGCGCTCGCCGGGGAGGGCTACTTCTGGCCCGCTTGGGCCTGGCTTGGGCTGGCGGTGCCTGTCCTGCTCGACTTCGCCGCCGCGTGGGCATGGCGCCATCAAGCGGGCGCCGAGCGCCGTGTGGCGTGCGTGTGGGGCTTGATCGCTGTCGCGGGCGTGATCGTGATGTTCACCTGGTTGCTCACCTGGTTGCTGGCGGGCGTCACCGAGTTCTGGCCGGCCTGGGTCCTGTTCGGCCTTGCCACCGTGGGTAGCGGCTACTCGCTGATCGCGCTGCACGACCGGGTGCTCGTCGCCCGTGGGCGTCGCGCGCTGCGCGCGCGGATCGACTTGCTCACGCGCACGCGCCGCCAGGCGGTGGATGCCCAGGCGGCTGAGCTGCGGCGGATCGAGCGTGACCTGCACGACGGTGCTCAGGCGCGCCTGGTGGCGCTCACGCTCCAGCTCGGGCGTGCGGAGCTGCGCCTGGAGGATCAGCCCGAGATTCGCGGGCTGATCCACGACGCCCAGCGCGAGGCCCATACCGCGATCGCCGAGCTGCGCGATCTCGCGCGCGGAATCGTCCCGCCGCTGCTCGCCGACCGTGGGCTGGCGGCCGCGGTGCAGTCGCTCGCGGCTCGCTACGGGCTCGGCACCACGATCCAATCCAACATCCATCGCCGTGTGGCGCCGGCGCTGGAGAGCGCCGCGTACTTCGTGGTCGCCGAGGCGCTGACCAACACCGCCAAGCACGCCGGTGCGCGGCACAGCTGGATCACCCTCGCCGAGGATCATCGTGAGCTGCTCGTGCTCGTCGGAGACGACGGCCACGGTGGCGCCGATCCCAGTGGAGGCTCCGGGCTCGCCGGCTTGCGGGCCCGCGTGGAGGCGCTCGACGGAACGCTGCGCTTGCAGAGCTCGCGCGGCCAGGGCACCGTGGTCGAGGTCACTTTGCCATGCGGGTAGTGATCGCCGAGGATCTCGCGCTGCTGCGCGAGGGGCTCGTGGCCCTGCTGCGTGAGAACGACATCGAGGTCGCGGCCCAGGTCGAAGATGGGCCCGGGCTGCTGCGCGCGATGGCCGGGCATCAGCCCGACCTGGCGATCGTCGACGTGCGCTTACCGCCGACGTTCAGCGACGAGGGACTGCGCGCCGCGATCGAGGCGCGCCGGCGCCAGCCGGGACTCGGCGTGCTCGTGCTCTCGCAGTACGTGGAGACCGCCTATGCGAGCGAGCTGATCGGTGAGAACAGCGCCGGGATCGGCTATCTGCTGAAGGAGCGGATCGGCGACGTGCGAGCGTTTCTCGACGCGCTCCGGCGTGTCGCCGCGGGTGGCACGGTGCTCGATCGAGAGGTTGTCACCGAGCTGCTCGCCCCGCACCACGGGTCCGCGAACGCGCTCAGCTCGCTGACGGCGCGCGAGCGCTCGGTGCTCGAGCTGATGGCTGAGGGCCGCTCGAACACGGCGATCGCCGAGAGCCTCGTGGTCACGCCCGGGGCGGTCGAGAAGCACATCACGAACATCTTCGCCAAGCTCGACTTGCCGGTCTGCGACGACGACCATCGCCGTGTGCTCGCCGTGCTCGCCTTCTTGCGCGTCGCCGGCTGATCTCTCCGCGCTCGCTTCAGCCAGCGGCTGTGTCAGGCGGTTAGGCAGGCGCGGTCGCGGCCCGCGGTCTTTGCCTCATACAGCGCGGTGTCGGCATGAGCCACCAATGCCTCGGGGGTCATTCTGGGCCCGTGGCCGGCGATCCCGGCTGAGCAGCTCTGCTCGCTGGGTATGCGCTGCCGCAGCCGCTCGACGACCTCGAGGGCATTCGCGGCGTTGCATTTGGGCAGCAAGAGCGCGAACTCGTCTCCACCGAGCCGCGCGACGAAATCTCCGGCGCGCAGCTCCTCGCGCCAAGCCGCCGCCGTCTCCCTCAGCAGACGGTCCCCGGCTGGATGCCCGTAGGTGTCGTTGTAGTCCTTGAAGTGATCGAGGTCGAGCATCGCGATCGTCGCGTGCTGGTCTTTGGCGAGCGTCTCGGCGAGGTGCGTATCCCAAGCGCGGCGGTTGGGCAGGCCCGTGAGCGCGTCGGTGCTTGCGATGTCAGCCAACTGGGTGAGCATGTCGGCGCGTTCGATCACGGCGGCGACCTCGTGCGCCAGCAGCGCGATCGTGGTCGTCCGTGACCCGCCCACTCTGACCGCCTTCGGCCAGCCGACGACGAGTACGCCGATCGGCTCTGTGCCTCTGAGTAGTGGCTCGAACAGGACCGCCGCGGGACGGCCGGCGAGCTCCCATAGCTCGCTCTTGAAGAACTCGGATTCGCTGTTCTCGTCGAAGAACAGCGAGCTCCCTGTGCGGAATGCCTCGCGCACGTTGGAGTGCTCGTGAGGACCGATCTCGATCGGCTCGATCTCGATGCCCGCCATCGAGGTCGAGCACAGCTCGCGTGAAGCGCCCGTGGGCTCGTACAGGATCGCCATGCTCGCGTTGCTGATCGTCTTGGCCGCCGCACAAACCTCGGCACGGGCGTGCGGGCTGCTGGAGAGATTGCGCACCACTTCGGCGACCTGTTCCAGCATGCGCTCGCGGTCCTGGGCCTCGGCGGCCTGAAAGCGCGCCTGCGCGACCAGCCACTGGGTGGTCAGCCCGATGATCGTGCTCACGACGAGGAAGATCAGGCCCGCGCGGTACTCGGTGTGTGGGTACGTGGGGGGTCCCACGAGCAGGTTCTGTGCCATGAACACCATCGCCATCCCAATCAAGACCGTGCATAGCTGGGCGCGGTTGCTGTACAGGGCTGTGTAGAACACCGGCAGCAGCGCCAGTACCCCTACAGCCGAGTTGATGCCCCCCGCCGAGTCGCGCAGCAGCGCGATCGCCAGTAGGAAGATGAGCGATGGGATCGCCTCTCTCTCCTTCGCCAGGGCGCCTCGCAATGGCACGGCGCGCAACGTGCCCGCAAACATCGCCAGGACGGACGCTATCGCGTATGTCCCCCAATGCATCGAGGAGCCGACGGGCACCGCGGCCCACGCCAGCACTGAGGCGGCGACGAACGGGATCAGGTGGCGATTGTCTCGCCTGGGCTGGCCGGCTTGCTCGGCGGACTCGGCGCTGCTGCTCATGGCTCTCCCATCGGCAGCTGCTCGCCAAAACTAGACCCCCAGCGCCAGAGCCATAGGATGCCCGCATGAAAGCAATCCAGATAGTCGACCTGACCGGCCCCGACAGCGCCCTCGAGCTCGTCGATCTCCCCGAGCCCGAGTCGACACACATGCTGAGCGGGCCGAGTCTAGATTCGGCCGTTGTGGTCGACGTGCACTGCGCCGGGGTCGCGTTTCCCGAGCTGCTGCAGACCCGCGGTCAGTACCAGATCAAACCGCCGCTCCCGTTCGTTCCTGGCAGCGAGGTCGCAGGCGTCGTGCGCAGCGCGCCCGCCGACGCGACCGTCGAGGCCGGCGACCGTGTGGCGGCGTTCTGTGCGCTCGGCGGGTTCGCCGAGACCGCGGTCGCGCCCCCGTTCCTCACGTTCGCGCTGCCAGCTGAGCTCGACTTCGCCCAGGGCGCCGGTCTGATCCTCAACTATCACACCGCCTACTTCTCGCTGTACCTGCGCGGGCGGCTGCGCGAGGGCGAGACGGTGCTCGTCCACGGTGCCGCCGGCGGTGTGGGCACCGCGGCGCTGCAGGTTGCGAAGGGCCTGGGCGCGCGGACGATCGCGGTCGTCTCCAGTGAGGTCAAGGAAAAGGTCGCGCTGGAGGCCGGCGCCGATCACGTCGTGCGCTCCGATGGTGCATGGAAGGACGAGGCGAAGGAGCTCTCGGGCGGTGGCGTGGAGGTCGTCTTCGACCCCGTCGGTGGATCGCTGTTCACCGACAGCCTGCGCTCGCTGCGCGAGGGCGGCCGTCTGATCGTCGTGGGTTTCGCCGGTGGGTCGATCCCCGAGGTCAAGGTCAACCGGCTGCTGCTCGGCAACACGGAGATCATCGGCGCGGGCTGGGGCGGCTACGTGATGGGTCGTCCGCGGGTCAACCTCGAAATCGGGGCAGCCGTCAACCGCATGATCGAGCAGGGCAACGTGGCACCGATCGTCGGCGAGCACTTCCCGCTCGCCCGCGCCGCGGATGCGCTGCGGGCGATCGATGAGCGCCGCGCGACCGGCAAGATCGTCCTCGACGTGCGGTAGACGTCGTGGACTTCGAGCACTCCGCCCGCGCGCAGGAGCTCCTGGAGCGCCTGACGGCCTTTCAGCAGCGCGAGATCGAGCCACGCGAGGAGGGCTATCACCGCGAGCTGCTCGCGCGCGCGGACCCGTGGGTGGTGCTGCCGGTCATCGAGGAGCTCAAGCGGAAGGCCCGCGCGGAGGGCCTCTGGAACCTGTTCTTGGCACCGGGCGCGGAGCTCGCCGGCCAGCCGATCGGCGCTGGCCTCGCAAACGTCGAGTACGCGCCGCTGGCGGAGCGGATGGGCCGCTCGCTGATCTCGAGCGGAGTCTTCAACTGCGACGCGCCGGACAGCGGCAACATGGAGGTGCTGCTGCACTTCGGCTCCCCTGAGCAGCGCGAGCTCTGGCTGGCGCCTCTGCTGCAGGGCACGATCCGCTCGGCGTTCTCCATGACTGAGCCGGACATCGCCTCCTCCGATGCGACGAACATGCAGGCGACCGCGACGCTCGACGGTGAGGAGGTTGTGGTCAACGGCCGTAAGTGGTGGAGCACGGGCGTGGGGCACCCGAACTGCGAGGTGATCATCTTCATGGGGCTGACCGACCCAGACGCGGATCGCTACCACCAGCACTCGATGGTGCTCGTTCCGCTAAAGACCCCGGGGGTGAAGGTCGAGCGGATGCTCTCGACGATGGGCTTCCTCGATGCGCCCGGCGGCCATGGCGAAGTGTCCTTCACCGACGTGCGCCTACCCGCGAGCGCGATCATCGGCGGACCCGGGCAGGCTTTTGCGATCGCCCAGGCGCGCCTAGGCCCGGGACGCGTGCACCACTGCATGCGCTTGATCGGACTCGCCGAGCTTGCACTCGAGCTCGCCTGCCGCCGTGCCACAGAGCGGGTGGCGTTCGGCAAGCCGCTGGCGAACCTGGGAGGCAATCGCGAGCGGATCGCCGACGCGCGGATCGCGATCGACCAGGCGCGACTGCGGGTTCTGCACGCGGCTTGGCTGATCGACAAGCAGTCCCCCGACGCGCTTGGGGCGACATCGCAGATCAAGGTGGCGGTGCCGAACATGGCTCAGGCGGTCGTGGACATGTCGATGCAACTACATGGCGGCGCCGGCCTCTCCGACGACCTGCCGCTGGGGGCCACCTGGACCACCGCTCGCGCGCTGCGGCTGGCCGATGGTCCCGACGAGGTGCACCGCGGCGTGATCGCACGTTTGGAGCTCGCGCGTCACGGTCACGGGAAGTGGTCGGGCTGAGCGCCTACCCCCGCGGCGGCGCCCGCCGCGCCACCTTTGCCGCGTCGCTGGGCCCCAGGAACGGGGCGAGCGCCGCGTAGATCAACTGCGGGGCCACGTCGGGCAGCTCGCTGGTGCGCTCGGCCTCGATGTAGTGATTGAGGATCTGCCAGACACCTCCGGCGATCGCCTCGGGCGCGACGCCGGGCACCGCTGGTTTCTTGGGCGCGTGGTCGTAGCCCGGCTGCAGATAGGCGGCGAAGGCGTGCAGGCTCGTGTCGCGGATCTCGGTCGCCTCGGGGCTAGCGGCGAACGTGTCGACGAGGATCAGGTGTGAGAGGGCCGGCTCGGAGGCGAGGTAGGCAAGCAGCGCGTGCAGGCCGGCGGCGACTCCTCGAGGCCAGTCCTCCTTGTGTGCGTCGTAAGCCTGTGCCGTTACGAGCAGCGCCTGGTGCATGCCGATCTTCTGGGCCCCGAGGAAGGCGTCGTCCTTGGTGGGGTACATCTCGTAAAAGGTCTGGTGAGAGACGTTCGCGCGCTTGGCGATCTCGGGGATCGTGAGGCTGGCAAGCCCCTTCTCGGCGACGATCGACGCGGTTGCGTCGATGATTCGCTCGCGCTGGTTTTGCACGATGAACTGGCGCGTTAGGTCGTGGCGCCCGCTCGGTAAGCGGCCTTCGGCGCGCACCGCCCGCGCGGATGGGGTCCCCGCCGTCCCCGGCGTTGCCGCCCGCCCGGACTTCCCCGCGCTCACGGATCGCCCCTGTGCTCCCGATCCGCGCTTACCCGCGGTCGGCGGACACGCCAGTCCAGCGGGCAGCTTCACCGGGTAGCAGGCAGCCCAGGTGGCGAGCTCATCGGCCAGTCCTGGCAGCTCGTGGGCGCGGTCCTGACGCAGCCGCGCGGCCGTCACCTCACGGACGCCGCCGATGATCATCTTCAGCGTGAGGTCTGTGGGTGCTTCCTCGGCACTCAGCGGAGATCGGATCGCGTCGATGCTCTGCTCGAGCGCCTCCAGTGTCTCGTTGCGGCGTTCGATCGCCTTCGGTCCGGCGCCGAAGGCGCCGAGCACCATCAGCGACATCGCCTGTGGAGTGTCCGCCGCGAGTTCCGCGAAGGCGCGGATCGCCGCCGTCAGGCGCTCGCTCTGCGTGCCCTCCACTTGGTATGCCTCGATCGCGGTCTTGGCGGTGCGCTGCGCGATCTCGTCGTAGGCGGCGAGCAGCAGCTCTTCCTTGTCGGTGTACAGGCTGTAGAAGGTCGGGCGTGAGACACGCGCGAGCTTGGTCAGGTCGAGGATGCGGACGGCCTGGTATCCGCGTTCGGCGATCAGCTCGATGATCGCGCTCCGCAGCCGCTCGCGCTGGTCGCGCTTGACCTCCTCGGGGTCGATTCCGTGCGCGCCGGTCGGCAGACGCCGATAGCGATCATCCGGCCTCGCCGGCGATCTGGGTTTAGCGGCAGGTGCAGACACAGCCTTTAGAAACCCCCACGTGACTTCGAGCCAGCGTAGGGTATCAAACGGGAGCGGGGACGGTCCCGGCCCCTGATTGGCTCTTAGCCCTTGATCGTTCTCGATGTGCCGAGCACCGCGCCGGAGGCTTCGAGCGCCTGCACCGCTACATATGTTGTTGGGCCCACCCCCCCGGGCGTGGCGATCGCGGTCTCGAACCCGCTGCGGGGCGCCGCGCTCACCGGCGCGAGCTGCTGAGGCGATCGGCCCGCTAGCACGCGCCAGCTGGCCACCTGGGTCGCTCCGTTCCAGCTCGCGTAGACGGTGTCCGATCCCCGCCCACCCGCGCCTCCCGCGATCGCTGGCGCGCTCTGCGGTGTCCCCGTCCAGGGGAAGCGGTAGGTGCGGTAGGACTGGTAGGAGCCGTGCATGTGGCCGTCGAGCACGAGTTGCCCGGTGGGGCTGAATTCGGAGAAGTAGGGCTCGGCGCCCCAGCCCACGAACACGTCACCGCCTGCCAGCTCTTGGATGTTGCCCTGGCTGCCGGAGGACAGCCCAGGGGAGTGCTCGTACTGGGCTGCCACCGTCTCGGTCTTCGACTGCGAGTTGACCGCCAGCACCAACCCGCGCGATTGCGAGTGGACCTTCGGGACGCCTCCGTTGTCGAACACGCTGATCGTCCCGTTTTCCTGCATCGTGGCGTCGTGCTGGAAAGCGGTGGCCGCGCCGGGCGGGAGCTTGATGTCTGAGTGCTTGCCCCCGATGCGCAGCAGCACCTGCCCGGTTAGCGTGTTCAGTTCGTAGAGCGTCGATGTGTTGCGTGCCGAAATCAATGTGCTCCCGTCGGCCAGCTGGTCGATCGAGTTGAGGTGGAAGAAGTCAAACGGCCACGCGGTACTCGTGGTCGTCGCCGTGCTGTAGGAGTCGCTCAGGGGGACGTGGTCGAGGCTGTGCCACTCGCGCCTGACGAGCCCTGTGCGTAGGTCGATTTCCTGGAAGATGCTGTCGGTGACCGCGCCGCCGTGGGGGCCGCCGACGGACGAGAGGTCGCAGTCGATCGGATCGAAGACCGTCAGCACCGCCGTGTCTTGGGGCGTGATGTGGAAGTCGTGGAGGTCTGCTTTGAAGCCGTTGCCCGCATAGACGCGCCCGAGGAGTTGGTAGTCGCTGTTCAGGATCACCTCTTCGCCCTCGCCGAACCCCTGCGGCGGGATGTAGCCCTGCCACCACGTCAGCACGGGCTTGCCGTCGAGCTGCTGCACCTGCAGGTTGCTCGCCGCATCGCCGGAGGGCACCGGGTCAAACCACACGACGTTGCCGGTTTCATCGAAGATCATCGGCCCGCTTTGGCCAGGACCGGAGTAGGGAGCGGAGAACAGGTCTCCCGGCGCCGTTTGCGGCGAGCGCGCCGTGATCACGAGCTCCGGTGGCTGCAGTTCCGGGCGCGAGTGGAAGTGCTGCACCTCGGCGGGGTCAGTTGGGACGTGCTCTGGGGCTGCATAGGGCAGGTTGTCCGGCCGGGAGACCACGAAGTGAAAGGCGAGCGTCTGCGTCTTGCCGGCAACCGTCAGCTTTCCGCGCACGCTCACCGTCTCGCCGGAGTCAAATGGCTTGGACGACACAAAGCTCGCGCCGTCTCCTTGCGAGTAGGCCTTCAGGTGGCCGCTGTGCCGGCCTGTCTGGGAGCCTGAGACGCTGACCGCGCTGAGTGCTCCCGGTGCTACCCCGAGTAGGCTGATCTGGGTGTGCGGCGAGGCATCGTAGGAGTCGGGCAGCGGCGAGACCGCGAGACTGGTTCCGGGCAGCACCGCCGAGCGGTTCAGCGTGCTCGGGAAGCAGGGTGGGGCGGACGGTGCGACGAACGCGGCCTCCTCGGCGACGATCCGCTTGGAGGCGAAGGCAAGTGTCGTGGCGCTCGAGCACACCACCAGCAGGCCCGCGCAGACCAGGAATTTGCGCAAGCGGTGCGGGCTGGACAGGTGGATGTCGGCGTCGTGAGTGTCGGGCATCGCGGCCGGGGAGGGCCCCCGGCGAAGTGGGTGATCTTAACGTCCCGATAACACGGAGCGGCCCGGAAAGCTGCACGACGCGGGTAAGAACTTGTGAAGGCTCTGATGCTCCTCAGAACACCGGCGTCTCGGTATAGCTACCGAAGACCTGCTGCAGCGACTCGACGATCTCGCCCTCGGAGGCGTGGGCGCGCGCGCACTGCAGCAGCGGCTCCATCAGGTTGCGCTCGGCGTGGGCGGCGTCCTCGCGCAGCGCCGCCAGTGTCCGCTCGACCGCGGCCCCGTCGCGTCTGGCGCGCGCTCCCTGCAGGCGGTCGGTCTGCTTGCGCTCCAGTGCGGGGTCGACGCGCAGCGTGGGGATCGGCTGCTCGTTCTGGGCGACGTACCTGTTGACCCCGACCACGACGCGCTCGCCCGCGTCGATCTCCTGCTGCAGGGTGAATGCCGCGTCGGCGATCTCGCGTTGGGGATAGTTGCGCTTGACCGCCTCGACCATGCCGCCGAGCTCGTCGATCTTTGCGAAGTACTCATAACAGCGCGCCTCCATCGCGTCGGTCAGCGCCTCGACGAAGTAGCTGCCGCCGAGTGGGTCGGCGGTGTTGGCGACGCCTGTCTCGTGTGCGAGCACCTGCTGGGTGCGCAGCGCGATCGTGACCGCCTCCTCGGTGGGCAGCGCGAGCGCCTCGTCGTAGGAGTTGGTGTGCAGCGATTGGGTCCCGCCGAGCACGCCCGCGAGCGCCTCGACGGTCGTGCGGATGATGTTGTTGAGCGGTTGCTGTGCGGTCAGCGAGACGCCCGCGGTCTGCGTGTGGAAGCGCATCAGCCACGAGCGCTCGTTCTTGGCCCCGAACGTGTGGCGTAGCTCGCGTGCCCAGATGCGCCGTGCCGCGCGGTACTTGGCGATCTCCTCGAAGAAGTCGATCTGGGCGTTGAAGAAGAACGACAGGCGCGGCGCGAAGTCGTCGACATCGAGCCCCCGTTCGATCGCCTGCTCGACGTAGGTCAGGCCGTCCTTCAGCGTGAACGCGAGCTCCTGTTGCGCCGTCGAGCCGGCCTCGCGGATGTGGTAGCCGGAGATCGAGATCGGATGCCAGCGGGGCATCTGCCGCGTGCACCACTCGATCATGTCCCCGCACAGGCGCATCGCGGGGTCGATCGGGAAGCACCACTCCTTCTGGGCGATGTACTCCTTGAGGATGTCGGCTTGGATCGTGCCGGACAGGTGCTCTCGAGCGATCGTTTCCGGCCCGCCCTTCCCCGCGCCACCCTCTCCGCCCTCGTTCCCGCCGCCTGACTCCGCAGCGGCCACGAAGAAGGCGAGCATGATCGCGGCGGGCGCGTTGATCGTCATCGACACCGACACGGCGCCGAGGTCGATGCCGGAGAACAGCGTTTGCATGTCATCCAGCGTGTCGATCGCTACGCCCTCGCGCCCGACCTCTCCGAGCGAGCGCGGATGGTCCGAGTCGTGGCCCATCAGCGAGGGCATGTCGAACGCGGTCGACAGCCCGGTCTGGCCGTGGTCGAGCAGGTAGCGGAAGCGCTCGTTGGTCTCCTCGCTCGTTCCGAAGCCGGCGAATTGACGCATCGTCCACAGGCGCCCGCGGTACATCGACTCGTAGATCCCGCGCGTGTAGGGATACTCGCCGGGACGCCCGATCCGGTCCTCGGCGGGTGCCTCGGCGCCGGGCGGGCGGGCGCCTGCTCTTACGTCAGCCTCGGTGTAGAGCTCCTTGATGGGCTCGCCGGATAGGGTCCGGAACGAATCCCCACCCGCCCTCTTGCTCGCCTCCGTAGGCTTGCTCGCTTCCGCGGGCTTACTCCCCTCCGTGGGAGAGGTTGCGTTTGTTGCCATGACTGCACGAGATCCTACCGGCCGACATCGATCCCCCCTGCCGCCTGCGCCACTGGCGGCCGCGTTGATGCTGGCCGCGGCGCTGGTCCTCGCGGCGCTTGCGCTCGCCGCATGCGGTGGCTCCTCGCCGGCCGGCACTACCTCTCCGCCCCCCGCGGCCCTCACCGGCGCGTCCTCCGCTGCGGCGAGTCTCCCGCCTGCGCTGCCGAGTCCGGCGAAGGTGACATTGATCCTCGATTTCGTGCCGAATGCGGTGCATGTCGGCATCTACCGGGCGCTGGCGGCCGATTATTACAAGCGCGAGAACATCGATTTGCAGGTGGTCCAGCCGACTTCGACGCAGGAAACACTGAAGCTGATCGACGCCGGCAAGGCGCAGTTCGGGCTGGCCGACGGCAGCGACGTGGCTGGGCTGATCAACGATGGCGGCGACGCGCAGGCGGTGATGGCGCTCGTACAGCGCCCGCTTGGCGGCTTGATCGCGCTGGCCTCCGAGCACCTCACCTCGCCTGCGTCCCTCACCGGCAAGACCGTCGGGATCACGGGCGTGCCCTCCGATCTGGCGGTGCTCGACACGGAGCTGCGTCACGCCGGCGTGAGCCCCAGCCGGGTACACGTCGTCACCGTCGGCTTCAACGGCCCGCAAGCGCTGCTGGCGGGGCGGATCTCCGCCTTCACCGGCTTCATCCCTGACGAAGGCGTGACGCTGCGAGCCGGCGGACACCCGATCACGGCCTTCGCACTCGACGAAAATGGTGGTCCCGCCTATCCGGGACTGGTGGCCTTCACCACGCGCAAGCTGATCGCGGCGGACCCGCTGCTGGTGCGCGACTTCGTCGCCGCCACGACGGAGGGCTATCAGGACGCGCTGCGCGATCCGGCTCGCGCTCTGAATGATCTGCTGGACGCCAACCCGTCGTTGCCGCGCAAGCTCACGGCCGCCTCGCTCGCCGTCTATTTGCCGCTGTTCAGCGGCCGCTCCACCACCTCCACCACCACCTCTGCCGCCACCCCCGCGGCCTCCACTGCCGGCAAGCCGCCGTTTGGAACTTTGCAGAGCGCCAACGTCGCGGCGATGTCGCGATGGATGCTGGCGAACCACTTGATCCACGCTCCGATCTCACCTGCGCGCTACGCCACCAACCGGTTTCTCCGACCGGCCCGGTAGCCTGCGCGCCTCCGGTTACCTAATCCGGTTTACCTAACTGAAAGGAAGCGCATATGAACAAGTCCCAGCTGGTCGAGGCGATTGCCGCCGACAGCGGCCTCACGAAGGCCGACTCGGCACGCGCGGTCGAGTCGTTCTTGGGCACGGTCACAAAGACGCTCAAAAAAGGCGACGAGGTCATCATCACGGGCTTCGGCAAGTTCTCCGTGGTCAAACGTGCCGCACGCCAGGGCGTCAACCCGCGCACGGGTGAGCGCGTCAAGATCAAGGCCTCCAAGGCGCCGAAGTTCAGCGCCGGCGCGACCTTGAAGCAGGCGGTGAGCCCGAAGAAGTAGCCAAGGGTCAGCTGTCGGGATCTGCTGGACACGGTCAGGGGATTCACGGATGGGCAGAGCGGGTAGTCCTCCAACTAGGCAGGCGCAATCACGCGCAGGCAATTGGGACGAAGGAGGAAGACATGGTCGCTCTGATCGCGCTCGTATTGATTCTCGCCCTTCTCGGGGGACTTGGATTTGCTGTGCACATTCTCTGGTTCGTGCTAGTGATAGCCATAATTTTGTGGCTGATCGGGTTCTTTGTGGGCGGCTTGCCTGACGGCGGACGGCGCACCTGGTACGGGCGTTAGCGCCATCGGCTGACCGCTGAATAAGAATCACTGGTTGATGCGGGGCCCGGATGCCTCGCGGGGGAGCGGCATGGATGCCGGGCCTCGGGAGTGAGCCTCGCCCTCTCCGGCCCCTGCCCTCGCCGCGGGCGTTGCGGTAGCGTCCACGAGATGACCCTCGTGACCGATCTGGAGCTGAGTAGCTTCAACTACACCGATCCGGGGATGTCTGGGGAGCGCTTCCACGCGGTGATGGGCGAGTTACGCGCGGAGGGCTGGCTGGCGAGCGGGCCGTTTGGCTACATCGTGCTCGACCGTGAGGCGGGGGAGTTCTTCTTGCGTTCGCGCGCGACGAGCTTTCCCGGGATGAAGATCGCCGAGATATTCAATGTGACTGAGGGGCCGCTGTGGGAGCAGATGCGGCGCAACATCCTGCACGTCAACGGCCCCGACCACTCGCGCCTGCGCAGTCTCGTTAACCCCGCGCTCTCACCGCGCGCCGTCGAGCGCTACCGGCCGGCGATGCGGGGCTTCCTGCAGGACCTCCTCGCGCAGGCGCTCGCTTCTTCCTCCTCCTCGCCCGCCCCCTCACTCACCTGCGAGTTTGTGGAGGCCTTTGCCAAGCCCTATCCCTCGCAGGTGATCGCGAGTGTGATGGGCGCTCCGCTAAAAGACGCGCCGCGGCTGCACCACTGGTCCAACTGGATTCAGAAGCAATTCGACGCGGTCAGCATGGCCACCGAACGCGAGCAGATCGAGCAGGCGGTGGAGGAGTTCTACGAGTACGCCGGGGCGCTGGTGGCGGCTCGCCGGGATGATCCCGGCGACGACCTGATCTCGACGCTGATCGCCGCCGCCGATCCGGCCCATTCACCTGAGCGACTTTCAGATATCGAGTGCATTAATCTTGTATTCAACGTACTTGCGGGCGGCGTGGATACGAGCCAGAGCCAGCTGGCGCACGCGGTCAGGCTGTTGGCCGAAAATCCAGATCAATGGCAGGCGCTGCGCGCCGATCCTTCACTCGCCTCCGCGGCCGTCGAGGAGGCGCTGCGCTATGAGCCGATTACTCCATTTACCGCACGCATCGTGGACGAGGAGATCACCTTCCGCGATGTGACTTTTCCGGTGGGGACGATCGTAATGGTGTGTGCGTTTACGGGCAATCGCGACTTGGCAGAGGGCGCAGAATTAGAAACAGAAACAGGAACAGGCAGCCAATTCGACATTACGGCCGATCGGTCAGGGGCGCGGACGCTGACCTTTGGCGCGGGCGTTCACTACTGCGTGGGCGCGAATTTGGCACGGGCGGAGCTGGAAGAGGCCCTGACGTTCCTGGCGCAGAGATTTGAGCATTTAGAGCTTGCCGGTGAGCCAGAATTCGAGAGCATTACGGGCATCTATGGCTTGGGAAGGCTGCCCGTGCGATTCTTGGGGGACGGGGAGGACGGCTAGCGATAGTCAAAAGCAGAAGTGGGAGGGGGGTCATGTACGGCCCGCGATCGACATGTGGATGATGCGACGAATCCTGAAACCGAGGCACCCCGCCACGAGGCCTGTCCTCGAGGCTGGGCCTGTCCTCTCCACGCGACGCATCCCGATCATGGCCGCCGCCCTCGCCGCGACCTTCGCGGCCCTCGTCGCAATCCCCGTCAGCACCGCCCAGGCTGGCCAGTACCACGTGTACTCCTGCCGCACCCCCGCCGGCGAACCCGCTCCCACTGACGGGTGGAGCAGCTCGAGCGTGGGCGCCTATGACAACTACGAGAAAAACACTTGCGGGGAAGGCGGCGCGCTGATCGCGGAGCTCAGCGATCTGACGACGCACATCGCCGATCTCGACCAGGCGACCTGGACTTTCAGCGTGCCTACCGGCGACACGATGGTTGGCGCCACGCTGTGGCGCGCGGGAGATGCAGATGGGGGAAACGCGTTCGATGCCACCTACGAGTTCATTCTGGCGGCGCCGGAAGAGTCCGACATTTTTGATTCATGCATATACACAGCAGTAACGCATCCCTGCCTCGAAGGGACTGGACAACCTACGGAACCTCTATCTCTTGCTAATCGCGTGGTGTTGCCGAGGGCCAATCTTGGCGCCAATCTCTATTCTGCCGCTGCTTGCGAGGGAGTCAAAGGAGATGAATGCCCCGCCGGCCACGGCGACGTAAACGGCTACGCGGCGGTCATATATCTCTATGCAGCCGACCTGATCCTCGAACAGAGCGCGGGCCCGAGTATCAGCAAGGTGGGCGGCGAACTGGCGAGCGCACCAGCGGTCAGCGGGACGAGCGACGTGACCTTCGATGCGAGCGACCCGGGCGCGGGCATCTGGGAGGTGACGCTCAGCGTCGATGGGAAGGTGGTGCAGAGCGTCGTGCCTAACGAAAACGGGGGGCGCTGCCGGAACGTGGGGCAGACGACGGACGGGCTGGCGGCCTTCCTCTATCTGCAGCCATGCCCGCAGTCGGAGAGCGTGGACGTGCCGCTCGACACGACAGGATTGAGCAACGGCGCCCATCACTTGGTCGTGAGCGTCCTCGATGCCGCGGGCAACTCGGCGCCGGTTGTTGACCGCGAGATCGACATCGACAACCCAGTCCCGCCAGTCCCGCCGATCCCGCCGCAGTCAAACGGCATGAACGCCTCCAATCAGGCGACGTTGACCGCGCGCTGGGCGAGCACCACGAAGACGCATTTGACGAGCGCCTGGGGGAAGGCAGAGACGATCACGGGACGGCTGACGGCTCCCGGCGGCGCGCCGATCGCGGGCGCGCTGATCGATGCGACGGCGACTGCCGACTACACCGGCGCCAAGCCGCTGGTGATCGCGAGCCCGAAGACCGGATCGGACGGGCGCTTCACGGTAGCTCTGCCTCGCGGAGAGTCCTCGGAGAAGCTCCTGTTTGCCTACAGCGCCCACATCGGTGACGCGCAGCCGGTCGCGACGCGCACGTTGACGCTGAGTGTGCGGGCGGGCGTGAGCTTGAGCGTCTCCCCGCGCACGACGAGCGTCGGCCGGAGTATCTTCTTCAAGGGCGTGCTGGAGGGCACGCCCTTGCCCGTTGGCGGCAAGGAGCTGTTGCTCCAGGCGCGCTCACCCGGGCACGAATGGATCCAGTTCGACACGATCAACACCGGCGCGAAGGGCCGCTTTCACGCGAGCTATCGCTTCAAGTTCCCCGGCCCCGCGAGCTATCAGTTCCGCGTCCTATGCAAACAGGAGGCCGACTTCCCGTTCTCCGAAGCGGGCTCGAACGTGGTGGGAGTCAAGGAGCGCTGAGGGGCGGCGGAGGTGTTGCCGCTCATCTCCCCAGCGTCACGGATCGAAGAACACTGCCCATGGCCGAGCCGTGTGGAATAGTGCCGCCCGACCGTACTACGACGGAGGACGATGTGACTACCCGCAAACCCGCCCCACGCACTAGCCTGACCACGCGCACCACCTGCCGCATCTGCGGTTGCCCGCACCTCGCGCCCGTGCTGTCGCTCGGTGATCAGCGCATCGCGGGGGCGTTTGCGGATCCCGGCGGCGACCAGCCTGTGCAGCGGGCGATTCCACTCGAGCTCGTGCGCTGCGACATGACGCGCGAGCAGGAGGCATGTGGCCTGATCCAGACCAAGCACACGGTCCCTGGCTCGATCCTCTATAGCTCCTACTGGTATCGCAGCGGTGTCAACCGCACGATGACCGACAATCTCCATGGCATCGCGCGTGGGGTCGAAGCGATCGTGCCGCTGGAGTCCGGTGACCTCGTTGTCGACATCGGCTGCAACGACGGAACCCTGCTGGATGGGTATCAGGCTGAGGGTTTGCGCTACCTCGGCTTTGACCCTTCCGACGTGGCGCGATATGCCATCGCCAAGGGGTACGACGTCGTCAACGACTTCTACTCGGCGCAGGCGCTGCGAGCACGCCGTCCCGACCAGAAGGCCAAGGCGATCACGAGTATCGCGATGTTCTACGACCTCGAGTACCCGCGTACGTTCGTCGCCGACGTCGCCGAGGCGCTCGCCGAGCGCGGCATCTGGGTCATGGAGCTGCACTATCTGCCGATGATGCTGGAGGCCAACGCCTTCGACGCGATCGTTCATGAGCACCTCGAGTACTACTCCCTTGCCGTGATCGAGCGACTCGTCGGCGAGGAGGGCCTCGAGGTCGTCTCCGCCGAGCTCAACGACATGAACGGTGGGTCGATCCGGCTGTTCATTGGTCACGCCGGCCAGCACGAGCGCACGCCCGAGCAGCTCGAGGCGCTGAGCGCGCTGCGCGTGAAGGAGTTCGAGCTGGCGCTCGACTCACCCGAGCCCTACGAGGCGTTCCGCTTGGGCTCAGAACGGGTCCGCGACGAGCTCATCGCGATGTGCAAGCAGTTCCATGACGAAGGCAAGAAGATCCACGTCTATGGCGCTTCGACAAAGGGCAACACGATTCTTCAGTACGCCGGTCTCGATAGCACCTACATCGAGGCGGCGGCTGACCGCAATCCGGACAAGTTCGGCTCGGAGACGATCGCTACGAAAATCCCGATCATCAGTGAGGAGGACTCACGGGCGATGAACCCGGACTACTACCTCGCCCTGCCGTGGCACTTCCTCGACGAGTTTCTCGAGCGCGAGCAAGAGTTCCTCGAGCGCGGAGGGAAGTTCATCGTGCCGCTGCCCGAGGTGCGGGTGGTGGGCGCGTCCTGAGGATCGGGCTCGTCACGCGCCACCTGGGCCTCCCGGTCGGCCTCGGTACTTATGTGGCCAACCTACTGCGCGCTCTCGACCGTCGCGAGGACGAGAATGAGTACTTCGTCTACGCGCCTGCATGGAACGAGGTACCGCCCCTGGGACCGCGCTTCCGGATTCGCCGCTCGCACGTCCCCCGGCGCTCGCGCGCGGCGCTCACGCTTTGGGACCTGACGCTCCCGGCGATCGTAGCCGCACGCGAGCCGGTTGACCTCATCCACTACCTGCACCCCGCGCTGCCCGCATTCTCACCGGGCTGCCCGGTGGTCATGAATCTGTTGGACGCGATCGGCTGGGCGGTGCCCGGATATCGCCTGCCGCAGCCTTACGAGTGGCTCGAGCGGCGGGCCGCGGGGCGCGCCGATCTCGTGCTGACGCTCTCCGAGAGCGCGCGCGCGGACATCGAGCGCCTGCTCGGCGTCTCGCGCGCGAAGATCAGGATCACGTACCTGGGGGCCCCGGCGCTCGATCCCGAGCCATCGTCCAAGGAGCCCTACTTCCTGTTCGTTGGCGGCACCGAGAAGCGCAAGAATCTCGGTGCCGTACTGCAGGCATTCTCATCGTTCGAGGGCTTTGAGTTGCGCGTGGTCGGCGCACACACGGCATCGCCGGTCCACGACGCGCGGCGTGAGCAGACAGGCGTTCGGTGGCTCGGCCACGTCAGCGAGGAGGAGCTCGTGAAGCTGTATCGCCATGCGACGGCGCTCGTGTTTCCGAGCCGCTACGAGGGCTTCGGGCTGCCGCTTCTAGAGGCGATGGCACGCCGCACGCCGGTGATCGCCGCCAACCGCTCGTCGATTCCCGAGGTAGCGCGCGGCGCGGCGGTCCTTGTCGATCCTGACGACGTCGAGGGGTTGCGGGACGCGATGCGGCGCGTCGCCGACGACGAGGCCTTGCGCGAGGAGCTGACCAGGCGCGGCGCTGAGGTCGTCTCAGGCTTCAGCTGGGATGAGACGGCGCGCGCAACCGTGGCCGCCTACGAGGAGCTCGGCGCGGCACGGTGACTGAGCGAGGCTCGTGCGGCGTGCAGCGCGCGCATCGAATGGCGCGCCGCCACGAACCCGCTATGCGGGGTGTGGTCGTAGAGCTCGCGGTAGAGCCGGTAGCGCGGCCCGGGCTCGCCGTAGGTCCGGTGGGTGATCCGACGCAGCTCGGCCAACTCCTCGGGCCGCTCGCGGGCGACCGCGTACCGCATGTCGAGCGCCAGCCACAGCGGGAACTCTGCCCTCACCGTGCGGCGGACGTGCCCCGCCTCCGTGCTGTCGGGCCCGAAGTACGCCGCAGCGAGCTCGTGGTAGCCGTCGATCACCTTGGCGTATCGGTGGACGATTCCGCGGTCCAGGAAGGAGTCGTTCCCGCCGCGCGTGAGCACATAGGAGTCGGGCAGGTAGTCGAACGTGACGCCCTGCGCGATCATCGCGAACAGCCGCGCCACATGAGCGAACAGGCTGCCAACGAATCGTTCCTCGAGCCCGATCCCCTCCCATCGCTCACGGCTGAACACGATCGAGCCGAGGAAGCTGAAGAACGCGAGCGTCGTGCTCGCTCGCGCGAAATAGCTGAGCCGTTGGTCGCGTACGGAGAAGTCGAAGCGCGTCTCGCCGGGGATCTTCGCGACCTCGCCCTCGAAGAGCGGCTCCATCTGAAGGGAGCAGTACGTGACCCCGCACAGCAACAGCTCAGCGCCGCCGTCGAGCCGGGCGAGCATTCGGGCCAACGCACCCGGTCGCATTGTGTCGTCAGCACCGAACAGCCAGCAGTACTCGCCGCGCGCGAGCGCGACGGTGCGCGCCATGTCGCGGTCGATCCCACCTCGCTCGGGCTGGCGGTGGTAGCGGATCTGCGGGTGACGCTGCGCGAACGCGTCAACGACCTCGGCGGTGTCGTCGGTCGAGCCGCCGTCGAGCACGACGATCTCGACGCCGTCCTGGAGTTGCGCGGCGATGCTCTGGAGCGTCTCGCCGATGAACGCGCCGAAGTTGTACGTCGGAATACATACGGAGAGTCGCATCGCCGCGTTACCGTCGCGAGCCCTTGGACCGGAGATAGTCGAACGGCTGCCTCAGGCGTCGCTTGACGGGTGTCGGCAGGTAAGCCCCGACACGAGTGGCCATGCGGTTGCCGAGGAATTTGCGTCGGCGCTCCCAACGCTGGCGCACCTTCGCCCGTTGGAATCTCCTGATCTCATCGGATCGCACGAGCTCCGTGTCGGACTCGTGGGCATACCACTCATTCACACCGGTGCGACGGAAATGCACGTACCCGTGTTCGGACATGTGTCTTCCCACTCGCGGATTGCCACCAGACGCGCGCGGATCGTCACTCGCCGCGTTGTCCTCGATAATCACTACCCGTGGCTTGTGTGCCTCGAGCGTAAAGCCCTCGAGCACCTCCATCTCATGGCCCTCGACATCGATCGTGATGAACTGAATCTCGGGAAACGCTGCCTCAGCGAGCAGACTGTCCAGCGTGGCGGTGCGGACCGTTATCTCCTTGACAGCCCCGCCGACCTGCTTGATCCACTCGAGACGATCCGGAGTGAGATCGAGCGTTGACATCTCCTCGACATTCTCGGCGATGAAAAAGGTCGCCGTACCCTCCTCGTCGCTCACCGCGCAGTTGACTACCGTGCAGGCGCGGTGTTTGCGGATCTCCTCAACGAGGGCGGGAATCGGCTCGACTAAGAGGCAATGCCAGCCCCGCTTTTCGAATAGATAGCTCGCGCTCCCGGTGCGGCCGTCGTAAGCCCCCACTTCGACACAGTACCCCTCGTGCCGATCGCCGAAGATCTCCAGCAGAATGCGTCCTCGCCGAACTGGCCGTGTGACTGCGGTTCGGTGTCGTTCACGAGCAGGCTTCGTTCATACGGGCGACGGACGGCGGTGGAAGAGCGCCTCGCGGATCTCGGCGGGAATGATCCCGAGCGCCAACAGGGCGGCGATGTACAGCGCCAATCCGAGCGCCGCTGCGGCGACAGCGGGGAGGGCGAGTACGCTCGCCACCGCGCCGGCGAGGAGCGTCGCGGCCGCTGCGCGCATCACGAAGCCGAGGTCCAGGCGCAGCGCGGGTCGCTTGTACGACAGCGCCCGCTCGTAGCTGAGGCCGAGTGTCAGCTCGGCGGCCACCAGCGCGATCGCGGCTCCTTTCGCGCCGTAGACGCTGATCAGCGGCGACTCCGCAGGCCAGCACAACGGTCAGCGCGATGGCGTTACAGACGAGCATCGCGCGCAGCCGGTCGAGTGAGAGCAGAGCGTATCCGCGCGCCCCGATGACGAATGTGCCCAGCAGCGCCACGGCGAGGATGCGCAGGACTTCAACCGAGTGCGCGTATCCCGATCCGGCGATCACGTCGATCGGGAATGACGGCACCGAGGAACAGTGCAAGCGCCAAGCCACAGCCGGCGAGCATCATTGTCTCGACGAGCCTGCGACTGGCGTAGTTGAAGCGCTCCTCGTCGTCGCGCGCCGCGCGAGCGAGCAGTGGCAGGGCGGAGGAGACGAGCAGCGGCGGGAGCGTGGTGAACGACAGGAGCACGCGGAATGACACGCCGAAGTACCCGGTCTGCGTAGAGCTGGAGAGCAGTGACACCATGATCTGCGCTATCTGGAAGTACACGACCGACAGCACGACCGCGGCGGAGAAAGGCAGAATGCGCCCGACCATTCGGCGCCATTGCTCGGTCTCGAGCGCTGGGATGAGGCGCGAGTCGTGGCCGCCGACAACCATCGTCGCCACCAGCACCGGAATGACGATCGGCAACTGCAGCGCGAAGAACGGAAGCAGTCCCGCGCCGGCCAGCGCCAGCAGTACGGCCTCGATCGCCACGCCCGACCTGGATCGCGAGCTGCAGGCCGGCCACCCACCCGAACCGCAGGCCGACCTGGAGCGGTATCGAGCAGCCGTCCTGAACGACCAGGAAGACCATGCCGAAACCCGCGATCACGGTTCCGAGCACCATCACGGTCGGGGTAGCCGACAAGCAGACCAAAGAGAACGGCTATCGACAGGCCGCCGAGAGCGAGCACCAGGCGGATACCGAGGAGGTTGCGCAGGAAGCGGCGACCCGTCCGCATCGCGGACCGGTGGCGTAGTCGCGGACGGCGAAGCCGGTGAGTCCCAGGTCGCTGACGGTCGCCACGATCGTGACCAGCGCGGTGACGGTCAGGAAGTGGCCCGGTGTCGACCAGCCCGAGGTGGCGGATCACCACGGCGCTCGAGACCACGGTGGCCAGCGTGCCGAGCAGGTAGCCGCCGAGCCGCAGCAGGCTACCGCGGATTACGCTCGGCCCGGCCTCGGCGGTATCGAGGATGTCCGCAAAGCCAGCGTCCCGGCGAATCGGCCAGCGGCCGGATCGTCGTCGGCCGGGAGCGCGATACCATTCGGGTAGAGGATATTGGACCGTCGGCGTCCCGCTGCCGCGAGAAATCGTCGAGCGGGGACCCGCGCGGGACCGCCGACTCTCCCACATGCACATCGCGCTCGTCCATCATCACGTCGGCGGAAAGGCGGGCGGCGGTGGTGGCGTGCGACTGATGCTCGAGCTCGGGACCGGATTGGTCAGGCGCGGCCATCGTGTCACGGTCGCGTGTCACGACTTCCTCCCTGACAGCGAGTTTTCCTACGCGTCGGATCAGCTCGAGATCCGATCGGTCAGGCGCGGTGTCTCCGAGCTGCCCGTCGGCAACGCGGCGCTGGCCCGTCGCTTCTGGCTCGACATGCCGAAGGTCGCCCGGCTCGTCCCGTCCGACGCTGATGTCGTCAACGCCCACGAGTGGCTCGCGCTTCGACCCGGGCGCATCGCCGCCGGGCGCTTGTCGATCCCGCTCGTGTGGACTCGCAACGACGAATCGCTCTGGGAGCGCGCGATCGTGCCCGAGCAGACGATCACCGGTGCTCGCCCGCCTCTGCGCCGCTTGCTGCAGGGGCTTCTGACCTGGCCGGATCTGCTCGATGCCCGTCGTGCCAGCGCGATCGCGGTGCTCAGCGCCCAGCAGGTCGACATGGTCCATCGCAGCTATCGCAAGGACGCGTCTGGTCGTGCCCGTCGGACCGGCGGCGCACTTCTTCGATCCACCGGATCGAGCGGCGGCGCGCGCGCGACTCGGCATCCCTGACGATGTCTTCCTGGTCGTGGGCTCGGGCATCCTCGTCGAGCACCGGCGGTTCGAGGATCTCGTCGAGGCGATGTCGCTGCTGGCGGACGATCCCCAGATCCACGCGCTGATCACCGGCTCGGACCACGTCGACCCCGCCTACGCTGACCGGCTGGCTGCGCAGATCACCGCGCACGACCTGGACGATCGCGTGACGCTGCCGCGCCGCTCGCTCTCCGACGCGGAGCTGAAGGACACCTACGCCGCCGCTGATGTCTTCGTGATCCTCAGCGAGCGCTATGCGTGGGGTCTCGCGCCGCTCGAGGCGATCGCCTCGGGAACGCCCGTGATCCTCACCCCGGGCGCGGGCGTCTACGACATTCTCGCCGGCCGCCCAGGTGTCCAGGCGGTCCCGGCGCGGGACCCGCGAGCCACCGCGGACGCGATCCGGCGCTGGCGCTCGGGCGCTGGACGGCAGGGGCTTGAGTCCACGCGCGCTTGGTTGCACGAGGAGTACGCGCTCGACGTCTACGTGGCGAGAATGGAGCAGATCTACGTGGACGTGGTCGGCGCGGGGGAGCGCGAGCGCGTCGGCTCGCGCTGACTCAGCTACCGCGCGGCGCCCGCTCGAGTGCCGCCAACGTGAGCTCGGCAAAGCGCGCCCAGGAGAACTCACTGGCGCGCGCTTGGGCCAACTCGGCCAATTCGGCCCGCCGCGACTCGTCTCCAAGCAGCGATTGCAGCTGAGCGGCGATGTCCTGCACTCGCAGCGGATCTGCGTAGGCGACCGCCTCGCCGCCGACCTCCGGCAGCGAGGAGACGTTCGAGGTGAGCACCGCCGCGCCCGCGGCCATCGCCTCCAGCACGGGCAGGCCGAAGCCCTCGCCGAGCGACGGGTAGCAGAACACCGCGCAGCGACGATAGAGCTCGGCGAGGGCAGCGTCCGAGACGTAGCCGAGCATCCGCGCGCGATCGCCGAGCGATCGCAGCGAGTCGAGGGTCTCGCCGGTCTCCCAGCCGAGCGCCCCCACCACCACGAGCGGGTGACGGCGCTGGAGCTCCTCGTCCAGGGCCTTGTAGGCGGCGACCAGGCGCGGAAGGTTCTTGCGCGGCTCGAGCGTCCCCACCGCCAGCACGAAGCCCGGTGCGGGCAGCGTCGATGCCTCGGCGGGGTTCAGATCCTCTGTCAGAGCGCTGGCCACTCCCAGAGGCGCGACGACTCGTGCGGCTTTCCGCCGCCGGGAAGTGGCGCACGAGCGCGTCGGCCGTCGCCTGGGAGATCGCGAGCAGGCGCCGCCGAGCGGCGCACGGCGTGTCCGAGGGTCAGCCGCTCGATCACCTGCGAGCGGCGATTGGGGCGCATCCCATGCTTCGAAGGTCACCAGGTCATAGACGATCGGCACGCAGGGTATGCGCAGGAACCATGCGGTGAGGTAGGAGTTGGAGGAGAGGAAGACCTCGCACTCTCGATTGGCCGCGCGCGCCGCTCGCACGTGCCACCAGGGATCGCCCGCGTCGATCAGGCGCCAGCGAAAGCGCTCGTCCAGCTCGTCCTGCGCCCACGTCTCGCGCGCGTAGAGGACGTAGCGCCGCCCGTCCTCGGGACGCGCGGCGAGCGCCCGCAGCAGCTCTCGCACGACCCGCCCGCGACCTGCGGGCACCTCGGCCGCGGCGCGCGCGTCGATGCCGATGGTCAGGGGGGCGAAGGCGTTCACGAACCCGGGAGGCTAGCCTCACCGGCGCTATGCATGTTGGCCTGAACCTGATCTTCCTCGTCCCCGGCGAGACCGGCGGCATGGAGGTCGCCGCGCGCGAGCTGATCCCCGCGCTGCTATCCGAGGCGCCTCCCGGGACCGCGCTTCACCGCGTTCCTCAACCGCGAGGCGGCCACGGCGGGTGATGGTCCGTGGGGCGAGCTGCTGCCCGCGGTGACGGTGCCGGTGAACGCCCGCAACCGAGTGCAGTGGGTGCTCGGCGAGCAGACGCTGCTGCCGCGGCTGGCCGCCCGCGAGGGCGTGGACCTCGTCCACAGCCTCGCGAGCACCGCGCCGCTGTGGGGGCGCTTTCGCAAGGTGGTGACCGTGCACGATCTGATCTACGCGCGCTTTCCCGAGGCCCACTCCGGCATCCGCGACAAGGGCATGAAGGTGCTGGTGCCCCAAGCGGCGCGCCGTTCAGACCGGGTGATCGCCGACTCGCACAGCACAGCGCGAGGATCTGATCGAGCATGCTCGGCGTGCGCCCCGAGCTGATCGACGTTGTGCCGCTCGGACTGGGCGGAGTCAAGCGCGCGACGCCGCTGCCCGAGCACGAGACGCGCGCGCGGTTCGATCTGGGTGAGCGCTCGGTGCTGCTGAGCCTCTCGGCGAAGCGCCCGCACAAGAATCTGCTCGCGCTGATCGGCGCGCTCGCGCGGATCCCCGCCGAGCGCCGTCCGCTGCTGGTGCTGCCCGGCTACCCCACCTGGCACGAGGCCGAGCTGCGCTCTCGTGCTGGCGCCGCCGGCGTCGCTGAGGACGTGCGCTTCCTCGGCTGGCTCTCCGGGGAGGAGCTCGAGGGGCTGTGGGCGCTGGCGGAGGCGTTCGTGTTCCCCTCGCTGTACGAGGGCTTCGGGCTGCCAGTGCTGGAGGCGATGGCGCGCGGCGTGCCGGTCGCGTGCTCGAACGCCTCCTCGCTGCCCGAGGTCGCCGGCGACGCGGCGCTGCTGTTCGATCCGCATCAGGAGCCGTCCATCGCCGATGCCTTGGAGCGTCTGTTGGGCGAGCCGGCGCTGCGTGAGCAGCTGAGCGCCCGTGGTTTGGCTCGGGCGCGGGAGTTCACCTGGGAGCGCACCGCGCGCCTGACGCTCGCCAGCTACCGCCGAGCGCTAGCATTGGCCAGCTGAATACACCTGATCTGGTATATTACCGGCCATGAGTACCGGTACATTGATCCGCACGACGCGCGAGCGTCATGGTCTCACCCAGGCACAATTGGCCCTGCGCGCGGGCACCTCACAGAACGCGGTCAGTCGAGCGGAGCGCGATGAGATCTCCTCCTCGGTGGACACGATTCAGCGTCTGCTTGCCGCGATGGGCGAGCGGCTGGAGTTGAGCGTGCGGCGGATCGAAGGCGACTTCGACCCGGATCACCTGGCGGACTCGATGGCGCAGACGATGAGCGAACGGCTCGAGCGCTCACTGGCGTGGAACCGCTTCGCGGGACGGTTGGCCGGTGCCGCACGCTCAGGCGAGCGATGAGCCCGCGGCGTTCGCGTCCTCCGGTCGAGGGGAGTGGACCGCCGGATGACGCGCCGACCGATCCCGTCGAGGTCTTCCGTGTGCTCAACGGCCACGCGGTCGACTACCTGATAATCGGTGGCGTCGCCGTACAGGCGTATGGGCACGTCCGCACGACCCAGGACGTCGATGTGATCGTCGCGCCCGACACGCCCAACCTCGAGCGTCTCGCCGCGGCTCTCGAGGAGTTGGGTGCTCGGCTGAAGGGCGTGGACGCGCATCTGCTCGGCATCGATCCGACCAATGCGACACATCTGCGCGACGGCGCCAATTTTGGTCTCGCCACCCGAGCCGGTGGCCTCGACGTGTGGACCGACGCGGCCGAGCTGAAGGGCGCGCGACCGTGGGTGCAGATGCGTGAGCAGGCCGTAACCGCAGAGGTCGGCGAGCAGGCGCTGCGCTTCGTCCATCGCGACGACCTGATCCGCATGAAGCTGGCCGCGGGGCGCGAGAAGGACCTCCAGGACATCGCTGCTCTCACCAGTCAGGAGACTCAGTCCGGTCAGGAGACTCAGTCCGCGTAGCTGGCGAGCACCTTCTGCAGCGAGGACTCCAGCGACAGTCGCTCCCCATTCTCGGCGAACCACCCCGCGGTGCTCTCGCGCAGCGCGAGCCCCGCCTCGTGTACGCGCACGATCGCATCCGCGATCGTCTGGGGGTCGTCCGCGCCGGCGAGGACGCCGTTGACGCCGTCCTCCACCAGCTCGACCGCGGCGTTGTCCTCGCCGGCCACGACCACACTCGGAGTGGCTCGCGCGGCGGCCTCGATCACGACCATCCCGTAGCCCTCGCGGCGCGAGGTGGAGAGCATGCACATCGCGCCTGACAGCGCCGCGTCGATCTGTGAGGACTCGACGAATCCCGGCGCGCTGAGCGTCTCGGTGAGACCGTGCTCGGCGATCGCTGAAAGCAAGCTCTCGCGCTCGGGCCCGTCGCCGTACAGCTCGCCCCGCAGGCCATCGATCCGAGGGGCGGCCGCGGCGAAGGCGGCGACGGCAAGCGCCGCGCGCTTCTCGGGGATCAGCCTGCCGGCGAACACGACCACCGGCTTCACCGCCCGCGCTACCGGTACCTGCAACGAGCCGGCGTACTCCCCCTCCAGCACGACCGGCTCGCCCCGCAGGCCCTCCGCGCCCAGCCGCCCGGCGTGCAGCCGCGAGAAGCAGAAGGCGCGCTGGGGCACGCGTGCGCAGAGGCGCTGGACGAAATGCCCGATCGCGCCCGCGGGACGCCCCAGGTACTCGCGCCAGTAGCTGGCGCTCCACACCTCGTGCCAGTCCACGACCAGCCCGTAGCCGCCAAACCTCCGGGTCGCCGCGGCCGCGAGCAGCGAGAAATAGGGAAACGAGCAGGTGTGCACCACCTCGTAGCGGCGGCCGTGGCGCAGCAGATGCAGGAAGACTCCCAGCCCGAACACGAGTGGTGGCAGAATGCGCCGGCGTCCATCCGCCGTGTACAGGGCCATGCGGGGGCCCACCGCCACGATCCGCACGCCCTCAATCTCTGGGTGCTCGCCGCGATCCCACTGGCGCAGCGTCAGGTAGGTGACCTCGTGACCCTCAGTCGCCAAGCGCTCCGCGAGGTTGCGGTACCAGCGCTCGGCGCCCCCGACCGTGAACGGAAACAGGCAGTCATAGATGACGCAAATACGCATAGCGGTAGCATCATCTCGCGAATCCCCGCCACTTTCCGCCCGCCTGGGCGTTATAAACGGCATGACTTCGCGTCCAGCGGGAAAACTTGGGCGCTGAGCAACTTATGAGCACAGTCGTCCAGACAAAGCCCTCCATCCCCGCGGATGCAGAGGATCGCCACGTGCCGCTGGTGTCGGTCGTGATCCCCTGCCTGAACGAGGCCGAGAACATTGAGATCTGCGTCGCCGCCGCGCTCGGCGCGCTGAAGGACGGTGCGATCGAGGGCGAGGTGCTCGTCGTCGACAACGCCTCCGAGGACGATTCCGCCGCGCTGGCCGCGGCCGCGGGCGCGCGCGTCGTCTCCGAGCCCAGGCGCGGGTACGGCAGCGCCTATCTAGCCGGCTTTGCCGCTGCGCGCGGTGAGTACATCGTGATGGCCGACGCCGACCTCACATACGACTTCAACGAGATCCCCCGCTTCGTGAGCGAGCTGAACGACGGCGCGGAGCTCGTGATGGGGGACCGCATGGACAATATCCAGCCCGGCGCGATGCCGTGGCTGCACCGCTACATCGGCAACCCGCTGCTCTCGGGCATCCTGAACCTGTTCTTCCGCACCGGGATCAAAGACGCCCACTGCGGCATGCGCGCGCTGCGCCGCGACGTGCTCCCCCGCCTGGACCTGCGCACGACCGGCATGGAGTTCGCCTCGGAGATGGTGATCCGCGCCTCCAAGGAGCACCTGAAGATCGCCGAGTTCCCGATCGAATACCACCCGCGCGGCGGCGAATCGAAGCTGTCGAGCTTCCGCGACGGCTGGCGGCACCTGCGCTTCCTGTTGGTTCACAGCCCCACGCACCTGTTCATCATCCCTGGTGCTGTGCTCGCCGTCCTGGGCGTGCTGATCGCGGGTCTCGCCGGCTCGGGTCTGGAGATCTTCGGACGGATATGGGGCATCCACGCTCTGATCCTCGGCACGCTTTTGATGGTCGTCGGCACCCAGGTCGTTGCGCTCGGCCTCTGCGCGCACGCCTACGGCACGTACTTCATGGGCGAGAAGGATCCGTGGTTCGACCGCATGCGCGCGCGTTTCCGCCTCGAGCACGGTCTACTGCTCGGTGGCCTCTTCATGCTCGTCGGGCTGGCGATGGGCGCGGTGATCGTCGCGACATGGATCGCTCACGGCTTCGGTTCGCTCTCCAAGGAGTGGCTGGCGGTGGTATCGGCGTCGTTCCTGATCGTCGGTATCCAGATCTTCTTCTCGTCGTTCCTGTTGAGCATCCTCGGGCTGCGGAAGAATTCCTAGGTACACGAGAGGTTCACCGTGCGTTACGACCTGATGGCCGTGATCGGGGTGCCCCTCGTCATGTGGGTGGTTTGTCTCGGCTGCGGCTTGGCCCTGGAGCGCATCCTGCGGCTGCGTCTCGAAAACGCCCTCCTGCCACCACTGGGACTCTGCGTCGCGCTCGTCCTGATCTTCCCCGGGTATGTCGCCGGCGCCGGCGACGTGCTGGCGGTCGCGTTGCTCGTGAGCGTGACCCTCGCTGGTCTCCTGTTCGCACGGGATGGACTGCGCGCGCGCTTGAACCCAGGCTGGGCCGGAGCGGCGGGGCTGGCCGCCTATGTCCTCTACATGCTGCCGGTGATCGCCTACGGCCACTGGACGTGGTCGGGCTATGACTTCGTCAACGATACGTCCTTTGAGATGCTGCTCGCCAGCCACATCAAGGGGTACGGCACCACCCTTGGCAACATTCCGCAGTCGAGCGAGCGGGAATTCCTCCTCTCCTATTTGAACAACGCCTACCCGCTGGGCACTCAGTCGCTCTTGGGCACGCTCAGCGGCCTGACCGACACGCCCGTGGATGTGCTCTACCAGGGCTTCATCGCGGCCCTCGCGGCGCTCAGTGCTGTCGCTCTGGCGACGCTCACGCGGGGGTTGCTCAGCGCGCGGCGTGCGGCATTCGTCGGCTTGGTTGCGATCTCCGCCAGCCTGACCTATCAGTACGCGCTGCAGGGCGGCATCAAGGAGATCGGCTTGCTGGCCACGCTGTGCGCCGCCGTTGCCTTGGCGCGAGCGGCGATCTCGTTGGGCAGGCCGTATGCGGGCGCGGTGTTGATCGCGGTGCCGGCCGCGGCGGCGCTTGCCACCTACAACGCCGTCGCCGCGCCGTTCCTCGGCGCCCTGGCGCTGTTCATCGGCTTGGGCGTTGTGCTCACTCATCGGATCTGGCCGGCTCCGCGCTGGGCCGGTCCGGTGGCGGCCGGCGCGTGTCTGGCCGCGGTGCTGGCGGTGCCCTCGCTGATCACGTTTCGAACGTTCTTCCAGGTCGCGAATACGGGGCAGGGCTCCACCGGTTTGGGAGCTGTCCAGTTCGGGCAGCTGCTGCGGGCGCTGCCGCTCAGTCAGATCAGCGGCGTATGGCTGTCCGGCGAATATCGGCTGGCGATCGCCTCCCATCACGCCGAGCTGCTGACAGCGCTCGCGAGCGCGGCGATCCTGCTGGCGATCCTCCCAACTCTCGCTTGGACCCTGTGGCGTCGCCATGCCGGGCCGCTGCTCTTCCTCGGGATGATCGGGCTGGTGCTGCTGATCGTCTATCCCCGCGTCAGTCCCTACGCGCAGGGCAAGCTGCTGGCGATCTGCAGCCCGGCGGTCGTCCTGGTTGCGCTGGCCGGTCTTGCGAGCGTGCGCGCTCGCCGCGCCTCGATCTTGGCGATGGCGGTCGGAGGAGCGCTGTCGCTGGGGGTCTTCGCCTCAGATCTGCTGGCCTATAGCCACGACCGGGTCGCCCCCACCGAACGCATCGAAGCGATCCGCGCGACCGGCGATCACTTCGCCGGGCAGGGCCCGGTGCTGTGGAACGAGTTCGAGGAGTACGCCAAGTACTTTGCCCGCGCCGCCAGGATCAGCTCTCCTTTCGAGGCGCTCACGCCGCAGCAGGTGCAGCTGCGCTCGCCCACCTACTTCTACGGGCACTACTTCGACCTCGATCAAGAGACGCTCCCGTTCGTCGAGGGCTATCCGATCATCGTCACGCGCCGCTCCCCCTCGGCCAGCCGTCCCCCCGCGAACTACCGGCTGGTCTACCAGAACGCGTACTACCTGGGCTGGCGGCGCATGCCCAAGCCGCAGGTGCTCGAACATCTGCCGCTGCAGCAGCTCTACAGCCCGATGCAGCCGGTGGTGTGCGGCGCGCTGGCGCCGATCGTGGCGAAAGCCCCGCGCGGGTCCGAGCTGGTCGTGGCGCTGGCGCCCGAAGAGAGTTGGTTCGAACCCCTATCCGACTCCCAACGGTCCGGCGGCTGGACTCCCGATCCCAGTCAGGCGGGCGGGGTCAATACACCCACGGGCGGCCATGCCGAAGGGGTGCTCACGGTCAAGCGGACGGGCTCCTATGCCGTGTGGGTGCAAGGCGACTTCCCGCGCCCGGTCGAGGTCCAGGTTGACGGGCGCAGCGTCGGGTCCGTGTCGGGCTCGAATACGCCGGGACAGTGGCTGCAGGCGGCATCGCTGCGTCTGAGTCCCGGAAAGCACCGCGTGCGCGTCGTGAAGGCCGCCGGTCACCGGCACTTCGGACCCGGAGAATGGGCGATCGGCGCGATCGGCGCGGTCGCCTTGCAGCGCGAGACCCCTGAGCGCCTGCAGACGTTGCCGCTGACGCGCTGGCGGACGTTGTGTGGAACCGAAGCCGACTGGGTGGAGGTTGTGCGGCCGTGACTGAGAACGTCACGGTGGCGATCCCGGTCCGCAACGGCGGCGAGCTGCTGGCCGGCACGCTGCGCTCGCTCGAACGCCAAACGGTGCGACACGAGCTGCTCGTCTGCGACTCGGGCTCGACTGATAACTCGGTGGCGGTTGCCCGCGCACAGGGGGCTCGCGTGCTCGAGATCGCGCCCGGGGACTTCAACCACGGTGGCACCCGCAACCTGCTGATGCGTGAGGCCTCGGGCGCGCACGTGGCGCTGCTCACCCAGGACGCTGAGCCGCTCGACGAGCGCTGGCTCGAGCGACTGCTGGAGGGCTTTGCGCTGGCAGAGGATGTCGGGATCGTCTACGGGCCATACAGCCCTCGCCCGCACGCCGCGCCGGCGGTCCGCTGGGAACTGGAGGCATGGTTCGCCTCGCTCTCCCCGGACGGCAACCCACGGCTGGAGCGGCTGCGGGAGCACGAGCGTGAGCTGCCTGCGATCGAGCTGATCGGGCGGCGCGGTTTCTTCACCGACGCCAACGCCTGCTTGGCGCGCGCCGCCTGGGAGCGGGTGCCGTTTCGCGAGGTTCCCTACGCCGAGGACCGTGTGCTGGCGATCGACATGCTCCGCGCCGGCTATGCGAAGGCATACATACCTGATGCCGTCGTTCTGCACTCCCACGACTACACGACCTTCCAGGGGCTACGTCGCTGCTTCGACGAGTGGCGCGGGTTGCGCGAGGTATACGGCTGGCGGGAGCCGGCCTCTCCTGCGCATTTGGCGCGGCAGCTGCGAGGAACGCTGGGGCAGGCCCGGAGCGAGCTGATCAGCGAAAACGCCCCACCTGTCAGACGCCTGGCGACGCTCGCCGCGGTGGGCCGTCACCATGTTGTGCGCCTTGCGGGCGCGTTGCTCGGCTCGCGAGCCGATCTGCTGCCTGCCAGGATTCGGTGTTGGTTCTCGCTCGAGGGCCGCGCCGGCTTCGTGGCGCTCGATCTCGATACGCCCCTCGATCCATCCGGAGCCCAGAACCACGCACAGCATCCCGAGCCCAGGACCGCGCACAGTGACTGACGACAACGCCTCCACGGAGGCATCCACAGAGGCAAAACCTCCGATTGCTCCCGCGGAGTCGATCGCCGGCGCCGCGCTTGACGGCTCCAGTCGTGGTCCGCTTGCTGGTGTGCGCCGCAGGATCTACCTCACCTACCACTATCTCGGTTGGCGCACGCTGCTGTTGCGCGTGCTCACCTTCCCGCTGCGCTTCACCCCGCTGAGGCGCTATCTGCAACTGCGCACCCATGCGCGTGACCGCGAGCTGCGTCGCGCCCGGGCCTGGTATCGCGAGCACGGCCGCCCGGTGGACATCGTGATTCCCAGCTACCGCGACAGCGAGCTGGTGGCCATTCTGGTGGCAAGCATCCGCAAGACGGTCCCGCGCGGGATGGCCCGCATCATCGTGGCCGACGACGCCAGCGGTGTCGAGTACGTGGCCAAGCTCCGGGAGATCGGCGGTATCGAGATCGTCGAGGGTTCCGAGAACGCGGGCTTTGCCGTGAACGTCAATCGTGGTCTGCGGGCCACGGAATCCGCACGGGATGTCGTGGTGCTCAACTCCGACACCGAAGCGCGCACAGGCTGGCTGGCGTGCTTGCAGTACGCCGCCTCGCAGGAGGATGACGTCGGCATCGTCGGCGCCCGGCTGCTCTACCCCGATGGGCGCATCCAGTTCGGCGGGACCGTGCGCAACCGTGACGCGCCCGAGTGGTTCGATCATCGCTACCGCTTCAAGCCCGAGGATTGGGGGCCGGCGGGTCGTGCTGGGCCCGTGCTGGCGGTGACTGGAGCGTGCATGTATGTCCGCCGCGAGGTGATCGAGCGCGTCGGGCTGCTCGACGAGGCCTATCCGATGGCCTTCGAGGACGTCGACTGGTGCCTGCGTGTCTGGCAGGCGGGCTTTCGCGTCCTGTACTTCCCCGCCGCGCTGCTTGTCCACCACGAGTCGGTTACCCGCGGCACCGAGGTGGGCGAGCGCGAGCGCGCCTCCCAGCGGCTGTTCTGGGAGCGCTGGGGCGAGTTCTTCGACGCGCGCGACGTGCGCACGCCGGAGGGCGGGCTGCGGGTCGCATATGTGACCGAGGGAACCGGCGTGGGCGGCGGGCACCGCGACATCTTCGAGCACCTCAACCGCCTGGCCGAGCGCGGGCACGAGGTGGCGCTGTACACGCTCGGCGATCCTCCCGACTGGTTTGAGCTGCGCGTGCCCGTGCACAGCTTTGAGTTCTACGACGAGCTCATCGAGGCGCTCGCCGGGGTGGACGCGATCAAGGTTGCGACGTGGTGGAACACGGCGGCGCCGGTCTGGCTGGCTAGCGTGCTGCACGGTATCCCGGTGTATTTCGTTCAGGACATCGAGACCTCCTACTACCCCGACGACGAGACGACCCGCCACGCCGTCCTCGACTCCTACCGTCCCGAGTTTCGCTACATGACGATCTCCTCTTGGAACCGCGAGCGCCTGCGCGAGTTGGGCCTGGACGCCGAGCTGATCCCGCCGGGGATCGACCTCGAGAACTTCCGGCCTCGTCCCGAGCTGAGGCGTCGCGGCGACATGGTGCTGGCGCTCGGGCGCTCCAACCCGTTGAAGAATCTCCCACTCACGATTGACGCGTGGCGTGCTCTGCCCGAGCCCCGTCCCGAGCTGTGCCTGTTCGGGATCGAGCCCGAGCTTGCGCCACGGAGCAGGGCATGAGCTATGTCGAGTCGCCCAGCGACGAGCAGGTCGCCGAGCTGTTGGCGCGGGCCACGGTGCTCGTGCAGACCTCAACCCACGAGGGCTTCTGCCTGCCGCCGCTGGAGTCGATGGCGACGGGCGGCGCCGTCGTGTGCACCGACGCGCATGGCAACCGTGACTTCTGTGTGGACGGGGAGAACTGCCTGATGCCCGCCCCCGACATCGAGGCCGTCAGCGCGGCCCTGGCCCGGATGCTGGGCGACTCCGAGCTGCGCGGGCGTCTCGGGCGAGCGGGAATCGAGACGGCGCGTGACTACACGTGGGAGCGGCGCATCGACGCGCTGGAGGGATTCCTCGAGGGAGTGCGCGCAACCACGCCGGATTACCGATGCTGCGCTAGGGCTCGCGGAATCGTGCGAGCTCGCGTGGATCTGACGGACGCGAGCTGCTCGTCCATGTGCCTTCGATTGTCGTGCCCAAAATGTAGGGCCAGCGTCTCGGGAGGAGTCTCGCGGTGGCTCGACTCGCTGGCGGAGCGCTCGCCCGGGCGCGTGCCCAGCTCGATAGGCGAGCTGCGCGGGACCCAGCAATAGCCGGCGCAGGAGCGGGCGTCGAGCGACGGCCGCCAGCGAGCGCTGGGTCTGAGGGTTGAGCGGCCCGCCGGGCATCACCAGCGTCTGAATATCGGGCGTGAGCCCTTGCCACAGCTCGTTGTACTTGCGCTCTGCCTCCTCGCGCTCGCCTCGACTCGCTGGAGCTCCTCACCCAGGCGGGTGGCGTCCCGTGCCGGCGAGGCGGCCGCAGCCCAGTAGACGTCGACCAGTGTCTCGCCGGTTGAGTGCCAGGTGAAGTGTCCGGCCGCTCGGTGGATCGCGCGAATGTGCTCGGCGATGGCCTGAGGCGTGCTCAGCAGGTGGTGCACGCGCTCGGCGCTCGCCCGCGGGTTCCACGGCACCAGGGTGGCGCAGCTCTGTTGGGAGTGTCTCGGCCAGCGCGGTCTGCGCGGCGAACAGGCACGGCCGGTCGTGCGCGGCGGCCTCGAAGGGCATCAGGCCGAAGCCCTCGTAGGTCGACGGGTACAGCACGGCGCTGGAGCGCTCCAGCAGCCACGCCTTCTCGGCCTCGTCGACCGCCGGCAGGGTCAGCACCGCCTCGGCCAGCTCGGGGCGGGTGGCCAGGTAGATGGACTCCTCACCGGCCGAGGAGCCGTGACTGACGCGGGGACCGGCCAGTACCAGCATGCCGTCCCAGTCCTGGCACTCGCGCAGCGCCTCCAGCAGACGCAGGGCGAACAGGCGGTTCTTGTGGCGGAAGTCGGTCCCCAAGCACAGCAGCATCGGCCGGTCGGAGAGGCGCATCTCGGCGCCGGCTGGAGGCCGCGGTCCGTCCGGCAGCGCCGGCTCGGCGTGGTCTACCCCGATATAGACCACCCGTGTCCGGGAGGGCTCGACGAGATCCTCGGCCAAGGCGTCCTGAGCAGCATGGTGTGAGAAGAACACCACGCTGTCGGCGACCGCCAGCGCCTGGCGAGTCAAGCGCTGGTAGCGCTCCCACTGGGGATAGCCGGCGAAGTAGCCCGGGTTGCGATAGGCGATCAGATCTTGATGGGTGATCACCTGCCGCTCGCCGGTCAGTCCCAGCAGGAGTAGATCCTCGGCGCTGCTCACCTGGTAGGGACGGTGGGCGATATCGCTCTTTTGCATGCCCAACCCCACCTGGGTGTGAGGCATGATCTCGACATCGCCCATCTGCTCGAGCTGCTCACGCGCGTGGGAGCCGAGATCGGGTGGGACGATCACCCGCAGACCGATTCGCCCGGTCTGATTCAGGGCACGAATCACCTCGAGGGTGTGTACCTGGGTGCCAGTGACCAGAGGTCCCAGACAGCGGGCGTCGATCGTCACATGGAGCCCGTTGATCGCTCGTCGCGCCGCTGCGACCGCTCGGGGAAGCGGGCCGAACGGGGTGCGGCCGGCCTGGGTCTGGGCCCGCTGGTAGTAGGGGTAGCGAGCATCGATGATGCGCTCGTGCTCCTCCTGCACGGGATTGGCTTGGCCATCCTCGGAGAACGACCCTCCGGAGCGATGCAGCACGAACACGTCGTCGGCGGCCACGTGCACCATGCCATGCAGCGCGCAGCGCTGAGAGAAGTCGACCTCCTCGCCGTAGCCGGGCGAGAACGCGAGATCGAAGTCGCCGACCAACTCGAGCGCCTGGCGGCGCACGTACATGCAGTGACCGACCGCGGTTGGCAGGCGGGGGTACAGCCGCAGCGACTGCTCGAGCACCGCGCCGGCGGCGTGGTCCAGATCCTGGTCCTGAGGCAGGTCGGGCCGGGGACGGTTGCGCTCGGGCACCGAGAGGATCGTGCCGTGATTGGTCAACGCGCTCGCGGTCGCCACCAACGCGTCTGAGCAGGCCGCCCGCCGCAGGCCCTCGAGCCAGCCGGCGGCGACGGCGCAGTCGCTGTTGAGCACGACCACATCTGCCGGGTCCGCCGCGGCGAACGCCGCGTTGACGTTACCCGGGAAGCCCAGGTTGACTGGCTGGCGCAGGTAGGCCAGCTCGTGGCTCAGCGTCCCCGCGCTCTGCAGTGAGCTCACGAAGGCGTGGATCGCCGGATCGGCGCTGGCGTCGTCGGCGATCAGGATGCGGGTGTCGAGCGGCGTGTGGGCGAGCACGCTGGTCAGGCACTCCGCGAGCAGCTCCGGCGCGCCGTACACCGGAATGCAGACCACCACCTCGCCACGCTCGGCGCCCAGCGTTTGACCGGGCTCCAGCTCGTGCAGTCCTGGGCGCCGGGAGGCCGTCGCTCGCGCCTTCAGCACGCCGAGCACCTCTCCCGGCCGGCGCTCGGCTTGCTCCTCGGCCCAGGTCAGATAGGCGACGCGGTCGGCTCCGTGTGGGTCTGGGAAGCGCTCCCGCAGCTCCGGGTCGGATCGATGCAGGGCAGTCCAGGTAGCGGTTCAGGGGAGCATCGCCTGCCCCGGGTTCCGCGAGCCAGCTCAAGAAGGCCTGCTCCCCCGCGATCGTGAACGGAGTCTCTTCCACGGCGCCTTCGCCGGCAGCCTGATCCCACAGCTCCCGCAGCTCGGCAGTGAGAGGTATGCCGCTGGCCGTCGCACCGAAGCCGTAGGGCCAGCGGCTGGTCTCGGCGTGACCGCACGCGTCCAGCCGCTGGGCGAACTGGGTGCACATCTCGGCCAGCACCGGCTCTTGGTCGAGCGAGACGCGGTTGTCGTACTTGCTCAAGCGCTCGGGTCGCTCCGGATCGAAGCCGGTGAAGTGAAAGCAGCGCAGCGGCTGTCCGTCGACGATCACCTGGCTCTCGCGCTGCTCGAACTGGCTGGTAGCGGCGCGCCAGTAGCCGACATTCCAGCCCGGGTCGCGTAATAAGCCCACGCAGTCGAACAGGCCGGGCGTCAGGTCCATCCAGCGCTGATCGAACACCATCGCGTGAGTCGGATCCAGGCGTGAGCCGGTGCGCAGGCGCTCCGACCACCATGCCAGCAACGCGTCGCTCTCGGGCGCGCGGGCCAGGGCGACGAACCCGAGGTTGAACGATCCGGCCAGCAGGATCGCCAGCTCGCTGGGCTCGTGACCGTCGTCGGGCAGCGGCTCGAGCAGGTGTGGGGTGAGCAGGAACGGGTGTTCCGCGAGGGCTCCCGTCAGACCGTCAAACGGCGCGAACACGCGTACGTCGCTGTCGAGGTAGACGACGGTCTCTCCGCGATCGAGCAGATGACGCAGGATCGCCGGCTTCAGCGCGCAGCACAACTCGGTGACGTCGTAGCGGACGCTCATCGCCTCGAAGTCCTCGATCTCGATGTCCCGCGGGCCAAGAACCTCGAAGGGCTCTTGCGTCGGATCGATGAAGCCATCGATCGAGTCGACGATCAGCACCGACATGCGCGCATCTGGCTGGTGGGCGTGAAGCGACTCGGCGAGCGCGCGTGCATGAGCCACCCAGGCCCTGTTGATCACCGTGCAGACGTGCACCCGCAGGCACTATATCCGCGGCTCTGGCGGCGAGGACGGGGAGTCCGCAGATACCCTTAGGTAATGGCTGGCGCATCTGAGCACCTTGTTCCGCCGATCGTCGTCGACGGAGTTAGCAAGACCTTTCGCGTGCCCGAGGAGCGGACAGATACGCTCAAGGAGCGTGCCCTGCACCCGTTGCGCAATTCGCGCCATGAATCGTTCTCGGCGCTGAACAACGTGTCGTTCGCGATCGAGCAGGGCGAGTTCTTTGGGATCGTCGGGCGTAACGGCAGCGGCAAGAGCACGTTGCTGAAGTGTCTTGCGGGGATCTACGCGGTGGACGAGGGCCGGATCTGGTGCAACGGGCGTATGTCGACGTTCATCGAGCTCGGCGTCGGCTTCAATCCGGACCTGGCGGCTCTCGACAACGTCGTGATGAACGGGATCATGCTCGGGTTGACGCCCAAGCAGGCTCGAGATCGCTACGAGCAGGTGATCGAGTTCGCCGAGCTCGAGGAGTTCCAGGATCTCAAGCTCAAGAACTACTCCTCGGGCATGCACGTGCGGCTGGCCTTCTCCGTCGCGATCCAGGTCGACGCTGACATCCTGTTGATCGACGAGGTGCTGGCGGTTGGGGATGCGGCCTTCCAGCAGAAGTGCTTCGACGTCTTCAACCGCCTGCGCGACGAGGGGCGCACGATCGTATTCGTCACGCACGACATGGGCTCCGTCAATCGGTTCTGCCACCGTGCTCTGCTGCTGGAGCGTGGCGATGTCGTCGCGCTCGGCAAGCCCCAGGAAGTGGCCGACCACTACCTCGCGCTCAATTTTGACCGTGAGGGAGCGGCCTCCGCGCCTGGCGATAATGAGCAGTTGGCGGCGGAGTGGGCTGGTAGTCATGAGGCCCGGATCCTCGAGGCATGGACGGAGGACGCGTCTGGCACGCGCCAGAACGCTTGTCGACAGGGTGAGCTCCTGCGCTTCAAGGCCGCCGTTGCGTTTGAGAGCTCGCTCGATGATCCTGCCTTCTCGGTCGAGATCGAGGACGAGTGGGGCAGCAAGATCTTTGTAGCTACGACGGCGACCGATAATGAGCGCTCCGGCCACTTCGCGGCAGGCGAAGAGATGGTCTTTTGTGTGGAGTTTGAGAACCACCTGTCTCCCGGCAAGTACTACCCGACGGTCAACGTCGCACGACGGGGCGGAGGTCTTGATGTGATCCATCGCGTGCGGCGAATGTCAACGATCACTGTGTTTGGCTCGGCCGCTCGGGGAGGTGTGGTGGATCTTCCCTACACGGCGAGGATCGAGCGCTCCAAGCAGCCCGCGGAGCTGTCACGAAGCTGATTCAGCGAAGCGTGGCGACCAGCTTGATGCCACTGACTCCCAGGTCCAGCCAGGAGTAACGCGCAAGTTCGGGGGTGAGCTGGGTCGGGCTCGCCAGCAGCTCGATTCGACGAACCACGAAACCGGCGGTGAGCATCGAGCGCTGCAGCTCATCCACCGTGATCCTGTTCAGATGCTTGAACTCGCGCGCCATCATCTGCGTCCAGTCCGGGGGCTTCTTATCGCTCGCGAGAATCTCCTCCGCGAGCTCGGACTCCGCACGTTGCAGATGGTGGTGATCCTCCGGAAACCACTCCCACAGGTGCGATCCCTTCGCGGAGAAGTAGAACGGCCAGAGCTGTAGGAAAAATGCGCCATCAGGCTTGAGGATGCGATGGATCTCGCGCAGCACCGGGATGGGCTGCTCGATGTGCTCGAAAGCCGACCAAGAGAAGGCGAAGTCAAATGCTCCGTCGGGCGCTGGAACGCTCCCAGGCTCAGAGCCCTCGAAGCGCAGACCATCCCAGTTGGTGTCGCTTACGCTCTCCTCGCGTGCCCGCCGGGCGAGGTACTCAGTATTCGTCGGGTTGAGGTCAAAGCCGACGAGCTCGCGTGGACGGGTCTTGTGCAGAACTCCGAGATCCATGATGCCGTCGCCGCAGCCGACATCGGCGACCGTCTTGTCAGTGAGCGATAGGCCCTCGGCGCCGAATGCCTCAACGATTTGGCCGGCAGCCAGGTCGTAGTGGTCCCAAAACCATTGCGACTCCGGGGTGCGCGCCGGTTGGATCGGCGTCTCTGGTGTCTGCTCAGGCGCCGGCGTCTCGATGCGTCTCGCCCGAAACCGGTCGGCGAGTTGGCGGGCCGTCATCGGCAAAACGCTACCAGGGGAGGGTGGTGTGTATCTGGTGTGCTTCGGGGCTCGCTAGGCTTCACGTCGTGAGATCTGTGAGCGTGTCGCGATGACAACGGCCGAGCTGAAGGCTCCCGAGCTCGACCTTGCCGGGCTGGGCGCACCGATGCGGGGTCCACGCGCATTGACCCGGGATTGGTCGCGCTTCTGGCACCTCACGTACAACATCGCGCGCAACGAGTTCAAGCTGCGCTTCTTCGGCTCGATCCTCGGCTACCTGTGGCAGCTGATGCGCCCACTCCTGCTGTTTGGCGTGCTGCTGTTCGTCTTCAGCTTCATCAAAGTAAGCAACGCGCCCCACTACGCGGTGGCCCTGCTTGCCGGGATCGTGCTGTTCACGTTCTTTGGGGAAGCCACCGGCGGAGCCGTGCGCAGCGTCGTCGACCGCGAGAACCTCGTCCGCAAGATCCATTTTCCGCGTTTAGTGATACCGCTGTCGATCGTGCTGCTCGCCTCGTTCAATCTTTCGCTAAATCTGATCGTGGTGCTGATCTTCGCGCTGGCCGAGGGGGTGCGTCCGATGGTCTCCTGGGTGGAGGCGCCGCTGGTCATCGGGATGCTCGTGATCTACTGCACCGGCCTGGCAATGCTGCTCTCAGCGCTGTTCGTGCACTTCCGCGACATCCAGCCGATCTGGGAGGTGTTCAACCAGGTGCTGTTCTACGCCTCGGGCATCCTGATCCCGGTCGAGCTGCTGCGCGAAAAGCTGAGCAGCACGGAGTTCCATCTTCTGATGCTCAACCCGCTGGCGATCATCGTCGAGCAGTTCCGCCACGCAATGGTCGACCGGGGGGCGCTGTCGGCGGGGCAGGTGCTCGGAGGCTGGTGGCAGTTGCTCGAGCCGATCGGCATCGTTGTGGCGATCTTCGTGATTGGCTTCTGGGTGTTCAACCGCTCGGCGCCGCTGATTGCGGAGAATCTGTAGGCCTGTCAGGCCCCGGACGGTCCCTGGCCGAGTAAGGACGCCAGCATGCGCCGCAGATGCCGGCGCGTCCGGTCGTAGGAGCCACCGAGTCTCCACAATCTCGACTCATAGACGTCCCGCAGGCGCGCTGAGATCTCCTCGCGCTCGCTCCGCTCGACCTCGGTCTGCCGCCGGGCGGCCTCCAAGTCCAGGCGGGCGGCGGTCAATGCGGCGCGCAATGCATCCGCATCTGTCCGGCTGGCGTGCAGTTCATCGCCGACCTTCGTCCGTTCGACCCCTAGGACTGGATCAAGCCCGCCGTTCATCCATTCCATCAGCAGCCAGTCCGGGCTGTGCGTGTTGATCAGCTCCATCACCAGGCGCGCTCCCGCCAGATCGAGGGTGCCGTTGGTTCGCGCCAGCTCGGGCATGATGGTGAACACGTCCATGCCTGGGGTTCGCAGCAGCAGGCCGTGCACTCGATAGAAGTACGCCGCCAGGGAGATGAAGCGAATCAGGTAAGCACGGCCGATGAAGTCTGTGCGTCCCCAGGGCTTGTGCTGGGCATGGTGAAGGATGATTGCCTCGCGGGAGCGGCGAAAGCAGCCGGAGCGGGATCGTGCGACCCTGAAACACCACTCGTTGTCCTCATAGTAGGTGGACATCTCGGTGTCGTGGGGGAATTCCGCGAGCAGGCTCATACGGACGAGCGATGACACCTGGATCCAGTCGCAGGGACCCGAGGGGGGGATGTCGGGGTTGTCGAACTGGATGCCCGCCGACACCGGAGTGAAGCAGACGCTCTCCCGCGACTCCTCGAATAGACCGCCGGAGTGTGATACTCGCCCGTCGGGCAGCACGACCACGGGCGTGACACCCCCGATGTCCGGGTGGAGGTCGAGCTTCGGACACCAGGTGCTCGAGCGCGCCTGGCAGCAGTTCGATGTCGTCGTCTAGGAAGAGCACCAGCTCGGTGTCGACGAGCTCGAGTGCCAGCCTGCGTCCTGCGGCGGCGCCGAGGTTGCGATCGCTCAGGTGTAGCTGGATCTGTGGGTGCCCGGCGCACGCATCGGTCAGGATCTGGCGGGCACGGGGCGTCGAGTTATTGTCGACGATCACGATGTTCACGGGGATGCTCGTCACGTGGATCAGCGAGTGCAGCCCTCCGAGCACGAGGCTCCGGCCTGTTGTGGGAGATGATCACTGCGGTCGCGCGGGGCGCTCCGGCGGAATCGTGGAGACGCTCGATCGGCGGGGGTGGGTAGGCCTCAGCTCGGGCACGGAGCCGCTCCCGTATCGCTTCGGCCTGCGGCGGGCAGGGCGCGGGCGCCAGGTGGGCGGGCGCTCGCCCGGGCGTCGCCGCCGGCGGCAATCGTTTCACCGGGAAGCCGCTCAACGCATAGTCGGCGATCGCTGGAACCTTGAAGTAGCTACTGGAGTCGAACTGGACTTCCTTTCCGAGCAGCGCGGCTGCGATCATCACCTGCGCCCTGTCGGTCTGGACAATGGCGTGGCGTGAGATCGTGCCCAGCCAGCCCTCGAGCGTGCTCGCCGTCAACGAGATGTCGTCGTTCTCCGGCGGGATCGGGCGCTCGCCGTATGACTCCGCGTCGGTGCGAAAGGCGTGCAGGACTCCCGATCCGGCCTGCCGGTGGGAGTCGTAGTCGAAGAAGAAGCTCGTGTCGTGTGCGAGTCGCGCGTCGTCGCAGAGTGGCTGAATTTGACGGTAGGACTCCGCCTCGCGGGCGAACACGACGGCTCCCGTGCGCGCGAGCACGTCGCGCACGTCGCTCACCGACGTGTCGAAGGTGCTCGGCAGCACGATCACCCGTTGAAACCTGAGCTCGGCCACAGCCAGCACGTGTGGCATGAGCTCATGAAAAGGGTGACAGAACGCCCCGCCGCCACAGATCAGCGCGGTGTGGCCGCTGACCGCGGGCAGCTCTTCGAATCCCACCTCGCGGTGGGGGTGGCCGCTCAGGAGAGCCCGAGTGCCGGCCCAGATCAGCTCGTCCCCGATGTTTCCGAGCCCGCGCACGAACACCAGATCGACAGGCGCGCCCAGCGCTTCCAGGATCGCGTCTCGACTGCGTTCTACGTGCTCTAGATGTTGGGGTGAAAGCACTTGATTGTGAGTGTGCCAGGATGCCTCGGGCACGGCCTCAAGATTGATCGGTTCGGGGAAGCTCATGCGGACTCGTTGCGCCGGTAGAGCTCGCTCGGGGGAGCTACGGTCCAGGCGAATCGCGCCTCTTACCCTTCGACTACAGGCGCTCGCAGGGTCATGACAGTCATCGGCTCGGTGGCAAGATCTTCAACGACGCCAGCGCTCCTCGCGCTCGCCGGCGAGCAAGATCGTAGGAGCCACCCAGCTTCCACAATCTGGACTCATGTATGTGCCGAAGTCGCGCCGAGATCTCCTCGCGCCCGACGCGTTCGATCTCGACCTGGCGCTGAGCGTCCTGCGCCTCTGATTGAACGGCGGTGAGTTCGGCACGCAATCTCTCGATCTCCGTTCGGACTGCGTGCAGTTCGTCGCCGAGCGTGGTGCGCTCGACCCCGAGGACCGGGTCCAGACCGCCATTCATCCATTCCATCAGCAGCCAGTCCGTACTGTGCGTGTTGACCAACTCCATCACCAGGCGCGCCCCCACCAGATCCAGAGTCTCGTTGGTCCGTGTCAGCTGCGGCATGATGCTGAACACGTCCATGCCGGGGACTCTGAGAAGCTGGCAGTGGGCTCGATAGAAATGTGCCGATGCGGAGATGCGTCCGGCCATGTAAGCCAGCCCGACGAAATCCCGGCGTCCCCAGAGTCGGTGCTCGGAGTGATGAATGACCAGCGCCTCGCGTGAACGTCGAAAGCAGCCTGGTCTGGCCTTCGCGACCCGAAAGGCCCACTCGGTGTCCTCGAAATAAGCGGCCATGCCCACATCGCGCGGGAAATCCATCAGCAGGCTCATACGAATCAGAGAGGTTCCTTGGATCCAATCACAGGGCCCAGACGCTGGTACTTCGGCGTGACCGAATTGAACGCCCGCCGACTCGCCCCTGAAGCTGACAATCTCCGGCGACTCCTCATACCAGCCGCCCGAATGCGACACGCGCCCGTCGGCGAGCACGACCACCGGGGTGACGCCTCCCACGTCGGGGTGGAGGTCAAGCTCTGACACCAAGTGCTCGAGTGCGCCGGGCATCAACTCGATGTCATCGTCCATGAACATGACAAGCTCGGTCTCGACGAGCTCGAGTCCCAGTTGGCGTCCGCCGGAGGCGCCCAGATTTCGGTCGCTCAGATGTAGTCTGATCTGCGACTGCTCGGCGCACGCCTCGGTCAGGGCTCGGCGAGTTGCGGGCGTTGAGTTGTTGTCAACGATCACGATGTTCACCGGAATACTCGTCACATGGATCAGCGAGTAAAGCGCTCCCAGTATGAGCTCTGGCCTGTTGTAGGAGACGATCACAGCGGTTACCCGAGGCGACCCGGCCGAGTCGTGGAGACGCTCGATCGGTGGTGGTGGATTCAGCTCCGCTTGCTCTCTAAGGTCCTCGCGAACCACTTGCGCCTGCGGTGAGCACGGCGACGGCGCCAAGCGCGTGCTCGTCAGCTTGACTGTCGCTGGCGGCAGTCGCTTCACCGGAAAGTCGTTCAACGCGTAGTCGGCGATCGCCGGGAGCTTGAAGTAGCTGCTCGCATCGAACGCGACCATCTTGCCAAGCAGGGCGCCGGCGATCATGACTTGCGCCCTGTCGGTCTGGATCAGCTCGTGGTTTGCGATCTCTTCCAGCCAGCGCTCCAGCGCCCCGGCGGTTACCGAGATGTCGTCGTTCTCCGGTGGGATCGGGCGCTCGCCGGCTGACTCGCGATCGGTGCGAAAGGCGAGCAGAACTCCCGACCCATCCTGCATGTGCGGGGTGTAGTCGAAGAAGAAAGCGCAGTCGTGCGCGAGGCGCGCGTCGCAGAGCGATTGAATCTGGTTGTAGGACTCCTGCTCGCGGGCGAAGACCAATGCCCGCGTGTGCTCCAGCGTATTGCGGATGACACCCACAGACGTGTCGAAGGTGCTCGGCAGAACGATGACTCGCTCGAACCTCATCTCGGCGATCGCCAAGACGTGGGGCATCAGCTCGTGGTAGGCCTGGCAGAACCTACCGCAGCCACAGATCAGCGCTGTGTGTCCGATCGCTCCAGGCAGTTCATCGAAGCCGATTTCCGTGTACGTGCGGCCTCTCAGAAGCTCACGGGTGCCGGCCCAGATAAGCTCGTCTCCGAGATTGCCGGACCCTCGGACGAACGTGAGATCGGGAGGTTCGCCGACCGCTCCCAGGATCTCCTCACGACTGCGCTGTAGGTGCTCCACGTGGGATGAGGGCGGCATGCGGCGATAGTCTGCCACGACCTCCGCGGCGACCCACCTCTGCAGCGCTTACGATTCGATGCTCTCCCCACCATCCGCTTCCCTAGAGCCGTCTTCCACGCCGGAGCCATCTTCTACGCGCCGCGTTCTGATCACCGGAGGTGCGGGCTTCATCGGCGGCAGCCTCGCGGTCGGCTTGGCGCGACGGCACCCGGACTGGGAGGTGCTGGCGTTCGACAATCTCCGCCGCCGCGGCTCGGAGCTGAACCTGCCTCGTCTGCGAGAGGCTGGGGTTCAGTTCCTCCACGGTGACGTGCGCGAGCTCGACGACCTGCTGGAGATCGGAGAGCTGGATGCCCTGATCGAGTGCTCGGCAGAGCCATCGGTGATGGCCGGTGTCGATGGCAGCCCCGACTACGTCGTGCAGACGAACCTGATGGGCGCCTACAACTGCTTGGAGCTGGCCCGACGCTCGGGAGCGCAGTTCGTCTTTCTGTCGACCAGCCGCGTCTATCCCGTGGCAGCGCTGGAGGGACTGGCCTACCGCGAGGGCGAGACCCGCCTGGAGCTCGAGGACGAGCAGTCCATGCCGGGAGCCTCTGTACGCGGAATCGCCGAGTCCTTCCCGCTCGAGGGTGCGCGCACCCTCTACGGCGCCACCAAGCTCTCGGCCGAGCTGCTGGTGAGCGAGTACGCGGAGTCCTACGGCCTGAGGACGGTGATCAACCGTTGCGGCGTGGTCGCCGGGCCATGGCAGATGGGCAAGGTCGACCAGGGAGTCTTCACGTACTGGATGCTGGCCCACCACTTCCGCCGGCCGCTGTCCTACATCGGCTTCGGCGGTACTGGCAAGCAGGTCCGCGACCTGCTGCACGTCGAGGATCTGCTCGATCTCGTGGAGGAGCAAGTCGGTGATCCCGACCGCTGGGCTGGTTCCACGGCCAACGTGGGGGGAGGCAGAGCCGGTAGCCTGTCGCTGCTGGAGACCACTGAGTTGTGTCGCGAGATCACGGGTAGGACGATCGAGATCAGCTCCTCCGCGGATGATCGTCAGGGAGATATTCCGATCTACATCTCAGATTGCACCTGTTTGCACAACACGACCGATTGGCGACCGCGCCGGGGGCCGGCCGTCATCCTGGCGGACATCCACGCGTGGATCGTCGAGCACGAGTCCGCCCTTGCGGGCGCTCTCTAGAAAGGACCAGATGCCTGTCGCAATCGTCACCGGATCGGGAGGTCTGATCGGCTCGGAGTCGGTCCAGCACTTCGTGCAGGCCGGCTACGACGTGATCGGCCTCGAGAACGACATGCGAGCGACGTTCTTCGGGCCCGACGCCTCCACGGCCCACACCACCGGGACGCTCACCGAGCGCTATCCCAGCGAGTTCCGCTCGCTCGAGGTCGACATCCGCGACGCCGAGGGTGTCGCTCGCGTCTTCGCGAGCAGGCAGGCGAGATCGAGCTGGTGATCCACACCGCGGCTCAGCCCTCGCACGACTGGGCGGCCTCCGACCCGCAGACCGACTTCGCGGTCAACGCGAACGGCACGCTCAACCTGCTCGAGGCCACGCGCAACCACGCGCCGAGTGCGACGTTCATCTTCTGCTCGACCAACAAGGTCTACGGCGACCTGCCCAACTCGCTGCCGCTGGTGGAGCTCGAGCAGCGCCTCGAGCTGCCCGAGGATCATCGCTACTACGACGGGATCGACACGACGATGTCGATCGACTCCTCGACTCACTCGCTGTTCGGCGTCTCCAAGGCCGCCGCCGACCTGCTGGTGCAGGAGTACGGCCGCTACTTCGACATGCCCACCGTCTGCTTTCGCGGCGGCTGCCTCACCGGCCCGAACCACGCCGGCACGCAGCTGCACGGGTTCCTCTCCTACCTGATGCGCTGCACGATGACCGGCGATCCCTACACCGTGTTCGGCTACGGCGGCAAGCAGGTGCGCGACAACATCCACACCGCCGACCTGGTCGCGGCGTTCGATGCCTTCCACCGCGCTCCACGGCCGGCCGCGGTCTACAACATCGGCGGCGGACGCCAGAGCAACTGCTCGATGCTCGAGGCGATCGAGCTCTGCGAGCAGATCGCCGGCCGCGAGCTCGACTGGAGCCTCGGCGAGGACAACCGGATCGGCGATCACCGCTGGTGGATCAGCGACCTCGAGCCGTTCAAGCGCGACTATCCGGACTGGGACATCGCTCACGACGTGCGCGACATCCTGCGCGAGATCCACGATCAGAACGCCGAGCGGTGGGTCGCCGCCGGATGAAGCTGTCGGTCGTGATCCCGGCCCACAACGAGGTCGATTCGATCGGCGCCACCGTCGAGGCGGTGACCTCGGAGCTGCGACTCGAGGAGATCGATTACGAGATCCTCGTCGTCGACGACGCACAGCAGCGACGGCACGGGCGAGGCGGTGCAGGCCATCGCTGAGCACGATCCGGGCGTGCGCTGTCGTGCGCTCTCCGCTGTCTCCCGGCTTCGGCCAGGCGGTGCGTGCTGGCTTGGACGAGTTCACCGGCGACGCGGTCGCGATCGTGATGGCCGACTTGTCCGACTCGCCCGAGGATCTCGTGCGCTACTACCGGGTGCTGGAGGAAGGCTACGACTGCGCCTTCGGCTCGCGCTTCGTGCGCGGCGGCGAGGTGCACGACTACCCGAGGGTCAAGCTGATCCTCAACCGGCTGGTCAATCTGGGGATCCGTGTGCTCTTCCGGCACGGCTACAACGACACCACCAACGCCTTCAAGGCCTACCGGCGCGAGGTGATCGAGCACGTCCAGCCGCTGCTCTCCAACCACTTCAACCTGACCGTCGAGCTGCCGCTGAAGGCGATCGTCCGAGGCCACTCATACGCGGTCGTGCCGATCTCCTGGACCAACCGCGCTGACGGCGTCTCCAAGCTCAAGCTCCAGGAGATGGGCAGCCGCTACCTGTTCATCGTGCTCTACGTCTTCCTCGAGCACCATCTGAGCCGCGGCGACTACCACCGGCCGGACCTGCCGGGTGACCCTCATGGCAGGCCTCATCCAGGCATGTTGAGCACAAACGGCAGCGACCGAGTGCGATCGACAACTCACTGACCACGGTCCAGGGCCGAGCTAGTGGCACACGTGGCGCGCCCTGCGCCTTCTGGAGGCTTTTCGACGACTATCTCATCCTCCGATCCACGAGAATCCGCATGGCTTGAGCGGTCGTCGCCGCGGTCGAGCGGAACTCGCTGTGGGCGTTGGCTGCGCTGATGTTGCTTGCTGCGGCGCTGTTGCTCTATATGGGGCGGGGACTTACGTTCTTCTACGACGATTGGGATTTTGTCACCCATGACTACGGCGGTGGGATTCATTCTCTACTCGCTGCGCACGTCGGGAACATCTCGGTCTTCCCGGTCGCTGTTTATAAGGTGCTCTTTCACCTGGTGGGTCTCAACCACTACGCGGTCTTTCGTCTCGTGGTTATCGGCTTGCATCTTCTCTGCGGGGCCCTGGTGTTTGTGCTCGCCTCGCGGCGTGTTCCACGTGTACCGGCGCTGCTAGCAGCGGCCTTGATCCTCTTCCTGGGCGCGGCTTGGGAAGACCTTCTGTGGGCTTTTCAGATTGGCTACATGCTGTCGGTGGCTGGCGGTCTGGCGGCGTGGGTGTTGCTCGAGCGAAAGGGCCGCTGGAGCGAAATAGCCGCGATGTTGTGTGTGCTCGTGGCCGCCGGCAGCTCGAGTCTCGGCATCGCGGTGATGGTCGGTGTCACGGTGGAGCTTGCTTGGGCGCGTCGCTGGCGATCCGCATGGATTGTGTTGATTCCAGCCTTTCTATACCTGCTCTGGTACATGGGTTACGGAGAAAGCCAGCTCACGGAAAACGGGTTGATCAATGCCCCCGGCTTTGCTGAGGATCTGGCCGCGGCGGCCTTTGGCGGCCTAGTCGGTCGAGCATTGGAGTGGGGCCGGCCACTCGCGCTGCTTGGCGCGCTGGTCTTACTGCGCCGCCTCGTCCGCCCGCTCCCGGTGTCCGCGCGACTCGTCGGCCTGCTTGCCACTGGCCTTTCTCTGTGGGCTGTGACGGCTGTCGCGCGCTCGACTATCTCCCAGCCCGAAACAAGTCGCTACATCTATTTCGGCGCGGTCGTGATCGTGCTGACGGGGGTCGAGTTGCTGCGTGGAGTGACGATCACACCCCGTGCCTCTGCGATGGCGACGGTGCTGGTGGTATTTTGCGCGGGCACCGGCTTGACGGTGCTCCACGCCGGTGCAATGGGCTTGCGTTCGGACTCCACCGCCGTGATGGCGGAGCTGGGAGCGCTTGAATTGGCGGCCGCCTATGTGCCGCCGGGCTTTCAGCCCGATCCGCAGCGTGCCCCTCAGATCGAAGCCGGGCCATACCTACATACCGTGAGAGCCATCGGCTCCTCGCCGGCCGACACGCCGACCGAGATCATCGCGGCGGATCCAGCCTCGCGAGCTGCCGCGGACGCGGTTTTAGTAACGCTAGGAATTCCCAGGCTGACCCCGCTCGGAGGTACGAAGCCATCCTCGCTGGCGTCTGCGCCAACGGTCTCGGGGCTCGAGGCCGCTCGACAGGTTCAGCACGGGGCCTGTATAGATCTGACTCCTCTACCTGACGTAGCGATGAGCGCCACGCTGATACTGCGGGAGTTGGCGGCGTGGCGATCATCGATGACGGTGGCGCCCCTGTATCTCTTGGGTATAGGCGCTTCGGTGAATCGTTTGATCCGTCGTCGACTCCGGTGATGCCGCATAGTCAGGCTGAGCTTTAGTTATGCCGGATTCAGCTGTGGTTCCCTGGCAGCTACAGGTGAACTCGATGTCCGCGCTCGCGATCTGTGGGCTGGCGCCCTGATGGACGCTCGTAGTATTTCTGCGCGCCGACTGTTGGGCGCGATCATCGTGTTGCAGTTGGTCGTACTCTATTTTCTGCTGAGGAATAGCTCCTGGGTCTACGACGACAATTTCTGGCTAGTTCGAGCAGGGCAGGAAGGATTCAGCAATACGTGGC
>CAVTIB010000004.1:0-38643 GCA_963734715.1 uncultured Solirubrobacterales bacterium
TCACAGACCCCTGGACAGCTCGGCCCCCTGACCGTGCCCAACCGCGTGATGCTCGCGCCGCTCGCCGGCATCGGCAACTGGTTCGTGCGCCTGCAGGCCAAGCGCCACGGCGCCGGGATGGCCGTCTCGGAGATGGTCTCCTCGCACGCGATCTTCCACGGCAACGAGCGCACCTGTGTGGAGATGCTGCGCATCGACCCGCGCGAGCGTGCGGACGGCGGGCCGGTGTCGATCCAGCTGTTCGGACAGGACCCCGACGTGATGCGCGTCGCGGCCAGGGTCGTCGCCGAGGCGGGCGCCGACGCGATCGACCTCAACATGGGCTGTCCCGTGCCGAAGGTCTGCAAGACCGGCGCCGGCGCCGCGCTGCTCGACGACCCCGACGTCGCGGTCGCGGTCGCCCGCGCCGCCCGCGAGGGCAGCGGGCTGCCCGTCACCGTCAAGCTGCGCTCCGGTCGGCGACCCGGGGACACCAGCGGCGTGCAGCTCGCCCAGCGGCTCGTCGCCGAGGCGGGCGTCGCGGCGATCGCCTTTCATCCGCGCTCGGCCGCCGTCCACCACAAAGGCGTCCCCGACTACGAGCTCGCCGCGCAGCTCGTGCAGACAGCTCGACGCGCCCGTGATCCTCACCGGCGGCCTGCACGACACCGAGAGCACGCTCTCCGCCTTCGAGCAGACAGGCGCCACCGCGGTCATGCTCGCGCGCGGCTCGCTCGGCAACCCGTGGCTTTTCGAGCAGCTGCTCGGCATACGCAAGGACGCTCCCACGCGCACGGAGGTGCTCGACGAGCTCGCCTGGACGATCGATCGCGCGGTCGAGCATCTCGGCGCCAGCCGCGCCACGCGCTACCTGCGCAAGTTCTACCCGTGGTACGTCGCGCGCCTCGGCCTGGAGCGCGCGCACGCGAAGGCTTTGGGAGAGTCCCTGCAGAGAGCCCCCACGCTTGAGGACGCTCGCTATACTGCTGCGCTCGCTGCGCCCGCAGGGGCGGCGGTTCCCGCCTGAGCAGGCGGGTTTTCATCGCCCGCCAAAGCCAACCTCGCGGAGTCGGTCTCACCACATGCCGAAGGACGTCATCCTCACCCCCGAAGGGCTCGAGAAGCTCCAGGAGGAGCTCGAGCTGCTCTCCACCGACAAGCGCCGCGAGGTTGCCCAGCGGATCAAGGAGGCGCGCGAGTTCGGCGACATCGCCGAGAACTCCGAGTACGACGACGCCAAGAACGAGCAGGCGATGCTCGAGAGCCGGATCGCCACCCTGCAGGAGAAGCTGCGCATGGCGAGCGTGATCGACTCCAAGGAGATCTCCACCGACGTCGTCGGCGTCGGCTCGGTCGTGCACGTCAAGGACGAGAAGACCGGCAAGTCGGTCAAGTACACGATCGTCGGCTCCGCCGAGGCCAACCCGCAGGAGGCCAAGCTCTCCAACGAGTCGCCGGTCGGGCGCGCCCTGATCGGGCACAAGCGCAACGACACCGTCGCCGTGCAGGTCCCGCGCGGCCCCGCCCGCAAGCTGAAGATCACCAAGATCGACGTCGGCCTCAAATAGGTCTGAGCTGCGCCCGCTGCGGAGTGGGATGGCGGGAAGGGGTACGGTCGGCTGGAGGGTGCTATGTGTCTACTTTTTGGGCGATTCACGATGGCGACTACATATCGTAGCTACTAAAGTATTGCGATGAAAAACGGAGTACCACACACAGCTCGTCTCCGCACTAGGCCGTGGCTGACCTGCACTCCTCCGACGACTCTCAGCCAGAGCCACGGCCTGCCCGAGCTGATCGCCGAGCGCCGCGCCAAGGCGCGCGCGGTTGCGCGAGGACGGCGTCGAGATCGCGCCCTACGCCTTCCCCGGCGTCGAGCCGATCGCGGACGTGCGCGCCGCCTACGAGCACCTGGAGGTCGGCCAGGAGACCGAGGATCGCCATCGCGTCGCCGGGCGCATCGCCGCGCGCCGCGGCGCCGGCAAGGCCGCGTTCCTCGACCTCGTCGACCGCAGCGGCAAGATCCAGCTGCACGCGCGCGCGGACGTGCTCGGCGCCGACGGCTCAAGCAGCTGCTCTCGCTCGACCTCGGCGACCTGCTCGGCGTCGACGGCGCGCCGCTGCGCTCGCGCCACGGCGAGCTGACGCTGCGGGTGGACGGCTTTCAGGTGCTCGGCAAGGCGCTGCGCCCGCCGCCCGACAAGCACGCCGGCCTGACCGACGTCGAGACGCGCCAGCGCCGCCGCGAGCTCGACCTGATCGCAAACGAGGACGCCCGCAAGCTGTTCGCCGACCGCGCTCGGATCGTCTCGGCCGTGCGCGCGTATCTCGACGGCGAGGGCTTCGTGGAGGTCGAGACGCCCGGTCCTGCAGCCGCTCTACGGCGGCGCCATGGCGCGGCCGTTCACGACCCACCACAACGCGCTCGACCGCGAGCTGTACCTGCGGATCGCCACCGAGCTGTACCTCAAGCGGCTGATCGTGGGCGGCCTCGAGCGCGTGTACGAGCTCGGCAAGGACTTCCGCAACGAGGGCCTCTCCACCAAGCACAACCCCGAGTTCACGATGGTCGAGTGGTACGAGGCCTACGCCGACTACAGCGACGAGGCCGCACGCCTGGAGGCGATGGTGGCCGCGCGCGGTCGACGCGGTCGGCTACGAGGGCGAGCTGGACTTCAAGGCGCCTGGCGGCGCGTGCGCTTCGTCGACGCGGTGCGCGAGGCCACCGGCATCGACCTGCGTGCGCTGCGCGAGGCCCCCGAGCTTGCGGCGGCCATCGCCGAGCGCGACCTGGGCATGCCCACCGACGGGCTCACCTGGCCGCAGCTCGCCGACGACCTGCTCTCCAAGTTCGTCGAGCCGAAGCTGATCCAGCCCACGTTCGTGCTCGACTACCCGATCGAGCTGTCGCCGTTCGCGCGCGCGCATCGCTCCGAGGAGGGTCTCGCCGAGCGCTGGGAGGCGTTCGCCGGCGGCATGGAGATCGCCAACGCCTTCAGCGAGCTCACCGACCCCGACGAGCAGCGCGCGCGCTTCGAGGCCCAGCAGCGGCTCGCGCTCGCCGGCGACGAGGAGACCCAGCCCCACGACGAGCTGTTCCTGGAGGCGCTCGAGCAGGGCATGCCGCCCACCGGCGGCGTCGGCGTGGGGATCGACCGGCTCGTGATGCTGCTCACGGGCCGCTCCTCGATCCGCGAGGTCGTGCTGTTCCCGGCGATGCGCAAGCTGGCAGCGCTAGCGCCCTCGGGCGGTCTTTTAGGGCATGCACATCCAACGCCGCGCAGGGCGACAACGGGGGCCGTATACCCGGTTGGTAGACTGCCTGAAAGGCGCCACAGGACCATACGCGCGAGGCGCGCGGTCCGCACAGGAAGGACGTACCCCATGTTCGAGCGATTCACAGAACGGGCCCGGCAGGTCGTCGTTCTCGCGCAGGAGGAGGCGCGCACGCTCAAGCACAACTACATCGGCACGGAGCACATCCTGCTCGGCTTGCTGCGCGAGGAGGAGGGTCTCGCCGCGCGCGTGCTCGAGTCGCTCGACATCACCGTCGAGCGGGTGCGCGCCCAGGTCGTGCGCATCGTCGGCTCCGGCGAGGAGGTCACCTCCGGCCAGATCCCCTTCACGCCGCGCGCCAAGAAGGTGCTCGAGCTGGCGCTGCGCGAGGCGCTGTCGCTCGGCCACAACTACATCGGCACGGAGCACATCCTGCTCGGCCTGGTGCGCGAGAACGAGGGCGTCGCCGCCCGCATCCTGCTCGACTTCGACGCCGACTGCCGAGAAGATCCGCAACGAGGTCATCCGCATGCTCTCCGGTCCCGGCGGACGCCGTCAGGGCCGGGCTCCGGGCGGAGGCTCCGGCTCCGGTCCCGGCGAGGGCAAGAAGTCCTCGAAGCTGCTCGACCAGTTCGGGCGCAACCTGACCAAGCTCGCCGCCGACGGCAAGCTCGACCCGGTCGTCGGGCGCGAGACCGAGATCGAGCGGATCATGCAGATCCTCTCGCGCCGCACCAAGAACAACCCGGTGCTGATCGGCGAGCCCGGCGTCGGCAAGACCGCCGTGGTCGAGGGCCTGGCGCAGCGCATCACCAACTCCGAGGTGCCCGAGCTCCTCAAGAACAAGCAGATCTACACGCTCGACCTGGCCGCGCTGGTCGCCGGCTCGAAGTACCGCGGCGAGTTCGAGGAGCGCCTGAAGAAGGTGATGAAGGAGATCACCCAGCGCGGCGACATCATCCTGTTCATCGACGAGCTCCACAACCTCGTCGGCGCGGGCGCCGCCGAGGGCGCGATCGACGCCGCCTCGATCCTCAAGCCGGCGCTGGCGCGCGGCGAGCTGCAGACGATCGGCGCGACCACGCTCGACGAGTACCGCAAGTACCTGGAGCGCGACTCCGCCCTGGAGCGCCGCTTCCAGCAGATCCGCGTGGAGGAGCCCACGATCGACCAGACCGTGGAGATCCTCAAGGGCCTGCGCGACCGCTACGAGCAGCACCACAAGGTGCAGATCACCGACGAGGCGCTGCAGGCCGCCGCCGACCTGGCTTCCCGCTACATCTCAGACCGCTTCCTGCCCGACAAGGCGATCGACCTGATCGACGAGGCCGCCTCGCGCATGCGCATCAAGTCGATGACCTCGCCGCCCGCCAACCGCGAGTTCGAAGAGGAGATCGAGTCGACGCGCCGCGAGAAGGAGGCGGCGATCGAGAACCAGGAATTCGAGAAGGCCGCCGCGCTGCGCGACGAGGAGCGCAAGCTCGCCGGCAAGAAGCGCGAGCTCGAGGAAGAGTGGGAGTCCGGCGAGTCGGTCGAGCGCCCCGCGATCGGCGAGGAGGAGATCGCCGACATCGTCTCGATGTGGACCGGCATCCCCGTGTTCAAGCTCACCGAGGCCGAGACCCAGAAGCTGATGCGCATGGAGGAGGAACTGCACAAGCGCGTCATCGGCCAGCACCCGGCGATCGAGGTCATCTCCAAGGCGATCCGCCGCTCGCGCGCGGGCCTGAAGGACCCCAAGCGCCCGACCGGCTCGTTCATCTTCCTCGGCCCCTCCGGCGTCGGCAAGACCGAGCTCGCGCGCACGCTCGCCGAGTTCCTGTTCGGCGACGACGAAGCGATGATCCGCATCGACATGACCGAGTACATGGAGAAGCACGCCGTCTCGCGACTGGTCGGCTCGCCCCCCGGCTACATCGGCTACGACGAGGGCGGCCAGCTCACCGAGGCCGTGCGGCGCAAGCCCTACAGCGTGCTGCTCCTGGACGAGATCGAGAAGGCGCACCCGGACGTCTTCAACATCCTCCTGCAGATCCTCGAGGACGGCCGCCTGACCGACGCCCAGGGTCGCACCGTGGACTTCCGCCACGCGATCGTGATCATGACCTCCAACATCGGAGCGGCCGAGATCGCACGCAACACGCCGCTCGGCTTCGCCGTGTCCGACGATGAGACCGGGATCACCTACGACGACATGAAGAACCGCATCATGGGCGAGCTCAAGAAGGTGTTCCGTCCCGAGTTCCTCAACCGCATCGACGACGTGATCGTCTTCCACAAGCTGCAGAAGGAGGAGATCCGCCAGATCGTCGAGCTGCTGCTGGTGCGCATCCGCGAGTCGATGGCCGAACGCGAGCTGCAGCTCGAGCTGACCGATCCCGCCAAGGACCTGCTCGTGGACAAGGGCTGGGATCCCGCGATGGGCGCCCGTCCGCTGCGGCGTGCGATCCAGCGCTACATCGAGGACCCGCTCGCCGACTTCGTGTTGCGCGAACAGCTGATGCCCGGCGCCACCGTGGTGGTGGACCCAGCTCCCGAGGGCTCGGAGGACGACGGCGGAGTGCGCCTCACGATCGTCAAGCCCAAGAAGGCAAAGACCCCAGTGGGAGTCGGCGTCGGCGCCGGCGAGCCCGAGCCCGGCGCGGAGCTACCGGCGGGCGAGGACGCACACGCGACGACGACGACGAGCACCCGGTCGAGCCGTAGGCTCTGAGAAGGTTCCGCTGAGTACCAGCCCGCAGGTGACGCTCGCGCCGATGAGCGCCGAGGACTGGCCCGCGGTCGCACGCATCTTCGAGCAGGGCATCGCCACCGGCAACGCCACGTTCGAGCGAGCCGCGCCGAGCTGGGAGCAATGGTCGGCCGCGCGCTGTCCCGAGCCGCGACTGGTCGCATGCGACGCCTCCGATGTGATCGGCTGGGCCGCCCTCACGCCCACCTCCACGCGCGCGGTGTATCGCGGCGTAGGCGCGGTCAGCATCTACGTCGACGCCGCCTACGCCCGCCGCGGAATCGGTCGTGCGTTGCTGGGAGAGCTGATCAGCGCGTCCGAGCGCGCCGGCTTCTGGACGCTGCAGGCCGGCATCTTCCCCGAGAACGTCGCTTCGATCGCTCTGCACGAGAGCTGCGGCTTTCGCCTGCTCGGCACCCACAAGCGAATCGGGCAGATGCCGGACGGGCGCTGGCGCGACGTGGGGCTCTACGAGCGCCGCAGCCGGGTCGTCGGGAGCGGCGCGTAATCTGCGTCGGTGGCCCGCGCTCAAACCGTTCACATCTGCTCGCAGTGCGGCCTGTCCTCGGCCCAGTGGCACGGTCAGTGCCCAGGGTGCGAGGCTTGGAACACGCTTGTCGAGGAGCGCTCGGCGGCCGGGCCGGCCGACAGCAAAGGTGGCTCGCGTGGGCGCCGAGGCGGCGCGCGCTCGGGTTCGCGCACGGCGCCATTGGTGCCGCTCTCGCAGGTTGTGGCGGCCCCGATGGCACGCTTGCAAACGGGCATCGGCGAGCTCGACCGCGTGCTCGGCGGCGGGCTCGTGCCAGGCTCGCTGGTGCTGCTCGGCGGCTCGCCCGGGATCGGCAAGTCGACGCTCACCAACATGGCACTCGGCAACATCGCCGGCGCCGGGCACAAGACGCTGTATGTGAGCGGCGAGGAGTCCGCCGAGCAGGTGCGCTTGCGCGCCGAGCGGCTCTCGCCGAGCGCGCTGGAGGTACCCGTGCTCGCCGAGACAGATCTCGACGCGGTGCTCGACGCGATCGCCTCGCACGCACCGAGCGTGTGCGTGATCGACTCGGTGCAGACGCTGCGCTGCGCGGAGCTGTCCGGCGCCCCGGGCTCGGTCGGGCAGGTGCGCGAGGTGGCCGCGCGCATCATGGACCTCGCCAAGGCGCGCTCGATCGCGGTGGTGCTCGTCGGGCACGTCACCAAGGACGGCGCGCTCGCCGGCCCGCGCGTGCTCGAGCACCTGGTCGACTGCGTGCTGCAGTTCGAGGGCGAGCGCGAGCGACCCTATCGCGAGCTGCGCGCGCTGAAGAACCGCTTCGGCTCGACCAACGAGGCCGGCCTGTTCGAGATGCGCCAGGGTGGGCTCGTGGAGGTGCTCGACGCCTCCGCGCGCTTCGTCGCCGAGGCCACGCGCGCGCCCGGCAGCGTGGTGCTCGCCGCGATGGAGGGCTCGCGGCCGCTGCTGGTGGAGGTGCAGGCGCTCGTGGCCCCCTCCGAGCTCGAGCAGCCGCGGCGCGTGGTGTCCGGCCTCGACCGCAACCGGCTGGCGCTCGTGCTCGCGATCCTCGGACGCCACGGAGGAGTGGGTGTGGGCGGCCACGACGTGTTCGTCAACGTCGTCGGCGGCGTGCGGGTCGACGAGCCCGGGGTGGATCTGGCGATCGCTCTGGCGGTCGCCTCCGCCGCGAAGGGCGTGGCTCTATCCAGTCCCCACCCACCCTCGCCGTGCGGGTGCTTCGGCGAGCTGGGTCTCACCGGCGAGCTGCGCTGGGTCGGCCATCCCGAGCGGCGTCTCGCCGAGGCAGCCAGACACGGACTCTCGGCGTGCACGCGCCCGCCGGCAGCGGCGAGGGCGCACGCGAGGCCTCGACGCTGCGCGAGACGCTGACGGTGGCGCTTCCCGCCGTCGCCCGTCGTCCTGCGCGCGCCGCTGCCTGAGGTCGCTCGCGCCCACGATTCGCCCCGAAAATGGGCGGATCGTCCGATTCGTTCCCTTAGGACGCGTTAGGGAGGCGATAAAAAAAGCCTAAATGCCCTAGAATGTCTAGTTGTGGCCTCACGATCCGGCGAAGAATTCGACACGGACGCGCGACCAGAGCCGGCGCTGGTGAGGGCCCTCGAGATGGTGGCTCCCGGCACAGCGCTGCGGGAGGGCATCGAGAGCATCCTCCACGCTCGCACCGGTGGTCTGATCGTGATCGGCGACCCCGAGGAGCTGAGCTTCCTGTTCTCGGGCGGGATCAAGCTCGACATCGACTACACGCCCGCCTTCCTCTACCAGGTGGCGAAGATGGACGGGGCGATCATCCTCAACGCCAACGCCACCAAGATCGCGATGGCCAACGTCCAGCTGATGCCGGACCCCACGATCCTCTCGCACGAGACGGGCACCCGCCACCGCACCGCCGAACGCGTGTCCAAGCAGACCGACGCGCTCGTGATCGCCGTCTCCCAGCGCCGCGAGGTCGTCTCGCTGTACGTGGACGGCGTGAAGTACATCCTCGAAGACATCACAGTGGTGCTCTCCAAGGCAAACCAGGCACTCGCCACGCTCGACAAGTACCGCACGCGCCTCGACCAGGTCTCAACGCGCCTCACCGCGCTGGAGTTCGAGGGGGGCGTGACGTTGCACGACGTGCTCACCGTGATGCAACGCTCAGAGCTGGTCACACGCATGGCTGTGGAGATCGAGCGCTACATCGTCGAGCTCGGCAGCGAGGGGCGCCTGATCGAGATGCAGCTGGAGGAGACGATCCTTGGCACCACCGCCGAGAAGGCCGCGCTCGTGCAGGACTACCTGGCCGACTACTCAGACGAGGCGTTCGCCTCCGCGCTCGACCAGGTCGGGCGCCTCGCCCACCAGGACCTGCTCGACTTCGGCCGGCTCGCCGAGATGCTCGGCTATGACCGCAAGCTCAACACGCTCGACTATCCGGTGGCCCCCCGCGGCTATCGCACGCTCGGGCGCATTCCGCGACTGCCGAAGCTGGTCGTGACGCAGATCGTGAGCGAATTCGGTGGCTTGGACGAGCTGCTTGCCGCCACCGACGCGGAGCTGGAGGGGGTCGAGGGAGTGGGGGAGATACGGGCGAAGGACATCCGCGAGGGTCTTCGCCGGCTGCAGGAGGTCAATCTCGTGGATCGCTACTTGCAGACTTGACGCACCAACAGCCGGTCCCATTGCCGGCGTGACACAAAGGCCGGTCCCCATTGCCGGCGCGACGAAGGAGGACACCATCCCAGTATCAACAGTTGAAGAGACATCGTTCATCGAGGAGCTCGAGGCGACCCGTGAGGTCGAGTGCATCGAGTTTGAGCTCGGCGACCACGTCGTATATCCCCACCACGGCGCGGGCAAGGTTCTGAGCAAGGAGGACATGGAGGTACTCGGCACCACACGCGAGTATCTGACGATCAAGATCCTCCACAACGACATGACAGTGAAGGTGCCCACCGAGAACGCGGCCCTGGCGGGCTTGCGCCGCGTGATCGATGAAGAAACGGTCAAGAAGGTTCTGGATGTCCTCACCGCTGAGGTGTCCGAGATGCCGAAGAACTGGAACCGGCGTTTCAAGCACAACCGCGACAAGATCAAGACCGGCGACATCTACGAGCTCGCCGAGGTCGTTCGCAACCTGTCGCTGCGTGAGAGCGAAAAGGGCCTGTCCACAGGCGAGAAGCAGATGTACACGCGCGCCAAGAAGATCCTCGCCTCAGAGCTCATGTACGCGCTCGACAAGGACGAGGACGAGGCCGAGTCCTACCTGGACGAGCTGCTCGCGAACTCCGCGTCGAGCCAGATGGCCGTAGCCGCCAAGTAGCAGCGCTTGGCCGTCGCGCTGATCGTCGCCGCCGGACTCGGCGAGCGTCTTGGAGCATCACGTCCCAAGGCGCTCGTCGAGCTCGCGGGGCGGCCACTATTGCAGTGGAGCGTCGATGTGCTGGCCTCCGTGCCCGCGGTCGAGCGGATCGTGGTCGCGCTGCCCGCGGGCATCGAGGCTCCAGCGGGGACGCAGGGCGTGCAAGGAGGCGCGACGCGCTCGGAATCAGTGTCGCGCGCCCTTGAAGTCGTCGGACCAGGTGACCCGGTGCTCGTGCACGACGCGGCGCGGCCGCTGATCACAGCCGAGTTGATCGAAGCGACGCTCGCGGCCGTCGAAGGCGAGGGTGTCGACGCGGCGATCGCCGCCACGCCTGTCACCGACACGGTCAAGCAGGCCAACGGCGATGGCCTGGTGACACGAACGCTCGACCGAGCCGGCCTATGGGCGGTGCAGACTCCACAGGTGTTTCGTCGTGGCGCCCTGGAGCGCGCTTTGGATGTTCCCGACGATGTGCTCGCCCAAGCCACCGACGACGCGTGGCTTGTGGAGCGCTCAGGCGGGACTGTCGTCGTTGTGCCGGCTTCGCCTGAGAACCTCAAGGTCACGACGCCGCTCGACCTCGAGCTTGCCGAGCTGCTGCTCGCACGACGCCTCACATAGCGGACACGCGGTTCACGGCCGCTACCCTGGCGTGGGCCGCGTTTCCCCGACCCCAACCAACTACCGAGAATGCTCACCGACTACCACCTACACCTACGCCCCGACGAGCTCGGCGCCACCCCCGCCGAGTACTTCACGCAGGCCAATATCAAGCGCTATCGCGACGCGGCGGAGGAGCGCAACATCTCCGAGCTCGGCGTGTCCGAGCACATCTACCGCTTCACGCAGGCGCTCGAGGTATGGCAGCACCCGTTGTGGCGCGAGTTCGCGCGCGATGACATCGACGAGTACTGCCGCTTCGTGCGGGAGGACACCGACCTGCGTCTGGGCGTCGAGGCCGACTTCGTCCCCGGGGCGGAGGATCGCATCGCCAACCTGCTGGAGGCGCGCGACTTCGACTACGTGGTCGGCTCGGTGCACTTCCTGGCAGACCACGCGCTCGACATGGACGATTACAGCGTGTGGAGTACCGGCCGCAGCGCCGAGGAGATCTGGCGCGGCTACTTCCTCGCACTCGGCGAGGCCGCCCGCAGCGGCCTGTTCGACATCCTCGCCCACCCCGACCTGGTCAAGGTGTGGGGTCGCCAACGCCCCTTGCCCGAAGGCGACCTGCGCCGCTATTACGAGCTCGCGATCGATGGGATCGCCGAGTCCGGTGTCGCCATCGAGGTGTCGACCGCCGGATTGCGCAAGCACGCCCAGGAGATCTACCCGGCGCCTGCGCTGCTTCAGATGTGCGTGGAAGCGGGCGTCCCGATAGCGCTTTCGAGCGACGCTCATCGCCCCGAGGACGTCGGCGCCGACTACGACCGCGCACTGGAGCTGCTGGAGAGCGTCGGCGTCAGCGAGCTGTGCGTGTTCGAGTGCCGCGAGCGCCGCCTTGAGCCGATCGGCGCGGGTGTGCTGTGACGCTCACCGGCATCGGCTACGACTCCCACCGACTGATCGCGGGTCGCCCACTGATTCTTGGTGGCGTTGAGATCCCAGGTGAGCTGGGTCTGGACGGCCACTCCGACGCCGATGTGCTCACCCACGCGGTGATCGACGCGCTACTCGGCGCGGCCGGTCTTGGCGACATTGGCGAGCATTTCCCCGACAGCGACGAGCGCTATCGCGACGCCGACTCGATTGAGCTGCTGGAGACCGTCCTCCCGCGTGTCCTCGCGCAGGGTTTGGAGCTAATCAACGTCGACAGCACCGTCGTGATGGAGCGCCCCAAGCTCAGCCCCCACCGCCAGGCGATTCGCGAGCGTCTGGCCGGCGCCCTTGGTCTGGCGCCGGGACGCGTCAACGTAAAGGCCACCACGGGCGAGGGGATCGGGTTCGTCGGACGCGGGGAGGGCGTTGCCGCGCTCGCGGTCGTCTCGCTGCGCGTGGCCGACTGAGAGGCATCACCCCGCTGGGTGCGCGGCTCCTGCTTGAAGACTCTCAGGTGCCGGCGGGCGCTACTGTTGCCGAGCCATGCAAGAGATCCGGCTACACGACACGCGCACGGGAGAGATCATTCCCCTGAAGCCTCGCGATCTAGGCAAGGTTGGCATCTATGCGTGTGGGCCCACGGTGTACAGCCGCATACACATCGGCAATGCCCGCCCGTTCGTGGTGTTCAGCCTGCTCAAGCGGTTTCTCGTGCACGAGGGCTATGACACGACGCTTGTGGTGAACGTCACCGATGTCAACGACAAGATCTACGACGCCGCCCGCGCTGATCCGCAGAGCTCCGATCCGTCGCGGCGGGCAGGTCGCCCAAGTGTCGAGCTGGCCGCGGAGATGACGGCGCTCTATGTCTCCGACACCGACGCCCTCGGTCTTGGCCGCCCAGACCACGAGCCGCTGGCCTCAGAGACGATGGACGCGATCATCGCCTATATCCAGGATCTGATCGACTCCGATCACGCGTATGTCGCAGAGTACGAGGGCGACGGCGAGGAGAGCCAGTGCAGTGATGTGTTCTTTCGTGTGCGCTCGGACCCCGATTACGGCTCGCTGTCGCATCGTCGCATCGACGACATGGACCAGGGCGAGGGGGTGGAGGGATCAAGCCGCAAGCAGGACCCACTCGACTTCGCGCTGTGGAAGGGACACAAGCAGGGCGAGGACACCTGGTGGGATGCGCCCTGGGGGCGGGGTCGTCCTGGCTGGCACATCGAGTGCTCGGCGATGGCCGAGGGGTTGCTGGGCGTCGGCTTCGACATTCACGGGGGCGGCTCGGATCTCGTGTTCCCCCACCACGAGAACGAGGCCTCTCAGACGCGTGCCGCACGCGGGCACGAGCTGGCCGCGATCTGGATGCACAACGGCATGATCCAGTTCACCGGCGAGAAGATGGCCAAGTCGGTCGGCAACATCGCGCTCTTGCACGAGGTGCTCGAGCGCTACGGGCGCGACGCCGTTGTCATGTATCTGCTCGGGGGGCACTATCGCCAGCCGCTTGCGTTCTCCCCTGCCGAGCTCGAAGATGCAGATCGTCGTATCCAGCGCATCCGCGATGCCCTGCGCCGGCTGGAGCCCGGCACGCCCAGTCCGTCAGACATGCGACCGTACGTCGACGCGTTCTTCGCGGCGCTTGCCGATGACTTCAACACGCCGAAGGCGCTTGCGTGTCTGTTCGAGTGGGTACGTGAGGCGAACCGTCGCGGCGAGGCGGTCGGCGACGGAGACCTGCGCGAGATGCTCGCCATATTCGGCTTGGAGAATCTGCAGCCGCTCGCCGCAGGTGGGGACGTGGAGACTCTCGACCCCGAGGCCGTCGCGCTGTTGGCCTCGCGCGAGGCGGCTCGTCGCGAGCGCGACTTCCAGGAGGCCGACCGGCTGCGCGAGGAGATCGCCGCGCGCGGCTGGGAGATCCGCGACAGCGCCGCCGGCCCCGAGCTGATCCCGCTATCGCGGTGATTATCTACGGGCGCAACCCGGTGCATGAGGCACTGCGTGGGCGCCGCGCTCGTAGCGTTGCTCAGGTGTGGGCTACCGCGAGCGCCGCACACGAGCCCTGGTTGACCGGCGTCCAGGTGAAGGTGTGTGGCACTGACGAACTGGAGCGTCTGTGTGGGTCCTCCGCTAACCAGGGCGTCTGCGCAGAGGTGGGCGGGTATCCGTATGTCGGTGTGCACGAGCTCCTGGCAGTCGGTTCGCCCCTGATCGTGGCGCTCGACCAGGTACAGGACCCGCAGAACCTCGGCTCGATCTGTCGCACGGCTGAGTGCGCCGGCGCCACGGGTCTGGTCATTGCAGAGCGTCGCGCGGCCGAGGTGACTCCCGCAGCCTGCAAGGCCTCGGCAGGAGCCGTCGAGCACATGCGCATCGCACGCGTGCGCAACATCGCTGACTTCCTCGGCGAGGCGCGCGATGCCGGCTGTTGGTCCTATGGTGCGAGCGCGCCCAACGATTCCGAGAGCGTCGAAGGGTCCTCAAGCCGTGCTCATGCCGGTGGCCGGGAGCGCGCGGACGCTCGACCGACGGTGCCGTACATCGCACCCGACTACAGCGGCGGCGTCGTGCTCGTACTCGGTAGCGAGGGCAGCGGCTTGCGCCCTCGCGTGGCCGGAGCATGCGATCAGCTTGTGTCTTTGCCCCTGCGGGGACAGATGGAGTCGCTCGGGGTCGCCGCTGCCGCCGCCGCGCTCCTGTATGGAATCTTGCAGTCTCGCGATGTTGCGCTTGACAAGACTCCATAACTATGCGAAGCTCCCGCGCATAACGCTCAACCTAAGGTTGACTTCATAGCTTTGGCGCCAGGGGAGGAGTGCGCCACTGAGCATGTTTTGGCTGGAATACGCCAAGAAAGGATCTGCTCGTGGCACGTACCTTCCATAACACTCAATCTGAAGTTAAGGTTGATGATGGTTTTTTGATCGCCCTTGCAAAGCAAGGAGATCGCACCGCTTACGACCGTCTCGTGCGCCGCTACCACGGCTTCGTGCGCTTGAAGGCCTCGTCGTACTTCCTCGCCGGGGGCGACTCCGAAGACCTGATCCAAGAGGGTCTTGTCGGTCTCTACAAGGCGATCCGCGACTACCGCACCGATCGTGAGTCGAGCTTCCGCAACTTCGCCGAGCTCTGCATCACGCGTCAGATCATCACCGCGGTGAAGACGGCCACCCGCAACAAGCACACGCCGCTCAACCAGTATGTGTCGTTCTCCTCCACGCCAGCAGCGGCCGGCGACGATGTGCCGACGCTCGATCAGACGATTGCGGGGCCGAGCGTCAACGACCCGGTCAACCGCGTGATCTCATCAGAGGAGCTGCGCTCGCTCGTGGGCTGTCTTTCCACGGCGCTCTCTGAGTTGGAGAGTCGTGTGCTCTCGCTGTATCTCGACGGCTGCTCCTACGAGCAGGTTGGCGAGCGGCTGGGCTGTGACACCAAGACGGTCGACAACGCCCTGCAGCGAGTCAAGCGCAAGGTCGGCGCGCACCTGCGCACACGGCTGGTGGCCTCTTAGCTCGCGGCCTGTGTCTTCTCCTAGCTCGGCCTGTAAGGGCCGGGCTTGCGCCTTGGCTTTCCGCCGGGAAACGCCAGGCGCAGGATCGTGCGCTGTACGTTGCCGAGCTGCTTGCTGAAGGGGCCGGTGTTGTAGGGCAGCCCATAGCGGTGGCACACATCTCGCACCCTGGGGGCGATCTCCGCATAGCGGCTGGAGGGCAGGTCCGGGTACAGATGGTGCTCGACCTGGAAGCTCAGGTTGCCCGCGATGAAGTGAAACAGTGGGCCACCGTCGATGTTCGCCGAGCCCAGCAGCTGGCGCACATACCAGCTCCCCCGTGTCTCATTTGCAGCCTCGGCCTGGCTAAACGTGTAGGTCTGGTCGGGGAAGTGCCCGCAGAAGATGATCGAGTAGGCCCACACGTTGCGCACGATGTTCGCGGTGAAGTTTGCGGCAAGCGTCGATTTGAACGCGCGCCGGGCGGCTCCGCCGGCTTCTCGGGCCGTGGTTCCTCGGGCCGGTGCCACATCGGTTCCTCGGGCCGTGGCTGCCCCAACCGCGCCGGCGATCGCCGCGGAGAGCAGTGGGAAGGCGATGTAGTCCTTGACGGCCTGCCTGCGCGCCTTCACGCCGATCGCCTTCAGCTCCTCGATCAGCTGCTCCTTGGACTTCTCGCCGGATTTGATCGCGTCGAAGTTGAGGTCGTGCGTGGCTACGCCCCACTCGAAGAACCCCATCAGCAGCAGGTTGTAGAAAGGCTGCAGCAGATACACGGGGTGCCATTTCTGATGTGGGTCGATGCGCATGATCTCGTAGCCCAAGTCGCGGTCCTTGCCGCGGATGTTCGTGAAGGTGTGGTGCTCGTAGTTGTGGGAGTGCCGCCACGCGTCGGCCGGTGAGGCCGTATCCCAATCCCAGCTCTGGGAGTTGATATCGGGATCGTTCATCCAATCCCACTGGCCATGCATCACGTTGTGGCCGATCTCCATGTTCTCCAGGATCTTGGCTACCGACAGCGACGCCGTGCCGGCCAGCCATGCGGGCTTGTAGCGCGAGCCGATCAGCATCGCGCGCGCGGCAAGCACAAGCTGGCGGTGCAGCTTGATTGTGGCGCGTATATAGCGTGAGTCGCGGTCGCCCAGGTCGGCAAACACCTCGTCGTGGATCGCGTCGAACTCGCGCCCCAGCTGCTCGATCTGCTCGGGCGTGAGGTGGGCCATGGGGCTCTCGATCCAGTCTGCCTCGGCAAAGGGCGTATGGGGAGGGGGTGCAGTCTCATTTGGGGTTGCCACGGGGGTGTTGGGCGGAATCGAGGGCTTCTCGGCGTGGATCGTTGACATGTGGGCTCCTTCGGTGGTCATGCTTAGGTCAGAGGTCGATCTCGATCGCGCCCTCGGGCGCGTTGATGCAGGTGCGCAGCATTTCCCCTGGCTGGCCATGTACCCGGCCGGTGCGCAGATCGCGCACCTGGCCCGCGCGCAGCTTGCCCACGCACGTGTGGCAGATGCCCATGCGACATCCATATGGCAGGCCGGCGCCCGCGTTCTCTCCCGCGAGGAGAATCGGCTGCTCGCCATCGCTCGTTGCGTCGACTTCGCTGTGGCAGAAGCGGATCGTGCCGCCCGTCCCCCGCTCGCCGTCTCCAATCTGTGTACTCGGCTGAAAGCGCTCGACGTGCAGGCGCTCAGGGTCGCAGTCTGCGCTCCAGCGCTGCTCCATCGACTCCGACAGTCCGCTGGGCCCGCACACAAACGCCTCGCGCTCGCGCCAGTCCTCGCAGAGCTCGTCGAGTTGGTCAGGCGTCACACGACCCTGCTCGCCGGTCAGCCGCAGATGCAACTTGTAGCCGGGATGGGCGGCGTGTAGCTCGTGCAGCTCGCGCGCGAAGATCACGTCCTCGGCGGAGCTCACGCAATGCACGTGAACCACGTCCTCGATCGATCCGCGTCTCGCGAGGCTGCGCAACATGCTCATGATCGGTGTGATCCCGCTGCCGGCGCTGATGAACAGCAGGCGTGCAGGCAGCGGGTCGGGCAGCACAAACGTGCCTTCCACACCGCCGAGGCGCACGATCGTCCCCGGGCGCACGCGCCCGAACAAGAACGGCGACACCTTGCCGCCTTCCACGAGCTTCGGTGTGATTGAGATGCAGCCGTCGGCGCGCTTCGGGTCGGAGGTCAGCGAATAAGCACGCCAGTGGTGCACCCCGTCCACCTCGATCCCAAGGCGCAGATACTGCCCGGGCCGGTGGCCCTCCCATTCCCAGCCCGGCTTGATCAACACGGTCACCGCGTTCGGTGTCTCGCGCTCGATGCGCTCGATCCGCCCGCGCAGCTCGCGCGTGGACCAGAGCGGGTTGACCAACTCCAGGTAGTCGTCGGGCAGCAGCGGGGAAGTGAACGACCTGATCAAGGCCAGCGCGCGGCGGCGGCCCGCGGGCACCCGTGGTGGTGCGCCACGCTCAGCCATGGGTCGATTCAGGGCGGGGTTGGGAGAGAAAAGCTCATCTGACCTGGATCAATGATACCTCAAATGAGGTTACATGCAAGATGGTATCCTGGATCGAGGTGGCGGGATCGCGAATCGATACGGCAGACATACCCGGGAGAGGCCCACACGAATCCTCTCCAGAGCTCCATCACGGGTCTCCGGGGGATGGGCTCACGATCGAGCAGCTTGCCGCTGAGGTTGGGATGTCGGTGCGCAACATCCGCAACCATCAATCGCGCGGACTGCTGCCCGCCCCGGAGGTACGCGCGCGCGTGGGCTACTACAACGCCGAGCATGTCGCCCGTCTGCGGCTGATCCTCGATCTGCAGGCCGACGGTTTCAACCTCGCGGCGATTGAGCGGCTGATGAGCTCCTCCGGCGGGGCTGCCGGGCGCCTGCTCGGCCTGCGCAACGCGATGACCACGCCGTTTGCCACCGAGGCACCCGAGGTCGTCACCGCGGAGGAGCTGGCCAAGCGCTTCGGCGACGTCGACGCAAAGACCGTCGAGCGCATCCGCAAGCTCAAGTTGCTGATCCCACTCGGCGACGAACGCTTCGAAGTGCCCAGCCCCGCGCTCATGAAAGCCGCTGAGGAAGTCACAGCGCTGGGTATCTCGATGCACGCCGCGCTCGCCCTAGTCGAGCGAGTCAGCCGCGATTGTGAGTCGATCTCTCGTGCTTTCGTCAAGCTGTTCCTCAGGGAGCTGTGGGAACCCTTCGAGCACGCCGGTCAGCCGGACGAGCGCTGGGACGAGATGATCGAGGCGATCGACGCGCTGCGGCCGATCGCCTCGGAGGCGCTGCTTGCGGTGTTCAAGCAGCGGATGACCACCGAGGTCGAGTCCGCGTTCGGCAAGGTGCTCGCCCAGCAGGCCAAGCGCTCCAACTGAGAATCGCTGCGGCGCAAATTCAGGGCTTCCCGACGGAGGCCGATAGTTGAGAAACGCACGGCTCATGTTCTCGGCGAGATTGCGCATCAAACGCTTCACCCGAGTGTTAGCACTGGCGAAATTAAAACTCACGCAGCTATCGCAAGGGAGGCGTTGATGCGTTCACGTATGCTCACCCCGGCCGCCACGGTCGTCATAGCGCTGCTCGCATTTGCTCCGGCGAGTGCATTCGCGTTCAAGCACCCGAACCCGAACGGGCGCTGTGTCATAAGTATGCAACTCGCCCCTATCCACATCGCCGCGGGCGACCCGGCGATCGTATTCGGGCGATTGCGTTGTGCTCGCAGGGCAAACGCTGGTGGACAGGAAGTGAAGCTCTACGCCCATCTCGAGGGCATCGGTGGATCGACCGCCGTGCAAACCGCTGTCACCGAAAGCAACGGCTTCTATGAGTTCTCGCCCGCCGACGGCACGATCGAAACCAACCGCTCCTTCTTCGTTCGCGCTCACGGTGCGCGCAGCGCCACTAAGTCGATCAAGGTCGCCGCGCAGGTCACACTCAGCGGTCCCACTGAAGGCCAACTGCTCACGGGCTATCCCAACCGAGTGACCTTCACGGGCAGCGTATCCCCGGCGGATGCCGGAGCGCGTGTGATCCTGCAGCGCCAGAACTCACTCACCGGCAACCAGTGGCGCCATATTGACAGTGGTGTTGTGGAAGCCTCCGGCAACTTCACGATCGTGCACACTTTCGTGGTTCCCGGCGACGCCAATATCAGGGTGCTCGTGCGCAGCCAGCGGCGCAACGTGCCGAGCGAGTCCAGTGTGCTCGCCTACTCGGTCTCGCAGGCACAAAACCCCGGACTCACGATCCAAGCGTCGGCTGATCCGATCACCTTCGGTGAAACCGTCACGATCGGCGGCAAGCTGGCCTCGGGAGCGACGCAGTCGGTCACGTTGCTGGCCCGCACCGCGCGCCAAAGCGGTTTTGCTCCAGTCGCGCAATCCACCACCAACCCGGCGGGCGAATACAGCTTCCCGGTGCAATCTCCGGTCAACAGCACCTTCTACAAGGTTCAAACGGCGGCCGTCTCGCCCTGTGCGGGTTTGCCGCCAGGTGCAAGCTGCCCGCTGATCGTTCGCCGGCGTGTGACCTCGGCTGTTCTATACGAGGGCGTCAAGGACGTGCTCACCGCGCAGGCATCTCCAACCACCGTTCAGGCCGGGCAGAGCGTCACATTCTCGGGCGCCGTCTCACCCGAACACGCCGGGCACGTCATCTACCTCGAACGTCGAAACGCACGCGACTCCGGATTCCACGTGATCCAGGTCGCGATCGTGGGAGCGGGATCGGCCTACTCGATCAACCACCGGTTGTATGACACGGGCATCAAGGTGCTGCGTGTCTCGATACCCGGCGGACCCGACAACGAGGGGACGGTCAGCCCGCCGTTCGCGATCACCGTCACGCCGGCGCCGGCATCGGCGTTGACGCCCGAAGCGCCCGAAAACTCGGTGCTCCCGCCCGAAGGCGAATTCTAGAGAGCGTGCTCGCCGGACTGCGGTATCCGACTCGGCGGGGGCTGGGAAAATCGTCCCGGTCCCCGTCGCGGCGGTCGCTCCGACCGCTCGTCAGATGCACGGCTGACCTGAAGTGTCATTGCGGCGTTGCAATTCGGGCAGCAATCGCCCGCCGCCCATACGAGCAGAGCGTCAGTACAAGCGTGACAGTGCGCACAGCGCACTCGTTGGTGTATCACCAGCCAACCACCTTCATGGCCAACCACCTTCATGGGCAACTAGGCGCATACCCGGATCGTCCCTACTCCAAACGGTCCAAGTCAGCCGAGGACGCTCGCCCCTGCACCAGAACCCAAACTCCGCGCCAAAATCACCCGCTTCGGAGGATGCGCGGTTAGGGCGTGTAGCCGAGGTGCGCCGACATCTCCTCGGCACTTGCCACGACCAGCGGCGCCAGCCGCTCGAGCGCCTGCGCCCGCGAAAAGGTCAGCTTCGAGGCGGCCACATCCACCGCGCCGATCACTTCGCCCGACCTTCCCTTCAGAGGAGCGGCGATGCATCTCTGTCCCTTGACACGCACCTGCTCGGCAAGCACGAAATCCTTCTCGCGGATGCGCGCGAGCTCGTCGAGCAGCTTTTCCCCGGCACGGGTGCTCTCCGGCGATTGCACACCATCGACGACGGCCTCGACGGCCTCGCGCCGCTCCTCGGGTGTGCGATGCGCCAGCAGTGCTCTCCCCATGGCTGTGGCGGCGGCGGGAAGACGTGACCCGCGTCCGAGTCTCGCGTTCACTTCGGTCTGTCCCTGCCATGCGCTTCTCGCGCGGTCGACGTACACGATGTCGGAGCCATCGAGCACCGCGATACTTGCGGTGCACATGCTGCGATCGCGCAGGTCTGCCAGGTAGCTGTAGGGAAGCTCGCGAAGTGAGGTGGAGTTGACAGCCGAGCGACCCGGATCACCTGCACGTATACCGAGCCTGTACTTACGTCTGGGGCCTTGCTCCAGATAGTCGAGCGCTACCAGCGTGGATGCGTAGCGGTGGGTCGTCGGACGGCTCATTTCGAGCGCGTCCGCGATTTCCGCGATCCCAAGCCAGGGACGCTCGGGACTGAATGCCTTGAGGATCGCCAGGCCACGCTCCAGGGATTGAGAGTAGCGGCCCTCGTGGGATGTGGGGAGATGCAAGATGCCTCCGCGGATGGGGGCCATGGTGGTCATCGAGTTGACTTAGCTTCCCTGCGTTTCGCGTGGTCTTGTGTCGCTCTCTCGATGCGAGCGCAAGACACAATGGTTGTTCATTTGGACCGATTCGGGCTAGTCAGCGCTGAATTTTTCAGGACTGAAGTCAGGCGTCGGACTCGGCAGGGAGTCCTTCGAGCCGCTCACGGACCCCCTGCAACCATTCGATTCGCGCGTTCCAGAAACCCAGCTCGGCGTCGCGAGATACCACTCGCACCATCTTGTCCCACTCAGACCCCTCGCCGACATCGGCTTCCGAGGCGCGCTTGAGATCGTGCACTCGTCCAAGGCACACCAGCTCCTGTCCGTGCACGAGCTCGATCATGCGCGGCGCATCGCGCGGACGGCACAGCGCGATCCTGAAGTGCAATTCGTCGCGCAGTGGCGGCTCGGCTGCGGTCGACAGCAGCCAATCATCAAATGAGGCAACGCCTAACGGCGTCGCCTCATAGATCGCTCGTCGTCCCGGTGTGCCATTGCGCAGTGGATCGCCATTCTCATCGACCTTGCGCACGAGCCCTTCGGTCTCGAGCTTCTCCAAAGCCCAGTAAGGGTAGGAGTCCGCGAGGTCTGCAAATCGCAACTGCCGACGCACCCCGGAGGCGATCCGATAGGCGTAACCTGGCTGCTCGATCACGAGCCCGAGCACAGCATGCTTAGCGGACACCGGTCTTGGACCCGCCTTCCAACCAGTGGACTTCGTACAAGAGTGTGACGATAGTCGAAGGTTGCACCCGCAAGCCAAGGATTGCCTAAACAATTCGGCTCAAACGACGCATTGGGATATCGCCACGACGATGTCGGATCTCGACTGTTGTCTCTGATGGGTGAGCAGGCCGCCTGTCTATCAGGCCAGCGCTGAGGAATCTGACTTACCCACGATTCCGCGGCTCGCTTGCATGCGACTCGGGCTAGTCGGAAACAAACGCCTGTCACCTCAGGCAAAGACACCCTGAAATCTGCTCAGAGTCTGCAAGAGCTCGATCTGTCGTGCCTGCTCGATCGAACTCCGCGGTAGCTCAGAACAGATGTTGAATCCGCCAGCCGAGTGACGGTCGTCCAAGTGAATGGGTGGCTACCGCCGCGATCGCGGGTGCGCGCGCGCCCCGCACCGTCACGACGGCCAGTGGCTCGCCCGCGGTCAACTGGGTCTTCGCTTTGGGGCGCACGATGTCCACCTGGACGGGGAGAGTCAGTCCAGGCCAGCCGATCACCCGCAACGCCTTGCTCGTCACGACTGTGGTCCGCCGCCCACCGGTCGAGCTCGCGCTGAGCACACTCGTGCCGGCGGGAATGAGCACCTGCGCTCGCAGCGTCGCGGCCGCGGAATCGCCGAGCGCTCGGGCGCTCGTGAGCGCGGCGTCGATCAGGGAGCCTTCGTGCTGGCCGAGCACCACGCCCAAGACTGTCACCGTGCGCCCATCGATCGCAACGTGCTTTGCGAATACCAGACAGCCGCCGGCAGCCGCATCTGAGCCCGTCTTGACTCCGACATATCCGTCTTCTCCAACGAGGCTGTTGTAGTTGGCGACTCGGCCGGCGACCGGCAACGCGGCCGAGGGCTCATCAGCGATCGCGGCGAACACCGGCTCGCGCATCGCCACCGCCGCGAGCTTCAACTGATCGGTGGCAGTGGATACCGTGCTCTGTTGGAAGCCGCTCGGGTCGGTGTAGGTCGTGGACTTCATGTCCAGCGCTCTCGCGGTGGCATTCATGCGTGCCACGAACGCCGCGATCCCGCCCGCGTCGTGTACGGCCAACATCGCCGCCATGTTGTTCGCTGAAGGCAGCAACAGCGCCTCGAGTGCCTGTCGCTCGCTGATCCGCTCACCGGCCTTCACGGGCAAGATCGATTGATCGAGATCCACCCGCTGCTGCTCTTCGCTCACCTCCGCTGGGGTGACCGTCATCGTGAAGCCTTCCTGGCCGACGGCCAGCGGATACTCCTGCAGCGTCAGGTAAGCGGTCATCATCTTCGCCACACTGGCGATTGGGACCGGGGTGGAGGCGCCCGCCGTCCCGAAGCTGCCCACTCCCTCGACCTCCACCGTCGCCTGGCCTTCCCGAGGCCAGCTCAGTAGTGGCAGGCTCCCGGGCGCACGGACGTTCGCGGCCAGCGTCCGGTGCATGACGATCGCCGGCGTGCTCTCGGTCTCGATCCGCCACGCCACCGCCACGACCGCAAGAACAAGCGCAAGTGCCATGAATGTCCTCCAACGCAAGCGTCGAGAGGATCGGTGTTTGACTGCCGGCAGCACCGTCGTTGCCACGGCCTGGAGACGCTAGCGCAGTCAGCGGACCCTCAGGTGCACTACCGCGTGGCAGGTGGCGGGGAGGTGCGTGAGCCGCCCTGTCTACGGTGAGAAGGCTCTCGGTGTGGGGCCGTGGGCTATCTGGCTGGCCAGTCAAGCGGTAGGGTACGAGCAGCAGGCCGAGCGGATTGGGCGCATGGCGGCGCTAGCGCGCACAAGCCAGGCGTCCACCTCCGCGATGGGCCTCCCTTGCCGTCGTCACAGGAGGGTCGCAATGCGCGTTGACGTTGATGGTGTGGGCATCGAGTACGAGGTGAGCGGTGAGGGCCGCCCTGTGGTTTTGCTGCACGGCTTTCCCGACTCCGGAAGTCTCTGGCGCCATCAGGTGCCGGCGCTGGTCGAGGCGGGGTTCAAGGTCATCGTGCCCGATCTGCGCGGCTACGGTCGGTCGGACAAGCCCGCGGAGGTGCAGGCCTACGCGCTGCCCGTGCTGGCCGGCGACGTGCTGGCGGTGATGAGCGACGCGGGTGTGGAGCGGGCGCACGTGGTGGGCCACGATTGGGGCGCGGCGCTCGCGTGGGGGCTGGGCACGCTGGCCGGCGATCGCGTGGACCATCTCGTCGCGCTTTCGGTCGGGCATCCGGCGACGTTCAGGGCGGAGGGCTTTGAGCAGTACGAGAAGTCGTGGTACATGCTGCTGTTCCAGTTCGCCGGGATCGCCGAGGAGTGGCTGTCGGGCAACGACTGGGCCAACTTTCGGGTGTGGGCGCGTCACCCCGACACCGACGCGGTCATCGCCGAGCTGGAGGCCAATGGGTCGCTCACGCCCGGGTTGAACTACTACCGCGCGAACATACCGCCGGAGTCCTATGTGCAACCTCGGATGGAGCTGCCGCCGATCCAGTCGCCGACGATGGGGGTGTGGAGCTCGGGCGACATGGCGCTCACCGAGGCGCAGATGACCAAATCGGCAAGCTCGGTGGCCGGCCCGTGGCGCTACGAGCGCCTCGACGGTCCGGGACATTGGATGCAGCTGGAGGCGCCGGATGAGGTGAGCCGTCTGCTAGTAGAGTTCCTGCCCTCATGAGAGGTCGTCGTCACGAGTTGTGCGACTCACCCGAGCCGATGAGCGCGTGAGCGGAGGCTGAGCGGCGCATGGCCAGAATCGTGGTTTTGGGTGGCGGAGTGTGTGGGCTGGCGTCCGGGCTGATGCTGGCGCGCGACGGGCACGAGGTCACGGTGCTCGAGCGCGACACCGATCCAGTCCCCGACTCTGTCGATGGGGCGTGGGAGGAATGGTCGCGCGATGGCGTGACTCAGTTCCGCCTGGCTCACTTCCTGCAACCCGCCGGCCGCATGGTGCTGGAGGAGGAGCTCCCCGACGTCTTTGACGGGCTCGTCTCGGCCGGCGCGTTGCGCCTGGATCTGATCGGGCTCATGCCACCCACCGTGACCGATCGCAGCCCACGAGCCGGCGATGAGCGGTTCGTGACATACACCGCTCGCCGTCCAGTCTTCGAGCGCGTCATGGGAAAGGCGGCGGAGAGCGAGTCCGGCGTGGAGGTGCGTCGAGGCGCGGTTGTGAAGGAGCTGACCGTGCGGGCCGGCAACGGCACGCCGCACGTGAGCGGTGTGAGACTCGACTCGGGTGAGGCTCTGAGCGCCGATCTGGTGGTGGACGCGACGGGCCGGCGCTCGCGGCTGCCGCGCTGGTGCAGTGACGCGGGCATCGGGCCCATGCACGAGGAGTCGGAGGATTCCGGATTCATCTACTACGGCCGCTACTTCCGCTCGGCGGACGGGACCACACCGCAACCCATTGGCCCGCTGCTCGCGCCGATGGGGACGTTCTCGATCCTGACGCTCCCCTCAGACAACGGCACGTGGGCGGTGGTCACCGTCATCTCCAGCGGAGATCAATCGCTGAAGCGGATGCGAGACCCAGACCTGTGGGTCTCGGTCGTGGAAGCGTGCCCGCTGCACGCGCACTGGCTCCAGGGCGAGCAGATCGGCGACTTCAAGGCAATGGGCGGGTTGAACGATCGCTACCGCCGTCCGCTGCGCGACGGACGACCCCTGCTCACCGGCGTCGCGCTGCTGGGCGACGCCTGGGCATGCACCAACCCTTCGCTCGGTCGCGGGATGGCGCTCGGGCTGCTGCACGCGCGGTGTCTGCGCGAGGTCGTGGGCTCGCACCTCGAGGATCCACTGGAGTTCGCGCAGGCGTGGGACGCGGCCACCGAGGAGCGGCTGACACCCTGGTATCGGGAGACGGTCGCGGAGGATCGCACCCGGCTGAGCGAAATCGAAGCGCTGCGCGACGGGCTTCAGCCGCCACAGCCGAGCGACCCCTCGCAGGTGCTGCGTGGAGAGCTGACCGCGGCGATGCTCCACGACCCCGAGCTCTTCAGGGCGTTCCTGGAGTCCCGCGGTTGCCTTACGCCGTTGGGCGAGACCTTCGCCCGGGACGGCATGCCCGAGCGCATCCGCGAGCTGGCGAGCCGGCATGAGCGCCTGCAGATGCCCGGCCCCGACCGCGAGGGTCTGCTGAAGCTGCTCGCGTGACGCGGCCTGCTGGACGGTTGGAGACACACGGTCATAGCTGTCTGGCAAGGTGCTACACAAGAGTGCTACCATCACCTTATGGCTGCTCGTTACCCACGTCTAGGAGTGGAACGCGACTCGGAGATGGAACGCGCGCTTGCGCTCACCGAGCCCCTCTTGGACCCTGCCGAGACGCGCTCAGCGGCGGCCCAGATTCGTGCGCTGACACTGCGTGGCGCGCAGGCCGTGCTCGCCGGCGCCGGCTCCGAGTCTCAACTGCAGGCCCGGTTGGCTAAACGCTACGGCGCAAGGCCGGGCAGGGGCAGTCTGCTGGAACTTGACTCTCCGCCTGGCGAACCGGACCCCAAGGGCACTTCGCCGGCGTCCGATGCGCTGCGGTGGGTCCGCGGCGAGTGAACGCCGCCTACATCGACGCCTCGGCGCTAGTCAAGCTGTTCAAGACAGAGCGCGAGACCGATGCCTTCCGGGCAGCCCTCGGTGACTGGCCCGTGCAGGTCGCGAGCGAGCTGATCCGTGTCGAGGCGGTCTGCACGGCCCGACGCCTCGGTGATGAGGAAGTGCTGGGGCGTGCAAACGAAGCCATCGAGCGGATCAACCTCATCCCGATCTCGCCGGAGATCATCGAGCTAGCCACGGGCGCCCATACCCCGCCGCTACGCGCGATGGATGCGATACATCTCGCCACGGCGCTCACGATGCGCGAGGACCTTGGTGCTTTCTTTGCTTACGACAGCGACTTGTCCGCGGCTGCGAGATCCCACAAGCTCAACTCGCTCGCGCCGGAGTGACCGCAACCTCCGCACCTTGGCGACTCTCAAACCTGCCCAGCTGCCCCGGCAGTATGAAACGGTCGTCGCCACGAAAGCCGGAGACGGGATTCGAACCCGTGACCCCCTGTTTACAAGACAGGTGCTCTGGCCAGCTGAGCTACTCCGGCGCGGAGCATCGAGGGTAGCGGGAAGGTCGCTGTAACGTGGCCTCGGCCGACGGGTATCCCCTGTATGACGCTGAGGTCGATCCCGGTTGAGCGCACGGCGGATGCGCAACGCCATAACTCTGGGCAGTCCGGCTCGCCGGCGCCTGGAACGCTTGAGCTGAGCCCCTTCCGCGAGCGCTCTCTGAGCCGTGGCGTGAACCCACTGCTCTACTGGCCTGTGCGCGCGATTCTGCTGCCTTTTTTCCTGCTCTATTTCCGACTGGATCGCGGTGGGCGTGAGCGCATACCGAGCTCGGGTCCGGTGCTACTGGCGGCCAACCACCGCAGTTTTCTCGACCCGTTTGTGATCGGCGCGCTCACACGCCGCCCTGTCTACTACGTGGCCAAGCGCGAGCTGTTCGAGCGACGCTGGCAGGCGTGGCTGCTCAACGGTCTCGGTGCGTTCCCGATCGATCGGGGTGCGGGTGACAAGGACGCGATGGCCACCGCCCGCGCGATCCTCGAACGTGGAGACTGCGTGGTGATCTTCCCCGAGGGCACCCGTGTGCGTCCGGGGCCACTTGGCAAACCTCACCGGGGGGTGGGTCGTCTGGCTTTGCAGACTGGCGCCCGGGTGGTGCCGGTCGCGGTGATGGGCACCGAGGACGTGCGCCGGGGTTGGCGGGTTCGCCCGCGCAAGGTCCGCATCCGCTGTGGCGCGCCGCTTGGCTATCCGACCGTGCCCGAGCCCTCACAAGCGATTGCCCTCGGCGTGACCGAACGCATCTGGACTTGCGTGAGTTTGCAATGGGAGTGGCTTGGCGGCGTCGGTCCCGCTGAGCGCAAGCGGCTTGTCCAAGATCCATCCCGGCGCGACGCGCGTGCCGCGTGAAGATCGGACGGGAAGCGAGAGCGTCGGAGGATAGGGTGCGATGAGTGGCCGACCAACCGCAGAAGTCAAAGGCGCGGCTCGACGCCGAGTTCTCCGAGCTCTACCGGGCGCACCTGCGCGACGTCTACAGCTATGCCTACTATCGCGTCGGCAATCACCACGACGCCGAGGACCTGACCGAGCAGACCTTTCTCCAGGCCTACCGTCATTTCGATCGTGCCCAGCGCGAGTCCGATGGGCGACCGCTGCGTCCGTGGCTGATCCGCATCGCCCACAATCTGGCGGCCAATCTCTATCGCGATCGCTCACGCAAGCCGTCGACGCCGATCGACGACACGGGCGAACTGGCCGCCGCGCACACGACCGAGGAGCTGGTCGAGGGTCGAGACGAGCTCGCGCGGGTGCTCGACGGAGTGCAGCGTCTGCCGGACGACAGACGCGAGGCGTTGATCATGCGCTTTGCGCTGGGAATGGACAACCGCGAGATCGCGAGGGCGATGGGTCGCTCCGACGGAGCGACGAAGGTGCTCATCCATCGCGCGATCAAGCAACTCGAGGAGATCGTGGGCGTATCGGATGCGGATGCGGACGAGCTGCTGAAGGGGGAGATGCAGAATGAGTGAGGTCGTCTCAGGACTTCGAGGGCCTTCTTCACGGAGGCACTCTCTCCGGTCGAGCCGCCCGAAGATCTCGGAAGGCGACTGGAGAGCACGCTCACAAGTCTCACCGAGAGCGCTGTGGAGGAGCTGGAGGCCTGGGAGCTGTCGGCTATGCGCGATCCGCGCAACTGGGTTCGTCCAGCGGCGGCGATGGTCGTTGGCGGCAGCGCGGGCGTTGCGCTCGTGCTCTTGCGCGTGCGTCACCGCGGGCGTCCCGAGGGGCGCGACCCGCTGGGCGCTCGTAGTGCCGCCGAGCGCGCCGTGGGCGACCTGCGCGAGCACACCCGCAGGCTGCTCGGCGATCGCTGACTCCGTTTCGACAGACCGCCCCTTCATGCCGCCACGCGCTGACATCGCTGCTAGCGTCTGCGCGGCTCATGGCCACGTGCTACCGCCATCCCTCGCGCGAGACGGGCGTCGCCTGCTCGTCGTGTGGGCGTCCGATCTGCCCGGATTGCATGACCACGACTCCCGTTGGCATGCGTTGCCCGGAGTGCTCCAAGCAGAGCACCCGTGTGATGACGATGCGCAACATGGCCACTCGTCCGCGCGTCACGTATCGCGTTGATCGCGATCAACGTGGTGGCGTTCCTGGCCGAGCAAGGCCAGTTCACGCTGGAGGGATCAAGCATCCACGGAGCCGTGATCGACAATGGCGTGCTGGAACGCTACGCAGTGGGTGTGGAACACCAATACTGGCGACTGGTCACAAGTGCTTTCCTGCACGAGAACTTCATCCACATCGGCTTCAACATGTATCTGCTCTACCTGCTCGGCATGATGCTCGAGCCGGCGCTCGGATCGGTCAAGTTCGCCGCCATCTATTTCACCTCGATGCTCGCCGGCTCCTTCGGCGCTCTGTTTGCCACCAGCGCACCGAGCCTCGGAGCATCGGGCGCCATCTTCGGTTTGATGGGTGCCGCCGTGATCGAGCTGCGTTCGCGCGGCATGAGCGTGATGGAGTCGGGCATCGGGATGCTGATCGTCATCAATCTGATCCTCAGCTTCACGCTCGCGAACATCTCTGTCGGCGATCACATCGGCGGGTTGATCGGCGGAGCGCTCGCGGGACTCGCGATCAGAACCGCGGATGATCGTCATCGCTCTTGCTGGGGCTGGGTCTTGGCCGCGTGTGCGGCGTCGTCTCTCGCGGTGTCGCCGTGTCGGCGCCCATCGCGGCGATGGCGAGCCGGTCCTCCGCCTCACGGGACTAGCCTGAGCCCCGGCTGTCGACTGGGCCTCCGGATATCGGTGGGCCTCGCTCGCCCTGGGCACGCGATCGTGGCTCGATATCCTGACTTCCGTGACGCTCCTCTCCGATCCGGAGATCGACGCCGAGGCTCGCTGCCGGTGAGTGGCGACGCGATGGTCAGGCGATCGTGCGCGAGTGGCAGCTCGAGGATTTCGCCGCGGCGATGGCCTTCGTCAATCGCGTCGCCGAGGTCGCCGAGGCCGCCAATCATCATCCCGACATGCTGCTTCACGGCTGGAACAAGGTTCGTCTGGAGCTCTCCACCCACTCTGAGGGCGGCATCACGCAGGCCGACTTCGACATGGCTTCGCGCATCGACGCTCTTGCTCTGAGCGGTCTTCCAGCTGTGCCCAAAGACGACCACTGCCCCTGCTACGGTTGTGCGGTCGGCCACAGATGAACGACGAAGAAAAACCTCCCCGAAGTAGCTTGGCCCCGACCGGCAGCACGCCGGCCGACATGGGCCGCCCCCCTCTCACTGCTCGTCACAGGACGCGGCGCATCGTCCTCTGCGCTTGGTTAGGCGCCGGTCGGGCGTGAACGGGCTGAAGCTCATATTCGCGGTCGTGCTGATCGCGATCAATGCGTTCTTCGTCGCCGCCGAGTACGCGCTCGTGCGCTCGAGGCGCGCCCGTCTGGAAGTGATGCGCGACGAAGGCTTGCGTGGGTCCACGCTCGCCCTCAGCCAGCTGGACCGCATCAACGAGTACATCTCAGCGGTGCAGATCGGTGTCACGATGACCTCGATCGCGATCGGTGCGCTCGCCACGCCCGCCCTCGCGGACATTCTCAAAGGGGCGCTCGGCAGCACGCCCAGCCATGACGCCGCGATCGTCATATCCGTGGTCGTGGCGTTCGTGCTGATCGCCGCCGCGCAGCTGATCGCGGGGGAGATGGTGCCCAAGCTCTACGCGGTCGATCGCTCGGAGTCTGTTGCCCGCAGGATCGCCAGGCCGCTGCAGGCGTTCAGCGTCCTTTTCCATCCCGTGATCGTGGGCGTCACAGCCATATCGAGCCGGATTCTGAAGTTGCTGGGCGTCGAGACGAGCAACATCGGGGAGGGAGGCTCGCCAGATGAGCTCAAGCGACTGATCGCAGAGTCCTACGCCGGTGGCCAGCTCGATCCGGGCGAGGCGGGGATGCTCACGGGCGTATTTCACCTGCACGAACAGGAGGCGCGTCAGATCATGACGCCGATTCCAGCGGTCGTCACGGTCGATATCTCCCAGGACGTGCAAGCGACGCTCGAGCTGTGCATCTCAAGCGGCCACACGAGGCTTGTGGTGATCGAAGGCGACGATCGCGACCGCGTGCGCGGGCTCGTGCACGCGTCCTCGCTGGCGAAGCGGCTCATGCACGACGGACCGCACGCCTCGATCGAGCCGATCATGCACGACGCTCCGATCGTCCCGGAGACCAAGCCTCTGGACGATCTGCTCGCCGACCTTCAACGCGAGCGCACCTCGATGGCGGTCGTGGTGGACGAGTACGGTCGCGTTGTGGGGATCGTGACGATCGAGGACATCGTCGAGGAGGTGGTCGGTGAGATCGCCGATGAGACCGACCCGGCCGCCGGCGAGGTTCGTCAGCTTGCCGACGGCGACTGGTTCGTGCGCGGCCATGTGTCGATCGCGGATCTGCTCGACTACGGCGTGGAGCTGCCGGTCGACAGCGACGCCTACAACTCGGTCGGGGGGTTTGTGTTCGCCGAGATCGGACGTCTGCCCCGCCGTGGCGACACGATCAGCTCGGGAGACTTCTCGATCAGGGTCGAGTCGGTCCACCACAACCGCGTGGAGGCCGTGCGCATTCGCGAGCGTCGCCCGGCGCATGATCGCGATCAGGGCTCCAGCGGTCCGCGCGAGACCGCTCGACACGAGTCGCCGCCGGGGTCCTAGCAGCCCCAAAGACACGTCCGGCCCGCGGGGGGAGCGGGCCGGAACGTGTGCACTGGGAGGAGGCGAGTATGCGATCTGTGTTGCACACGCAAGTATGCCCCGCTCGATGAAGCCAGCCTAAAAGTCTGGTGAGGCTAAATAAATTCTCACCGACCTGGGCTCATGCCGGGGTGTGTCCTCAATAGGCGAGGAATCCCCGCTTGGTCTTGCGCCCCAGCGCGCCCTCGGCGATCAGCTCGTCCACGCGCGGCGGGATCGGCTCGCTGATCGTCTCACCGATCGCCTTCGAGACATCGAGGCCCACGAGGTCCAGCAGCGCGAACGGTCCCATCGGGTGTCCGGCGCCGAGCTTCATGCAGGTGTCGATGTCCTTGGGATCCATTCCGGTCTCTTCGAGCAGCCGCACCGCGCCGAACAGGTAGGGAAACAGCAGCCTGTTGACCACGAACCCGGGCACGTCGGGAACCTCGACGGCGGTCTTCTCGAAGGTCTCGCACAGCGCTGAGGCGCGGCTGCGCGTCTCCGGTGATGCGGCCTTCGGAAACACGAGCTCCACGAGCTTCATGCGCGTCACCGGGTTGAACACGTGCAGGCCGACGAACCGCTCCGGGCGGCCGGATGCCTCCGCGAGGCGCTCCACCGACAGAGAGGAGGTCGTCGAGGCAAGCACCGCCTGCTCGTCGAGGAGGCCGTTCAGCTCGCCCAGCAAGCCGGCCTTGACATCGTGATCCTCGACGATCGCCTCAACGACGAACGAGGACTGCGCAAGCGCGGCGACGTCCGTGACGATCTGCACATGCTGGGGATCGACCTCCGCTTCCAGGCGGCTGAGGGTCTTCTCTACGGTGGCGCGTGCACGCTCGGCTGAGCTGTCTGAGCGTGCGAGCAGCAGCACTGGTCCGTGGTGTGCGGCGGTGGCGGCCAGCCCGCAGGCAATGGCTCCGCTGCCGACTATGGCTAGGCGTTCGTTCAAGGTCTCTCGCTCCTCTGGCGGCGGTAGGGATATAGCGGTGGATGTGGCGATCCGGGCGTGGCTGTCGGTTGATCTATCCGGCTGTCAGCCCGGGTGCCTCGATCCAGCGGCACCGGATCCTGGTTGACTGACCAGTCAATCTAGTGCTGCTGAGCGGTACAGTAGAGGTAGCGAACGCGCGGCGTCTTCACCAGAAGCCAGTTTGCGCCCGCTTTCTGAGCACACGCCGGGCGAGATGCCGCGGCGCCACCGGCAACAGACAAGCAAAGGACTTACCATCATGAGGCAAGCAGAGGGCCGCGAGGTCGTAATCGTCGAGGCCGTTCGCACACCGATCGGTCGCGGACACCTGGAGAAGGGCTATTACAAGGACACCCATCCCAACGCGCTGCTCGCGAAGGTCTACACCGAGGTGATCGACCGCGCCGGCATCGAGCCCGCCGTCGTCGAAGACGTCGTTGCCGGCTGCGTGCAGCAGTTCGGCGAGCAGGGCCTCAACGTCGCCCGCAACGCGTGGCTGCAGGCCGGCCTGCCGATCGAGACTCCCGCCACGACCGTCGATCGTCAGTGCGGCTCCGCTCAGCAGGCGGTCAATTTCTCCGCCGCGCTGATCGCGGCGGGCGTGCACGACGCGATGATCGGCGGTGGGGTGGAGCACATGGGCCACTTCCCGTTCTCCGCGGCGATGAAGACCCAGCAGGAGTTCGGCTTCGCCTTCACCCCTGAGCTGATGGCCAAGCACAACATCGTCGGTCAGGGTCTCGGCGCCGAGATGATCGCCGACGAGTGGGAGATACCGCGCTCAGAGCTCGACGAGCTGGCGGTGCGCTCGCACAAACTGGCCCACCAGGCCACCGAGGAGGGCCGCTTCGAGCGCGAGATCGTGCCGTTTGCGGTCAATGGCGACACCTACGTCACCGACCAGGGCATTCGTCCCGACACCAACCTCGAGGCGCTCTCCCAGCTCAAACCGGCGTTCAAGCCAGACGGCAAGATCACGGCCGGCAACAGCTCGCAGATCTCAGACGGCGCCGCCGCGGTGCTGCTGATGAGCGCCGAGAAGGCCAAAGACCTGGGCCTGACCGCACGCGCTCGCATCGTGGATCAGACCACCGTCGGCTGCGACCCGGTGAAGATGCTCGAGGGGCCGATCCCCGCCACGCGCAAGATCCTCGAGCGCAACGGCATGCAGATCGACGACATCGACCTGATCGAGATCAACGAGGCGTTCGCCCCGGTCGTGGCTGCGTGGAAGCGCGAGCTCTCCCCGGACATGGACCGCGTCAACGTCAACGGCGGCGCAATGGCGCTCGGTCACCCGCTCGGCTCGACCGGCGCGCGTTTGATCACCACGCTGCTGCACGAGCTGGAGCGCTCCGACAAGGAGATCGGCTTCGTGACGATGTGCTGCGGCGGCGGGCTGGGCACCGGCACGCTGATTCAGCGCGTCTGAGGCGATGCTGTTCCGGTCGGCGCATGCGCCGACCGGCTGACCCGCACATGTGCGGGTCAGGGCCATGCCGCATGCGGCATGGCCTTACCGTCGCTCAACCCTTTGGTCCCGCGCCGGTCCAGTCAACCGCGACCGGCGTGAGGGCCAACAGCGCCTGCCAGGTGGCCGCTTCGGTGTGGCCGCTGGGCGCGATTCCGTGCGCGCTCTGGAACTGCTCGAGGTTGGCTGTGGTCGTCGCGTTGAAGATGCCGGTCGTTTCCTGAGTGGGGATCGCGGCGGCGAGGTGCTCCTGCATCCACAGCACCGGGTCGCCTTTGCTGCCTTCGCCGAGTTCCGACCAGGAGGGATTGGGGGTGACGCTCGTCAGGGGAGCGAGCGGGGTTGCCAATGCCGTCCACAGGCTTGCCGGCGTTTCCTGGAAGTCCCAGAAGGAGGTGCCTGTCGCTCCGTATAGAGGGGCCTCCTCGCGGAAGCGCACCAGTTCTTCGGCTGAGGGTTTGGAGTAGGTCTGCCCGAGCGGGAAGATCGGGCGGCCGTAGACGCGGTTTGAGATGTAGGTATTCGCGTAAGCCGTGTCCACCGAGTTGCCGATGTCCTTCCAATACATCTGCGGTGCATTGAACTGAGCTCCGTTTGGACCGAGAAACACCGAGTAGGGGAATGAGGTGTGGTCGTACACGTAGGGGAAGGAGGCCAGGCCCAGCGGATAGCCGGCACCGATCTTGGCCCGCAAGTCGGCGATGTAGGTCTGCGCCGCTCCGTAGCGTCCTTCGTATTCGGACTCGGCGTCGATCACCAGGCAGTCGGCTCCGGCGGCCACGGCACGCGCGCCAAGTTCGGCCTCGCCCGCGGGATTGGTGCCATACACGTACTGCCACGCGCACACCTTCAGTCCGTTCGCGTGTAGCTGTGCAACTAGTTCGGGGCTGAACTGGCTCCAGTAGTTGGATGATCCGTCGGAGCTCTTGACGTACAGCGTGGTCACGTCGGCCGCGTGTGCCTGGGCGATGATCGAGGCAAGGTTGCCACCGTCAGACTGGCTCACATACCAGATCCACATTCCCTGACCGTCGAAGGCAGTGCCGCTTGGCGTCGACGTAGGCGTGGCCACCGGCGGTTTGGGCGGGGTTGGCGGATGCAGCGCATAGCTCACAATCTGGATCGGGCCAAATGAGTTGGTGTGGCGCCCGTGGCTGATCAAGATCATGATGCGCCCCGAATGGGCGCTGTTTGGCACGTGCACGATCATCCCCTGCGCAGAGCTCGCAAGGTGGGCGGTGGGGGAGTTGCTGGCGATGCGCGCGTTCCAGCTGTGTGGAAACGCCACGACCATTCCCTTGCGCAGGCCAGCGCCTTTGATCAGCAGCTCTCCGCCCTGGGAGACCTGGCGTGCATTGGTCGAGCAGTTGATCGCCGGAGTGCACACGGCGCTCGTCAGCGTGAATGGGTCCTTCTTGGGTTTGGTTGCTTTCGCCTTGGCGGGACGACTCGCCGGTGCTTTTGCTTTCGGCGTCGAGGATCCGCTGCTGGACGGTGCGGAGATTCCGCCGGCGCCGCCACTTGCGCTTGTGGCAGCGGCCGTCCCGCGGGCGGCGCTCGACGCCGCCTGTGTGAGCGGCGGCTGGAAGAGCAGCGCGTAGCTCACGCAAAGCGTCAGGGCGGCAGCCCCGATCGCGCCGCGGGTCGATCGCTTGTGGGTACTTGCGCTTGCCACGAACATCCTCCAGGTGGAGTCGTTTGGCAGGACCGTAGAGCCTACGGACGTCCCAACAGGCCCGCGCCAGAGAAGTTGCGTTAGGGCGCATTCATGCAAGCGCGGCCAACCAGCGCAAAAACTGTACTACAGCCAGCGAAACCCGATCGCTGCCGGCTCGGGCGCGAGTGGGCTGCGCGGCAGCTCGGCGGGGGGCTCGGGCAGGTTGTAGTCACTCGGCGCCACATCATTCGGCGCGTCCGCATGAAACAGCGATGCGAGATACTGGTTCTGGCCACGGCCCACGCCAAGCTCGAACTGCCCGCCGCCGTAGTTGCCGATTCCCCGCTCGGCGCAGTAGTCATAGGCGTCGAGCAAGTTACGCAGCCCGCCGAGTCGCGAAGGCTTGATGTTGACCATTCGCGGCGGATACGGCAGCGCTTGGATGTCCGCCACAGAGTGGATCGGCGCATCCCAGGAGAAGCGCTCGCGATGCGCAGCCAGCGCCGCGTCGGTCTCGGGCGTAAGCGCCGGGTCCTCGATCCACGCGTCGGGAAACGCCTCCGCCACACGCCGGTACAGAACTGGGTCGGGTGCCTGGTCGACAATCGACCCCGAGTAGTAGCCCTTGAAGTCGACCGACTCCACCGCGCCGGTCGCCACGAGCTCGGCGATCAACGACTCACTCCAGGAGCTCGTGGGGTCGAGCTTGAAGCGAAGCGAGGGATTCAGCTCGAGGCGTCGGCGCAGCGGGTCGATACTGGGCGGCTCGCCCAGACGGAGCGAGACCACAAAGCGCACCGGCTCCGGTGTGCGGTCCAGCACCTGATGCAGCGACGTGCCCGCTTGGCGCAATGCCAGATCCAGGGCCGCCGATTCGTATGCCCACACGCGATAGCGCCGCGAAACCTCGCGCTGGGGGGCGCTTGGAAACAGGTCAAGCGAGGCGATCTGCTCGGCAAACGAGCCGATCGTCCAGCTACCCGTCAGCGGCAGTACCGGGCCTGCGCCCTGCAGGATGTCGTGGTCGACCGCGTCATAGGTGACGTCCTCGCCGAGGCCCTCCTGGCCGGCGCCCGTCAAGCGGATGACGGTGCTCTTGCGCTCGAACTCGCTGGATACGAGCGCCTGCAGAGGCTGTAGCGAATACCCCTCGATCCGCAACGGCAATCCCACCAAGCGCTCCCAGCTGCTCGACGGTCGCTCCACAGCGCTCCAGCTTAGACTGTAGTCGTGGCAAGCAACACCAAGGGCCCGCGAGGTCGTTCCCGCAAGCCGCGTCCCAGCGGGTCGCCTGTCGCCGATCGCGTACACGCCGAGCCACAGGAGCAGTCCTCGCGCCGCGGTCGAGCGCGGACTCGCCCGACCGCTCGAGGACCGGTACCGGTTACCCCGACCTATGGAGAGCGTCCTCCCGCGCCGTGGCATCCGTGGCCGCTGTCCGAGCTGCTGATCCTTGTGGGCGGGATCGCGTTTGTGATCGCCGTGATTCGCCTAGGCCACGGGATATCAGCCGGAGGGCCGCTGCTGCTCGCCTCGATCGTAGCCGTCGCGCTGGGCACAATCGAGGTTGCTTGGCGTGAGCACCGCAGCGGCTTTCGCTCTCACACGCTGCTGCTCGCGCTGATGCCCGTTGTGGTGTTGCACTCCGCGGTCGTGCTGGGATACACGTTCCTCAACAAAGCCTCGCAGGTGGTCAACCTCGGCATGTTCGCCGTCGACATCGCCGTGTTCGTGTTCCTGTTCAGACTGTTGCGCGCCCGTTTCCTTGACGCGCGCGCTCGTGCCGCTACGCGACGTTGAGCGAGGGCAACGGTCGCTCGCCCTCGTTGCCGCCCTCCCCGCGCGTCTCGCCACTCATGCCAAGGCGCTCCAGACGTGCGATCTCACGCTCGCCTTCAACGCGCGCCGGGTGATCGTCGGGAAGCCCCGCGATCAGGAGTGCGATCCGGTTGCGCAACTGCAGGGCGAAGTGCGGAGTCGATGCGCCCATCAACTCACGCACGTCCTCGACACTGACCTCGCCCGCGCTCTCTCTGAGCAGTCGGGTCGGATTCTCTGCTTGGCTCATGGTTCGGTGGGTGGCGTCGATTCGCTGGAGGTGGTGGTAGGCGAGGAGATTTCGGTTTCTGCCGCTGGCCGAGAGGATACCTCCAGAGCGGTGTCGAGTCTCGCCTGGGTGAGCGCGGAGATAGCGCTTTCATCTCCGATCAGCCAGCCATGGTTGTAAACGGTGTGCACCGGCCCGGAGGACGGTGTGCCGGGCTTCAGGTCGCTCAAGTAGCCGCCCAGCGCCGAGCCGATGCGGTTGGAGCCTTCCAGCAGCAGCAGTGGCGCGTAGTCGCCACGGGCCGAAAGCGTCGCCGCCGCCGGTCCGTCCAGTGGCCGCGCCGCGTTCGCAAACACAAACCCGTGCCCCGGTTCCAGAACTCCCCAACCGAACGATCCGTTGGTAAACCGTGCCACTGCGATCGCGTTGGTCGCCGGGGTCGCTCCCGCGATGCGGGTCACCGTGCCAAAACCTTCCAGCTGCCCCTTCACGCGTTCGCTGACCACGGTGCTCGGTCCGACCAGGTAGATCGATGTGTGTCCAAGTCGCGCCAGCTCTGTGCTGGTCGCCCGCGGTATCCGCAGTCTGTCCACGTAGAGGATCGGCGCGCCCGTCTGGGCGGCCAGGCCCGCTGCCGGCATCGTCATTGCCCGTGGGCCGTCGGCGGCCGTCACGATCACCTGACGCGGGTTGTGTCCATGCAGGAGGCTCGACACCCGCTCGACGCTCACCGCCAGCGCCGCGGCGTTCGTGGCCTTGATGACGCGCGTCGAGTATCCCGCCGGCGTCGCGCTTGCGCCTACCTGGATCACCTGTTCGCCCGGCACGCCGGTCGCCGTCGGTCCCAGCGCGCGAGTCCCCGAAGGGGCCATCTCGTGTAGTGCCCGGCTGCTCGTTTCGGGCAGCGTGGACCCTTCGCTGTAGAGCAGCGGCGCGTGCAGCGGGGCGCCCGCCAGCACCGAGGCCGCCAGCGCTGCCGGCCAGTCGCTCTCGCTCACCATCACGACCGCCT